>JBFMBS010000034.1:0-44524 GCA_040755055.1 Bacteroidota bacterium
GATAAATTACATCTATTGAGGACGGCAATAAAATCCGAACTAAACATTAAACAACAAAAAGTGGCATAACTAAAATAAGGGGTCTCGGTTTTAATGAAATCTCAACTAAGTTTGACTTTATGCCTAATCTTATCCCGATAATTATTAATTTAACCTAACTAATATTAAGATATATGAAATATTCAGTCTTACTAATAATTTTTTTGACTGCCGGTATATTGCATTCGCAAGAAGAAACTGTAGGAGCCGGGAATATTGAAATATTTGTGATTGATTCTTATATCACACCGGAAACGCCTCATAAATTTGTTCTTTCTTTTTTTACTAGCGATAGCTGCAAATCCATGGTTATTATCAACAGCGATCAATATGAAGTTTCAGAAAAATATACAGATAACCATAAATTCGAACTTATTCTAGACAAGAAAGCAGATCAAAATAAATTTACTTACAAACTGATAGTAAATGACTTTGAAGGTAATGAATCCTCAAGCCAGCTTTACGAAGTAGAAATACCGCAAGAAATGATTTTAGCCGCCGAAAAAGATTTAGATCTTCTTCAAGTCTGTTGTTTTGGCGGAATTATTTTTGGTCTTCCTTCTCCAACATTGGTTTTGATAGAAGACAAATCCTTTTTTGGATTATCGAAAGAGATACCGATTTTTTCTTTCTATTCAAGGGGGTATAACTACCCGGCCGGCTACATTGGTGCAGAGTATTCATATATTTTTAATCACGATAAGAAAAATTTTTTGCGGCTTGGCTACAAACATTTATTCCAACTCGAGTTTATCGAATATGTCTCGACCGGAATAAATTACTTTACTGATTTTAAAGGATATAACGGGATAAGTCCGGAGCTCTCTTTCGGATTGCTCCAGGTACAAAACGTGTTCACTTTATTTGCAAGGTATCGCTATAACTTTCAGACAATAAAGGGTGGACAAGATTTCCACGAATTCAGTATCGGATTGTATTCAAATTTTTTCTCAATTAATTTTTAGCAAAATCAATGGCTGAAGTATTGAACATATTTTCCGTTAGCGAAATTACAAACCTGATCAAAGTTACACTTGAAGAAAATTTCCAGGAAATAAGTGTAATTGGTGAGATATCGAATTTCAAGGCGCACATTTCCGGGCATTGGTATTTTACACTTAAAGATGCCAATGCACAGATAAGCTGCACCATGTGGAGAGGTGTTAACAATTATGTTTTCTTTACACCTCAAGACGGGATGAAAGTTGTTGTCAAAGGGAAAGTAACAGTTTATCCGCCGCGCGGTAGTTATCAAATAGATGTTCGTTCAATGAAACCGGCTGGGGTTGGAGAACTTCAAGCTGCTTTTGAAAAATTAAAACAGAAATTATCAGATGAAGGTTTGTTCGATCCGGCACATAAAAGACCGATTCCGAAATTCCCGGGAAAGATTGGAATTGCGACTGCCATTAATGGCGCGGCATTTCAGGATATGAAAAGTATTGCCGCACGAAGATTCCCTTTGATAGAATTAGTAATTGCGCCATGTAAAGTACAAGGTGAAGATGCTGCCGAAGAAATAGTTGAAAGTATCAAATTATTAAATAAGCAAAAAGATATTGATGTTATTATCATCGGGCGAGGCGGCGGCTCCTTGGAAGACTTATGGGCTTTCAATGAAGAAATTGTTGCACGAGCTGTGTTCGATTCTAAAATTCCTATTATCAGCGCTGTCGGCCATGAGATTGATTTTACTATTTCCGATTTTGTTGCCGACCTTAGGGCGCCGACTCCTTCTGCGGCAATCGAATTGGCGACTCCAAATAGAGACGACCTTTTTGCCTTTATAGGTGAATTTTCCTATTATTTCACGGAAAAAATTTCTGGCATTATCAACGACAGTATTCAGGAAATTGAGCTTATTACCTCGTCTTATGGTTTTCGTTTACCCCAGGATTTAGTTAAAAGTAATATGCAGTTTCTGGATAATTCGCTTCTACGATTCCAAAATTTTTTTGATAGCAGAATGATGATCAATGCCAATCAATTACGTTTGTTAGAAAGTAAAATTGAATCTTACAATATTACTAATACATTAAAAAGAGGGTTCGTTCTTGCAAGACAAGAAGGTAAGGTTGTCCCTAGAAAAGAAAAGGTCGAATTAACTAAACCAATTGAATTAGAATTTTATGATGGAGAAATAAAAATTAATAATGACTAAGAAAAAGGAAAATTCGTTTGAGGATTCTTTAAGACGATTGCAAGAAATTTCCGATACACTTGAAAAAGGGGAAATAAGTCTTGAGGATTCAATTAAGTTGTACGAAGAAGGAATTAACCTGGCAAAATTTTGTTATACTACTTTGAAACAAGCCGAATTAAAGGTAACTGAATTAAAAAAGCAGCTTGAAAACGGTATCAAGGAATAAGGTATTATTGATGGTAGATAAAGCAAATTATAAAATTTTATTTAATATCGATTCGCCTTCGGATATTAGAAAATTACCTTTAAGCGATTTGAAAATTCTTTGCACTGAAATCCGTCAGTATATGATTGATGTTATCTCACAGATCGGCGGGCATTTCGGCGGTGGGCTCGGTACAGTTGAGTTGACAATTGCGCTTCATAAAGTTTTTAACACTCCTAAAGATTTAATTGTTTGGGATACCGGGCATCAAGCATATCCTCACAAAATTGTTACTGGGAGAAGAGATAAACTCGACACGATCCGGAGACTGAACGGTTTGAGTGGTTTTCTAAAACGTTCGGAAAGCGATTACGATGCATTCGGCGCCGGGCACGCATCAACCTCTATCTCTGCGGCTCTCGGTATGGCTGTTGCAAACGACATTCTCAAAAAAGATATTAAAGTTGTTGCTGTAATTGGAGATGGTGCAATGACCGGCGGCATGGCATACGAAGCTATGAATAATTCCGGTGTGCTTAAGAAAAATTTGATTGTCGTTCTAAATGATAATCAAATGTCGATTGCGCCGAATGTTTGGCAGATATCCAATTACTTTACCGAGGTCATCTCTCACCCTGAGTACAATAAATTCAAAGGTGCTATTTGGGACCTAACCGGTAAGCTCGATAACTTCGGCGATAGAATACGTAAAGTTGCAGCTCGCGTTGAACACGGTATTAAATCGATCGTTACGCCGGGAATGTTATTTGAAGCGTTGGGCTTCCGCTATTTCGGACCGGTAAACGGTCACAATGTAAACCAGTTGATAAAAATTTTCGAGCATGTTAAGAATCTACCGGGACCAATATTAGTTCACACATTAAGTGAAAAAGGGAAAGGTTATAAACCGGCGGAAGATCATGAACAAAGATTACATGCTGCTACTCCGTTTGATAAAATAACCGGACAAGTAATTAAAAAGAGCGGTGCCGCTCCTTCCTACACTTCAATTTTCGGGAAGACCTTAGTAGAGATTGCAAAGCAGAATCCTAAAATTGTCGGGGTAACAGCCGCAATGCCGGATGGTACCGGTTTAGATTTTCTTCAAAAAGAAATTCCGGAACGTTTCTACGATGTTGGTATTGCCGAAGAACATGCCGTAACATTTGCAGCCGGCATGGCTACCCAGGGAATTATCCCGGTGGTTGCTATCTACTCAACTTTCCTTCAAAGAGCGATAGATCAAATTATTCATGACGTTGCTTTGCAAAAACTGCATGTTGTATTTGTATTAGATAGAGCCGGTCTTGTCGGTGCCGATGGTCCGACACATCATGGTTCTTTTGATCTGACTTATTTAAGATTTATTCCGGGAATGGTGGTAATGGCGCCCAAAGATGAAGCGGAATTGCGCAACATGATTTATACGGCAGTCAATTATGAAAAGGGTCCCATTGCCGTTAGATATCCGCGAGGCTCTGCTTTGGGAGTAGAGTTGAAAGAGGGTTTGGAACAATTAGAAATTGGTAAAAGTGAGTTGATAAAAGAAGGGTACGATGTTGCAATTTTAGCTGTTGGCAACATGGTCGATTATGCTAAAAAAGCTTCTATCATATTGGAAGATTCGGGTATCAATTCTGAAATAATAAATATGCGTTTTGTTAAACCATTAGATACCGAACGACTTGATAATGTCGCTGCACGATTTGAAAAAATTATAACCGTAGAAGAAAACTCTCTCGTTGGCGGATTTGGCTCGGCTGTACTTGAGTATTTTGCCGGAAAGAATTTTAAGAACGATATCTTAAAAATCGGTTTGCCGGATAGTTTTGTTGATCACGGCACTCAAGAAGAGTTACATGCAATTATTGGTATCGATCCGAAAGGAATTGCCGAAAAGGTGAGAGCATTTGCAAGAAGTTCCGGAATAAAAAACGAGGTAGCGATTTAATGGAAAAAACAAAAGTTGGTGTAGTTGGACTCGGCGGAATGGCGCAGCTTGTGCATTTGCCAATCCTATCAAAATTTGAAAATGTTGAACTGAAAGCTGTTTGTGAAATAAATAGAAGCAGATTAAAAACAGTTGCAGAAAAATTTACTTCGGCAAACCAATATGTTGATTATAAAGAAATGTTAGATAAAGAAGAACTTGATGCGGTGATTATTGCAACACCAACAAATACGCATCTAAACCTTGCCATAGATTGTTTGCAAGCTAAGAAAGATATATTGATTGAAAAACCGATTAGTCTAAATTATTCTGAGGCAAAGGAAATTGTATCGGCAGCCAAGAAAAATAAAAAACAAGTAATGGTTGGAATGAATCTCCGGTTCCGTCCGGATGCAATGTTATTGCGCAGTCTAATTAGCAGCGGTGAACTCGGTGAGCTTTTTTATATCAAATGCGGATGGCTGAGGGAACAAAGCAGCAACCAGAAATGGTTTTTAAGCAAGAAACTTTCCGGCGGCGGAGTTTTATTTGATCTTGGCATTGTTATTCTCGATCTAGCTCTCTGGATGATGGGTGATGAAGAATTGGAATCGGTAGCTGTTCAAAATTTTTACCAGTCTAATAAAGAAGTTGAAGATTCCGTAGTCGGTATTATTCGTTTTAAAAAAGGGATGGTGCTTAATTTTGAAGTAAGCTGGGATTTGTATTCGGAAGCGAATTCATTTAATTTGACCGCCCACGGTACAAACGGTACTGCTTATTTAAACCCGCTTAGGTTGTTCAAGAAAATCGGCACGAGTCATATCGATTACACACCAAATAAAAGTATCGGCACTCAAAATTTATTCAGAAAATCGTATGAAAATGAGTTGAAGCATTTTATCGGATCAATAAGAGAAGGGGTAAAAGTTATTTCATCCGGCGAAGAAGCGTTGGCGAGGATGTACTTATTGGAAAATATATACAAATCAGCAGAGCAGCAGAAAGAAGTAAGAGTTAAAAATATATGAAAGAAAAAATCTTATTAGTGGACGACGAGAAAGATATTGTAGAGTTTTTACAATATAATCTTAAACAAGAAGGATTCCATGTAATTACTGCAAATGATGGTATGGAAGCTATCGAGAAAGTATCTAAGAAACCCGATTTGATTATCCTGGATGTATTGATGCCTAAGATGGACGGTTACGAGGTTTGCAGAAGAATACGGACTATGAATGAGTTTAAAAATATTCCTATAATTTTTTTGACTGCCAAATCATCTGAACTTGATGAGATACACGGCTTGAATCTTGGCGCAGACGATTTTATCCAGAAGCCGATTTCGCCCAAGAAATTGATTGCACGCGTTAAATCGAATTTGCGTAAACACGAAAGCACTCTTGAAAACGCAATGATAAATGAGATTAAAATAGGTCCCTTAGTTATAAATAGGGAGAGATATACGATAAGTGTTGACGGTAACAACATTGTTTTTCCTAAAAAAGAATTTGAAATTCTTGCCTATTTAGCTGCAAACCCCGGTAAAGTTTTTCACCGTGATAAAATTCTCGGGGATGTTTGGGGGACCGATATTTATGTTGTTGAAAGAACAGTTGATGTGCACATAAGAAAAATTAGAGAGAAACTTGATAAACATGCCGACCTGATTGAAACAATCAAAGGGGTGGGATATCGTTTCAAAAATGTTGAATAATCTTAAAGAGAATCTTTTATTCGCCGGTAATTACATATTACCTATCTCGATTACCATTCTAATATCTGCATTATTGCTTTCTTTTATCATTGGTACTAACTCAAAATTATTTTTTGTTGTTGCTCTCTTTACCTTTATCACGCTGTTAATAATACTTAACATAGTTGGTGCCAAAAGAAAGAGTGAAATAGAAAATGTTAAAAACATTATTAATGCTATAAGAAAAAACTCATTTGAAAAACCGGAAGAGATTAAGCTTGGTAAATATCTTCTTGAACTAGAAAAAGAAATTAGAGCAATGTTCATACGAACAAAAAATGATATTGCTAATTTGAAGAAATTGGAACAAGTGAGAACGGAATTTCTTGGTAACGTTTCCCACGAACTGAGAACGCCTATTTTTGCTATTCAAGGTTTTATAGAAACGTTGTTGGATGGTGCTTTAAATGATGAGAAAGTGAACAAAACCTTTTTGCAGAAAGCCAACCAGCATACAATCAATCTTAATAATTTGTTGAACGACTTGATTGATATTTCGATGATTGAATCGGGCCAGATGAAAATGAGTTTCCGCTATTTCAATGTGAATGATTTTTTTGAAACATTGAACCTTGAGATGAAACCTCACGCCCAGCAAAAAGGATTGGAGTTAAATTTTCAAAAGGTTAGTTCCAATCTTCAGCTATACGGCGATAAAGAAAAATTAAAACAAGTTCTAGTCAATCTTATCATGAATGCCATAAAATATACTGAGAAGGGTAAGGTAGAAGTCGGATTAATTGAAGAACCGAAAAAAGCAGTTATATTTGTTAAAGACAGCGGTATTGGTATATCTGAAAAGGATTTGGATAGAATTTTTGAGAGATTCTACCGGGTTGATAAAGACAGATCGCGTTCTGTTGGCGGCACGGGTCTTGGATTAGCTATTGTAAAACATATTTTAGAGGCCCATAACTCTAAAATAGAAGTAAAAAGTACGCTTGGAGTAGGCAGCGAATTCTCTTTTTCCCTTAAAAAGTAGTTAAATCATATATTTCTAATGAGTTTCCGTTATTTGTATAGGTAGTTTTATTGACTTATTTTACCCCAATCTCTATATTTACCGCTCAAAATTTTGATTATTGGAGGAATGATGATTGCTGTTGTAGATATTGCTGGGCAACAGTTTAAGGTTACTGAAAAAAGTAAATATTATGTCCCTAGATTAGAAGCAGAACCTAATGCTGAGGTTGTTTTTGATAAAGTATTGTTATTAAATGACGATAAAACAACAAAAGTTGGTACCCCCACGGTTAAAGGTGTTAAAGTTCATGCTAAAGTTTTGGAACATTTGAAAGACGATAAAGTAATTGTGTTCAAAAAGAAAATAAGAATTTCTTATAAACGTACACGCGGACACAGACAACAATTAACAAGAATTGAAGTTACTAAAATAGCTTAGTAACTGGAGGTTTAATTATGGCTCATAAAAAAGGTCAAGGATCATCTCGTAACGGACGCGATAGTAATCCGCAATATCTCGGAGTTAAAGCATTCGGTGGCGAAAAAGTTACTGCCGGCTCAATACTCGTTCGTCAAAAAGGGACAAAATTTCATCCGGGCATTAATGTAAAACGTGCCGGTGATGATTCTTTGTTTTCTACTATTGATGGATTTGTAAAATTTGAAGTTAAGAAGAACGACAGAAAATATATCAGCGTTTACGAATCAAAAGCTTAACAACTTATAAATGTATTATCATAAAGCCCGCCAATTGGCGGGCTTGTTATTTATTAAAGTCCCAATCTCTCCATATCGGCAACTAATACTTTTACAGCTTCAACCGAATTGTTTAACATTGATTTCTCATCATCGTTCAGGGTTAGTTCAATCACTTTTTCTGCACCGTTAGCACCCAAGACTGCCGGGACGCCAACATAGTAACCCTTAATTCCAAATTCACCGTTTAGGTATGCGCAAGTCGGCAGAACTCTTTTTTCATCGTTTAAGATTGCCTTTGCCATTGCTATTGCCGCAGCTGCCGGTGAATAAAAAGCGGAACCGGTTTTTAATAATTTTACTACTTCACCGCCGGCCATTTTAGTTCTTTGAACCATTGCCTCCATAACTTCTTTTGCTTTTGCTGCATCTTTATATTTTCTTTCCAACAACTCCATTACCGGGATTCCGTTAACATTTGCATAACGAACTAAAGGTACCATTGTATCACCGTGGCCGCCGAGAACCAACGCATTAATATCTTTTACTGAAACACCAAGTTCCCAAGCTATAAACGTTGCAAAGCGTGATGAATCAAGAACACCGGCTTGACCAATAACTTTGTTGTGTGCGAAACCGGTAACTTTTTGGCAAAGTGTTACCATCGCATCAAGCGGATTTGAGATAACAATTACTATAGAATTAGGCGCATACTTTTTGATATTCTCGGCAACCGTCTGCATAATTTTAGCATTGGTAACAAGAAGATCGTCTCTGCTCATACCTGGTTTTCTCGGCAGTCCGGCTGTTACAATAACTAAATCTGCTCCTTCAATATCTTGATAATTGTTTGTTCCTTTAACAGTAACATCAAATTGATCAACTCTTGAAGCTTCCGCAATATCAAGACCTTTACCTTGAGGTAAGTCATCAACGATATCGTACAAAACAACATCACCTAGTTCTTTCAAAGCAATCAATTGAGTTAACACACCACCAATTTGACCACCGCCAATCAATGCAATTTTTCTTCTTGGCATTGTATTCTCCTTTGTGTTATTAAAAGATTTTCAGGCAAAATATATGAAGATTAATTTGAAATTTCTTTGAAATAAAATTGGATGTGATAACGTATTTGCAGCTATTTTAGTTTTAAAACCAGGATTGTTTCCGTACCGTCTTTTGTGAAGTTATATTTCAAATCATCTAAGAAAGATTTCATAATATGGATTCCTCTGCCGCTGTCTTTCAAAATATTTTCCGGTTTTGTCGGATCCGGTACAGTATTCAGGTTAAATCCGTTTCCCTGGTCTTTGATGATAATAGTCATATATGATTCATCAACTTTAATTGTAATACGGATTTTTTTGTTGATATCGTTTTTGTTGCCGTGCGCTATACTATTCGAAGCAGCTTCGGAAAAAGAAAGGGAAAGATTGTTGAATTTATCTTCGGGTAAACCGCATTCTTGGGCGATTGATAATAGGTATTCTTCTAGTTCAGGCAGAAGATTGCTGTCACTTGGGATCTCTTTTTCGAATATTTTTTCAGGCAAAACCATCTCCCTATTTAACTACTTTAAAAATAAAGTTACTTACCAATACTATGCAATAGAGAACGTCACAAGGTAAATTAAAATCCATATAAAAGTTTGATGTTAAAATTAGCCATCTCTCTCCCGGAGTTATTTTCAGTATTGATGAACTCGTACCACCCATAAAATCTTAATTGAAGTTTTTCCGATAAAACATTCTCAACTTCTATTACCGGCCCAATACTTCTGTACTCTGAAAAAATTTCTTTTTCGGTACCTTGTTTAATGTTATAAGTGGTCAATATAAAGTAGCGCAAACCAATGCCAAAGTTCAAACCAAGGAGTCGATAAAATATTTTTGGCTCGGCATATTTTTCACTTAAATATCTAACCGGTTTGTTTGTGAAATTGTCCCACTTAAAATCTCCTTGCTCGGATAGTTTTATATAGCCGGTTAAAAAGAGTTTTGCATTCCCAGTTAAATGATATGTTGTAGAATCCCTGAACACAAATTGCCGGAATGAATAACTTCTATAAGTAGGATTTAATTGTTCGAAATCGAAAACAGTATAATTAGCGGAAACCTCGCCGCTGTTTGTAGTAATGAGTTTTTTAGTAGTAAAACTTCCGCCGGCGGACAATTTTAATATTCGTTTTATATTGTTGTTAGCACTCCGCTCGGCGAAAATATAAATAGTATTATTAATACTGCCTTCTATATTGATAAATGCTTTAAAGTATGGATTGAATATACGCTCGTACATTAATCTTGAAATTGTTAGCAACTCGTCACGGTCATCGAAATTTAATTCGCTGGGCGTATCATAGATTAACTTGCGGTGAAAGAAACTGAACAAAAGTCGATCGCTCTTTGTAAAGTTGTAATTGCCCGATAAAGAAATATTTGCCAGCTTAGAATTATTGTTCTTTTGCAGTTCGATAACTTCTCTTTCATTATAGATTATATTTGAAAGCCCGTCAATTTTCCTCGGCTGGTGCTTTTCTTCTCTTTCGGAAAAAGAAAATCTAAATGAGAAAAGCAGATCATCGGTTTTATAGTCTGCATAGGAAACGAATTCTAAACGGAATTCTTTTATCTTAGTATCAAAAGCACTGCTTGCCGGACTTGCTAAACTGATATACCGCGTGTTACGTTCAATATCACGCCACGCCGCTCTCCCTTCAATGTTAAACGTTAAACTCGATGAGGACGGTATATAAGAGAATTTTTCCTGGATAAAATAGTTTGTTTCTAACCGGCTCTGCAAATTGTTAGACACTCCAAACTCATCTGTAACTGATTGATCCGCAGTGAAGTAAAAATCTTTCCGCTGGTTTGTAAAAAAAGCGCTTAATGTGTTTCTAAAATCGTTTTCGATATTGTTTAATATATCAAGATTGAGGTAGCGGAAAGTATTTTTACGTGGTGATATGTCCTCGTTTTGATATTTTAACAAAGACGATATTTCAAAATCACCAAAATCGTAATCATTGATTGCAGCTTCTGTACCGTATATGAATCCGTTATCTTTCTCACCAATCTGGTTATTATCGGAAATTCCGCCGAACGGAGTGATCGTAATATAATTTGCCGGTTGAATCTTTGTATATAGTGATGTGTTAAGAATCGAAACTTTATTAATTGCCAGGGTTCTGTCATCCGAATAGTAGTTGCTGTTAAGTAATAAACCAAGTTTAAACTTTTCAGATAGACCGTACTCGCCGAACAATTTCAGGTATTGTTCATCTTTGATATTGACATCGTTGGTCTTGTTAATGGTCGAAAAGAAATTTTCATTAATGCCGAAGAACAAATTATCGGTACTTATCGATTGTCTTAATTGTGCGGTAAAGTTATATGTATTTAGCAGTTTATCGAAGCTGTTGCCGAAATATTTATTGGAATAATTTTTTGTTGTATATGTTAAACTGTCTTTATCAAATTGTGCATGAAGAAGAAAGGGAAGTAAATAAAGAATCGCTATCGATTTTTTTATTTGCAATACCGCCTCACATTATTGTGTAACTGTGAATGAGTATAAATTGCTATAGCTATTAGGCTGTTCCGAACTTGCCGTATAAGTAAGAACCCGCCAATAATATTTTTTATTCAATTCTAAAAATAAGTTCGATGGATTGACCGAAACTTCCTCTTTAATTTTATCAAGCCCAAAATCCATTTCGTAAACAGTACCATAAACTTCGTTTGATTGAATTACCAATTTATATTGTGCCGGTAATGAAGCGGTAATAAATTTGAATTGAAATAAATCCTTTATAATTCCGTTATCTAAAGGATATGTTAAAATCGGCACATCAAGCACCTTGTCGTTTACTTCATTGCTGAAGTGGCTTTTTAGGTTTCCTTTATCAACAGCTCTTACTTTATAATAATATGGTTTTAAAATATCTAAATCTAATGTATCGGTGTAATTATTAATTGAATTAGAATTGCTTGTATAAATATCATGTAACGTCGAACTATCCGCAGTAAAATTTTCAATGTCACCACGATAAATTTCATATTCTTTAATATCGGTTTCTAATGATTTTTCCCAGCTTATAGTCATTGAATGACTATTCTCTCGATTACGTGCAATTGCAATAACATTATATGGCGTTAAAGGACGGTAAACGTTCAACGGTGTAGCTGAGACAATCAACGAAAAACCGCTTTCCTTGCCAATCCTATTAATCGCTGTTATTTTGTAGTAATACGTTGTATTGTAATCTAAAGAATCGTCTATGTAATAATCAGAAGTTGTGAAATCGATAAAAAGAAAATTAGCGTCGGCACTCTGGCTTCGGTAAATATTATAACCTTTCAAATTCGATTCATAATTTCTTACCCACTCAATACCGATTTCCCCATCGCTTGCGCCATAGACGTTTAACCCGGTTGGTATGCTTGGCGGAATTGAATCATCAATCGGTTCGGTTATTTTTTCTCTTTCACAAGCGTAGAGAATAATAACAAATATCACCGGAATTATTTTAAATACTGATTTCATCGCCTACTTGAGGAATGGTTATCGATTTAAATCCTGATTTCAATAAAGAATCTTTGAATATCTCTTGTTGTTCCAGCTCGCCGTGCACCAAAAAAATATTTTGAAGCCGGTTTTTATCAAATCCGTTGCAATAATCTAGAAGTTCACTTGCATCGGCGTGCGCACTCAAAGAATTCATAACTATAACACTGGCGTTAAGATTGAATTCATCGCCGAGTATTTTTACAACTTTTTCGCCATCGATAATTTTTCTGCCGAGTGTATGCTCTGCCGCATAGCCAACCATCAAAATTATATTGTTTGGGTTTTCAATCCCGTTGGCAAGATGATGAAGAATCCGCCCGGCTTCGCACATACCGGAACTTGAAATAATCATTAAAGGTCCCTCCATTTCATTTAGCTTCTTTGAATCTTCAACTTCGGTAATATACTTTAATTTACTAAATCCAAAAGGGTCTTCGTGTTTTTGGATGAATCTGATTGTCTCCGAATCAAAGCATTCCGGGTGTGAGCGGAAAATATCAGTTACGTTTACTGCAAGGGGACTGTCAACAAAGACCGGTATTCTTTCAGTTTTGTTCCCTTCAAAAATTTTGTGTAGGGCTATAACAATTTCTTGGGTTCTTCCCACGCTAAAAGCCGGCACTATGATCTTCGATCTTTTTTCGATTGCACTCTTTAGCACTCTTATAAGAGTTGCTTCTGAGTTTTGTGGATTATCATGCTCTCTGCCGCCGTATGTGCTTTCACAGATAAAGTAATCAACACCGGGTATCTGTTCGGGGTCTTTCAAAATCGGTAGATGCGGACGCCCTAAGTCACCTGAAAAACCGATACATGTTTCTTTACCGTTTTCTTTGATTGTAAGATGTGTAATTGCCGAACCAAGAATATGCCCGGCATCAAAAAACTGTAATTTGATCCCGGGTGAAATTTCATATTCCTTTCTGTAATCGAGCCCGGCAAAATTATTCAGAGAAGTTAACGCATCTTGCTGTGTATAGAGCGGTTCAAAGAGGTTCTGACTGTTCCTTTTTCTTTTCTTATTTACGTACTCAACATCTTTCTCCTGGATATGTGCCGAATCTTGAAGCATGATTGAACATAGATCGCGTGTTGCCTCAGTCGAAAAAATTTTTCCTTTAAAACCTTTTTTCACAAGTGAGGGAATATTACCGGCGTGATCGATATGGGCGTGGGATAGAATTACAAAATCAATTTCTTTTGGGTCGAAGTGGTCAAAATTTCTATTTATTTCAAACGCTTCTTTTCTTTTACCTTGATAAATACCGCAATCAAGAAGAAATGTTGTACTGTTTGTTTTTATCAAATGCATCGAACCGGTTACGGTTCGTACGGCACCAATAAATTTTATTTCCATATTCCGTTCATTTTAAATGAAAAACTATTCAATCTTTCGTATAGATTCAATTGATGTTTTGTGGAGAAAAAAATCAAAAGGGGATTAAGCACGAATTATCTTGTAATTTTTATAGCCAAGATAAATTTCGCGGGAGGCGGTTTTTATAACTGTTGCAGCCGGCACCGCAAAGAGCATCCCTAATATTCCAATTGTCTGGCTGCCGATAATTATGAGTAAAATAATTATCAGCGGATGCATATCGGTACTTTTAGAAAAAACATGGGGCTGTATGAAGCCGTTATCGATTGTATAGACTAATAAAAATAGAAGAACGATATTCGGCAGCATCGAAAAATTTCCAAACTGTACAATCGAAATTAATATCGCCGGTATTCCTCCTATAATAGGTCCGAAGTAAGGAATTAAATGACCGACACCGGCAATAAAACCGATCGATGCCGCATTCTGAATTCCAAGCAGTGCTAAGCCGCATCCGCTTAACAGTCCAACTAGAAACGCATCCAATATCCAGCCGCGGACGTATCTGCCTAATTCAATAGAAATTTTGTGAATAACCCAGTAAGAGACTTCAAAATATTTGTTCGGCATTATATTGACCAAACCTTTTACCAGCCGCGTGTTGTCTTTAAGCAAAAAGAAAGTCATAAAGGGGACGATGACAACTATCGCAATTAATGAGAAGATGCTGTAAATGATGTTGGTGATATTATTCACCCAGCCTAAAATCATATTCTGGAAGAACCCGGTTAGTTTGTCGGCGAGACTAACAGAATTCATGAACGGGAAAATTTTCTTAAAACTACTTTCAAATTGGTTGATCAACGATTTAAAATTTTCAGGTGTAATAGCGGCGGCAAGCAAGTTAAATTGATTTACAATTTTCGGCATCAGGAAAGAGACTGCGCTAAAAATTAAAAAGCCGGTCAAAAAGAATACGAACAAAACTGCCGCTAATCTCGGCAGACCTCTCCGTTCTATAAAATCAACAACGGGGTTAAAGATTAATGCAATCAAGAATGAAACAATCAGCATCGCCAAAATTTCAGCAAATATATAAGAGAACGTAACAATGATTATTAAACTTAAAACCGCAATCAAAGTGTTCTTGATGAGACTATATTGATGCTCGTTCAAAGCCATATTGCAGCCCTTTTACACATACAATATTTTCATTTCGATAACAAATATCAATGTAATATTGATACAAATATGATTTAAAGTTCACTTAGTCAGTCGCCTAAAAATGTATATATTTACTTCACAAAGTTTAACAATTACGGTAAAAAACGATGGCACAAATTGAATTATTACAGCAGATGAGAGAGAAGGCATCTCAAAAGAAAAAAACGATTGTACTGCCCGAATCCCACGATGAAAGAGTAGTACGGGCAGCAGAAATTTTAACAAAAGAAAAAGTAGCTTCTGTTATTACACTTGGTAACGAACAAAAAATTAGAGACGATGCAAAAAAGTTTGGCGTTGATTTACAAGGGATACGAATAATTGACCCGGAGAGATCGGATAAGCTTAGCGACTTTGCAAATATTTTTTACAATTTACGTAAACACAAAGGTGTAACGATTGAACAAGCAAGAGAGACTGTTAAGCGCGATATCTTTTTTGCCGGGATGATGGTGCGCGAAGGTATGGCACATGGAAGCGTTGGCGGTTCGATTGCAACTACTGCCGATATTACAAGAGCCGGAATTTTTTGTGTTGGGCTCGGTGAAGGAATCTCTATCCTTTCAAGTTTCTTTTTGATGGTTTACCCTGATCGTGTTTACAGTTTTGCAGATTGCGCTGTGAATCCAAATCCAGATCCACAACAATTAGCAGATATTGCAGTTTCAACGGCAGATAATCACAAAAAACTTACCGGTGAAGAGCCCTACATTGCAATGCTTTCATTCTCTACAAAGGGAAGTGCTGAACATGAATTAATTGATAAAGTGAGACAAGCAACTGAGTTTGTAAAACAGAAAAGACCCGATTTAAAAGTTGACGGTGAATTACAGTTTGATGCCGCAATTGTTGATTCTGTTGGCAAAAAGAAAGCACCCGGCAGTGAAGTCGCCGGAAGAGCAAATGTATTGGTCTTCCCGGATTTGAATTCCGGTAATATCGGTTACAAGATTGCACAGCGGCTTGGCAAAGCAGAAGCAGTTGGACCGGTTAACCAGGGATTGAAGAAACCATTCTTCGATCTAAGCCGCGGCTGTAGTGTTGATGATATTGTTAACACCGCTGCTATTGCTTGTTTGATTGCCGAGTAAACTCAAATTTATTAATAGCACGCAGATTTAACTGATCGAACTGATAAAAGCCGATTTTTAATCTGTTCAAATCTGTTATATCAGTTTTATCTGTGTGCTATTCTTCGTTTCAGGAATTTACTTACCACAATCGATTTTTTTATTGATTTAAAAAAACAATTAATTTAAGTTGAACCAGCGATTAACCGAACCTTTCTTTGCGACCTATTAACCGCTTATAAGTACGTGCAATTAGAATTGCTGGAAGATATTTCTCTGTCGTCAAGAACCAATTCTTGACGAAAGGAAATTGAATAAACGGGGGAACAATCCAGAGCTGTTTATTACCTATTTGTTTAATGGATTTGCCAATTGAATTTCGTTCAATATTTTATTAATCTTATATAGAATTAAATACGAGTTGATAATGAAAATACAAGAGATTGAAAAAGTGGCTTTGAAGTTATCCAGTAAAGAACGGGCGGCTCTTTCTTATAAACTTCTTGAAAGTATAGATGCCGAATCACAAGATAATATTGACAAAATATGGCAGCAAGAGGTTGAAGAAAGATATAACCAGATTACAAACAGCTTAACACAAACAAAGAATAGTGAACTTGTTATTAAAGAAGCTAAATTAAAATATAAATGATGCAAGTTTTTTTTTCATGAACTTGCCCAAAAAGAACTTATCGATTCCCGTGATTATTATGATGATCTTGTCTATGGTTTGGGCAATAAATTTATAACAGAGACCGAGTACATAATAAATAGTATAAAAATTAATCCGCTGTTATTCCCGGTTTATTTCAAAGGTTTTAGAAGAGCATTACTTAGAAAATTTCCTTTTTCGATTATTTATAGAACAGATAGTGAAAAAATTTATATTTTGGCTATTGCACACCAAAAAAGAAGACCTAAATATTGGGCTAGCAGATAGATAAAGCTAAGAAATTAATTCCCGGGCAAATCTCCTTTAGACAAATCCATTAGTTTTAATTTTTGAACTTTCTTCACCACTTCACTTGTTAATAAATTAAACAAACAAGAGTGTCAAATGAAAATAAAACATGTAATAAATTTTGTATCCAGTATTTTGGTACTTGCAGTAACATCAATGTTTGCTTCACAAAATCCCCCGAAAGGAACAAGTATGGGTAACAACATCAAAGACATTTCCGTGAAAGATATTGAAGGCAAAGAGATTAAACTTTCAAATTATAAAGGGAAAGTCTTGCTGATTGTGAATGTTGCAAGTAAATGCGGCTATACTCCGCAGTATGAAGGTTTGCAAAATATATATAAGAAATACAAAGACAAAGGTTTTGAAATACTTGCATTCCCTTGTAACGATTTCGGCGGACAAGAACCCGGTACAAACGAGGAAATCAAAGATTTTTGTTCAACCAATTACAATGTCACTTTCAAACTTTTTGATAAGATAAAAGTTATCGGCAAAGATAAATCAGCGCTTTATGAACTACTTATAAACAACACTGACGATAGGGGCGATGTGAAATGGAATTTCGAAAAATTTTTGGTTGATAAAGAAGGGAATATTGTTTCAAGGTTTAGAAGTAAAGTAAAACCGGAAGGTGAAGAAATTACAAAAGCAATTGAAGAGTTACTCTCCAGTAAATAAGAAACACGATGCAGCGCTGTGCATTGTAGGTCGAAACGCTGTTTCGACCATTTTAGTAAATGTGGATTGGAATAGTATGGGCGATTCAGCGAATCGCCCTACAGTTTATGTTCTAACACAACTTCTAATGGGTTTTGGGATAGACTATTGTTACTCCTCACCCACCTCAATATCTTCAGTGTACTTTTTTTTCAGCGGCGGTCTTTCGTACATAACGGTTAATTCTTTGTAATGACTTGCAAGATTTTCGTTAACCTGGTCCCATGTAAAACGCCAAGTCCAGTTACCGCCGGGTCTGCCGGGGAAATTCATGCGAGCTTCATTACCCAGGTTCAAAATATCTTGCATTGGTATTACTACTATATTAGAAACAGACGCGTAAGCAGTTTTTATCAATTCTAAAACGATATCGTTACCGTAGTAATTCAAATATTTTTCTGCCCATTGATAGATGCCGGAGTTTTTTCCTTTTTCCGATTCAAAAAATCCTCTTGTAGTTTCATTATCGTGTGATCCGGTATGTACTACGCAGTTCGGTATGTGATTGTGAGGCAAAAACCTTTTATCACCTTCTTTCCCAAATCCAAATTGTAAAATTTTAATACCGGGAAAATTGAATTTGTCTCTCAGTTCAATAACAGAATCGGTAATCACGCCTAAATCCTCGGCAATGATTGGCAATTCTGGAAATTTACTTTTTAATATTGTAAATAATTTTTCACCCGGCGCTTTAATCCATTTGCCGTTGATTGCAGTCTCGGCACCGCCGGGAATACGCCAGTAAGCATCAAAACCACGGAAATGATCGATTCTTATTATATCAACCATGTTTAACAGTTTTGAAATTCTTTGCTGCCACCAGAGAAAATTGTCTTTCTCCATCTCTTTCCATCTGTATAATGGATTTCCCCATAACTGTCCGGTAGCGCTGAAATAATCGGGAGGAACACCGGCAACAAATTCGAGCGAGCCGTCTTCTCGCACTGTAAATAATTCTTTGTTTGCCCAGAGATCGGCACTATCGTAGGCAATAAATATCGGGAGATCGCCTACTATTTTTATCCCGTTATCATTTGCATATTTTTTTACTGCTGTCCATTGTTTATTAAAATAGTATTGAACAAACTTTTGATATTTGATTTGATCGCTTAATTTTTCTTCCCATTCTTTTACGGCATTTTTTGTTCTAAAGGCAATAGCTTTGTCCCAATTTGTCCATTGTACTCCGTTTTGAAATTCTTTTGCAGCCATAAATAATGCATAGTCTTCAAGCCAATACTCATTTGCTTTACAAAATTCTTTGCACTCTTCATCAATATTCTTTTTATCGCTCTTAAATTTTTCGTATGCTTTTCTTAATAATGAAGTTTTATAATTAATAACTGATCCGAAATCGATCTTGTGCGGATTGTAGTTAGGTGTGTGTTCAATATCGTTCTTATCTAACAATCCTTCTTTAAATAATAATTCCGGACTTATTAAAAGAGGATTACCGGCAAAAGCAGAAAAACATTGATAGGGCGAGTCGCCGTAACCGGTAGGGCCTAATGGAAAAACTTGCCAGAGGGTTTGTCCGGCATGTTTTAAAAAATCAACAAAATGAAAAGCGCTTGGACCAAGATCACCAATACCAAATTTTCCGGGCAAAGATGTTGGATGTAATAATATTCCGGCAGATCGTTCAATTTTCATTTAATCCTCAAGAATTTTGTTGGTAAAATCACTTTAATAAAATTAAAGAAAAAAACAATATTTTCTTTTAACAATTATTTGTTATTTTGCAAAGAGGGTTGCAGTTAAACAATTGAATAATTTTTTATTGACAGTTCAACTAATTGCTTTAAAAATTTTTTTTGGTTATGTTGAACTCCACATCACCCAGTTCATAAAAAAATGTTTATAAATAATTAACAAGTTTTATTCACCTAATCATCTTGTAAGATTGGAGAGTTAGATGAAGATCAATCGCTTATTCACTTCACCTGGCAAAGAGCCGTTTGATTCAATAGAGTTTACAAAAAGAACTTCGGAAATAAAAAATCCGGATGGTTCGATTGTCTTCAGAATGGAAGATGTAATTGTACCGGCTGAATGGTCGCAAGTTGCAACAGATGTTATCGCACAAAAATATTTTCGTAAAGCCGGTGTACCAAAATTATTAACAAAAGTAAATGAGAAAGGTGTTCCTAAATGGTTGCAGCCCTCGGTTGCAGATCCTAAACTTGATGAGCTGCCGGAGAAAGATAGATATTCTTCGGAAACGGATGCTCGCCAAGTTTTTCATCGTCTTGCCGGAACGTGGACATACTGGGGCTGGAAAGCTAAATACTTTGACAGTGAAGAAGATGCAAAAGCATTCTACGATGAATTAGCTTATATGCTTGCTTCACAATTTGCTGCACCAAATTCACCGCAATGGTTTAACACCGGTTTAAATTGGGCATACGGAATTAACGGACCGGCACAAGGACATTTTTATGTTGATTACCAGACCGGTAAATTAACTTCATCGGAAGATGCTTACACGCATCCGCAGCCGCACGCTTGTTTCATTCAATCTGTTAGTGATGATCTTGTTAACGAAGGCGGTATTATGGATTTGTGGGTTCGTGAAGCACGTTTGTTTAAATATGGATCCGGAACCGGTACAAATTTTTCTAACGTACGAGGTGTGAATGAACCGTTGAGCGGTGGTGGAAAATCATCGGGACTTATGTCGTTTCTAAAAATTGGAGATCGTTCAGCCGGCGCAATAAAATCTGGCGGTACAACACGCCGTGCTGCTAAGATGGTTACTCTAGATATCGACCACCCTGATATTGAAGAATATATTAATTGGAAAGTTACTGAAGAACAAAAGGTAGCTGCTCTTGTTGCCGGCTCAAAAATGTGCAATCTCCATTTAAACAATATTATTAGAGCTTGTTATGATGAACATCCTGAAAATGACCGTTTTAATAAAAGAACAAATTTGCGTTTAAGAAAAGCTGTTCTTGAGGCACGCAAAGCCCATGTACCGGAAAATTATATTGAAAGAGTTATCAAACTTGCAAAACTTGGATTCAAATCGATTGAGTTCCCGGCTTATAACAGTGATTGGAATTCCGAAGCATATGCAACCGTATCCGGGCAAAATTCAAATAACTCGGTACGTGTTACCAATGAATTTATGCAAGCAGTTTTGAGTGATAGCGATTGGAATTTATACTGGCGTGTTGAAAAAAATAGAGCTGCAAAAGACGGTAGAAAACCAAAATCATGTAAAACATTACCGGCAAAAAAACTTTGGGATGATATGTCTTATGCAGCATGGTCTTGTGCAGATCCCGGTCTGCAATATGACACAACTATTAATGAATGGCATACATGTCTGGCAAGCGGCCCTATCCGCGCTTCTAATCCGTGTAGTGAGTATATGTTTTTAGATGATACCGCATGTAACCTTGCTTCTCTTAACCTTGTAAAATTTTATGATGAGAAAAAAGAAGAATTTAAAATAGACTCATATAGACACGCAACACATATTTGGACGATTGTGCTGGAAATTAGTGTGCTGATGGCACAGTATCCAAGTAGAGCAATAGCACAAAAAAGTTATGAGTATAGAACACTTGGTTTGGGTTATGCCAATCTCGGTTCTTTATTGATGATTCAAGGAATCCCTTACGATAGCAAGGAAGCATATGCTATCTGCGGTGCATTGACTGCTATTATGCACATGAGTTCTTACGCAACATCGGCAGAGATGGCAAAAGAACTGGGTCCATTTCCATTGTATGAATTGAATAAGGAATCAATGCTTCGTGTAATTAGAAACCATAAAAGAGCTGCTCACAATGTCCCTAAAGAAGAATATGAAGGTTTAACAATTAACCCGATGGGGATCAGTCCTGAGTATTGTCCATCCGATCTTTTGAAAGCAGCAAGAGAAGATGCGGATCGTGCTCTTGAACTTGGAGAAGCTTTTGGATTCCGGAATGCGCAAGTAACCGTAATAGCACCAACCGGCACAATCGGATTGGTTATGGATTGTGATACTACCGGTATCGAACCTGATTTCGCACTTGTGAAGTTCAAAAAATTAGCTGGTGGCGGATACTTTAAAATTATTAATCAAACTATTCCGCCGGCTTTAAAAAAACTTGGATATAATGACGACCAGATAAAAGAAATTGTTAAGTATGCCAAAGGATCCGGCTCGTTGATCGGTTGTCCTTACATCAATTATGAGTCCCTTAAGGCAAAAGGATTCAATGATGAAGTGTTAAATAAAATTGAATCGATTCTTCCATCTGTATTTGAATTAAGTTTTGCTTTCAACAAATTCACACTGGGTGAAAGATTCTTAAAAAATAATCTTGGTCTTACCGATGAACAGATTAATGATTTTGGATTTGACCTTTTAACCGAACTCGGATTTACTAAAGATGAAATTGCTGTTGCAAATGATTATGTATGCGGCACGATGACTGTTGAAGGCGCACCATTCCTTAAGTACGAAGATTACCCGGTGTTTGATTGTGCCAACAAATGCGGTAAAAAAGGAACACGTTTCATCAAGCCCGAAGCACACATTTATATGATGGCTGCTGCACAGCCGTTTATTTCCGGTGCTATATCAAAAACCATTAACTTGCCTAACAACGCAACAATCGAAGATATCAAATTTGCTTACTACCAGGCATGGAAACTTGGATGCAAGGCAAATGCTTTGTATCGTGACGGTTCTAAGCTTTCACAGCCATTAAATACTATGACCGAAGAAGAAGTTGAAGAAATACTTGAGAAGAAAGAAGAGAACGATATTGTCAAGATAGCTGAGAGAATAATTCATAGATATATTGCAAAAAGAAGAAGATTACCGGACCGTAGAACCGGCTATACGCAAAAGGTTAAAATCAACGGTCAGTCGGTTTACATCCGTACCGGTGAATATGAGAACGGGCAGCTGGGCGAAATATTTATAGATATGCACAAAGAAGGTGCGGCTTTCAGAAGTTTACTTAACTGTTTTGCTATCTCTATTTCACTTGGTCTTCAGCATGGTGTACCGCTTGATGAGTTTGTTGATGCTTTTGTATTTACACGCTTCGAACCGAGCGGTGTTGTATCCGGACACAAGCGAATTAAAATGGCTACATCTGTAATAGATTATATATTCCGTGAACTTGCCGTAACATACCTTGGCAGAAACGATCTTTCCCACGTCGAAGATGATGAATTGCCGACATTGGTTAAACCTGAGTATCGTTCGGTAGCAGAGCCGCCGGATTTTGAAAGTGAGGAAATTGTCAGCGAGCGAATGATTGAACTTGATCATAATAGGAAGAATGATGAAATGGCAAATGAGAGCAGTATGCAGCAGAAGATTAAGATGATAACATTGAATGACCCGGTTGCTAAAGCACGTGAACGCGGCTACACCGGCGATATCTGTCCTGAATGCCAGAGTATGACGATGGTACGCAACGGTACTTGCTTGAAGTGTACGACTTGCGGTGCTACGACCGGGTGCAGCTAATCAAAAATGATTTTCGATTTAAGAATCCCAATAAAGACATCGGGGCTGGCATGGATTTTTGATTGATGATGAAGAAGTCTTAAATCAAAAATCCATGTTCAAAACTCATGAATTATAAAATATGTTTTTACTGCTTAGTAACATCTTCCAAGAGTTTTTTAATCTCTTCTACAAAATTTTCTGCAAGTCTAAAATATTTCAATATTTCTTCTTTTGTTATTTCAAATAAAAAATCATAATCACTTTTTTCTCTATTCTCAAAAGCTGCATAAATCAAACTACCAAATTCCTTCTTAAGTATCCCGGTATTAATGTAATTTTTATTAAACCAACCTAATAGTTTTTTATGTTTAGAGGTTGAAAAATTATCTTTGATAGCTACAGCAGAAATTGCATAAAATATAGAATAATAAATTCTATTAACGGCTAAACTCAAATGCCCGTTGTCAATTAAGAACGAAATTTCAGTGAGTGTTTCTTCAGATTGTTCAAGTCTGTAATTAACTAAAACATTTTTATCGTGGTTTATCACAGAGAAATTCCTTCATAAAGAGCATTTTGAACGTATGGTTGTTTGCCCTTGATTGTTTTAAGATCACTTTCTGCTAATAAGCTAATGTCAATCCAAACATCATATTTTGAATTGATGAGGTAACACTCATTGTATATTTGTTCTCTTATTGTAGAATCAATTACACCAGAACAAATTGCCAAAATATCAATATCTGAATCAGCTGAAGCTTCATTTCTTGCATGTGAACCGTATAGAATTATTTTATTTATTCTACCCGGTAACACTTTTTTTAGATTCTGGTTTAATTCGTTAATTATTTGGTTAATTATCATTTCCTTTTTGTCCCAAAAATGCTCTTATAATATAATTTTTTCCATGTTAAGATGTTATTAATTCATTGGTGTTTTATGGGCATATATTTTCCGAATTTCAATGTATGACGATGGTACGTAACTGAACATGGTTAAAGTGCACAACTTGTGGTGCAACGACCGGGTGCAGCTAAAAAGATAAAGAATGAATTTAGAATTTTGAACATGGAGTTAAGAATATCGGTGGGTAGTCTCTAAAATCTTAAATCCATGTTCTTCATTTTAAGATCAAGTTCTTACTGCTGACAAATAGATTCGTTAATTAATTTTCATTATTCCTTCTTATCTTAAAAGAGCCATCTCCAAAGCATAATTAACCATCCCCAATTGCTCACAATCAAGTAATACCGTCATAAAATATATAATTGGTTTGAGGGACTATTAAAGTCCCTCTTTTATTATATTTACGCATTAGTTTTCGTTGACTTTTAGAATCAAAAGGGATAGTTTTTCACCCCTAACTTTGGCAATGATTGCAGAAAATATTAAGATATTGGAAGAAAAAATCGCATTGAAATGCAGTCTTTGCAAAAGGGATCGTTCTGAAATAAAATTGATTGCGGTTAGTAAAACTCAACCGGTAGAAATAATAATGGAAGCGCTGAATTCAAGTATTAAGAATCTCGGGGAAAATAAAGCCCAGGAATTGCGCGATAAAGCCGAATTAGTGAATGGCGATTTTATCTGGCATTTTATAGGACATTTGCAGACAAATAAAGTTAAGTACGTTATAAAATCTGCCGAGTATATTCATTCTGTCGATTCTATTAAGCTTGCAGATGAGATAAATTCAAAAGCAAAGCAGATTGATAAATGCCAAAAGATTTTGCTGGAGATCAATACTTCCGATGAAGCTACTAAATTCGGATTAAAAGAAGAGAATGAAATTTTAGAACTTGCGGATCATTGTAAGAATCTGAGCAATGTAAAATTAATTGGATTGATGACGATGGCACCTTATACGGAAAACGAAAAAGTGATTCGCTGTTCCTTTGCCGAACTCAGAAATAAAAAAGAAAAGTTAAACAGTCTGGGATTTAACTTAACAGAACTTTCCATGGGTATGACAAACGATTACGAAATAGCTATTGAAGAAGGATCAACGATGCTCAGGATTGGTACCGCAATTTTCGGCGAGAGAAAATACAACTAATTAGAGGGAAAATGAAATTCACACCGTTCGGAATAAAAAATCAGGAGTTTAATAAATCCGTCCGCGGTTACGATAAGGACGAGGTTAAAGCATTCCTTGAAAAATTGGCAGATGAGTACGAACGGTTGTTAAGTGATAACGAGAGATTGAAAGCCGAGATTGATCGACACGAAGAACAAATTAAAGATTACAAGAAAATTGAAAAGAATCTTCAAACGGCAATGCTTAGTGCTACCGAATCGACAACTAAAGCGGTTGATTCGGCAAAGAAGCAGACTGCACTTATGGTGAAAGAAGCTGAGTTGAAAGCAACACAGTTGATCGAGAAAGCTAAAGAAAATGCCAACACTATACGTGATGCAGTTTTAAAACTACGCGAGGAAAAGAAATTACTTGTTGCCCGAATAAAAGCCATGATAGAATCTCAATCAAGTCTGCTCGAATTAAATATTGAAAGCATCGAAACAAGACCGAAGAGAAAAGAAGAACCGAGGAAATCCGAAAAGAAAGAAGAACAGAGCGATATAAATGTTGATGATATTTTGGAGAAACTTTTATGAGTGAATTATTGAAGTTAGTTAATGAAACTTTATCGGTTATTAGGAAAAAGACAGCTAAGAATTATGAGATTGGTATTATACTGGGGACCGGTTTGGGCGGTTTGGTGAAAGAGATAGAGATTGAACATGAGATTGATTATTCCGAGCTTCCATACTTTCCGTTATCAACTGTTGAATCGCATCACGGTAAATTAATCTTCGGAAAAATTAACGGGAAAGACGTTGTTGCGATGCAAGGCAGATTCCATTACTATGAAGGTTATACGATGCAGCAGATAACATACCCCGTACGTGTAATGTCCGCCAAAGGCGGGTTGGGAGTTAAAACTTTACTTGTTTCAAACGCATGCGGCGGAATGAATCCTAATTACAGACGCGGTGATATTATGATTATGACCGATCATATCAATTTACTGGGTGATAATCCGCTTATAGGAAAGAACGAAGATGAATTTGGACCTCGTTTCCCCGATATGAGCGAGCCGTATAATCTTGAATTAATTAATCTTGCCGAAAAAATTGCGGCTAAGAATAACATAAAGGTTCAAAAAGGAGTTTATGTAGCTGTGCCCGGACCCAATTTAGAAACAAGAGCAGAGTATAGATTCCTTAGAAATATAGGTGCCGATGTTGTCGGAATGTCAACTGTTCCTGAAAATATCGTTGCAAATCATATGGGGATGAGAGTTTTAGGAATAAGCATTGTTACCGATGAATGTTTTCCCGATACGCTGAAACCCGTTGATGTAAAAGAAATAATTGCTGTTGCTATGGAAACGGAACCGAAAATGACGCTGATAATGAAAGAGGTAATAAAAGAATTATGATCGAAAGAAAACCAGTATATTATGCAACAGCCGGTTTATTAACAGTAATAATTTTTGCTTCAAATTTTTTAAGCACTGATATATTCCAGGCCGGCTACCAAAATTTTGCTGTCTGGTTTGTTCTATCGGTTTTTTCGTTTGCTTGCGGCTGGTTAATTAATAAAACACTCGGATATGTTCACGGCGGTAAAGTTGTTTTTGCTGTTATTGTCGCAAGTGCATTTATAACAGTGTTATTAGTTTCTTTTTTCAGCGAATACTTCGGGTTGAGTGATCTGCTCGTTGAAAATATGATACTTTACATTCTAAGAAATATAACTCTTGGTTCGATAGGCTTTTTTGGGATGGCAGTCTGCGAAATTATCCAGCTCCAGAAAGATTGTGAAGCGAACAAGAATAAAGCCGATGAGATTAAAAAGTTGATAGCTAATGCACAGCACGAAGCCCATCTGATTATTGAGGATGCCAGGATAAAAGCCGACCGGATGTTGTATGATACGCAAAATGCCGTTGAAGATATGCTTGAAAGAAAAACGCAAATTGAAATTCGGTTGAAGGAATTCATTGCAGCCGAAAGAGAATTAATTAAAAAATACGAATCTGAAGAAGATTAATTATACACAACTTATAGAGATAAATTGATGTTTAAGCAATTCGATGAAAAAATAGTTTATCCGGAAATAGAAGAACGGATTTTAAAATTCTGGCAGCAGAACCAAATATTTGAAAAAAGTATTTCAACTAGAAGTGAAGATAAACCTTTCACGTTTTATGAAGGTCCGCCTACCGTAAACGGGAGACCCGGTATTCATCACGTGATGGCGCGTACTTTGAAAGATTTAGTGTGCCGATATAAAACTCTTCAGGGATATCAAGTTCACAGAAAAGCCGGTTGGGATACACACGGTCTTCCAATTGAAATCGCACTTGAGAAAGAACTTGGATTTACCCAAAAATCGGATATTGAAAAATATGGTGTGGCAGCTTTCAATAAGAAGGCGAAAGATTTGGTTTATCACCATATCGAAATGAAAGAAGGTTGGCGCACTTTAACGGAGCGCATGGGTTACTGGATTAATCTCGATGATCCTTATATCACTTGCACGAATGATTACATTGAATCTGTCTGGTGGGCGCTATCGGAATATTTCAAGAAAGGATTAATCTATAAAGGTTTTAAAATTGTTCCGCAATGCCCTCACTGCGAAACACCTCTTTCTTCACACGAACTTGCACTGGGCTACGATGAAGTTCAAGATCCGAATGTTTATGCAAAATTCAAACTCAAAGATGAAGACGCATTTGTTTTAGTTTGGACTACAACACCATGGACTTTAATTTCCAACGTGGCTCTTGCTGTTGGCACCGATATCGATTATGTAAAAATAAAAACTGAAAAACATGGCGTGATGTATCTTGCTAAAGCGAGGTTATCGGTTATCAAAGAAGATTACGAAATTCTTAAAGAGTTGAAAGGGACGGAACTATTAGATAAAAATTACGAACCGTTGTTCAATTATATTAAAGCTGATAAACGTGCGTGGTATATAATACCCGGCGATTTTGTAAGTACAGAAGATGGTTCCGGCGTTGTGCATATTGCACCGGCATTTGGTGCGGATGACTATGAAGTCTCCAAGAAATTTGATCTGCCTTTTATTCAACCGGTTACAAAGAGCGGAAGATTTACTGAACAAGTTACCGATTTTGCCGGTAGGCTTGTTAAAACAATCCAGTTTGAAACACATGAAGAAAAAGGTGCCGATCCCGACATTTTAAGAAATTTAAAAGAGCGCGGATTAATTTACCGGGCAACGAATGATTATCTCCACTCATACCCTCACTGCTGGCGGTGCGATAATCCTTTGATCTATTATGCGCGCGACAGCTGGTATATCAGAACAACAGATGTTGCAAAACGAATGATCGAACTGAACGATACAATCAATTGGTGTCCTCCGGAAGTTGGATCGGGCAGATTTGGAAATTGGCTTGAGGAGAATAAAGATTGGTCGCTATCACGGGATCGATATTGGGGTACACCGCTACCAATATGGTTAAGTGAAGACGGTGATATGTTTTGTGTTGGTTCAATCGATGAACTAAAAGAAGGATTTGTTGAAAGGGATGGTAAGAGAATTTTTGTAAAGGATTTACCGGATAATGAAATCGATCTGCACAAACCCTTTGCAGACGAAGTGATGTTTGAAAGGAATGGGAAAATTTATAAACGCACACCTGAATTAATAGATGTTTGGTTCGATAGCGGTGCAATGCCTTTCGCACAATTCCACTATCCATTTGAGAACCGGGATCTTTTCAAAGAAAATTATCCGTGTGATTTTATTTGTGAAGGTATCGATCAAACACGCGGATGGTTTTATACTTTGCATGCAATCGGGACCATGCTTTTTGATAGCGTTACTTACAAAAATTTAATTGTTAATGAGTTGATACTTGATAAAGAGGGACAGAAAATGTCCAAGTCGCGCGGCAACACAGTTGATCCTTTTGCATTGTTCGATAAGTATGGTGCAGATGCAACGCGCTGGTATCTCGTTACAACAAGCCCGCCGTGGAAACCAACATTATTTGATGAAGAGGGAATTCTTGAAGTACAGCGGAAATTTTTCGGTACGCTGATCAATACGTATTCTTTCTTTGTCTTATATGCAAATATTGATAAGTTCGATCATTCGGAACCGATGGTGCCTTACAATGAACGCCCTGAAATTGATAGATGGATAATTTCGAAATTAAGTTCATTGGTTAAAGATTACGAAGAACTTATGAACAGCTACGATGTAACAAAAGCTGCAAGAATGATTTCAAATTTTACGATCGACCAATTATCGAATTGGTATGTACGCAGAAGCAGAAGGCGTTTCTGGAAATCGGAAGTAAATAAAAATAAATTATCTGCATACCAAACTTTGTATGAATGCCTGGCAACAGTTTCCAAATTAACAGCTCCCTTCGCACCTTTCGTTGCAGAAGAGATTTATCAGAATTTAAATCAAGCAACCAAATTAGAGAATTATGATTCCGTTCATCTTGTTGAATATCCAAAACCGACTTATTTCGAACTGGAATTAGAAGAGAAGATGGATATTGCTCAAAGAGTTGTTTATTTAACGCGTTCGATGAGGGCAAAACATAATCTAAAAGTACGGCAGCCGCTTTTGAAAATGATGGTTGTCGTTGATAAAAGTAAAAGAGAATCTTTAGCACAGATGCAAGAAGTGATTTTAGAAGAAGTTAATATAAAAGAGCTGATTATTTTGGAAGACGATTCCGGAATTGTGAATAAAACAGCTAAGCCAAATTTCAAAGTTGTTGGACCAAAATACGGCAAACTTGTTAAAGCACTAACAAATGCAATCAAGGAATTGAATAAAGAGGCAATTAATCAGATTGAAAAAACCGGTACTTACGATCTAAACATCGAGGGACAAACAATCAGTATTAGCAAAGAAGATGTTGAGATTGTAAGCCACGAAATTGAAGGATGGCTTGTAGAAAGTGAAGAAGGTGTAACTGTTGCCATTGATACGGAACTTACCGATGCTTTAATTGCCGAGGGCTATGCACGTGAATTTGTAAACCGAGTGCAGAATATGAGAAAAGATGCCGGTTACGATGTAATCGATAGGGTAAATGTCTTTGTTAAGGGGGATAAAAAATTAATTGAATTTGTTAATAAGTTTTCTGATTATATTAGTAACGAAGTTCTGGCAGAAAGTATAAAAGAGAATTCCGATGCCGATGGTTTTAAGCAAGATTGGAAAATTGGGGATTATGATTGTAATATCACAATATCTAAAGTAGTTAATTAAAAATTGATGTTATGGAGGCACCATGGCAAAAAAAGCCGATAAAAAGAAAGTGAAGAAAACCACTGCTCAACCAAAAGCGGCGGCTAAAACAAAAAAGACTGCTAAACCAAAAGCCAGAGTGGTAAAGGCAAAAGCTTCGGTTAAGAAAGCTGCAAAACCGAAAAGAACTGGTACCAAGCAAGTTGAAGTGATCTCCCCGACCAAAAAGGTGAGGAAAATCCATGGCTATTCTAAAAAGGATTTGGAAGATTTTAGAAAAGTAATTTTGGATAAGCGCAACGAAATTATTGATCAGCTCCAGGCACTCAAAGAACAGATGATGGATACAACTACCGGTCAGTATGTTAATGAGAATTCACCGTACTCACTTCACATGGCAGAGCAAGGCACGGATGCTATGGAACGCGAGAAACTTTATTTGTGGGCACAACGTGAAAACAAATTTCTCGGTTACCTCGATGATGCATTGCAAAGAATCGAGAATGGTACTTACGGTATCTGCATCGAATGTATTGACGAGCCGCAGAATTTATGCCCGACTTGTCCGTTAGTTCCTAAAGAGAGATTGATGGCAGTTCCGCATACCCAGCATTGCTTGCAAGTCAAGCAAAAGATGCAATCTAATTAATTCTAATACGGAGAGAGATTCGATTTGAGAGTATTATATGTTTCGTTGTTCATTGTAATCTTAGACCAGGTTACCAAATTTCTTGTTAAGGGCGGAACAATCCCTTTACTTAATATTACATCGCCAGGGATGAATTACGGACAGAGCATAAATGTCTTTGGCGATTTTTTCCAGATAACATTCGTTGAAAATCCCGGCCTTGCATTCGGGATTGATGTTAGCGAATCATCCAAACTTTTGCTTTCTTTATTCTCCTTAGTTGCCAGCGTAGGTATTTATTACTACTTATATAAATCTAAAGAGCAGAAATTGGTTGTAAGAATTGCACTTGCTTTTATACTTGGCGGTGCAATCGGTAATTTAATTGATAGGACATTTTACGGCGTTTTTTACGGCTATGCCCCGGTTTTTTACGGCAAGGTTGTAGATTTTTTCAACGTGGAATTTTTTGATTTTACAATTTTCGGCAGAACCTATGAGCGCTTTCCAATATTTAACATTGCCGATTCTGCTGTTACTGTAGGTGTTATACTCTTAATTATTTTTCATAAGACTGCCGAAGAAAAGAAAATTGCAGAACCTGAAAAAACTGTTGCATCCGTAGAAGCGGTTTCTGCTAATGATCAAGTACCGGGTGAAACAGAATTAATTACTTCTAATGAATCGGTTAGTGATGGCGAAGATAGTAACCGAAAAGAGATTTAGTTTTTTAATACCCGAAGGAAAGAAGAAAGAACGGATCGATATATTTCTTGCCAACTCAGTAGAAAACGCTACACGTACTAGAATTCAAAAACTTATCAAAGCTAACTGTGTAACCGTTAACGGTGCTTTTGTTAAACCGAATTACCTTGTTAATCCACGTGATTCTATTGAAGTTGTAATTCCAACATCACCTCGCCCGGAAGAAACAGAACCGGAGGATATTCCTCTTAACATTGTTTACGAAGATGACTATCTGCTAGTTGTGAACAAACCGGCCGGAATGGTTGCGCATCCTTCACTCGGAAATTATACCGGCACACTTGTGAATGCTCTTCTTCATTACACAAAAAAATTAAGCGCTTTGAACGAACCGGGCAGACCCGGGATTGTTCACCGGATCGATAAAGATACAAGCGGTTTGCTTCTGATTGCCAAAGATGAATGGACGCATGCGCAGCTTGCCAAACAATTTTCGAGTCACACAATTGAACGCGAGTATTGGGCTGTCTGCTGGGGAATTTTTAAGGATCGAAAAGGCGAAGTGATCGGCAATATTGCACGGAGTACAAAAGACAGAAAAATTTTTGCGGTGAGCAAAACGGAAGGGAAATACGCTCACACTTTTTATGAAGTGATAAAAGAATTTGAATTTGCTTCGCTGATTAAATTGAGATTGAAAACCGGGAGGACGCACCAAATCAGGGTGCACATGGCGCATATCAAGCATCCGATATTTGGTGACCCGACATATGGGGGCAGAAAAATTGTTTATGGTTCCGATCTTGCAAAAATGAAAAGTCACGTGGAAAATTTGCTAGAGTTGATGCCCCGTCAGGCACTCCATGCAAAAACACTCGGATTCATTCATCCGCACACAAAAGAAAAAATATTTCTTGATTCTGAATTACCAGAAGATTTTCAATTACTTTTGAAGAAGCTGTAAGATTTGAAGTTGCCGGAAGATTGAGAGATTTCTTAAAAAACTTCACGACCTTGAAGGTCTGTGTGTGAAATTTTTAAAGCCCTTTCTTTTGACATTGCCACTATATGAATTCGGTTTTCAACTCAACAACTTAATAGACCACAGATGAAACGGATTAAACAGATTCACACTGATTAATCCGTGACAATCTCCCGCATAGCGGGACGAGCTGTGTTACCAGTGTCATCCGCGGTCAATTTCTTTTCATATTTTTTCTCTCTTTCTTATGTTGACAAAAAACCGGACAGGAATTAATTTACCTACGAGTTTTAGAAGAACTAATCTTCCGCTCTTTCTAACTTCAAGCGGAAGAAAAAAGTTGTGAGGGCATTAATGATTTCTTTTTCACTTCAGTCATTTCAAACATCGTTGCTTAACTTTGCCAATCAAACAAATCATTTTCATTTAGCCCTACTGCCAAGCAAATACATGCAAAAAGTTTTTGGGGATATATTTAACGGCATAGAACAGTACAATTTATTAATGGGATCTATCACGTAGAGTACTTTGGTGATAGACGATATATTACAGTATAATTAATAGTTAGTGCTAAAATTAGTTGAAGATTTAATATATGGCTAAAGATATTAGTTGGTAAAAGTCATGGCTAAAATAAAATTAGAAAGTGTAATTGAGCAATTAGAATTTGCGAGTGATATGAATAAATCTTTCTTTAATAAAATAACCGGTGAAATACATTTAATTCCTGAAGAATTAGAAAGGCACGCTGAACAGAATATTGATGATGATTTTATGGCCGAGTGGGAAAAAGAATTAATACCAATTGTAAAAGATATTAATCAAAATCCAGATCACTACATTCCATTCCCAAGTCAGTTTGATATAAATGAATATGAGATTATGGAAAGATTTTGTCTATCATTACAAGATGAAAAGCTCAGAGAAGAAATGTACTCTTCAATCAAGGGAAGTGGGGCATTTCATAGATTTAAAAATAATATTCATAATTATAGAATTGCTGAAGATTGGTATAAATATAAAGATGAAGCTTTAAAGGAAATAGCTATAGAATGGTGTAAAGATAATAACATAGATTATTTTTAATAATAGATATTAAAAGACACAACTATCCCGCCGCTCCAAGCAGACCGCTTTAAACTTAGCGGATTTGCTCTTTAAATAAGTTTGGTTGTAAAGGTAAGTTGCTCGTTAAGTTTAGTGAACAAAATAAATTTATAAATAATTATGGCGGAGTTTTTCAAAATTGTCATTGTAGTTCTTGACTTACGGGTGCAAAGCTACGTTGTTATACGGCTATAATGTTAAACTTGAAAATTGGATTTGCAATACGTATCTTTTTGCAAGACAATTTACGTATTGTTCAAAAGGGGTTGTATGAACACTAAACTAACGTTAAAACTCAATAAAAAAGCCATCGATCGCGCTAAAAAATATGCTCAAAAAAATAAACAGAGTCTCTCGGTACTGGTTGAAAAGTATTTCAATCTGATATCCGACAAAGAAACTATTGAGGAAATTGAAATATCACCGAATGTCCTTGAACTCTCCGGGATTATCAAATTACCTGAAAATATTGATATGAAAGAGATTTATAGAAGTCATATCGAGGCAAAATATTCTAAATGATTGAACTTTTTATTGATTCGGATATAATATTAGATTTGCTTGCTAAAAGGGAACCGCACTATAAGCCCGTTGCTCGATTATTCACTCTAATTGATCAAAACAAAATTATTGCTTACACATCACCACTTATTTTCGCTAATCTTCACTATCTTCTAAAGAAACAAACTACAAATTTACTGGCTTTGAAAAGCTTAAGAAAACTGAAAACCTTAATAAATATTCTGCCAATAGATGAAAGAGTAATAGAGCAATCACTCAACTCTGAATTCAATGATTTTGAGGATGCAATTCAATATTTCACTGCTGTTAATAATGGCATTACACTCATTATTACTAGAAATAAAGTAGATTATAAGCGCAGTAAAATTTATGTTCTAACCGCCGAAGAGTTTCTTAAAAGTTTGGAAATCAAATTGAAACAATAAACCTATAATAACCGCTCAACAAGAACAGTACGCCACGGCGGGATCCCGAATTTATTTTGGGAGGTGTTAGGCAGTATAAATAATAGTTTGTGCTTAATATTAGTAATGAAGAAAAAATTAAAAATACAATACTTAAAGATTTTGAGTGACAACCTAACAAGAGTTGATCGAAGAAAAAAAGATATTTTTATTTGCCCAACTTGTTTGGCAGAAATAAACATTAATGATCTTGACAATATTAGCGAAGCACATATCATTCCAAAGTCCGCCAAAGGGAGTGAAAAAACTTTTTTGTGTCGAAATTGCAATAGTATTTTTGGTTCAAAACAAGATAAATGGTTTGGTGAGATGATTAACTTGCATAATGAGAATAAAACATTTGGTGAAATCAAGTTGGAGGGTAGACATTTTACTATTGGTGATAGAAAAGTCTATGGTAAATGGTTTGAACAAGAAAATGGTTCACTGGCTTTTTTATTCGTTCGTGATAAAAACTCGCCACAAGATTACGAATATTTTAATGAATATTGTAAAAACCATAGAGTAACATTTGCGCTTGAGTATCCAATTATGAAAGAAGAAAATCTTATTAAAAAAGGATATTTAACTGCAGCATATTTGTATTATTTCAGCGTTTTTGGTTATTCCTGGATTTTACAAAACCACCTTGATTCAGTGAGAGAAAATATTCTCAATTATAATTCAAATGTAATAAAAACATATCATTTTATTCAATATGATAAAGTTAATTGGTCCCCTTGGATTGGATTGCTAATAATTAATGCCGATCCCATTTTGGTTATGGGATTAAATAACCTTCTCACTGTTCTCCCAACATATACCAATCAAAACCTAGACGAATATTTTTCGAAAATTGATTGGCCAAAAGCAAAAAAGCGATTTCTCTTTTTCAATTATAAACGACACAATAATTTTGTCCCAGCTCAAGTTTTAACCTATTATGATACACCATTGATATTCTCTGACGCAAGCCAAGGTAATTTATCGCAAAATCTTATGGTCCAAATGATTACTAATGAAGGTGTCCAAAATATGAATCAAACAACCAAGGAAGAAATTGATAAAATCAAAAATGATAATAAATATATTATTAATGAAATAATTATAAAACGTACCTAACCCTCAATTCAAAACGACCGCTATCTTCAATGCGATCTAATTGAATCGATATGATCGGGATTCTCTTAATTAGGGTAGTTCATTTTCTTCCACACATCAATTGCTTCCGGGAAGGGTTCGAGTGCGCGAGGGATGGCACCGTGCATGTAAGAAATTGCAAGTCCGTAATTAACAATAGGTACGCCCACATATTTTGCTTGTTTGATACGTGTTTGCATCATCTTCCTTGTTAATGTACATCCGCCGCAATGAACTATTAATTTATACTCGTACAAGTTCTCAGGGTAATCATGACCGTTAACAACGTCAATCTCAAGATTTTTTTTTGTATGTAAACGGAGCCAGCGCGGAATTTTTACACGGCCAATATCATCTTCTTGCGCATGGTGTGAACAAGCTTCGGCAATTAGAACTTTGTCTCCATTTTTAAGCTCTTCAATTCTTCGGATACCATTTACATATTCTGCAAGATCGCCTTTGTAACGCGCCATTAAAATAGAAAATGTTGTCAACGGAATTTCGTCCGGCACATCTGCTGCAACACGCATTATTGCCTGGCTGTCGGTTACAACAAGTTTAGGTGATTGGTTAAGTTTATTTAGTGCTGCACGTAACTCTTTGTCTTTTGCCACAACAACAATTGCATCTTCGTCAAGCGATTCGCGGATTGTTTGCACTTGCGGCATAATCAATCTTCCTTTCGGTGCCCCGAGATCGATTGGCACAACCAGCACAATAATATCATGCTGTTTAATTAAATCACCAACCAGAGGGTGGTCTTCTTCGTTTGGCAGTAACTTAGCAACCTTTTCCTTTAGTTCATAAATACCTTCGTTAGACTGACATGAAACCGAGTGGTAATTGAGCTTCATGGATTGTAATTCGGTTATTAATTCGTAATTAATTCCAAGGTCCGATTTATTAATAACTATTAAAAAAGGTATATTGAGCGAACCTAAATTTTCAATCAGTGTTTTTTCTTCCCGGTTTAACTTTGATTGTGAATCAAGAATAAGAAGGGCAAAATCTGATTCTGAAATTATTTTAGTTGTTTTGCCAATCCGCTTCATTCCAAGTTCACCTATATCATCTATTCCGGCAGTATCAATCAAAACAACCGGACCGAAGGGAAGTAGCTCCATTGCCTTCTTCACCGGGTCAGTTGTGGTTCCCGGTACATCGCTGACTATTACGAGGTCTTGCCCGATAAATTTATTCATTAGCGAAGACTTGCCGACGTTCCTTCTTCCAACAAATGAAATATGCATTCTTTCCGATTGTGCAATTTTACTCAATGTCTATTCCTAAGTCTTTAGAGATAATATTATAGAGTTCTTTTTCGCTGATTAATTTACTTTTCATCAATGCTTTTACAAAGGGTACTTTGTGTTTTTGTGCATATTTAACTAAGTCTTGAATTGTATCGTAACCAAAAGTTGTGATCAAGGATGCGGCGATAGCAGAGCTATTGATCAAATTAAGTTTACATCTTTCAGCGTTAGCTGTTATTCCGTCGATGCAGTTCACAGCAAGATTGGTGTTTGAATCTCTGAGCATAGCTAAAGATTTTAAAAATAGATGTGCAATCATCGGTCCGAATGCATTCAGTTCTAAATTACCGCTACCTACTAAATTAGAGATTATAACATCATGACCTTTTACTAATTCACAAATCTGTATTGTATTTTCTAAAATAACCGGGTTAACCTTGCCGGGCATTATACTTGAGCCGGCTTGCTTAGGTGGAAGATTAATTTCCCCGATACCGCCTTCCGGTCCGCTCGACAAAAATCTTAGATCGTTGCAAATCTTGATAATAGTAACAGCGCCCGATTTTACCAACCCGTGAACTTCTACAAAAACATCAAGGTTTTGTGTTGCATCAATGAGGTCTTCACTTTTCGCAATAGGAAGTTTTGTTATTTTTTTCAGCACGCTGTTTACATTTAAAACATATTCTTTTACAGCTGATACTGAATTCCCTACTGCAGTTCCGCCTAAATTGACCGAGCGCAGTCTTTCTTCGGAATTATAGAGCCGCCATCTATCACGTGCGATTGCTTGTGCATATGCGCCGAATTCTTGTCCTAAAGTAATGGGTACTGCGTCCTGGAATTGGGTTCTGCCTAGTTTAAGTACATTTTTAAATTCTTCTTCTTTTTTCTGTAATGAATTTTGAAGCTTCGAAAAAGAATCTGCTAATTCTCTTAATAAATAAATCGATGCAATTTTTAATGCTGTAGGAAAAGTATCATTAGTAGATTGGCTCATATTTGCATCGTCAAGGGGATGAATAGAAGCATAGTCCCCAAACTCTTTGCCCATAATTTTTAATGCTGTATTAGCCACAACTTCATTGATATTCATATTTAAAGATGTACCGGCACCGCCCTGGTAAGGATCGCAGATAACCTTTTCGTAAATCGTATTGGATTTGTTTTGAATCGCAAGTTCAGTTTCACTGATTAAACTTTGTATAGCTTCCGACAAAGCATCGTGTTTCTCTTTGAGTAGAAGTCCGCATTTATAATTTGTTTCTGCTGCAGCTAACTTAACTTGCAGATATGCTTTAATTAAAAATGGATTAATTAGTTCCCCTGAATTCAAAAAATTCTGGGCGCTGCGAAAAGTTTGAATACCGTATAAACTATCATCCGGTAATTGAATTTCGCCTATCGTATCTTTTTCAGTTCTCATAATTATGATATTTTGATAAGCAAAAATAATCAAAAGTGTGAACACCAGGGCAAACTCCTGGCAAATATTAGCAGTAAGCTGCCGGGAATTCAACCCTTAGTCCTCCTATCTGCTGAAGCGAACGCAAGAAAGCAGATTAAAAATAATTTTCACTACTTATCCCGGGAAATGCAACAGCTTCAGGATTAGAAACAATATATAATATCTTGTTATCTAATTTTTTTGTAGAATAAATTAAAAATTCTTATTAGTTTCAATTAGCAATAATGTGTTTAGTGTATTCCGCCAGAGGCGGACAAGGGTTAAGTTCCCCGTCTCCTCGCCTCGTTCAGTGAGTCGGAGCGGATCGAGGCAAATAAAATAATATTTTATATGATACCTTGCTACCTCGCCTCGATTCAACAAGTCTCAACGAGTCGAAGTGGGTTGCGACGAGGAGATTCAATTTACCAATTAACAAAGAATACTATGTAGTTGATCTCTTATCACTGTAGGTGTTTTTTCGGATAACAAGAATTTGTAAAAGCTATTAACTAAGTGAGCATGTTATGGTTTTACAAAGATACCTTTTCCGGCACTTTCAAACTTCCACTCCCAGTTTCTTTCGTAACGTTATAATTTATTTCAATACAAACTGAATTCATCTTTTTAAGAAAAATTAATGGAAGAACTATGGAAAAAACTGGATTAGCCGATAAGCAAAGCGATAGGAGAACATTTTTAAAGTATCTATTATCCGGCTGGTTTGGAGGATTTTGTTTAGCAGTTTTATATCCATTAATCGGTTACCTTAAACCGCCGGAACAAAATGAAGTTGAAGTCACTTCCGTTTCAGCCGGAAAAATTTCGGAGATTGAAAAAGAGAGCAGCAAAATAATCCGTTTCGGAAATCGTCCGGTAATTTTAATACGAACAGCGGATGATAAATTACTTGCATACGATGCGGTTTGTACCCATCTAGATTGCACCGTTCAATACAAAAAAGAGATGGGTGTTATTTGGTGTGCGTGTCACAACGGCAAATATGATTTAACTGGGAGAAATATTTCCGGTCCGCCGCCGCGACCTTTACAGCCGTACCGTGTAATTCAGAAAGGAGAAGAAATCTTTATCTCAAAAATAACTTGAGTTGCTGATGAAATCCCGTTTGCAAAAAATTTATAATTGGATTGACGAAAGAGTTCAACTTCATGACTTGATTAATTTCATGGGGAAAAAATATGTGCCCGTTCATCGTCACTCAATTTGGTATTACTTCGGCGGAGTAACACTTTTTCTTTTCATCATTCAGGTTTTTACCGGCATACTTCTTTTGTTCTATTACAAAGGAAGCGCCGATCTCGCATTCGAAAGTATTCAATTCATAATGTCGAAAGTCAGCTTCGGCTGGCTGATCCGTTCGATTCACACATGGTCTGCAAATTTATTTATCCTATCTGCGTTCATACACATGTTCAGTGTCTATTTTGAAAAAGCTTACCGCAAGCCGCGCGAGTTAACCTGGGTTACCGGTGTGTTAATGTTGTTCCTCGGATTGGGATTCGGCTTCAGCGGATATTTATTGCCGTGGAATGAGCTTGCATTTTTTGCAACCAAGGTCGGCTCGGATATACTCGGCGATATCCCGTTCATCGGTGAAGAGTTAAAAATTTTTATGAGAGGCGGCGAAGATGTAACCGGTGCAACTTTATCGAGAATGTTCGGATTCCATGTAGCGTTGTTCCCGGCACTTTTTTCAATTTTGCTGATCATTCATCTTTTACTTGTCCAGCGGCAAGGAATTAGTCAGCCGATTGAGTTTGATAGCAATTCCGAAAATGAAATCAACAAGATGCCGTTCTTCCCGAATTTCTTTTTGCGTGATATTTTGTTCTGGCTTTTGGTTTTGAATCTGCTTGCAATGCTCGCAGTTTTTTTTCCGTCGGAGTTGGGACGCAAAGCAGATCCGTTTGCACCGGCACCGGCCGGAATTAAACCAGAATGGTATTTCTTATTCATGTTCCAAACTTTGAAATATTTTCCGGCGAACATTTGGTTTGTTGAAGGGGAAATGCTCGGTATTATTCTTTTTGCTGCTGCCGGAATTCTCTGGTTGATGGTTCCTTTTTGGGATACAAAAAGTTCACGTGGTCAAAAAAATAGATTGATCAATTATATCGGACTCTTTGCTGTCATCTTCATAATTGTTCTAACAATTCTCGGATGGATATCATGAAAAGAATCTGTCGGTTATTATGTGTAATGTTATTCGTGTACATTTCTATTTATGCACAAGCAAAAGATGATCAATGTTTTGTTTGTCATGAATCAACCGGGGATGGGATTGCAGAATTATACAAGCACGATGTTCACTTCGCAAAAAATATTTCGTGCAATGCATGTCACGGCGGCAATAACAAAACCGATGATATGGAAATTGCAATGAGCGAAAAAGAAGGATTTACCAGCGTTCCCAAAGGTGATGAAATTTCCAATCGATGTGCTGGCTGCCACTCAAATGCAGAGCAGATGAAAAAATATAATTCTTCATTGCCGGTTAATCAGCAAGCGCAAATTCAAAACAGTGTACACTGGCAGAAATCTATTTCGGGCAATTCACATATTCTTCAATGCACAACTTGCCATAATGCACATGGGATTGTGCCGGTGAAAAATCCTTTGTCGCCGGTCTATTCGTTAAATCTTCCGTCGCTTTGTGCAAAGTGTCATAATAATGCTGTCTATATGAGATCGTACAATCCTTCGCTGCCGGTCGATCAATATCAAAAATATAGAACAAGCGTTCACGGTTTGAAAAATAAAAAAGGTGATGCGAATGCGGCTGATTGTTCGGACTGCCACGGCACTCATGAAATAAGAAAAGCTTCAGATGTAAAATCAAAAGTTTATCCCACAAATATTCCGAAGACTTGTTCCTCATGCCATAGTAATGCAGAATACATGAGCGGCTATAAAATTCCTACCGACCAATACAAAAAATTTTCATCGAGTGTTCATGGAATTGCACTTCTAGAAAAAAATGATCTCAACGCACCGGCATGCAATAATTGTCACGGAAATCATGCCGCAACACCTCCGGGGGTAGAATCGATTTCAAAAGTTTGCGGCACTTGTCATGTGCTGAATGCAGAATTGTTTTCGGGAAGTCCGCACAAAAAAGCATTCGATGAAAAAAATTATCCCGAGTGCGAAACGTGTCACGGCAATCATCATATTCTTACTGCAACAAACGAACTGCTCGGAGTTGGCGAGAAAGAAATTTGCAGTAAATGTCATAAAGAAAATTTGAACACGGAAGGATTTAAATCTGCACAGCAGATGAGAAAGCTGATCGATAGTTTGGATGTTCAAATTCTTTTTGCAAAAAGACTTGTGGATGAAGCAGAACAAAAGGGAATGGAGATAAGCGAAGCGAAATTCAAACTCCGGGATGCAAATCAAGCAAAGCAAGAAACGCGCACAGTAATTCATTCGTTCGATCTTGAAAAATTTAGAGAGGTTGTTGAACAAAAGGGTTTGACAATCACATCTTCGGTTATCGATGAATCAAAAAGAACGATTGACGATTATTATTTCCGGCGCTACGGACTCGGTATTTCAGTACTGATAATTTCGGGGCTCGCGTTCACAATTTTTTTGTATATCAGAAAAATTGAAAAGAACAAGAAGTCTTGAGAAAAGAATAAATCATATTCGCTGTTTTATCTCGTGAAGAATTGAATCAAAAGAGGAGGCAGCAAAATGGAACCTTCAATTCATAACAACGGTTATTCCGAATTAAAAGAACTGATAGAAAAACTCGATCATCGAATTTCCACAATCGAAGACAATCTGAAATTGACACCTTCAACAACCGAAACCATTGTTTCCGGCGGCATCGTTGAAACTGACGAAGAGAGGGAAGAGAAACTCGAATTGCGGATCGGTCAATCGTGGTTTGCTTTGCTCGGCACGGCAGTGCTTATAATTGGTCTCTGTTTTTTATTATCGCTTCCGTACGAAAATTTTTCTGCTTATCTGCCGAGTACAATTGGTTATTTCTTAACTGTAGTTATCCTTTCCTTGTCGTCGTATTTGCGAAACACTTCCAAAGATATTTCAAGTTTTCTGCTAGGCGGTGGAATGATATTACTTTATTTCAGCACACTACGTTTCTACTTTTTTGGTGCGGTTGACGCGATACAAACCAACGAGATAGAAGTTGCTTTGCTCAGTATAGTTGTTCTTGTAAATGTTTTGATCTCGCTGAAACGGAATTCTTTTTATCTGGTTTGTGTCAGTTTTACATTGGGATTAATAACCACGCTTATCAGCACAAGTGCTTTGTACCTCTATTTAATTGTTACGCTGATTTCAGTTGCCGGAATAATGATCAGAAATAAATACAAATGGAATAATGCCGTTTCGTATCTCATGCCTCTGGCGTATTTGACCCATGTTTTGTGGTATTTAATTTATGCAAGAGATGTCAATCTTTACGAGAACGGTATTTCGATTCCTTTAAATCTGCTTTTCGTATTAGTATATACTTCCATTTTTTCTTCTGCGCATCTGATTAGGGAAGAAATTCGCCCCGAAACTTTGAATACCGGTTTGTTCATCTTTTTTAATTCTGCATTTTCATTTGTATCGATTTTGTTTGTTCAATTAACATCAAAGTTTGAACCGGCATCGCTGATTTATCTGCCGGCATTTCTGTTCTTCATGTTTGCCGCAATATTATTCTGGATTAAAGAAAAGAGTAAGTACTCGACGTTTTATTTTGCAATGGCCGGGTATCTTTCGTTAAGTCTTGCCATACTTCATTGGCAAGTGCCGGATTATCTAATTTGGTTGTGCTGGCAAAGTTTGCTTGTAGTTGTTACTGCAGTTTGGTTCAGGTCGAAATTTATTATTGTAACGAATTTTATAATCTATCTCGCGATACTGTTTGCTTATCTTATTTCGGGGGATGAGATTAATTTCTTCAGTCTTAGTTTTGGTGTTACTGCTCTGTTTAGTGCAAGAATTTTGAACTGGCAGAAAGAGCGTCTAGAATTACAAACCGAGCAAATGCGGAATGCATATCTCGCAGCAGCACTTTTTACAATTCCGTATGCCCTCTATAACACTGTGCCGGCAAGTTTGATCAGCATTTCCTGGATTATTGTTGCAGTGCTCTATTACTTGCTGAGTATCGTTTTGAATAACAAAAAGTACAGATGGATGTCACTCATTACTTTTTTGATAACGCTGGTTTATACTGCTATTATCGGGATTACCGGCAGTGATCTCGTTTATAAAATAATTTCTTTCCTTTCATTGGGACTTGTTTTGATTACTATGTCTGTCTTTTACGCAAAAAGAAAAATTGGGGATACACATAGTAAAACTCATCGTCTTCAGCATTAAAAAAAAGACCCCGTCAAAAACGGGGTCTTTTTTTGTTAAATAGTTCTTTTTGTTTACTTGAGTAATAGCATCTTGTTAACTTTTACATAATCACCAGCTTCAATTCTACAGAAGTAAATGCCAGAAGCAATGTTGGAAGCATTCCATTGAATTGTGTGTGTACCGGCACTTAATTCATTATTGAGTAATGTTCTAACTTCTCTACCGATTGCATCGTAAATAGTCAGCTTAACATTAGAAGCTTTCGGTAATGAGAATTTAATATTTGTTGATGGGTTGAATGGATTCGGATAATTCTGATATAAAGTATATTCGGTCGGCATAGTTTGTTCTTCTTCAACACTAACAATCCCACCTAGTTGGCGATATGTTTCGACCAATAATGTATAAATGAAATCGGGATTGTGAATCCCAAAACTACCATCATAGTAAACAGCTTTCATATTATAAAATGCCATCCTTTGTGTTGTAGTCCAATTGGAATCTGGATCAGAATGAGCCCAGTCGCTAGGATTAGATAGTGTTGGCAGTAGTGGGAGACACCTTTCTAACATACCATGAATTTCAACTTGCAATCCTTCGATTGTCCCATCTTCATCTAAGTCGCCTTT
>JBFMBS010000035.1:0-37927 GCA_040755055.1 Bacteroidota bacterium
ACTACTCACTGAAGCAGACAACACTATTTCAAAGAACTAATTGTTTCCGTAAAAAGAATTATTTATCAAAAAAAACACACAATACTTAAAAATATGTTTTACTAACTGTATTTTTCAGATGGTTCTAATAAATAAAGGAAGTCTAACGTTCTTTTGAAACTTTATAGTTAAAAAGTATATTTACTTATTAAGTAATCAAATGTTGATATGCCTATTATAAATAAAGATAACTTTACAGATTTTTTTACCGAATCCCTGAAAAGTCAAAATAGCAGTAATACTATATTCCAGTATATTCAGCCAATAGACAAAGATTTATTTGAAAAAGACCTAAATCTTTTAACTACCCCCCATGATCACTTTTATTGGTCATACCCTTTTTCAAATTTTACTTTCTTTGGTATTGATGAACTCAAAAACTTACAAATTGATTATACTGATTACGATTATATCGTAATAAGAAACGATCGGTCGATTGATGATTCAACAATTCCGCTTTTCATCGGCGGTCTAAAATTTCCGTTGGAAGATAAATCCAATCTATGGCAAGATTTCAAATCAAGCGGTTGGTTCGTACCGCGCATTCTCTTCGTGAGCAGCAATCTTAAATCTTTTCTTGTTATAAACTTTACTGAAAAAGATTTTCACAATAACAATCTGGTTAATAACATTGATCAATTATTACACGAAGTTAAAATAACAACCGGTAATCTCGGCAACTATGAATTGGCAATTTTAGATTCGTCTCCTTTCGCGGAATGGAAACAATCGGTAAATAAATCCCTAGAATTAATTTCAACCGGATCAATATCAAAAGTAGTACTTGCAAGAAAGTTAACCGCTCTATTTTCTCCTCATCAATCCATAGTGAGTATTACGAAAGCGCTCGAAGAACAATACCCTGAATGTTTTACATTTTCATACAAGAGAAACAACTCAATCTTTTTCGGTTCTACACCCGAAAAATTACTGAATGTAAACAAAGACATAATAGAAACAGAAGCGCTTGCCGGCTCAATCAAACGCGGTAAAGATTTTTGGGAAGATGAAATTTTGTCTTCACAATTGATTAACAATCCAAAAGATATAGAAGAGCACAAAAGCGTTCTCGACTTTATCGCAACTATATTGGGAGAATATTGCGGCGAAATCTCTTACGAGAAAAAACCTTTGATAAAAAAACTTAAAAACATTCTTCACATCTGGACTCCCATTAAAGCAAAATTAAAGGATGAAAAATCGATCTTTCAAGTGATTCAAAAAATTTATCCTACCCCGGCTGTGTGCGGTTTCCCGAAAGAGAAAGCACTGTCTGTAATTAATGAGCTCGAAGATTTTGACCGCGGTATGTATGCCGGCTTGATCGGCTGGTTCAACAAATCACACGGCGAGTTTGCTGTAGCGATACGCTCTGCACTTATCAAAGATAAAAAGCTACATGCTTTTGCTGGATGTGGTATTGTAAACGGCTCCGTTGCAGAAAGTGAATTCCAGGAAACAGAACTCAAGTTCAAACCTATCTTATCTCTCTTTGAAAATGAAACTATCAGTCAATCGTAATACTGTTTGGTGCGATCTGTTTGTTGAAGAACTTTACCGGAATGGTGTAAGACATGTCTGCATATCACCCGGCTCAAGAAGTACGCCCTTAACGTTAGCTTTTGCAAAACACCATGGAATCAAATCTTATGTAATCGTTGACGAAAGATCATCAGGATTTTTTGCATTAGGGATTGCAAAAGAAACTAAGTCGCCCGTCGCTATAGTTACAACGTCAGGTACGGCAGTGGCGGAAATTTACCCGGCAATAATAGAGGCATATTATCAACGTATTCCCTTAATAATTTGTACGGCAGATAGACCACCCCATTTAAGAAAGCGCGGTGCTAATCAGACCATTAACCAGGTTAACATTTATAAAAATCATATCCGCTTTTTTAATGATTTAGGTTTGCCGGATATTACCCGGAATGCTTTTAAAAATTTTAAGAAAAAAATTTACGATGGATTATGCGTTGCCTTAAAAGATAATATTGGACCAATCCACTATAACTTTCCCTTTGAAAAACCTTTTGAACCGGATACACCTACAGATAAGATAGATGTTGAGTTACTAAATAAATTTTCAAATTTAGATTTTCAAAAACCAAAAAATAAAACTAGAATTAGCGACAGCTATGAAATTTCCCGGATTGCTGATTTAATTAGTAAAAAAGAAAAAGGTATTATACTTTGCGGCTATAAGGTTTATGACCCGACTTTAGTTAAAATGATAGACCGCTTGTCGCATCATACCGGCTATCCAATCATTGCTGATGGTTCATCCTCGCTGCGATTCGGCACACATACCAAGGAAAGGATTATCAATAATTTTCCGGCGATGGTTCGTTCAAAACAATTTATAGCAAACTATAGCCCTGAAGTAATTATTCAATTCGGAGGACCGCCCACTTCTAATGTTGTTCTCGATTACTTTAAAAACAGCAAAGCAGTAAAAATTATTGTCAATAAATTTGGCGACAAAAATGACCCCTCGCTTACCGCTAAGTTTTTTCACAAAATAGATGAACTGGAATTTTGCACTCCGATAATGAGACTGAAAATTAAAAGGTCAAAACTTTGGCAAAATGGATTTCAGGAATTAGACAAAACAATTGAAAGAGAAAAAAAATCATTTCTTGAAAAAGCTGTCCCAAATTTTGAGGGTTTAATCGTAAAATCATTGATTGATAATTTACCCGATGATTGCAATTTAATGGTATCAAACAGTCTGCCTATACGCGATTTGGATTTCTTCGCTTCAAGCATCAATAAGAAAATTAATTTGTTTGTAAACAGAGGCGCAAGCGGCATAGACGGAATCAATTCAACAGCACTCGGAATAGCTACTTCGTCAAAAAGGCCAACTATTTTATTAACGGGCGACCTTGCATTCTTTCACGATTTAAATGGGCTGCAAATCTCTTATAAATATAAAATCCCCCTAATAATAGTTTTAATTAACAATAATGGCGGAGGAATATTCGAATCTCTCCCAATTTCGAGGTTTGGCAAGTTATTTACCGAAAATTTTGTAACGTCTTTAAATTTAGAATTTGCTAATTTCGTTAAGGCGTACAAAGGTGAATACTATAAAGCCGGGTCTTTAAATCAATTAAAAGAGAAACTTTTTAACCTAATCAAGGTTAAAAAACTTACAGTAATTGAAATAAAGACCGATTCAAAAAAATCTAAAGAGATTCGTGATAAGTACTGGCAAACAGTATTAAATAAAATAAATCCCCCGGTCAATGTTATTAAAAATCGACGATTTAGAATTTAATCTTCTTCTTGATCAATCAAATCTTACGAGTAACAAATTACCCGTTCTCTTTTTGCACGGTTTTACGGGGTGTGCCGAAGACTGGAAATTTATTTTCGATAAACTGCCTCACGGATTCTACCCGATAGCAATTGATTTAATCGGGCATGGCAAATCGAGCAAACCGGAATCTATCGAAGCTTATTCAACATCCGCCAATCTATTACACATAAACAGAGTTCTTGCAAAACTGAAAATCTCAAAAATTATTTTATGCGGATATTCGATGGGCGGAAGAGCGGCAATTTCTTTCGCATTAAAGTATCCACACAAAATTATCGCTGCTGTTTTTGAAAGTTCTACTGCCGGAATAGAAGATTTCGAACAGAAAAAAGAAAGAGTTGAGTTCGATCTTCTGCTTGCCGATAAGATTAAATTAGAAGGCGTTGAGTCATTCCTAAATTATTGGCTTAACACACCGATGTTTGAATCACTAAAAGATGCAACCAATGTCGATGCATTAAAAAGTAAAAGGAAGCAGAATGATGTAATCGGTCTGGCAAATTCACTTGCCGGGTTTAGCAGCGGATTAATGCCCAGCTGCTGGGATAAACTGGATCAAATCAATTTCCCGGTTTTGTTAATCAGCGGCGCAAACGATTCTAAGTACACGGAAATAAATAAAAAAATGAATTCACGAATCAAAAATTCAAAGCACATAATTGTTGCTAATAGCGGTCATAACGTTCACTTAGAAAAACCTGATGTTTTTAGTAAATTTGTTTCCGAATTTCTTACTACACTTAATTAGGGTTTGAAATGAAGTATAACTGGATTAAGGCAAAAGAGTATAAAGATATTATATATGAAAAATGGAACGGCATCGCAAAGATTACGATTAACCGTCCAGAAAAAAGAAATGCGTTTCGCCCGGAAACAACACAAGAATTGTTCGATGCTTTTACCGATGCGCGAGAAGATTCAAGTGTCGGTGTAATTTTATTAACCGGTGCCGGCCCGGCAAAGGACGGCAAATATGCTTTTTGTTCCGGCGGTGATCAATCGATCCGCGGTGACAAAGGTTATGTTGGCAAAGATGGTGTGCCGCGTTTAAATATTCTCGATGTACAAAAACAAATTAGGAGTATTCCAAAGCCGGTTATTGCGCTTGTTGCCGGGTATGCAATCGGCGGCGGACATGTTTTGCATGTTGTGTGCGATTTAACTATTGCAGCCGATAACGCAATCTTCGGGCAGACCGGACCAAAAGTAGGCAGCTTTGACGGCGGTTTTGGTGCGAGTTACCTTGCACGTATCGTTGGACAAAAGAAAGCTCGCGAGATTTGGTATCTCTGTCGTCAATACAATACACAAGAAGCATTCGAGATGGGACTCGTAAACAAAATTGTACCGGTAGAAAAACTTGAAGAAGAAGGCGTAAAGTGGGCACAAGAAATCCTGGAAAAGAGTCCGCTTGCAATTAGATTATTAAAATCGGCATTCAACGCTGAACTTGACGGACAAGCCGGAATTCAGGAACTTGCCGGTAACGCAACTTTACTTTATTATATGAGCGATGAAGCACAAGAAGGTAGAAACGCATACAACGAAAAACGTAAACCGGATTTTTCAAAATTTCCGAGAGTACCGTAATGAAAACAAGAGAAGAGATACTAAAGATTCTTAAGAAAAATAAATCTTACTTACAAAAAAAATATCACGTTTCGGAAATCGGAATATTCGGGTCATATTCGCGAAACGAACAAAAACGAAACAGCGATATTGATTTATTAGTATCTCTCAAAAAACCCCTCGGATTAGAATTTGTTGATCTATCGGAAGAACTGGAAAATATTTTAGACCATAAAGTTGATGTAGTTTCTAAAGGAGCCGTAAAGAAAAGAATGTTTGATGCAATCAAAGAAGAGATAATCTATGCCTAAGAGAAATGACCAACTTCTCTTACTTGATATTCTTGAATCAATCAGTAGTATTCAAGACTATATTAAAGATCTTGATTACAAAACTTTTTTAGCTGATAAGAAAACAAAAGATGCAGTCGTTAGAAATCTGGAAATAATCGGTGAGGCTTCCAAACATATTTCCAAAAGGAATAAAGACAGAATAGATGTGCCGTGGAAAAGAGTAGGTGGCTTACGCAACTGAATTGTACATGAATATTTTGGAGTAGATTATAAAATTGTTTGGAGAATTATTACCGAACAATTAAACGAACTAAAAACAGCCATAGAAAATTTCGATAAAAATAGGTTTTGAGATTCTCAGCCCAAAAGCGGCTGACAAGTTCGTCGCTTCATTCCTCAAAATAAAATATGATTACAACAACAAATACAATTACAAAATTTGATGCTTGGGTTATTGCCTCTCGTCCCAAAACTTTGCTTGCTGCTTTAGTGCCAGTACTAGTAGGTACCTCGGTTGCAATAAATGACGATGTATTTAAACCTATAGCAGCTATTATTGCTTTATTTTGCTCATTGTTAATACAGATAGGAACAAATTTCGTAAATGACCTTTATGATTTCCTTGCCGGAACGGATAAAAAAGAAAGATCTGGCCCACAGCGTGCTGTTGCTTCAGGGATTTTGAGCGTCTCCGAAATGAAATTTGGAATATTTATTTCATTCGGACTCAGTTTTATCCTGGGCTTATATTTAGTTTATATCGGCGGATGGGAAATTCTTTTATTGGGAGTAATATCAATAGTCGCCGGTATTGCATACACAGCCGGACCATTTCCTCTCGCATACAACGGACTCGGTGATGTTGCATCATTTCTATTTTTTGGTTTAGTTGGTACAGTAGGTACATATTATGTACAAGCACTCGAAATTTCTGCTACGTCTTTTTGGGCGTCGATTCCCGTTGGCGCATTGATTACAAATATTCTTGTTGTTAATAATTACCGCGATAGAGTTGAAGACCGATCGAATGGCAAAAATACTTTGGCAGTTTTAATTGGTGAACGTTTTACAAGATTACAATATGTTTTATTTATGATAATTTCTTACTCCATTTTATTTGTAGTTTACTTTACTTATAAATCTAGCATTTTTGTATTTCTTCCGATTTTAAGTTTGCCTCTCTCTATCAAATTGATTAAGATGATCTATACTTTGCACGGAAAAAACTTAAACAAAACTTTGGAGCTTACTGCAAAACTTTCCGCCCTTTACGGACTCCTCTTTGCAATTGGTATTATAATATGATTGATATTTCAAATACCAAACATTGGTTAATAGAACAAGCAGAAAAATTCAATAGCTCACCGGCAGTATTAATCAATAACAGTACAATTAACTATTCTGAATTGTGCGAATCAGTATCGAATTTAGCTCTCCATTTCGTTTCGAAAGGCATTATTGAAAATGATAACATTGCAGTTCTTTGTGGTAACAATATTGAGTTCGTGAAAACAGTAAATGCGCTGTGGCTGATCGGTGCTGTGCCGGTTCCAATTAATACAAGAAACAATTTTGATGAAATCGGGTTTCAGCTAAAACATGCCAATATAAAATTTTTGCTGATCGAAAAATCATTAGCGGAAAAATTTTCGCAAATAAGTTTCGAGAAAAAAATTATAATAAATAGAGTTGAACAATCGACTGATAAATTTCATTCTTCAACTCAAAACTCGAAACTCGAAACTCGAAACTCATTTCACTCTACGTTCTACACTCGCCACTCTGCACTCATTCTCTTCACTTCCGGCAGCAGCGGAAAACCGAAAGCTGTTGTTCACACTTTCTCAAGTTTATACGAAAGTGTTTTATTAACAGATGACTTGTGTAAATTGAATACAAAAGATGTATGGCTTGCATCGCTGCCGCTTTATCATATCGGCGGATTTATGATTTTTGTCCGCGCACTTTTAAGCGGTGCAGCACTCGCATTTCCCGGTTCACTCAATTACGAAAATATTTCGACAGCCTTGCAAAAATACAACCCGACCTATGTTTCAATAGTATCAACTACATTAAAACAATTTTTAGATAACAGAATAAATCCAAACGAAAATTTGAAACATCTTTTTCTGGGCGGCGGTCCCCTCGATGAAGAACTTTGCAGTTCTGCAATTGCAAAAGGATTTCCAATCGTAAAAGTTTACGGATCTACTGAAACTTGTTCAATGATTTCTGCTCTGTACACAGAAGATTTTGAAAACAAACCGAATTCTGCCGGCAAGCCGCTGGGTAAAACGAAAATCAAAATATTAGATAAAAATAATAGAGAACTTACCGGCAGAGTTGGTGAAATTATCGTACAAAGTAAATCGTTATTTAAAGGTTATTACAACGACGACGAAGAAACAAAGAAGAAATTCGTAAACGGTTTCTACTGCACCGGCGATTTGGGTTCGATAGACAACGAAGGTTTTTTATTTGTTCAATCGCGCAAAACGGAAATAATAATAAGCGGCGGAGAAAATATCTCCACGAAAGAAGTAGAAGATGCCATCAAATCATGTGAGAGCGTTATAGATGCTTTTGTATTTGGTATCGAAGATGAAACCTGGGGCGAAGCCGTTTATGCTGTTGCAGCGAGCAATAAAAATATAAATGAAAGGATAATCCTTGAGCACTTGAGGAATAAAATTGCTTCCTATAAAATCCCCAAAAAAATTTTTTTACTAGAAAAAATCCCCCACACCGATCTTGGGAAGGTCAAAAAAGAAGAACTTCTTAAACTTCTCAATCTAAATGTTCACTAAGTTTTTTATAGAAATCTTTGGGCAGCTCAATCTTTTTAAAACTTTCTTTTGATACACAGACATGCACGGTTTTTGCTTGCGCTGTGAATTCACCATCTTTTTTATAGAACCGGTAAGTAATCTCAAACGAAGAATTCTTTAAGGAACTTGCAGAAACATCGATACGTAACTCGTCCCCGACACGAATCGGTTTTACATAGTCGGCTTCAGCGTGAAAAATAGGCAAGATATATTCTTGATCGAAAAAGAAATTCCGCTCGGTATGCAGACTCCTTAAAAAATCTTCATAAGCAGCATGAACATATTTAAAGATACTGGCATAAAAAATTATGCCGGCCGGGTCTGCATCATAAAAATATACCTTTACATTTGCTGTAAACATTGTTGTCCTTTAAATTTTCCCTTACAATTTAAGTAAATAGAAATTATTTTATTCATGTAATCCGGCACAAATAAGTTGAAAACTTTTTCTTTAATTTCGCAAAACAATTTATAAGATATGGCAAAGAAGATATCCATATTAATTCTTTTAATTCCGGTTATAGTAGCTGCCCAAGAATTTAAAAGGGAATACTATCCGAATGGAAAACTTAAAACCGAGGGATACTACGAAAACGGAGTGCGCAGCGGTGTATATAAAGAATATTATGAGAGCGGCAAACTCTGGAAGGAATGGTTCTTCGTAAACGGAAAAGAAGAAGGAATTTCAACCTGGTACTTTGAGGACGGAACAAAAAGTATGGAGTGGAATTACCGGAATGGTAAACTAGAAGGATTGTCTAAATGGTTTTACGAAAGCGGAGAACTTTGGGCTGAACCGATTTATGTGAATGATGTCCAGGAGGGATTTAACAAAACTTATTATAAATCCGGTGCGCTCCAGGCAATATGGAATTATCAGAATGGCAAACTCAACGGCATTTCAAAAATATTTTTCGAAAATGGCCAGGTTGAAGTAGAAAGAAATTATGTTAATGATAAACTGGAAGGAATTAGCAAAGTCTATTTTGATTTTGGTTTAATAGCACTCGAAGCATATTACAAAAACGACCTACTCGACGGCACTTCATATTTTTATTATCCCGATGGTTCAATCAAAGTGATTGATACATATGATAAAGGACAAATTGTAAAACGGGAACGGTTTGGGATCGGCGGCAAATTCGATAGAGTTGAAGAGAGTTTTACTGATTTCTATGATGAAGGGACAATGCGTTCCATCTTGAATTTCAAGGAGGGGAAACTAGATGGTAAAATCATTCATTACTATCCGAGCGGTTACCTTAAATCCGAGCTGAATTATATTGATGGCAAGCTGGAGAACGAATGTAAATTCTATTACGACGGCGGTACTGTTTCTGAAATTGCAAATTATTATGGCGGAATGAAAAACGGTCTATCAACAAAATTTAACCAGGACGGAGTAAAAATTGCTGAAGACAATTATGTAAATGATAAATTGGAAGGCTCGTCAAAAACACTTTACATAAGCGGCGAAATCCATTCAAAAAAAATTTTTCGGGATAACAAACTGGAAGGAACGGTAACCTATTACTATAAAAATGGAAAGACTATGGCCGAAGAAAATTACAGCAAAGGCTTAAAAGAAGGAATTTCAAAATGGTACTATGAAAACGGGCGCCTTTCAAATTTTCTTATATATAAAAACAATCTGCTAAACGGGAAGGTCACAACCTATTACCCCGATGGAAAAGTGCAAGGTGAAAAAAATTATGTTAATGGGGAGATTATTAATGTTCGGCAATAATTTTAAGCTTGGTTCTATACTTTCTATAAAAATTATCACACTTATTTTAGATTGTTAATCACTTCTCTAAAACTCTCAAGACTTGCTTCAACATTTTCAATGATCTCCGCTGCTAATAAATCTGGATCCGGCAAATTCTCTGTATCTGTTAAACTTTCATCTTTCAGCCAGGTTATATCAAGACTAGTTTTATCACGTGATATTATTTCATCGTAAGTAAATTTCTTGAATCTTTCCGTTTCTGTACGTTTAAGTCTATTCTTGGGATTATAACATTTTATAAAATCTTCAAGATGCTCATACTTTAGTGTGCTAGTCTTTAATGTGAAATGCTGATTTGTTCTAAAATCATAAATCCATACTTCTTTTGTCCATGGATTTTTACTAGCCGGTTTGTTATCAAAGAAAATTACGTTTGCTTTTACTCCTTGTGCATAAAAAATCCCAGTCGGCAGTCGTAAAATTGTGTGAAGATCGGTTTTCATTAATAAATTCTTTCTTACAGTTTCTCCAGCTCCGCCTTCAAATAAAACATTATCCGGAACAACAACAGCAGCTTTTCCATCCGGCTTAAGCATAGAAACTATGTGCTGAACAAAATTTAATTGTTTATTAGAAGTTGTTACCCAAAAATCCTGGCGCTCATAAGTTAACGATTCACGTTTCTGTGTTCCTTCTTCATTTGTAATAGTAATACTGCTCTTCTTGCCAAACGGCGGATTTGTTAAAACATAGTCGTAATTATTTGAAGGTTTGGAGAGCAAACTATCTTCTCTTGAAACCAAAGGTTCGCTGTCAAGATCGCTTATGCTGTGCAAATACATATTCATTAAACATAAGCGGGCAGCACTTGGTACAATTTCCCATCCTTTGAATGTTTTGAATTTCAGAAACTCTTTTTGATGACGATCTAAATTTTGTTTGCTGAGATAATTGTACGATGCCAAAAAGAAACCACCGGTTCCGCATGCCGGATCGGCAATAGTTTTCATCGGTTCCGGTTTAATACATTCTACCATAGTTTTTATTAGAGCACGAGGAGTAAAATATTGACCGGCTCCACTCTTTGTATCTTCTGCGTTCTTTTCAAGTAATCCTTCATAGATATCACCTTTAACATCTGTCTCCATTGTAAGCCAGTTCTCTTCATCAATCAATTGGATCAGTTTAAAAAGTTTTGCCGGATCTTGTATTTTATTTTGCGACTTAAAAAATATTTCACCGAGCATACCTCTTTTCTTTCCAAGTTCTGTTAATACAGTAACATAAAAAACTTCTAACTCTGCACCGGTTTTTGTGCGTAGTTTTTCCCAATCGTACTTTTTATCAATTATTGTTTCTCTGCTGTATGGCGGTTTGGAATACTCGTAAGCCATTTTAAGAAATAATAAATAAGTAAGCTGTTCAAGATAATCTCCGTAACTAACACCGTCATCACGGAGAATATTACAGTAGTTCCAGACTTTTGATACAATTGTTGATGATGTCATGTTTTTATTTTTCTTCTTGGTTTATTCTATCTAAAAATATTTTAGTAATTATATACTGTCCAGTTTTAGCAGCACCGACAAACTCAATTATTTTTAATTTCCGTAAAATTTGAATATTTCTTTCGGCAGTTCTGTGCGATAACTTTAATTTTTCTTCAATATCTGCCAGCTTTGCACCATTATTAAGTAAAATAAAATTTATTATTTCAATAAGCTTGTCTTTAACATCCTTGCTGACGGCAACATTTACACCGCCACTTACACCGCCACTTACACCGGTAAGTACAGCATCGAGAGCTACTACAACAGTGTCTTCAACAACGGCATCGGCACCAAAATCAGCAATTTCAACTTTTAAGGGGATAATAGTTTGAAAAATATAATCCTCGATAAATTCCGGTTTTGCATTTGGTGAATAGAGCTTTAAATATCTTTGGACATTAATTATGCCTGAACCAAGTTCTTCAACTCTTCCAAGCTGAACAAAGAATTTAGATATTGTAGGGTTCTTTGGAAAGGGAGAAAAATTCTTAATGGAAATTGGACCGCTACCGTTTGGATTATTCGCATTCAACATTTCAATTCTATCGTTATAAATAGTTAACGAAGCTGGATGTGCGTTTGTATATTCCCGATGAACCAATAGATTGGCTATTATTTCTCTAAAGATTTTTTCTCGTAAACTAATGCGTACTGTTCCTTCCAAATAAAATTTATCCGGTAGATGCTTTTCAATAAATCCTAATAGTAAATCGTACGCATCGATAAGGTTAGTTTGAATTATCAACCTATCATCGTACCGATTTATATTTTGTTTTCTAACAATTGCATCGATTTTATAATGAGGAAGAATATTTTGTATAACTTCTTCTTTACCTAATAACAAAGCTGCCGCTAATGTGAATCCTTCCTTGTTTGTTTGATAATCTTTTTTGAATAAACCTGAAGTGACAAACAACTGCTGGTCATCTAAAGCAAGCCAAGGATGATTTGGCTTATTGCTTCTCATCAGGTTTCTAATTTTAGGAAGTAGTTCTTTAACAAAATCTTTTTTCGTTAAAGCCGGATAAATAATCCCCTCGGTAAAATGTGCTTTTTTTCTGTTATGTAGTTCAGCAATTTTAGCTGCATCAGTTACTTTAAAATCGCCATCAGAACTTCGATCGTAAATTATTCCGTTACATTTATGAATTTGTGAACTTGCTGGAACTTGTATATGAATTATCTTCTTCCCTTTAACTTCAGCAACAGAAGGAAAAAGAATAAACGGCGGATCCAATTTGTTTTTATTGTTTGATAGTGAAGATATTTCGGCAGAGAACTTCCCTATCAAATCCGGTGCAACTCCGGCACAACTACCATTATCTTTAACGCCTAACAAAATTGAACCGCCTTCTCTGTTCAAGAAAGCACAAATAGTTTCAAATAAATTCTCCGGAAGTTTTTCCTTTGCTTCTTTGAATTCTAATCTGATTCCTTCTTTTTGTTTTAATAGATTTTTTACTAATTCAATTGGCATTGCTGATTATCCATTATCCTTATTTTAATTTAAGCTCCTAAGTTAAAATAAGCTAATTCTTATTTTAAGTAAGCATTATAACTTTACCAATCATCACGGAGAAGGTTACAGTAGTTCCAGACTTTAGAAACAATTGTAGAAGTTGTCATTCGTTATTTGTAAATAGCTTATAATATTGTTCGAATAAGAAGAACCGGTTCCTTTTATAGCCGGTTACTTCTTTAAGTATTCCTAACTTTTCAAATTGGTTAATAATTGCGTTAGCCGGTTTAGTTGTAACATTCAAAAGGTTTTCAACATCTTTAACATTAATCAATGGTTTTCTGTAAAGGAAGCTGATTAATTGTTTTGCATTTTTTACTCTCTTACCGAGCGAAAGTAATTTCATTCCTTCAATATCATCTTTTAGTTTTAGTATTTCCCTAAAAGTTTTAATTCCTTTATTCGACGTTTCAATAACGGCAACAAGAAAAAATTTTATCCATTGAATTATATTGTTCGATGTCCTTGCAAAAGTCAGGTTATCATAGTACAATGATTTTTTTCTCTCAAAAAAATCTGAAAGGTAGAGAGTCGGTTTATCGAGCAAACCGGTTGATACCAAATAAAGTGTAATCATTAACCTTCCTAATCTACCGTTACCATCAAGGAAAGGATGGATAGTTTCAAATTGGTAATGTGCAATAGCAATTTTGATCAAATGAGGTACTTCTATTTTGTTATTGTGAATAAAATTTTCAAGATCACCCATAAGTTCGGAAACTTCGTTATGATGGGGCGGAATAAAAACAGCGTCCTTCAAAGTTGCACCACCAATCCAATTTTGACTTGTTCTGTATTCTCCGAGCATCTTCGATTCACCGCGTACCCCTTCCATTAATATTTTATGGGCATCTCTTAAAAGTCTTGTTGATAACGGTAAATCCTTTAATTTCTCGATTGAATAGTTGAGAGCTTTAATATAGTTTTGAACTTCTCTCCAATCATTACGCTTTTCAGGTGAAATTTCATCAAGCGAAAGTAATGCCTCATCAACTCCGGTTCTTGTCCCTTCAATTCGGCTAGAAGTTGTTGCCTCTTTTATCACGTGCATTGCTATGAAAAAATCGATATCGGGAACGTAAAGAGAAAATGCATTCAACTCTCCAAGCTTTTTATTTGCTTCAGCTAATAAAGTATTGATTTTAGGATCATTCCAGTTCCATTCAAGATTTACCCTTGATGGTGAAAAACTTTTGTATTGATACTGCTCTATATAATGACCGGCTTTGAAATTAGCTAAATCCATTATTTCACCCTTTTTCCTCCACCAAGTTAATTTATAATTGACTTTTAGTCAAATAACTCCATTATGATTTTTTATAATGGACTATAAATGATTTTAGGCAATTATAAATTTACTTAAACGACTTTCCTTAATTATGACAAACAATAGCAACTTCGTAATTAACTGAAGTTACGCAAGCTTTGTTTTAAATTACCTCGACATTTATGTCGGAGGTAAGAATATCCTCTGGTACTCTGGGCTTTAGCCCAAAATATCTTAAATTGTGGCTAAAGCCAATAGTGTTGGATAGATATTGAACCACGACCTAAAGGTCGTGGCAATTAAAAAATATCAAAATACGAATTTTGCGTAACTTCAGTTATTAACAAATCCGTATCATCTCCGTACCAACTCCCAATATTACACTAACCTCCCTTCAAACGCTTGTTTAAGTATGCTCTGCTTTAGCTGTTCTGCTTTTTCTAAGCTTTCGTCTATTGTTTGTTCTAATTTATCTGCAACAGAAAACCGCCGTTCGATTTCGGATACGATTTGATGTTGTTCTTCTGTACTTGAGAGAGGTATTAATATATTTTCTAAAATTCCTACATTGATATTTTTTTGCGCAGTAGCTGGTGCAAGTTTTTCAAGATTGTTCTTTTCTTTTTTGAAGTAGTAATGAATATAATCTACAATTAAATATTGTTCTTTAGGAATAATACCCACAACGCTATCCGGAAAACATGAGTCAAATCCTAATATGGCTGTATCCCCAATGTTTGCAGCAATACTAACACAAAGAGTTCCTTTAGGCCAGAGTTTACTTTGTTTCAATCCTTCCTCATTATAAGTCTGAGAAAAATTTTTTACAAATTTTGATTCTGTATTTCGAATATCACCAGTTTGTATGAAAGGATAATTACCATCATAAAGTTTTTTATCGTTCCTTGGTCTATGCTTAGATTTACCTCTTTTTATTTCACTGACCTCTCCTAGCTTCACCCATTTCCAACCGGTGGGTAATTGAGAATCATGCCTAACGGCAGACAAGTTGCTAATTGCGAATTGAGAATTATCTTCAACTCTCAATTCTCCATTCTCAATTCTCCATTCTTGCATGAGCTTTCCAGCAAACGCATACGCAAGCACGCTCTGTCTGTAAGTTTTAATTTGTTCTTTTGCTTTGCGTAGGTTTGCAACTCCGCTATCCAACTCGCTGAAGAGTTCTTCTATTTTCTCAACAATTTTGTGCTGGACGGGAAGTGGTGGATATGGCATTAGAATATTTTTTAATACCCCTTGGCTAATATTAGGCTGAGCACCACCAATTCTTTCTTGAAGTAAATTATCTCGATAATTGAAAAGAAACCAATAAATAAATTTTTTGTCATAATCTTTGGAGGGAATTATGGCAGCAACCGCTTGATTAGTAGCGGCATCAACCCCTAAAAAAGCTAACCTACCAACTGTTGAACCATAAAGTGCAATTAATAAAGTACCTTTCGAAAATATTTTTGCAGAAGAGTTTTCTAATGCTTCTTTAGTTATTTTTTCTTCTGTATCAATGATTATATTAAAATTTAATTCGCCAGATTTAACCCAGGGTATTTTACCTTCAAAATATTTCTTCTTTGTTCTACTGGGTGTACCACCACTCGTTGTTGTACAAACATCACCAAGTTTAACCAATGACCAGTTGGGGGGAATAGAACGCGGATGACGCTGATTAGACTGATCATCGCGGATGAAATCTGTGTTAACTTGACTGCCGTCAGGCAAGTTCCGTTCAATCCGTTTCATCTGTGTGCTATTTCTTTTTACTTTTATCAAGCTACTAATTCCTCATTCAACTCAGTAATAATTTTTTCGGTTTCCTCACCAAACAACTTCCAGAATTTTCCGAGTCCGCCGTTATCCACAAACGGAGTGTATTCAAAATCTTCTTTTTCAATCCTAACCGAAGTAACAATATGGTTGCGTATCATCCGTAACCATTCGAGCTGTTCTTCGGTAAATATTTGACCAACAGCTTGGCGACGGAAAATCCAATTCTTAAAGTTAACGTTCACAATTTCGCTGTAAGGTTTCAGTTCTTTATCAATACCAATTTCGTAACGGATAAGAGAAATTATATCTGTTAAAATTCTTGCAGCAGTTAAACCGGTAACTTTCTGAGGCTCAAGCCGGTGATACGCATTCCAGATTTTTTCTGCCGTAAGCGCATACGGTGGAGAAGCAAGAAGTTCTTTCAGCTCGCTAATCATTTTTAAAGTAAGTTCTTTTCTTCTATACGGCTGGTCGTATAAAATTTTCAATGCAATAATTTCGTTTTTGTTCTCTTCGATGAACTTGCGGAAGTTGTTAATTACATCTTCAGCGTTTTCCTTTGCTCTGCTATCGAAACCCGAGAAAGTTATTTTATCAATGTTGACAGTATCAATTATCTGGTAAATCTTTTGGCGGACAGTTTCAACAAAATCTCTGAGCGTTGGATTATCAAACGGATGGATTGCCGATTGAATGACGGGTTCCATTGCCGATTGAATTTGTTCGGGTGTCGGTTCTTCGTCTTTGGATAGATTAAAAATCTGTCCTACTTTTTCGTATTGGAAATCGGGATCGTAAAGGTTAGCAAGTTCAACCGCAACTTGAGTTATCGATTTTCCGCCAGTTAATTCCTTAAATTTTTCTCTATCGGCATCGGAAATTTGTTTGTCAATTTTTGTTAATCTTGCCGCCAAAGACGAAGTGTTCTCTTCATCCGGCTGAAGCATTACCATTTTCATTAAGTCTTTTAACGGAACGGAAGGTTTTTTATCCACAACCGGATAATCAACTTTAACCGATTTGAAAACTCCGACGGCATCGATAATATAAAAACGTTCCTTGTTCAGTTTTGCGCCGGGTGTAATTTTAACAAGCTCTTCCTTACTTAAAGAGCGTGTTCCTCTTCCAATCATCTGCTGAAAATAATTTCTCGAACGGACATCGCGCATGAAGATTAACACTTCGATCGGTTTAACATCAGTTCCGGTTGCAATCATATCGACCGTTACCGCAATACGCGGATAATAAGCAGTTCTAAACTGCTGAAGAATTGATTCGGGATCTTCATTCTTAACATTGTAAGTTATCTTTTTACAGAAGTCGTTGCTCTCGCCAAATTCTTCACGCACAATGTGAACAATATCTTCAGCATGACTGTCCGTCTTTGCAAATATTAAAGTCTTCGGTACTTCATCATCATTTCCGCGTTCAAGAAAAAATTCTTCTTTAAGAATCCGTTTGTATTCTCTTATAATATTTCTTATCTGGCTCGGGTTAACAATTTCTCTATCGAGCTGTGTAGGTTCATATTTTATATCATCTTCAAGTTCTTTCCATTCTTTTTTGCGTGTTGATTTGTTGCGAAGGTCAACATATTGTTTCGCTTTAATTTCTGCGCCGTGCTGAGTTATATCTGTTTCAATTGTGTAAACATCGTAACCAACATTTACTTTATCTGCAATAGATTGTTTGAGTGTGTATTCACTTACAATGTTTTCATGAAAGAATGCAAAGGTACGTTTATCCGGTGTTGCGGTTAAGCCGATCATAAAAGCATCGAAGTAGTCGAGCACTTGTTTCCACAAATTATAAATTGAGCGATGGCATTCATCAATAATTATAAAATCGAATGTTTCAATCGGGAAGTTAGGATTATAAACTACATCGACCGGCTTATCAATTACTTTTGTTTCGTAAGGTGATTCATCTTCAAGCGATTCATCGAGTTCTTTACCCTTTAAAATAGAATACATTCTTTGTATGGTGCTAATGCAGACTTGTGCCGAAGGATCAATGAAATTGCTTCTCAATCTTTGAACATTGTAAAGCTCGGTGAAAAGCCGTTTATCGTCATTCGGTTTGTAAGCTTGAAATTCTTGCTCGGCTTGTTTGCCAAGATTGCGTGTGTCCACAAGGAATAAAACTCTTTTAGCGTTGGCAAATTTTAATAATCTATAAACAGAAGTAATTGCAGTAAAAGTTTTTCCGGCTCCGGTTGCCATTTGCACAAGAGCACGCGGACGGTTATCTGCAAATGAAATTTCCAAATTTTCTATTGCCTTTGTTTGGCAATTGCGGAACCCATCTTTAATTAATGGCGGAAAATTTTTCAATCGTGAACGTAATGAAAATGATTGTTTAATCCACTCGTTTAGAGTTTCTGGTCTGTGAAAGCAAAAAATTTCTCTTTGACGCGGAACGGGATCGCGAGCATCAGTATAAAATGTTTCTGTTCCGGTTGATTCATACTGATAGGGAAGTTCATTTTTATTTACAAGGAATTTTAGTTTGTCTGTTGCATATCGCACTGTTTGTTCGTGAACACCGCTAAGAGTTTCACCCACTTTTTTTGCTTCAATAACTCCAACCGGTTTTCGTTCAATAAACAAGATATAATCTGCAAATCCAGATTCAGTCGGATATTCCGTTACAGCAATTCCATTTCCTGATGATGGATTGAAATCATGATAAGATTGAACAGTCCAACCGGAAAGTGTTAACTTTTTATCAATATCAATTCTTGCCCGCTCTTCTGGTTTCATTAAGTGAAGAGATTGAATTATGAGTCGGCTGCAATTTAATATTTTCTGCTATTAATTGAAATCTTCTTCACCACGAACAAATCCATAAACTTACTTCCAAATGCGAGTGACGGTGTGTGCGTTCCGGGTTTTATTTCTCCGTTCAAAATTCTTGCGGCACATTCGGCGGCGCCTTTCGCGGTTAAGTTATATCCTTCCATCACTTGATAAACTTCTTCGAGCATTTCACCTTTTTCGTTTACTACTCTGCCCCAAATGAATGTTTCGGCTGTATCGCGGTTCTGTTTATTTGGTCCGGTAAAATTTTTGCCGATAAAATTTTGTACAAGTTTTTTTACAAAAGGAATTTTTAAAAGTTTTGTAACAAGCAGTAAAAAATTTTTAAAGTGAATTATAATCTTCGGCACACCGAGATAAACTTCAACATTCGGTATTCCGGTTGAGATGTACGATGTAAAAACATCGCCCCATGGAATTGATATTCCGTTGAATGCAAAATTATCGCGCTTAACTGTTATTGTATATTCGCCAATCGGCGATTCGATCAACTTTCCATCTATTCTAATTCTTCCGCTACCGCCAAGAAATTCGAGTGTTGTCAATAAAGTGCCTCGCGATATTTTACCATTGATGTTCAGAAAACCAAGTTTGAGATTTTTTGCATCGGGCATTCTTTCGCTCAATCGCTTTGCGAGACAATCGGTAGGTATTATATCAAAGCCAACACTTGGCAAAATTACAATTCCTTTTTCCTTTGCAAGTTTATCGCAGCCGAAGGCATAAGCATGAACCGGCATTTCCCCGGTGATGTCGAGATAATTCGTTTTTGTCTGAAGGCAGTAATCAATCATTTCTTTAGCTGTGTATTTGAAAGGACCGGCACAATTTAATACAGTATGAATATCACTCAGCGCTTCAATTGATTTTGCCTCGTCATTCAAGTCGAATATTCTGTACTCGCATGAAAATTTTTCCGCAACGCTTTTAACAGCTTTCTCATTTCTTCCGGCAAGAATTGGTTTGAGATTCCTCGCAATCAGTTCTTCGATTATTAATTGTGCGGAGTACCCGTTCGCACCGTAGATCATTAATTTGTTTTTTGGAGATTCCATTTGCCCTCAACTTAATTTCGATAGACCACTGATGACACGGATTAAACGGATTTACACAGATTTTTCTTTCTATCGTTTGTGAATATTTTACGTTTAAATTCTGCCTTCAAACCAAAATTTAACAGCATGCCTACTTCAATATTTGTTGCCTTCAAATAATTTAGCAATTGAGCTTCATGTTCTTCGCACAAAGATTCTGCAGCTTTTAATTCAACAATTACCAAATCATTCACAATTAAATCCGCATAGTAATCACCAACTTCAAAGCCTTCAAAATGTACTCTGATATTTTTCTGTTGCTCCACTTTCAATCCCATTTTCTTCAATGTTATTACCATTGCATTTTCATATACCTTTTCTAGAAATCCAAATCCGAGAGTGTTGTTAACGATATAAAATGCTTCAATGATTTTTTCAGTTACATCAGAATGTAGCATAAGCCCTCCGTGAGAATCCGTGTTATCAGTGCTATCCGTGGTCAATCAATAACTGAAATATTGACACGAACAAATTAATTTTACTTGTTTCTTTTCACAAACACAATCTTTGGAAGGTTATGATTGTGTAAATTTTTGTTGGCGGAAATCGTCATTACAAAATATATCGCAATTAACAGAAGTCCGAAAAGGAAGGAGAATAATTCTTTGTAGTTGATATCCGAAAAGATAAAACTGCCGGAAAAAATTCCGACCAAAAGAAGAATTAACGGCAAGCCGTAAAGATTGAACGATGCTTTCAAAAGCGACTTGCCGTGTATTTCAATTCGTACTTTATCACCAATTGCAACGCCGAACGGATCGATTACCCTCACGATATTCAAATTATCTTTTTGAGGTTTGCAAATAATTTTTGCCGAGCACTCTTCGCAGTTGTCGTTCTGTTGAATCGATACTTCGGCGATTCCATTCGCAGATGCAAAAACAATTCCTTCTTCAACTAAAACTTCGTCTTTCATCAATTAACCGGAATCTCTTTTCCGTTTAGATATTTAATTGCGCCGGTACTGCATTTTTCAAAAGGAATTTTCGACACATCAAGTTTTTCATAATTGATGATGCCGAGATTATTAACCATCTCGATTCCGCCGTCTGATTTGCGCGCGCATATTCCGCAGCCGATACACGAAACAGAACAGACTTCTTTTGCACGTTTCGGGTCATCTTGATTTTTGCAGTACAGAAAAACATTCCGGTCTGCCGGATGCATTTCAATAATATTTCTCGGACAAGCTTTTGCACACAAACCGCAGCCCGTGCATAATTCTTCGATTACTTCGGGAAGATCATTTTCATTCATAATCATTGCGCCGAACGGACAAGCAGAAACACAATCACCGCCGCCGAGGCATCCGTAGAAACAAAGTTTACCGCCGCCAGAAACAAGCGATGCAGCTTTGCAGCTCATAGGTCCGTAATAATCTGCAGATTTTTTTACAGCTTCTTTGTTTCCACCGCCGCATAAAATTTTAGGAATCATTTTAACAGATTCACCGGCTTCAACGCCAAGTATTTGTGCGATGATCTGCGCTGTTTCATCGCCGCCAACGGGACATCCGTTTGGCAAAACTTTCCCGTCAACAACGCGCACTGCAAAATCATAACAGCCGGCGCTTCCACATCCGCCACAGTTTGCGTTTGGAAGTACTTCGTTCACTTGTCCGATAAGCGGATTTTCTTCAACTCGTAATTTTTTATCAGCGAATGCCAAACCTCCGGCAAATATAAATCCTAATCCGCCCATAGTGGCAATTGCAATAATGATCGTAAGTTCCATTTAATTCCTCACCAAGTATTTTTTGAAACCGGACGATTCGTGAATCGTACCGGTCGTGTCTATAATTATTCCTTCAACATTTTCTAATTTTTCTATTAACTCCATTCCCTTTTTAGGACCGAGAATAAAAACCCCGGTAGAAAGTGCATCTGCAAGCAACGCTTCTTTTGCAATTATTGTTACAGCCTCACATTCATCAGCCGGGTAACCGGTCAACGGATTAAGCAAATGTGAATATCTTCTCCCATCTTTTTTAAAGTACTGCTCATAGTCGCCCGAAGTTGAAATACCCATTCCATTAGCATTGATTGCACCAAGCAGTTCATTTTCTTTCCGTGGATGTTGAATGCCAATCTTCCAATTATTACCGCGAGTAAAAATTTCGCCACCGACATTTATTAAATATTCCTTTATTCCAAAGTTTGAAAGTAGGTTTGCAGCCTTGTCTGCGGCATAACCCGGCACTACTGCGTTAAAACTTAGTTTAACTTGTTTTGGTTTTATTAAAATATTTCCTTCTTTTAGCCGAACATTTTTCCAGCCAATAATTTTTAGAGCATCTTTAATCTGTTTATCAGTCGGAAGCTTTGGCAATCCTTTTTCAAATCCGATAATATCAATTAAGTTTCCAATTGCCGGATCGAAAGCCCCATCCGTTATTTTCCATAACTCGTCGCACCTTTTTAGCATAACGAACATTTCATTATTAACTATGATCTCGTCAGCGTCGGTATTGTTCATCATCCACATCGGGTTGCCGGTCATATAAGTAGAGAACAAAGTATCAAGCCGCTTTACCTCTTCAAACGCTGCTGTGATAGCTCTGCTTGCAGTCACATCGTTTATACCGCGTACTTGTATCTCAACCGTACTGCCCATCGAAATTGTTGTGCGTTTAAAAACTTTTTCATTGCTGCAAGAGAGAGTTAGAAGAAGTAATAATATGTAAATAAAATATTTGTGCATTTTTTTTGTGGGGGTTGTTTCAAAAGTAATATTCAAATAAAAAACTTGCTTGCAGCAAGCAAGTCTGTGAAAATCTCCCGCACAGCGGGACAAGTTGTTTCAATCAGAGCTTGCCCGCCGTTTTATTGGCGGGTTACCCGTGTGCTATTCTTTAAAAAATTTTACTTTTGAGACAACCCTTTCTTTCTATTGTTTAGAGATTCTTCGTCCGGCTTCTCCGTCCTCAGAATTTAAAAATTATTAGATCATCCCGGCGAAACCCATGAATGCAAGCGCGAGCAAACCGGCAGTAATTAATGTAATTGGTGCGCCGCGGAATGCTTTTGGTACGTCTGTCAATTCAAGTTCTTCGCGAATGCCGGACATTATAAACAATGCAAGTGTAAATCCAGTCCCGGCACCCAAACCAAATATAACACTTTGCATGAATGTATATTCTCTCATCGAAAGTAGCAATGCCAAACCGAGAATTGCACAGTTGGTCGTAATCAACGGAAGAAAAATTCCAAGTGCACGGTAGAGCGGCTGACTAACTTTCTTTATCACCATTTCAACAAATTGTACGAGCGCGGCAATTACCAAAATAAAAGATGGTATTTGTAAAAATTCCAATCCGTAAGGAACTAGAATTAAAAAATATAGGAGCCAGCTAACAATAGCGGTGAGTACCATAACAAATGTAGTTGCCATTCCCATCGATAAAGCAGATGAAGTTTTATTCGATACACCAATGAAAGGGCATATTCCAAGAAAATATGAGAGTACAAAATTATTTACAACCGATGCTGAAATAAAAACTATCAACAAATCCATTCTACGCCTCCGCTTCCTTTAATTCATTAGCACTTTTTCTGTACTGCGAAATTTTTTGCTGCATCTCAATTTTCTTCTTTCTTTCAATATACAAGTTTGAAAAACCCATTAGCAGACCAAACGTAATAAATGCACCGGCCGGCAGAATCATAACAAGCCATGGCTCAAATCCGTTTGGCATAACCTGGTATCCAAGAAATGTTTTCGAACCGATGATCTCTCTAATTCCTCCCATAACAATTAACGCTAACAAAAATCCGGCGCCGTTGCCCAGTGCATCAAGAAAAGAACGAAGCGGAGAATTTTTTGAAGCAAACGCTTCGGCTCTGCCAAGAATAATACAATTGACAACAATCAATGGAACGAACGGTCCCAACGCTTTACTCAGTTCGGGAAATTTTGCTTTCATTACAAGATCGGCTACTGTAACAAACGTAGCAATTATTACAATGTACGCAGCGATTCTAACTTGATTAGGAATCAACTTTCTCACAATCGAAATGAATAAACTTGAGAAGACAAGAACGAAAGTTGTAGCAAGTGCCATTGCTATCCCGTTCATAACCGAAACCGTTACGGCAAGAGTTGGACATGTTCCGAGTATCTGTTTAAATGTGGGATTAATTTCCCAGATGCCTTTATAAAATTCGTACCACATAGATTTTTGCTTGCTCATAATTTGCCCTCCTTCTGAAGTTTACGGGCTTTTTCTAATCCTGAATTTATTATTGCAACCACAGACTTAGATGAAATTGTGGCGCCAGTAATAGTTTGAATTTCATTCGGTTGGCTTGGTGATTTTCCTTTTACCCAATTAACTTGCGGAGCGGTCTGCAGTCCATTAAACTGATCTTTGAAAGGAGCTTCTGTAACTTTTGTACCGAGTCCCGGTGTTTCAACTTGTTCCAAAATTTCAATTGAGGTAATTTCATTCAAATCAGATTTCAAACCGATCATCATTCTTATCTTTCCCTGGAATCCGTTTCCTTCATAAGCAAGAGAATAACCGCTAGGATTTTTATTTTCATCGAATACTTTATAAATCTCGAAACCGGCATTTGTAACAGCTTCGTAACTTTTACCCTGGGGATTGACGAGAAAAATTGCTCTCTCGGTTTCAGCTTTCTGGTTTGCAGTAATTAACGGACTTGCCCAATCATTTACTTCCGATAATACTCCGCCGGCAATAACACCAATGATAGTTAGTGTAGCAATCATGTGCATTACAATTTTCATTTTACCTCCCCAAAAATTCTTGGGCGTGTGTAACGATTAATAATCGGCACTACGGAATTCATAATCAATATTGCATACATAACACCTTCGGGCAACCCTCCAAAGATTCTTATTACAACAACAAGAAGAGCGATTCCCAAGCCGAAGATCCACATTCCTTTTGAAGTGATCGGCGATGTAACCCAATCGGTTGCCATAAAAAATGTTCCGAATAAAAATCCGCCGGCAAATAATTGAAACAACGGATTCGGATATTTAACCGGATCGATCACCCAAAAAATTCCGGCAAATAGAATCATCCCGATAATCATCGCAAGCGGAACACGGTAATTAACAACACCAACAACAATCAAGAATATTCCGCCAATTAAAATTGCCAACGCAGAGGTTTCTCCAAGTGAGCCGCCGATATTTCCAATAAACATTGGTTGAATGCTCGTAAATACTTTATCAAACTTATAAGCAGCCAATGGTGTAGCACCGGTAACTGTATCAACGGCAAAATTAGGTTGTGTCCACGTAGTAATTGCAACCGGGAATGCAGCTTGAAGAAATGCTCTTCCAATCAATGCCGGGTTAAAAATGTTATAACCCAATCCGCCAAAAATTTCTTTCCCGATTGCAATTGCGAAAACTGCACCAATTGCAGTTGAAGATAGAGAAAAATTAGGAGGAAGAATCAACCCGAGCAGCAGCCCGGTAATAACAGCGCTTCCATCACTAACCGAGATTTTTCTCTTCCTGATTTTTTTAACCACAAACTCAGTAGCTACACTTGACAAAATAGCTGTTAGCACAATTAATAATTGATATGGACCAAAAAATATCACAGCCGAAATTAATGCCGGTATTAACGCAAGTACTACGAACCACATCGCTTGTTTGGTTGACCAGCGAGAATGTACATGCGGCGAACTTGAAAGTTCTAATCTACCTTGTCGATAGACAGGTTTGTAAGTAGGATTAGCAGTAGTTGTTTCCATTAGTTGTTCGTTTTATTTCAAAAAAAATTTTTAACAATCTTTTCCATCTGCCGATCTTAATCTTATTAACTTCTACTTAAGATCATAAATCAAGAATTCGAATAAAATCTATTTAACCTAAAATCTTGCATTAAATATTCTTACAGAAAATATCCTGGTTATCCTTTCTATTTTTTTTCAAAGGTAATAATTGTGTAACCGGGATCTATTATCGCAACTAAAATTCCAATTAAACTACCAACACCAATTCCGCCCAATACCGACAAAGCTTTTTCTAAGCCCGGTGAACTAGGATTAGAAATAATATTCCCTATAGTACCGCCGGCAATTCCACCAAACAAAAACCCTTCAAAGATTGATACTCCCGATTCTTTGATTCTAATTTCCGTGAGCTCACTTGTAGCAAATTTTTCATTAACATCTTTTTCTATGTTATAAAAACTTGTAGAATCCATCATCATTTTTAGATCTCGACCAACGTATTCTTCCTGATCGGAGGTAATAATCAGAAATTCATCATACTCGCTGCAAATTTTATTAATCCTCTCAAAAAAACTTTTATCTTCCTCGTACTTGTCTTTTGTAACATTATATGAACAGCCGCCGACAAGCACCGAGATAACCAGCAAACATTTAAATATTTTTTTCATTTCTTCATTAAAGAATAAAATTTTATGCTGTCTGTCTTTCTCTCTGCAAAGCCATCACTCTTTGTTTGCCGAAACGGATCCATTGTACAAGCGGAATATTAGCTGGGCACGTATAAGTGCAAGTACCGCATTCCATGCAGACAGTTATTCCAAGCTGCTCTGCCTCATCAAATTTTTCAAGCAATGATAACCGGGACAAACGAGTTGGTAATAAGTTTAGAGGACAAACATCAAGACATTTACCGCAGCGCAAACACGGAGTTTCTTCGTGGCTATTTACCTCTTCATCTGTTAAAACCAAAATTCCGGAAGTTGCTTTCGTCACCGGTGCAGAAAAATCATATTGAGCAACACCCATCATCGGTCCGCCAACAACAACTTTGGCTGCATTCTCTTTTACTCCACCGCAAAAACCAAGAATATCTGCAAGAGGAGTTCCGATTGGGACAATCAAATTTTTCGGTTCATTAATACCCAATCCCGAGACAGTAAGTGCAGCAGTTAATTGAGGTTCACCTTTTACAACTGCATCATGAATTGCAATTGCAGTTCCAATATTTTGAATAACCGCGCCGACATCAAAAGGTAGTTTGCCCGGAGGAACTTCTTTTCCGGTGACCGCTTTTATCAGCATCTTCTCTGCACCTTGAGGATACTTTGTTTTCAATACTTCAACAGAAATGTTGGAATATTTTTTTACAGCTTCTTTTAATTTATCAATTGCTTCAGGTTTGTTATTTTCGACTCCAATCACACCTTTTTCAACACCCACAGCTTTCATGATTAATCGTAAACCTGAAATGAGATCGCCGGTTCTTTCGAGCATGTATCTATAATCGCGTGTAAGGTACGGTTCGCATTCACACCCGTTTAAAATTACTACATCAATTTTTTTATCCGGCGGCGGAGAAAGTTTTACATAAGTCGGAAACGCAGCTCCTCCTTGTCCAACTATTCCGGCATTTCTAACTCTATCACGAATCTCTTGTGCGGTTATTATTTCAGGATTAAGCGGAGACATAAAAACAAATTCATTCGTTTCGGAGGTTTCGATAATAATCGCATCTTTCGGAAATCCCCCTACTGTTGCATTGATAATAATTTTCATAACCTTGCCGGTCACCGGACTATGAATCGGTGAAGAAATAAAACCGTCTTGTTCGGCAATAATTTCCCCGGCTTTAACTTCACTTCCCTTTTTTACAATTGGTCTAGCCGGTTTGCCAAGATGCTGCGATAAAGGTACAATTATTTGTTTCGGATACGATATTGTTTCAAATGAAAGGTGCTCTGTAAAACTTTTTTGTTCATTTGGATGAATACCGCCTTTAAAAGTTTTAGTGTGATTGAAAGAGATCATCAATTAACTCAATTTGAAATTAGACTACGGACAATGACATAAAGTATGCCAGATAAATGAAATGATAAGTATGCGGTTAACTAATAGAAATGTAAAATTCTGTTAAGATTGTCAATTGGGATTCGTAGTATCATTTATTCAGCGAAATAACTTTTCATAACTGAAAAAGATTTTCAGAAAGGTGAGAAATAGTGGATATGTTGTGATTATATCTTATCCGGCATATTGCGGTACAAAAACTTCTGACTTTATTTTTATTTCACTGTTGTTTAAAGAGCTATTAACAAGTTTTAGTTTAACATCAATACCATTTTCATTAATATCCAATAAATAATACCCGGCTTCGTTTGCTTCATCATTTTCTACAGTACCGCCGGCATTTAAAAATTTAATTCCTTTTCTGTAATACTCTTTTATCTCGTGGCTATGCCCGTGAAGAACCAGCTCAGTGTTGTTCTCTTTAAACAAGTTTAAAAGTTTTTTCTTTTTTCTAAGCTTCATAGTAAAATTTTCTATTCTGTTCCATACCGCACTTTCCGAACTTTTAGATAAAATATTGTTTTTGTAAAAGTGATGATGAACTAAAACAATTTTTATTTTTTCTCTAAATGCGTCTATATCAAATATTTTTTTTAGATGGCTAAACTGATTTTTATCAATTTTTCCGTTTGAAGCAAAAGGGTTTTTAAGTTTAGAGTACTCGTCGATAGAATTCAATCCGATTAATACAACATTATCAATCTCTTTTGCATAAGGGAATGGATTCTCTTTTGAAGGCGAGAATGTATTTTCAAAAAGCTCTTCAAAATATTTTACAAATTTATCTACTTGTTCCTTGTAATTAACCAGTGAACACTTTGAAGGAAAGTTCACCACGTCGCCGGCAGTTTGCACTCCGCCGAATATATCGTGATTACCGATAACGATGGAGGTTTTTTCAGCACTCAACAAATCAAAAGACTGCAATATTTTTCTAAATATTACGAAATCATCATATTTAGCATTATCAGCTATATCTCCCGTGATTATAAAATGATCTGCGCCGGAGTCTAATGCATGTTTTATAACTTTTTTTGTTTTAGCGATATTTTTTCTTTTAAACTTCGGACAAATATGTAAATCCGATAAATGTGCTATCTTCATATAGAATTCCAAAAAATATATGAACAAAATCTACCTTTCGAATGTTAATATGATATAAATTGAATGTTAACATTGTATTAAGAAGATAATTGGACTACGAGCTATTCTTCTTAACAATTATTTAACTTTAGAAAAGTTTATTGGAATGAGTTTCAGAACATTTTTCTTTAAATTTGTTTTCGATAAATAATTGAGGGTTATGCTAAAGAAAAAAATTCTTTTCATCGGCGGTTCCGTAAATCAAACATCAATGATGCATAAAATTTCCCGGAACATGCCCGATTACGACTGCTGGTTCTCTCCTTACTACGGTGACGGGTACATTGATTTTCTTGCACAACACAAAATGCTCGATTTCACTATCCTTGGCGGCGAGTTTAAAAGACTATCCTTAGAATATCTGAACGATAATAATCTACAAATAGATTACAAAGGATTAATAAACGATTATGATTTGATTTTTACCGGTTCCGATTTAATCATTCCGAAAAATATCAGGAAGAGAAAAATAATTTTAGTTCAAGAAGGGATGACAGACCCGGAAAATTTCTTAACATTTTTAGTTAAGTATTTTAATTTTCCGAGATGGCTTGCCAGCACTTCTACTACGGGAATGTCGAATCAATACAATCTTTTCTGTGTTGCATCACACGGCTACAAAGAATTATTTATAAAAAAAGGTGCTAACCCAGAAAAAATCATTGTAACCGGCATACCTAATTTCGATAACACAAAAGAATATTTGAATAATGATTTCCCTTATAAAAATTATGTTCTGGTTGCTACTTCCGATTCGAGAGAAACATTTAAATATGAAAACAGAAAAAAGTTTATCAAGGAATGTTTAACAATTGCCAACGGAAGACAATTAATTTTCAAACTCCACCCGAACGAAAAAATAGACAGAGCTGTTCGCGAAATCAATAAATATGCACCGGGGTCAATAGTATTTAACAACGGAAATACAAACCACATGATAGCTAACTGCGATGTTCTTATCACTAAATATTCTTCTGTTGTATATATCGGCATGGCTTTAAGCAAAGAGGTGCATTCGGCGTTTAATTTTGAGACGCTGAAAAAATTAACCCCTTTGCAAAATAACGGAACATCGGCGGAAAGAATTGCAAGGGTTGCTACACATTTACTGGAAGTACCAAATACTACAACGGAAAAACTCCAGGAAATTTCCGGCATAAAGGAAGCATTGAATACTTGATTTTACATAAATATGTCTAACCCGAAAATTATTACAGTTGTTCAAGCACGTCTTTCATCTACCCGGCTTCCCGGCAAGGTTTTACTACCTATACTTGGCAAACCGTTATTAGTTAGAATGATTGAAAGAGTTCAAAATGCAAAGTTGATCGGGCAACTTGTAGTTGCTACCTCAAGCAATCCTGATGACGATGCAATAGAGAAAATTTGCATTCAAGAGAAGATAAATTGTTACCGCGGACATCTAACCGATTTACTCGATAGGCATTATCAAGCTGCAAAAAAATATAACGCCGATGCTGTTGTAAAAATTCCTTCCGATTGCCCGTTAATCGATCCAACAATTATTGATAAAGTTTTAAAATACTATATAGATAATTCCGATAAGTATGATTATGTAAGTAATCTGCACCCGGCTACTTATTCCGACGGCAACGATATTGAAATTATGTCGATGGCGGCAATTGAGAAAGCCTGGAAGGAAGCTACTAGAAACTTTGAACGTGAGCATACTACACCTTACATTTGGGAAAATCCAAATCACTTCAGAATCGGCAATATAATTTGGGAGGACGGGTTGGATTTATCTGTTACGCAAAGATGGACTATCGATTTTGAGGAAGACTATCAGTTTATCAAAAGTGTTTATGAAGAACTCTATCCGTCAAACCCTAAATTCGGGATATATGACATACTCAATCTGCTCAAAGAAAAACCGGAGATTTACAAAATCAATAAGAAGTACTTAGGGAAATATTGGTACGAAAATCATCTGGATGAGTTAAAAAATATTAGTGATTATAAAAATAAAAGATCGTAGCTATTAGCTTGTAGCAGTTAGTTGTTAGAAATTTGACATAAAAATTTCGACCACTTATAAATGAGAGACTATAAAAAACTATTAGTTTGGGAAAGATCGCATAAGTTTGCACTTGAGATTTACAATCTCTCAAAATCATTCCCTAAGGAAGAACTTTATGGTATAACCTCACAAATAAGGAGAGCTGCATTATCTATACCAACAAATATTGCTGAGGGTTCCGATAAGTACACCTCAAAAGATTTTTCAAGATATTTAGGAATTGCCTCTGGCTCTGCAAGCGAAGTTGATTACTTATTACTGTTTGTTAAAGAATTAAAAATAGTTGATAACGACAAAGTAGAATTATTAATCAACGAGATTAATGAAATAAAAAAAATGTTGAATGCATTTCAATCAAAAATTATATCAAAAGATTAAATTTTCTGCTAATAGCTAAATGCTTATTGCTAAACGCTAATAATCGGAGAAAACATGCCAAACAAAATTTCGCTTAACAATGAATTTCCATCAATAGAAGAATCTAACAAACTTTATAACCGTGCTCTTGGCTTGATACCGTCTGTAACACAAACATTGGCAAAGGGACCCGGTCAATGGGTTAAAGATATAGCCCCTAAATATTTAGTGAAAGGTAAAGGTTCGCATGTATGGGACGTTGACGGAAACGAATATATCGATTATATGATGGGTGTTGGACCGCTATCACTCGGTTACTCTTACCCAAAGGTAGATGAAGCAATAAAAAAACAATTGGAAGATGGAATTACTTTTTCAATGATGCATCCTCTTGAAGTTGAGGTGGCAGAATTAATACGTGATATAATCCCGAATGCAGAAGCAGTCCGTTACAGCAAAACCGGTGCGGATGCAACAAGTGCCGCAGTCCGCTTAGCACGTGCTTACACCGGAAAGAATAAAATTCTTTGCTGCGGTTACCATGGCTGGCACGATTGGTATATAGCCGTTACTGCCCGAAATCTTGGAATACCTGAAGCTGTGCAAGCAATCACTTTTACATTTAATTATAACGATATTGATTCGGTAAAAAACTCAACTGATGATGATGTTGCAGCAGTTATTTTAGAACCGGTTGTATTTGCCGAGCCAAAAGATAATTTTTTACATAAGCTCTCAGATCTTTGCAAGGAAAAAGGCGTCGTGTTAATCTTTGATGAAATGTGGACCGGTTTCCGGATGGCTCTTGGCGGTGCACAAGAGTATTTCGGAATTACTCCCGACCTTGCAACATATTCTAAAGCAGTTGCCAATGGAATGCCAATTTCTATCTTAACCGGCAAACAAGAAATTATGCAATTAGCAGATGAAGATATTTTCTTCTATACCACATTCGGCGGTGAAGCGCTTTCACTTGCTGCAACCAAAGCAACCATCGAGGAGCTGCGCGAAAAAAACGTTCCGTCTTATCTAAACGGTCAGGGTAAAAAATTAAAGGACGAATATAATTCTATCGCTCAAAAACTCGGTATGAATTATACCAAAGCGATTGGTTACAACTGGCGCTCAATGGCAACCTTTGATGAAAAAGCCGGCGATCCGCTTGTGCAAAAATCTTTGATGCAGCAAGAAATGATAAAACGAGGTGTGCTATGGCAAGGATTTCACAATATGAGTTTTTCTCATTCGGATGCTGATGTTGATTACACATTACAAGCATTGGAAGAATCTCTTTCAGTTTTGAAAAAAGCAATTGACGAAAACAAACTCAGGGAAATGTTACGCGGTGAACCGGTTCAACCGGTATTTAGAAAAACCGACAACTTTAACATGAAGCCAGTTAAAAAATGACCACCCCCATATTCCCCTCCTAATTTAGGAGGACGACTCAGGGGAGGTGGAGATTATTTGATGAAATTATTTGAACTCAAAAACAAAACTGCTATTGTAACCGGCGCTTTGGGCTTAATCGGGAAGGAACATTGTAAAGCATTAAGCGAAGCCGGTGCAAATGTTGTTGTTGCAGATATAGATGAATCTAAATGTATTGAGTTTGCAAAAGTTTTAGAAGCAGAATCAATTGGATTTGCACTCGACGTTACCAAACCGGATTCAATAAAAAAATTGCGAGATAAAGTTCTTGAAAAATTTGGTCACATTGATGTATTGGTAAACAATGCAGCTATAAATGATATGTTCGAAAATCCAAAAGCAGCAAGCGAACAATCAAAATTTGAAAATTATCCGCTTGAACTTTGGCAAAAATCCGTTGATGTGAATTTAACCGGAGTATTTCTTTGCTCACAAATCCTTGGTTCGGAAATGGCAAAGCAAAAATCAGGCAGTATAATTAATATTGCATCAACTTACGGAATAACTGCGCCGGATCAATCACTTTATGTTAAAGAAGATGGTTCACAGTCATTTTACAAACCACCGGCATACTCGGCAACTAAAGGAGCGGTTATCATGTTCACACGATATCTTGCGGCTTACTGGGGTAAAGATAATGTTAGGGTAAATACACTTACACCCGGTGGTGTTGAAAATTCCCAGGATGAGTTTTTTATTAAAAAATATTCTGCTAAAACACCTTTGGGAAGAATGGCTCAGCCGACTGATTATAAAGGAGCGTTAATTTTTCTTGCGAGCGATGCATCAAGTTATATGACCGGTGCCAATCTAATTGTTGACGGCGGCTGGACGATTTGGTAAAACTCTAAACTAAGAGTCTCAATCAGAGAACTGATAGAAGTTCATTTTTTAATATTTCTAATGTCTGTATCCGCTTGGAACTTTGAATTTGTTTTATTTCTCTAAGTCAAATACTCAATAGTATAAATTGCACGAAGCATCACGAAGAAGACACAGAGTTGCACAAAGAAAAATAATATGCAGCACTCATAAAAATATATTAAATCACAATAGGTGAACAATGTCTAAGAAAAAATTATCTAAAAAAGAAATCCGTAAACGTGCATCAAAGATAAAATTACTTTTAACTGATGTTGACGGTGTATTGACCGATACCGGTGTTTACTACTCCACAAATGGCGAAGAAATGAAGCGATATTCCATAAGAGATGGAATGGGTGTTGAACGGTTAAGAAAATTAGTTGATGTTGAAACCGGTATCATTACCAGGGAACAAACAGAGATTGTATCAAGCCGTGCACTTAAATTAAAAATTACCGAGTTGCATCTCGGTGTAAAAGAAAAAGAAAAAATCATTGATGAAATTTTAACAAGAAAAAATATATCTATCGAAGAAACTGCATTTATCGGAGATGATACTAACGATGTTGAAATAATGAAACTTGTCGGGCTTTCTGCTTGCCCAAAAGATGCAACACAATTTGCGAAAGATGCTGCCGATATTGTGGTTGCAAGTAAAGGCGGCAACGGTGCATTCCGCGACTTTGCTGAAATTATTATTTCGGCCAAACTTGCTTTAAAAACCAAGAAGGAATCAAAATGAAATTAGCCAAAGTAAAAGTCGGTAACCGTTTTATCGGTGACGGTGAACCGGTATATATTATTGCCGAAATCGGTATTAATCATAATGGATCGATAGAACTCGCAAAAAAATTAATAGATGGTGCTGCCTTTGCCGGATGTGATGCTGTAAAATTTCAAAAACGCACACCCGAACTATGTGTTCCGAAGGATCAATGGAATCTTGAACGCGACACACCCTGGGGAAGAATTACTTACATCGAGTACCGCCACAAAGTAGAGTTTAACCATGAGCAGTATTTTGAAATAAACAATTATTGTAAGCAAAAAGGAATTGATTGGTTTGCTTCACCATGGGATGAGGAAGCTCTCGATTTTATGGAAGAGTTTGAACCGATAGTTTATAAACTTGCTTCGGCTTCACTCACCGATACCGAGTTATTAAAAAAAATGAGAGCAACCGGAAGACCAATTATGCTTTCAACCGGTATGTCAACTATAGAAGAAATTGTAGAAGCAGTAAATATTTTAGGAACTGATAATTTAATGATAGCCCAATCAACTTCTACATATCCTTGCAAGCTGGAAGAATTAAATTTGAAAGTTATTAGAACTTACAAAGAGAAATTTCCAAACGTACCTATCGGTTATTCAGGTCACGAAACCGGTTTAGCTCCAACATTAGCTGCCGTGGCTTTAGGAGCTTCATTTGTTGAAAGACATATCACGTTAGATCGCGCGATGTGGGGCACTGATCAAGCTGCTTCAGTTGAAATCGGCGGTATGTTCCGGCTTGTTAAAGACATCCGCGATATTGAAAAAGCGCTCGGTGACGGAATTAAGAAGGTATATGACAGCGAACAAAACAATATCAAAAAACTAAGAAGAACAAAAAAAGAAGTACTCGCATAAAGTATGATAGAATTCATAAATGAAATAATTAATAATTTGCGGCCATATGAAATTACCTCGTACACCATAATAATTAGCGCTGCAATTCTATTTACTATACTTGAAAGAATTTTTCCTTACAACAAAGGGCAAGAAATTTTTCGCCATGGGTATTTTGATGATCTTGCACTTTACACAATTGCACAAAGTTATGTGCTGGGTATTTTCATTTTTACATTTATAATAAATTCAATTGATAATGCAACCGGACTTTCAAGGTTGAAGATTTTTTCTGAATTACCTATTTGGATTCAATTAGTTTTCTTTACAATAACACACGATTTTTACATTTACTGGATGCACCGCTGGCAGCACAAAAACAAATACTTGTGGCGGATTCACGAAGCACACCACTCACCCCAAAAAGTTGATTGGCTCTCCGGATCCCGTTCACATGCATTTGAAATTTTGATAAACCAAACTGTTGAATTTCTACCAATTGTATTGCTTGGTTCTCCGCCGGAGGTTGCTGCTTACAAAGGTGTGATAAGTGCTCTGTGGGGAATGTATATCCATTCTAACTTAAATGTAAAAACCGGAAAACTGCAGCTATTTATTAACGGACCTGAAATGCACCGAATACATCACACAACGGGTAAAGGACGCAACAGAAATTTTGCAACTAAATTAGCAATATGGGATTGGATCTTCGGCTCTGCATTTTTACCGGATGAAAAAGCCAAGGAGTATGGTTTGTTAACTTACTTCCCGAATAATTATTTCAAGCAACTCATTTTTGCGTTCAGAAGTTTTAAAAAATCTTGACCGTTAATTCTGACCCCGGATTTATCGGGGGGAAGAATCTCCTACCCTTTCAAGTTAAAGATTTTTCCACCCTTTCTTAAAAATATCTTTTCATCCCGGGAAGTATCTCATACTAAGTAAGCGCAAATTTCCCCTTTATACATTTTTACAACTGCCAGAAAAAAATCCGTACTTTATTAGTATGAGACTCTTCGCTTCGCTCAGAGTTATAAAACTCACAAGCCCATAATTACCTTGTCTTTTGGATACCTAACCGAATAAACAAATTTCTTGCTTATCGATTTTTCCGGACTGACTTCAACAATCCATTTTACCTTACCATCTTTCTCAAAATATTTTCCGTCGGATATGTCACTTACTTTTACTTCAATATCCTCGTTTTTAGAAATCGGCAATTGTTCCTCTACTAAAATTTTAACCGGTACATTTTTATTGTTTTTGATTTTTATTTCGTAAGCAAAAATTCTTTCGATATCACTGCTTAAAAATTTATCTTCTGTAAAATCCTTTATAACTTCTTTTGTAACAGAGATATTTTGATCTCTGCCCAAAGAAATAGTAAGTGTATCTTTAGAAGTAAACGGATCAATGTACGATTCGCCAACGTAAGAGTTTTCGAAATAAATATTAGCTTGCCCCGGCAGCAGATTGAACTCATTCCAGCCGGTTAGGTTTGTTACAAGAAAAGCATTGTTATCAAGTTTAGGTGCAGCATAATATTCGTATGATGCTTTTATTATATGATCCTGGATAGAAACTGTGTGCGGCTTTCCATCAGGTGGAATAGAATATTTGATAGTCGGTACAAACTCAACTGAAAGCTGCTTCTGGTTTACCACTATATAATCTGCGATAGTTTCGGCTTCTTCGCCAACCGCTTGCAGCTGCATTGGAGCGGCGGCAACTGATTTTTCCATGGCACCCATTCTATCTTTGTAAACAGCATAACGTTCAAAATCGATAAACCAGGGGTAAAGTTCAGGTTTGTTGTTGTTCTGATTAGGATTGCGTGTTGATAGAACAATATTAACATCATCCCAACTTAAACCACTATTCTGCCAAACATTCGCCTTATAACTTAGCTTTGCCGGTGAATCAATTTTATCAACGCGCAAATCATAAACCGGGTGCCAGCCGGCATTATAAATTATGTACGAAAAAGTGATATCCAGCGCAGTAGAATTTTGGGCTGAAATAGTGACGATCAATTCATTAACCGGTTGATTTGCTTTGTTGTTCAACTCTGCAAGCTGTTTGTTTATCCTATCAATTTCCTTCTGAAGTTTTTTAATACCGGCTGATAAAGCCAACTGTTGTGTCTTGATGTCATTTAATCTCTTCCTGAAAAATTCTGCCATACTTTGTAATTCTGCAACAGTAACATTTTTTTGATCGCTGCCTATTTTCTTGTTAGCTAACAGTAGTTCAATTTCAATATTTAAAACATCAACCTCATTTTTACTTAGATCAACTTTCTTTGTTAAATATTCCAGGGAATCTTCCAAAGCTTTGATTTGAGGAGTTTTTTCGGGCGAGCGCAAATAATCAAAACGCTGCACTACGGAAAGTGTTACTGCATCTCCTTTAGCTGTTACATTTAAACTGTTCCGGTCAATTCCGCCGGCCAATCCGCTAAGGATAATGTCTGTTACCCCTTTATCAACTTTTACTTTAGCTGAATGTATGAGCTCTGCCCCGTTCAAAAAAACTTTTACATTATCAAGGGAAGGTTTAGTTGTAACTTCATTTGCGGCTAATAGCGGGACGGTAAAAAACATAACAAACAGTACAAAAATTTTTCTTTTCATACACCCTCTTTGTAATTATTTTATTCAAAATTTAATAACAATTTCTTATACATAAATCATTTTTTTCTGTTCCACACTAAAAAAACCAGGCTGCTTTTAATCATATCTTTCAAAAGACTATAGCTTTGTTTATTTTTAGCCACCATTAATGACGAAATACCTCACAAGATTAATTACTATTCTAAATTTAGATGAAAAAACTATTAATTGAATTTCTTAAGAAGCACTTCGAATTTATCATTGAAAACT
>JBFMBS010000036.1:0-35499 GCA_040755055.1 Bacteroidota bacterium
CTTGGGTAAACAAATCCATATTATTCACTTTATTGCTTCGCATTTCATTCTCTTTTTTTGTTTACTCTTTTACAACACTGTCCTTTATAAAGTTTTTAAATCCTCTATAATTTTTCAGAGGTTTCTTCATAATAATCGGTAAGGAGTGTTATGAGAAAACTTCTAACAGTATTTTTTGTTTTATCTTTTTTTGTTACGCTGTCCTTCGGACAAGATTATGCAAAAAAAGGTGTATGGGAATTAGCCGGAACTCTATCATTCTATAGTACTACTTCTGTTAGCGATGGAGAAACCGCTGATGAATCATCCACCAATATTTCTCTGGATCCGATGTTTGGATATTTTGTGATTGATGGTTTTATTTTAGGTTTTGCGCCGATGTATTCGTCTTACACTTATGGTGATTATACAAGCAATAGTTTAGAATTATTTATTGCGCCCGGGTATGTACTGGATTTGCAGTCGAATGTTTATCCGTTTATTCATGCACTGGTTGGTTATAATACTTCTACTTATAACACGGGTGTTGCCGGTGCAGAAGATCAAACATTCAGCGGCATTTCGTATGGTGCACGGGGAGGAGTTAAAGTTCTCCTTGGTAAAAATGCCCTGGTTAATTTTGGTGCGCAATATATTATGGTTACTTCTAATCCCAAAGATTGGGAAGGAGACAGAAACGGGTATAACCAATTTGGTATTATTGTTGGATTTACAGTTTTTGTTGGTAATTGATTCTAATATGTTAAGGCGCTCTTCACCGGAGCGCCTTTTGTTTTTAACTCCTTGTAATTTCATTTCTTTGTTTTACATTTCATTTTAGAAAATAAATCTCTTTACAAATTGATAGATACATAGTATGACTGTATTCTTTTCCAAAGCATGCGAGTTGGGGATTCAAGCAGTCCTCTTCCTTTCTATAAAAAAAGAAAAAATAATTTTTAACGCCGAAGAAGTATCAAAGGAATTAAAAGTGCCGAAGGAATTTGTTTCAAAAGTTCTTCAGATACTTACCGCCAGCGGAATAGTCGGCTCAAAAAAAGGAAAGAAGGGGGGATTCTATCTTGCCAAAAGTCCGGGCAAAATTAAATTGATCGATATTGTCGAAGCAATCGACGGGCTCGATGTTTTCAAATCGTGTGTACTCGGTTTTCCTGGATGTTCGATTGAAAAACCGTGTCCCGTGCACAACAAGTGGGGCGCACTTCGTGATGAGGCATTCAAAATGCTGAGCGATGAGACTCTCGAACAGCTGAAGGAAAAAACTATTCAGAAAATTATTTCTCTATAATTTGAGGTTTTTATGAGAACCGAATTAAGAAAAGATGAAAAAATACTTTTTGAAACTAGAAAACATTGGCTGGCATTGGTCGTTCCGGTTTTAATTACTTTGGCATTAATTGTATTGTCAATTTATTCTTATTTGAAATTTACAGACCCAGGATGGTGGTATCTTTTGATTCCTATTATAGCTCTATTTTATTTCTTATTCAGATTTTACACGTGGAAGTTTGATTTGTGGGCGGTTACAAATTACCGCGTGATTGACGAGAGCGGTGTTTTCAGTGTTAACTCTAAAGAGAGTCCCATCGATAAAATAAATAACGTCTCGTATTATCAATCGATCTTCGGAAGAATTTTTGGTTATGGCGATGTTCAGATTCAAACCGCTGCCGAACTTGGCGAAACAAGCTACACAAGTATTTCCAACCCGAAAAAATTGAAAGAAGCTCTTTCCATCGCGCAAGAAATGTACAAAGAAGCACAGCTTAACAAACAAGCATATAAACTTGCCGATGCTGTTGACGGTGAAATTGGCGAAGAGATGAAAGAGTGTCCGTACTGCGCGGAAAAAATTAAAGCACGCGCAAAAGTTTGCCGCTATTGCGGAAGAGAGTTGTAATTATTTGTACGCTTCTATAAACAAATCTTTGGAATCTTTCACACTAAATTTGTTTCCATAAAAATCACCGGCAAATTTTATCTTTGAAAATCCGGCAGAGAGTAACGCACTCTCAATTTCTTTTTTCGTGTGCGGGTAATGATTTGTTGTGAACAGATTAAACTCTTTCGGATTGCTCAAAGGAAAAGAGAGAATGTTGAATTTCACATGTTCGTTTTCGAAATCATAAAAACGGATTATAACCGAACCGTCTCTGTTTGCAATGTTGTTGATCCGTTTTTTCATTTTCAGAATTGCCGTGTAATTCAGAATGTGTAAAAAAACTTTTCCGCCGGGTTTCAACAAAGTATAAATTTTTTTGAGTCCGCTTTGCAATTCTTTTTTTGTGAGATGTGCAATAGTATTGCCCATAGAAACAGCGTTCTCAAACTTGCCGGAATAATTTTTCGGAATCGTGTTGAATGAAAAAACACCCGTAGCAATTGTTACATCATACTTTTCGGAATTTGTTTTAACCATTTCGATCATTTGAGGCGAAATATCAAACGCAGTAACTGTGTGTCCGTTTTTTGCAAGCGCAATCGAATCGAGACCAACTCCGCATCCGATATCGACAACATTTCCGGCTGCTGGAAAAATTTTTTTGTAAGCGTCGATTCTCAATTCCAAATTTTTTTCGAAGTCGATCATCTTATCATAAAAACCGGAAATACCGTCGTAAAATTTTGTTCGATCCATTAATGCTTTCCAATCTGTCCCAAACTTTTCTCATCTGAAGTTATGTAAAATTCTTTTTCGAACACATACTGTTTACACGGCTTAAAGAGTGAGCTGGATAACTTAAAAAGTTGTTTCTTTCTTTGCGACCTTCGCGTGAAAATCTCCGCGGATGATTTTAACCGCAGAGAGTTTTGCATCATACTCTAAATGCCGGGACAATTAACAAACTTGTGTGACTGCAGTTGTTCATTTAACAAAGTTTGGGACAAGTTATGATTTCTTTTTTATATAATTATGAAAAAGACTTTCGTTTTGTTTCTCGGTGTAAACATCGAACCCTTTTTCTTCAAGAATTTTAATCAGCGGCGCCGGAATAAAAGGAGAGATCAATAAATAAAGTTCATCGTTGTTGAGCTGCAGAACTTCCTTTGTAACTTTAGCCGCCGGGTGCAATCCGTTTTCAAGATCGATGCTGATATCGTACTCAAATTTAATCTTTTCGGGAATAATCCAATCGGGTTTTTGCTGAACTGTTCTGTTATCTTCTTCAACATTTACCACATCCTGATTCACAGCGCTTCGCAAAGCATTTATCAATTGTGCAGTCGAAATGTTTGCAATCATTGCAGCTTGTTTTAATGTTGCTACTTTTGCAACAGTTTTCCGCATCACCGGATTTTTTAATTTCTTAAACACGGGCGCAATTCGTATCAACTCATCTTCAAGTTCGGGATAAGTATTCAAAAGTTCACCGACAATTGTTTGTGGGGTAATATCCAAAAATTTATTCATGATTTTTTCCTTATTAATTTTTCTATTAACTACATCGAAGATATAATTGCATTTTTGGCTTTCTTATGAAAAGGTTCTCTTGAAAACCTTAGTTTACTTTGTGCCTTTGAGTCTTAGTGGCATAAATTATTTAAATCAATAAACTGCCGCTAAGTCACGAAGGCACTAAGAAAAGCAATTTTTAAGATTATTCTTTATCATACTGCAAAATTCTTCTTTCGCCTTCGAGATTTCTGTACTCGTTGATGTCGTGTGTCAATTCAAGTGTGCCAAGGTAATTTTTATCTTTATCGCGCACTGCAAAGTAAGCGATGTGTACAAACTTTCCGCGCAGATTAATCCAAAATTTTGCCGCATCTTGTCTACCGCTTTTGAAGTCATCCAAAATTTGATTAACAACATGAACGCTCGAAGGAGGATGGCAGTACTGAACTTGTCTGCCGAGTACGGCTTTCGGTCTGTGAAAAATTCTATCAAGGCCGTGCGAGAAAAATTTTACTTTATCGTCTTTGTCAACAAAAGTAATATCAAACGGAATTGAGTTGAACATCGCTTCAAGCTCTTCCGGCTTCAAGTAGCCGTTCTCAAATTTTATTGTGTTATCCGCCGCAGCTTTGTTTAACTCTTGCACGGATTGCGGCAGCCATGATTTTTCCGGCGAGTACAAACAGTAGCCGATCTCATCACTCTGTTTATAAATCTGGTACCATTCGTCTTCAGTTAATGTATCCATGCACATCGGGAAAAGTATTTTCTCTTCTTTGTAAATCATCTCTTCAATTGATTTCAAAGCCGGCGCAAAAATAAATTCTATAAATCTCCCGACTGTTTCCGAATTAGTTGTCTCTTTTGTATCAAACAATTGAAAAGCGGATTTTAACAGCGCGCGAGTTTCATCATGTTTGCCCCACATTACCATCGGCGGACCGGTGATGTTATGTTTTTCCATAAAAGGGAAGAGCAGATTTTCCTTCCGCAAATAATGCTTTTCGATATCCATCACGGCATTGAACTCGCCGTGAAGTTTTAAGAGCGGATCGCCCGAATCAAAATGCGATTCACGAACGCTGTTTTCATAAAAGATATGCTTGATGTTGTCGATCACTTTCTGAATTTCTTTGTTCTCGTTTATGAAAACATCAACCGGGTGTCCTTCGGGAATTTGTTTCGCGAAGGAGAGATCGATATTTCCTTTCAACGCTTCGGTGTGAAGATCGCAAAACTTTAATACTTCTTCGCGGTCGAGTCCGCCTTTAATTAATTCTTCTTCGGCACGCACAACATCATCGTACGGAACCGCGCCGAGTGCCTCTTTAAGTTTTGCTCTCGTTTCGTCAATCGTTTTTCCTTCATGAAGGTCGAGAATCAGGTTTTTTAATCCATCGATTCTTTCTCTGCTGTTGTTGATTAATTCGCTCATTATTTTTTCCTTGTTAATAATTCTTCTTCGAGTAAAATGGATTTTGGAAATAATATATTGTTTTCAAGATGTACGTGTTTGTGCAAATCTTTTTCAAACTCTTTGAGTTCTTGGTACGTTACGCGGAAAGTTGTGCACGCATCTGCCGGAAGTTTATAATTGTTTGAGAGTGTTCTGATGTTTTCTGCAGCGTTGCCGGCTGTATCGTGTTCGCTTTCCATTTTCATGATCGGGTTTTTAATTGTGCCGTAACCTTCTGTGCGCGGTTTCTCGTTAAATCTTTTTGAATCCACCAAATATTTTATGATCGGGAATAAAATTCTTTCTTCTTTTGCCATGTGATTTAATAATTCGTTGGCAAGAGATTCAAATTCGTCCAAAACATTTTTGAGAAATGTATGCTTTGCGCCGTGAACGTTATTTATTTTTTCAAGATGTGCCGTTATTACGGGAACAGCTCTTTTAATGTAACCGTGATGGTTGTTCACAATGTACTGAGCGAGGAAATGCAAATCCCATGTTTCAAATCGTTCTTCTTCGCCGGAATTTTTCTGAAATGTTTTTTCAAGTTCTTTTAAAAATTTTTCGCCGTTAATATTTTTTTCTGTAATTGCTTCTTCAAGCGGACGCTTCCCCTTGCAGCAAAAATCGATTCCGTATTTTTCCATTACTTCAGCCGCTTTAAAATTTTGCAGAACAATATCTTTGATTATCATTTTCTCAAAATTATTTGCGGACGGGTTGTTTGTATTTATGTTCATGCTGTCACCTCTTAGTTTAATTTGTTAAATGCTTCGATTACATCTGTTATGTCTTCGTTCAATTCGAAATGCTGGAATGCAATCTCTCCGTTTTTATCCAGTACAGAAATAATGTTTGAGTGTGAAAAACTTCCGTCTTTTTCTTTTTTGTATTTGAATCCCATTACAGCCGCCAGCTCACTCACGCTGTTTTCGTCTGCGGTGAGAAGTTTCCATCTGTTCGGATTCAGTTTCTGTTTTTTTGCAAATTGCATCAACGTTTCCGGTGTGTCGCGTTCGGGGTCAATTGAAACGAGTAGAAAATTTACTTTGCCGAGCTTCTCTTTTGGAATTCCGGCCTCGATTTTTTTAATGTCGTTTACAATTATCGGGCATGCGTAAGTACAGCTTGTAAAAATCATTGCCATAATTTGCGGCTTGCCGCTCAATTCAGATAAACTAATTTCTTTGCCGGTTTCAGTCTTCCATTTCGAATCCAATTGATAGATAGAATTTTCCGATGCTTCGCTCTTTTCTTTTTCTTCTCCGCAGCACGAATGGATTTCGTTTTTATGAGCGGCAAATACTGCTTCGCTTTTATCATGTTCCGATTTTATGATATAAGTAATTGCCGCCGATAGGGCAATCAATAGCACAACTATAATTGTAATTACTAAATTTTTTTTCATCACTTGACTCTTTCATTTTTATGATAATCTTTCACACAGCGGAATCCAAGATTGGCTGTTGTGTAGTTTGCTTTTAAACTGCTTCTGAATGCATAACGCATAAATGCAGAATAATTTTTGAAGACGGATGAATTAACCGAACCGCTTCCGAAAAAAAGATTCCGTTCCAAACCGCTGTCTCCTCTCGATTCGCCGGTAACAAGCGAACTGAAAAAATCTTGTGTCCATTCCCAGATTAAACCGTGCATATCGTAAATACCCCAATAATTTTTTCCTATCGTTCCCACCTTCGGAAGTTTCTCTCGGCTTGGTTTTGAATACCACTCCAAAATTCTTCTCAAATAATTTTCATCGCTGTAACCGTTTGGATTTGTTTCGCTCGCTTGTGCTGCATATTCCCATTCTGCAACCGTTGGAAGACGTTTCCCCCGGCATTCGCAATATTCTTTTGCAGCAAACCACGAAACATTTGTCACCGGTGCTTGCGGTAAAATATTTTCTCCCAATTGTTCATCGTTTTCCATTGCATCAAATATGATTTATCCGCAAACAATTTTTTCACTTTCGATTTTTTCCATTTCGGGCTGTTCATCACAAATTTTAGAAAGTCCTCGTTTGTTACTGCATATTTGTCCATGTAGAATGAATTTACTTTCACAGATGTTTCGGAAGAATCATTTATGTACAACGGTTTGTAAATTCCGCCTTTAACGAGAACCATTTCGTCTGCTGCCGATTTGTTTTGTGCCGCTGCAAATCCGCACACAAAAAGGAACATCAATAATATTTTTGCTGCTGCTTTCATTTTGATTTTCTTGCTTTCTTAACTTCTTCCGGCGTTACCGTTACATTCGAGTTGTTGAATTTTTTGTAAACATGTGTGAGCACAGCGGCAATTTGCTCATCGTTCAAATTCTGCGGCGGCATTACACCGTTGAATTTTTTATTGTTGACAACAATCTCGCCGGTTCTTCCGTGAACAACAGTTTTGATTGCCGCTTCTTTATTCTTCTTTAACCAATCCGAATTCAACAATGGCGGAAAAACATTCGGCATTCCTTTCCCATCGTTTTGATGGCAAGCTGCACACGTTGAAGTGTAAACACTTTGCCCGAAACTGCTGAAATCGGGTTTTGAATTTCCTTCACTTTTGTTTGCAGCTTCAATAAGACCCGGATCTACTGTTGTCTCGCCGTTGGAAAATTTTGAAACATACTCGCTTCCGCCGTTTTGATTAATTATCTCTCCGGTATTCGGATCAACATTTGATGAACCGCTTGATAAATAACCGCTGTAAATGTTATCGGCTTGCCTGAATAAATTACTTTGTCATCTTTCCCTTTCACATCAAGCATTCCGAGCGCGCCTTTGTTGAATGCGCGGAAGATTGAGTGATCAACAAGAATAAATCTTCCCGGAACATCTACAGTGAATTCAACGATTGCAGACCCCCCGGCTGGGACGAGGGTAGTCTGCACATTTTTCTGTGATGCAATTGTTCCGCCTTCGCTGTACACGAGATCAAAAATTTCACCGATCACGTGGAAAGAAGAAACTAAATTTGGTCCGCCGTTACCGATGTACAAACGAATCTTTTCACCAACATTTGCTTTAAGCGATTTATCTCCAACGAGCGAGCCAACCGAGCCGTTGAACACAACATAGTCGGGTGTTTCTTCAATTGCTTTAGTTGTGCTGAACGGCTGCAAACCCGGCGTGCCGTAAGTTCCTTCAGTATAAAATTCGCTTTGCATCACGTAATATTCTTTATCAACCGGCGGCAGTCCTTCTTTCGGTTCAACGAGAATCAATCCGTACATTCCGTTTGCGATATGCAAACCAACCGGCGCTGTTGCACAGTGATATACATAAAGTCCCGGATTAATTGCTTTGAAAGAAAAGATTGATGTGTGTCCCGGTGCAGTGAATGACGAAGCTGCACCTCCGCCCGGACCGGTGACCGCATGTAAATCAATATTGTGCGGTACTTTGCTTGTCGGATGATTATGCAAATGAAACTCGATCAAGTCGCCTTCGCGTACACGTATAAAACTTCCGGGTACGTCACCGCCGAAAGTCCAAAACACATATTCAACTTGATCGGAAAGCGGCTTTACTACTTCGCGTACTTCAAGATCAATAATTACTTTTGCAGCATGACTGCGTGTAATTGGCGGAGGGACAAAAGGTGCTTGTGTTAACTTTGCATGTTCAACACCGGCAATCTCGTCGGAAGAACCCGATTCACAACTGATAAGAATTATCGCCAAGAATATGATTGGTAATTTATAACTCATTTGTTTTGTTGCATGAAAAAAGGGAAACATAACTACTCCATTAAAAAAGAATATATTGTCCGATTTAATATCAAAAAAATTTCTGTTTCGTTTCAGATAGCTTAAAAATCATACTAGAAAGAGCATCGAAATTAAAAACAGATAAATATTTCTGATTATAAAATACATTATGTCCTCTTTGTTGTCAAGTAAAAAAATGAGCATGTCCGATTTAAGAATGCCTCGCCCACAAATAAAAAAGCCGGGTGTAATTTCCCGGCTTCTATAAAAAATAAATGAAGAAAATTATTTTGAAGCAAGTACGCGCATCTCTTCGGCTTTCTCTTTTATTTCTTGAAGGTCGCGTTTCATTTCACTCCAGCCATACCACAGCGAGTAGTCGGGATTGTTGTGAAATGCACCTTGGAATGTTCTCATTCTGTGCTCGAGAAACATTACAAATAATTTCTGCTCGATTGCTGTCGGTGCATCGTGGAAAGTTAACAACAGCGGATAATCGAACGGATATGCAGCCGGCTTCGGAATAATTTTGTCTTTGTAGAGTCCGGCTACAATTCTAATTGCTTCAGCCATCAAATGATCGGCATCTTTAATCAGGTCATCACCTTTTTGCAATTCAGCTTTAACATAATTTTCTGAATGGCAGTCGCTGCAAACTTTTATCATCTTGTCACGTTCTCTTTGCCAATCCTCTTGTGATAATCTTGCAACATCAGCAGCTTTAACAACATCAAGAATTTTAGTCGGCTTGCCTTCGGGATCCAAAACTCCCAATGCTTGTAATACCGTTACTCTGTCGTCAGTCCATTGTTTGTCTTCTGGCATCGGAAGACGAACTGCTAAAAATCCCCATGCGGTTCTAACTTCGTGATTTCCTTCGGGCATGTGACAAGTTTGGCAAGTTGGTGCTGCTGTATTTGCCGGAAGTACTCCGGTTTGTTTCAGCATGTAACGCACCCCATGTTTCGAACCGGAATACATTTCCCACTGCGGATGATCGAAACCCTGGTGACAAGTTTGGCAAGCTTGCGGCTGCTGTGCTTCAACCTTGCTGAAAGTGTGACGGGTATGGCAAGCATCGCACGAAGCATGACCGAACATCGAACCGTCGGCTTTCAACTTTTTAATTTCTTCTTCACTCTTTAAGCCGACTTTGTGGCAGCCGCCGCAGCCCTTCTGCCCTTGAGTCATTGCAATCGGCAGTGCGTGTGTGGTCGGCATTGCATTCATTGATGCCCAGCTTACGGAGTGTTTTCCTTTTTTGAATTGTGCTACTTGCGTTTCATGGCAAGCCGCGCAAGTTTCCGGAGTCGGGAGTTTTACTTTTGCAACATCCGCTTCGGATTTGTGATCTTCACCGTGACAAACAGTGCAGTCAACATCGTTTTGTGAGTGCTTGCTTGTCTTCCAGTCGGAAACAATTTGCGGCGTAGTTTTGCTGTGGCATTCAACGCAGTTCTGCGCATAGATCGTACCCGCAAATGATAGAATTGAAATAACAAAAAAGATCTTCTTGAACATACTGATCTCCATTATATTTATGAGAGGTGTTGATTTTTTAATACGTTACCTTCTATTCCGATAACTACTGCATCCACCGGAATTGCGCGTTCGGCAAATTCAACAGCTTGCATCGCAAGTTGAACAAGTCCGCTGCAGCATGGAACCTCCATTACCAAAACGGTAATCGAATTTATTTTTGCATCGTTAATCATCGAGATCAATTTATTTAAATAAACTTGTTTGTTGGAATCGAGCTTCGGGCATGCAATCGCAATACTTTTGTTTCTTAAAAAGTCGGAATGAAAATTTGCATAAGCGAAGCCGACACAATCGGCGGTAAGTAGCAGATCGGCGTTTCTATAATATGCGGCTTGCGGCGAAACAAGATGAAGTTGAATAGGCCACTGGCGCAGTTCCGATTCAACTTTTGCGGAAGAATTTTTCTCAGATGAATCTCTTTCTATTTCTTTTGCAGCAGAACCCGGGCACCCGCAATGTGCATGTTCAATTATTTCTTCTTCAAGCTCTATCTCCAAACCGATTGAATTGAGATAATCGAGAGCTTGATTGTAATATTCCATTTCGCCGTGGTCTTTCAAATGTTTTAAATGAGCGGCAATAACATTTCTTCCGCCGCGCACAATATATTCCATAACTCTTCTTTCATTGTACGGTTCTGCTTCGCGTTCTTCAATTGTGATTGCAGATTGCGGGCACTCGCCGATGCACGCACCAAGTCCATCACAAAATAAATCGCTTATCAATCTTGCTTTGCCGTCAATAATTTGTAGTGCACCTTCGGCACAAGCCGGCACGCACACACCGCATCCGTCGCATTTCTCTTCATCGATACGAATAATTTTTCTTAGCATATAAGTCTCAATTTGTAAATCAGATAAATTTTTCTGATATTAAAATATTGAATTTGGCTGTGTAATCAAAGCAGAAAGAACTTAAAATGAGCAAAAAATACATAAAAAATTCAGACACGCCGATCCAGAAAATCAGGTTTTACATTCAATTAGCTTTCACGCTACTATGTCTTTGGATTGGAATTGAGTTTTGGCAATTCATTACCTTTTTAGAAACAGAAGGAATTAACGGTTCAGCTTACAGACCGCCCGGCGTGGAAGGTTTTTTACCAATCTCCGCCTTGATGAGTGTTGTCTATTTTTTTTATACTGGTGATGTTAACCAGATTCATCCGGCTGGTTTTTTTATTTTGCTGGCAATAATTGGTGTATCGTTTGTATTTGGCAAGGCGTTTTGCAGCTGGCTTTGCCCGGTTGGATTTCTATCGGAACTTGTTGGAGATTTCGGCGAGCGAATGTGGAAGAAACTTTTTAAGAAACGAGTGAAGCTTCCCAAATTTTTGGATTACCCGTTAAGAAGTCTGAAATACTTACTCCTTTTGTTTTTTGTGTATGCAATTTTTTCTATGAGTGAAATTGCACTCTACTATTTTTTGAGCGGACCGTACAATATAATGGCTGACGTGAAGATGTGGTATTTCTTCGCGAACATTTCACGGTTTGCGTTAATTATAATCGGCGTTCTATTTGTTCTATCTATTTTGATTAGAAGTTTTTGGTGCCGCTTTTTATGTCCGTACGGTGCGCTTCTTGGATTGATTGGTTTTTTGAGTCCGGCAAAAATTAAAAGAAACCCGGTAAGCTGCATAGATTGCGGTTTGTGTGCAAAGGCATGTCCTTCATTTATAAAAGTAGATAAAGTAATCACTGTGCGTTCGGATGAATGTACATCATGCATGAGCTGTGTTGATGTTTGCCCGGTTGCAGATACTTTGGAAGTAAGAAATATTTTCACAAAAAAGAAGGTTAACAAAAAACTTATTGCTGCGGGGGTAGTTTTAATCTTTATTGCAATCACGGGATTTGGTATTTTAACCGGCAACTGGCAGAACAATGTTCCAAAAGAAACATATATGGAACTGAATAAAAATTTGGAATCGATCGGGCATCCTACAAGTACAGCGGATATTCAGGAATTGAATAAAGAATCCGAAAAGGAAAAATCAAATGAGCACAAAAAAATCAGGTAGCAATTTTGTTTTGAAATTTATTTCCAAGCTGCATCCACCCGAACAGTGGAGATTTGCAGTAATAGTTCTTCTCGGAATTTTTGTAGGACTTGCCATTTATGTTTTTCATATCTCAAATGCCGTTTCATATTTATCGGACGATCCGAAGACTTGTGTTAATTGCCATGTGATGAACAGTTACTACGCAACGTGGGAGCGCGGAAGCCATGGAAGAGTTGCAGCTTGCAATGACTGTCATGTACCGCAAGATAATTTTGTAAGTAAGTATTTATTCAAAGCGAACGATGGATTGAGACACGCAACATATTTTACGATGCGATGGGAACCGCAAGTAATTCAGATCAAGCAAGCCGGCAAAGATGCCGTTCAAAAAAATTGTATCCGTTGTCATAACGATTTGGTTCACCCGATCGGATTACGTTCGATCAGCAACAAGAGCGTTCATGATCAAACAGAAAAATATTGCTGGGAATGTCATCGCGATACACCGCATGGAAGAGTAAACAGTTTGTCATCAACACCGTATGCAAATGTTCCGCAGTTGAAACCGGTGATACCGGAATGGTTAGAAAAAACTCTCACACCGGTTGAGCAAAAAGGAAAATAAATTTTATATCGATAACACTTTGAAAGGGGTCTAAAAAATGAAACCAATTACAGAATTGATCAAAGAGAAACCGTGGTTTGGATGGGTCTTGTTTTTGGCAACGATAGTAATTGTATTTCTCGTTGGATTGTTTGCATCAACAATTGTTGAAAGAAGGGGCGAATCATTTACGCTTCAGCAAGTGAAGCCGATAGCAGAATGGGAGCCGCGCAACGAAGTTTGGGGAGAAAATTATCCGCGCGAGTACGAAACATATTTGCAGACACTCGATACAACTTACGCAAGCAAACACGGCGGTTCTGCAAAAGTTGATTACCTAGAAAAATATCCCGAGCTGATTGTAATGTGGGCGGGCTATGCTTTCTCGAAAGATTATAATCAAGGACGCGGACACGCGTACGCAATCAAAGATATCAGAAATACTTTGCGTACCGGCGGAAACAAAGTTAGTCCGCAGCCCGGTACTTGCTGGACTTGCAAAAGCACAGACGTACCGCGCGTGATGGACAAAATGGGTGTTGCACAATATTACAAATCGAAGTGGAAAGACCTCGGTCATGAAATTGTAAATCCAATCGGATGCCAGGATTGCCACGATCCGAAAACAATGGATTTGAGAATTACACGTCCGGCATTGATCGAAGCATTTCAACGGCAAGGCAAAGACATAAAAAGTTTTACACACAACGAGATGCGCTCGCTTGTTTGCGCACAATGCCATGTCGAATATTATTTCAAAGGAAAGGAAGAAAAGTATTTAACGTTTCCGTGGGATAAAGGATTTAGTGCAGACGATATGGAAAAATATTATGATGAAGCAGACTTTACGGATTGGACACACGCGCTAAGTAAAACTCCGATGTTGAAAGCACAGCATCCCGATTATGAATTATACAAAACCGGTGTTCACGCAGACCGCGGTGTTTCATGCGCGGACTGCCACATGCCGTACAAAACAGAAGGCGGTGTGAAGTTCACAGATCATCATATCCAAAGTCCGTTGAGTAATGTTGAAAATTCTTGCATGGTTTGTCACCGCGAAAAAACAGAGAAGTTGATTGCAAATGTTAATGAGCGTCAGGATAAAATAGAAGAGTTGAGACGGCTTGCAGAAAAAGCACTCGCCACTGTTCACATCGAAGCAAAGATTGCATGGGATAAAGGTGCAACCGAAGCTGAAATGAAACCGGCATTGCAATTAATCAGGCATGCACAATGGAGATGGGATTGGGTTGCCGCAGCCAACGGACTCGGATTCCATTCACCGGTTGAAGCAATGCGCGTGCTCGGTACTTCAATTCAAAAAGCCGAATCTGCAAGAAAAGAGATTGCGCTTGTACTTGTAAAGCACGGCGTTAAATATCCGGTTGCTCTGCCCGATATTTCTACAAAAGAGAAAGCACAAAAGTTTATCGGGTTGAACATGCAAGAAATGAAAACAGATAAAGATGACTTTCTAAAAACAACAGCTGTTGAATGGGACAAAAAAGCGAGAGAAAGACAAGGAACACTAAATAAATATTAAGTACGAAAGACGAAGGACGAATTCTTAAACAACAAAAAACAAATACCAAATAACAAGGAAAAACAAAAATCCAAACTGGAAACTCGAAACTATAAACAAGTACGAAGTACGATTTACGGAGTACGAATTAAAAAATGTATCGGTGCATGATTGTATGAAAGAAAAATCTAATTTTAGTAATGCATTTATCCGGCATCGAGTATCCGGTATCAAACACATAGTAAAGGGAGTAAAATAAATCATGAAAAAAATATTTGTTCTATTAATGGTAATTAGCGGCGCGATGTTTGCGCAAGAAGGATTAAAATTTTCCGCGCAGATTCGCCCGCGTTTTGAAATCGATAACAAAGATTTTAATTCTAACACGGATGCAAATACTTTTACAGTATTACGTACGAGACTCGGTTTGTCGTTCAACCCGGTGAAAAATATTTCCGGTTTTGTACAAGTTCAGGATTCGCGCTACTTCGGTGAAGAACCTTCAACAGCAGCAAACACAAAAAATTTGGATCTGCATCAAGCATATTTTATAATTAACGATCTCTTCGAACTTCCGGTTGATTTGAAACTCGGAAGAATGGAAATGAGCTACGGCTCTGAGCGATTTGTTGGTCCGGTAAATTGGAGTAATATTGGTAGATCATTTGACGGCGGTGTGCTGACTTACAAAGGCGAAAAATTCAAAGTGGATCTCTTTGCAACACGCGAGTTCGAAAAATTCAACCCGGAAGATTCTCTCGATCAAAATGTTTACGGATTATTTGCAGAATTGAGATTCATCGAGTTCTGCAAAATAGAACCGTTTATAATCTGGCAGAGAACGCAGCCCACCGATTTATTGAACAGAGCAACACTCGGCTTTAATGCAAAAGGAAATAACGGAAGTTTCAGTCACGAAGTGGATTTTGGTTATCAACTCGGAACAGTAACGGCATCAAACAGAAAACAAGATATTAGCGCAATTACATTTTCTGTTGGAGGCACATACAATTTTGAAGGTGAATTAAAACCAACGGTTGGTGCACAGTTTGATTATGTAAGCGGAGACGACAACGCAGCTGATAACGATTACAAATCTTTTGCATCTCTTTACGCAACGGGACACAAATTTTTCGGTTACATGGATTACTTTATAAATTTTCCGAATGATACTTACGGACTCGGCTTGATGGATATTATCGGCAAAGCCGGAATTTCTCCGATTGCAAAAATGAACTTGATATTGAATCTTCACATCTTCAAAGCAAACGAAGAGTACACACTTTTGAACGGCGACACAACTAAAGATTTTGGAACCGAACTCGATTTTATACTTAACTACAAATACAACGACAACGTAACGTTCGAAGGCGGCGCATCATATTTTTCTGCCGGTGATATTTTTAAAGAAAAGCGCGGCAAAGATTCTTCTACATGGTTCTACTTGATGGCGGTGGTGAATCTTTAGTATTTAGATTTTAGTATTGAGTGGTAAGACAAAGCCGGCACAGTCCGGCTTTTTTTTTTATGTGAGAGGTGAGCAGTGAGACGCGAGACAAAAAATGCATGTTACATAATGCATTTTACCAACAATAAGTTTTATAGAAATTCATTCATGCAGTGATACATCCAACCATTTTTAGTTTCCGTGAATAAATCTTGATTTATCACAATTAGTAAAAGCATATAACTAATAAATTGGAACCACTGTTTTAAGCATTGTTGCATTCTTTGCTAAAAAGTTTAGCTGCAAAAGTTAGTTACTCATTAAATACAGTAATCATCAAGCGTGGCATTGAGTAATAAGTGCCTATATCCTATTAAGCCGAAAAGATTTTTAGTTTAATCGCATTAATTACTAAATTTAATCACACAGAATTATTACAAATTTCCATAACAAAGTGTGGTTACAATGACGAAAAGAAAAATTATTGACCACCTCTTTATATCTATAATTCTTCCATTCATACTTTGCAATTGTTCACCATCAGAGAAAGTTGTAGAGACATACTATCTCGGTGATGTCAACATCGATGCACCGATCAGCACGCCGCCCGTACATGTAATGGTAAACAAAGAAAGCGGAGATTTTACGGTTACGCCAAAGGTTATAATCGATACTAAAAATATGATGCGGTCGTCAACCGAGTATTATTACAATGACGAAATTATTTTACCGGACTACTCTGCGTTTACACCGGGAAAGGAAAACTTAAAATGGAATTTAACTACGGCAGTAATTGGTGCCGATTTTGATTATATGGCGAGTAATAATTTTTTGCTGTTCGGCGGATTTCAATTAGCCGCAACAAGGAACAATTCATTGATGGGGGGAAATTTTGGTCTCGGCTTTTGCGGTACAACTGAAAATATTGCAATGAGATTGGATTTGGGACTCTCGATACAAGAGTCAAGTTACGAAGCTTTAACAATTGTTTATACAAAGTATATTAATTCTAACGGATCGAGAACAGACACAACTTACTTTTTAGATAATGGTAACATGGTGAATGTGAATCCGTTCATTGTTTACACTTTGAATTCGACAATGAAAGAGAAGAGGATTAATTATTTTGTTTCGCTAGGTTACTTCACTCAAACGATACTTGATTTTGAACCGGGCAAAAGCGGCGATAACCGAACATGGTTTTTGTTTTTCGGTGTTCCCTATACCAAGAATCACTACACTACCGATCTGCGACCAAATGTTAAAGCCGGGTTTGTAATGTTGAACCCGGGTATAATTTATTCTATCGACGAAAAATTTAGCTTGGTGATGTCGGTTAAAATATTGAAAGAGACACTTCTTGATTCGAGTAAGAATCTCTGGCTGATTATGCCTTCAATCCAGATGGATATAAGATTGTAGATTACAACAAACTTGTGATCGAGTTTCTGCATTGAATATAAATATCATTGTCTTTCTGTGAAGATCCTTCTATTTAGCCGATATTGGACTTTATTTGAACCATTACTTTTTGGATAAACTTCCTTGATAATTGAATTTAGTTTTCCGCATCGATAATTTGAAGTGTGTTTGAATAATTAATAGGCGTAAAGATGTCATCCGCAATCAAAAGAAGAAACTTTTTGAAATTACTTGGTCTATCCGCTTCGGCAGCAATAGTTAGTACAAAAAAAATATTCCCGGACAATTTGCAGTATGCAAATAACCGGCCGGCAAAAACCAACAACCGGTTTCAATCAACTCTTTTTGCCGGGACTTACACAAATGGAAAAAGTAAAGGAATATATTCCTTCAACTTCGATACAATCACCGGCGAACTAAACCAAAAAAATGTTTGCGGAGATGTTGTTAATCCGTCATTTCTGGCAATAGATAACAAACGGGAGTTTTTGTATGCAGTCAGCGAAACAGATGAATATGATGGTAAAAAAAGCGGCGGTGTTTATTCATACAAAATAGATGGCGATGAAGGGAAATTACATTTAATAAATTCAGTACCATCTAACGGTGCTCATCCTTGCCATATAATAGTTGATAAGAACGATTGTTTTGTACTTGTTGCAAATTATTCGGGCGGAAATATCTCGGTGATAAAATTGAATGAAGACGGAAGTTTGGGCGAAACAGTTGATGTTGTTCAGCATTCCGGTTCAAGTGTAAACAAACAAAGACAAGAAGCACCGCACGCGCACTCAATCAATCTTGACTCATCTAACAAATTTGCTGTTGCAGCAGATCTCGGTTTGGATAAACTGATGCTCTACAACTTTGATAATAAAACCGGGAAATTAATTCCGGCCGAACAGAAATTTGTTGCGGCTAAACCGGGCGCCGGTCCGCGCCACTTTGCATTCCATCCCGGCGGAGAATTTGCTTTTGCAATCAATGAATTAGATTGTACAATTACGGCTTTTAGATTTGATACCAACTCGCACGAACTTGAACCGGCACAAACAGTACCAACTTTACCGGTCGATTATAAAGGAGAGAACACTTGTGCAGAAATTCAAGTGCACCCTAACGGAAAATTTATTTACGGCTCGAACCGTGGACACGACAGTATTGCAGTTTTTTCATTTGTTGCGGTTAGCGGTAATTTATTTTTGAATCAACATCAATCAACAATGGGTAAAACACCGCGTAACTTTGTTATAGATCCTACCGGGAAATTTCTGCTTGTTGCAAACCAAAGTTCAGATTCGGTAATTGTTTTCTCAATTGATTTAGCAACCGGCAGACTTTACGAAACCGGTAAAAAAATCGAGATACCAAACCCGGTTTGTTTGCTCTTTGTATGAGTAAAATTATTTTCAGGGTAAATAACTGCAAAGTAATTCCGCCTTGTATAAAACATTGTATTGCTCTATACGTCATATCACTGTAAAATGAAAGGGAACTGACCGTGAAGAAGATTTTTCTATTATTGTTTTATATTTTTTCTATAGCTGTGGCACAAACTAAATTTGAATTTAACACACCGGTTAAAATTTCTGCCAACCCGGCAAAAGGATTTTACTGGGACTATATTTTATATATTCCGCAAAGCTCTAATAACAACTCAAGTTTGTTTGCAATACCGAATAATACCGGCAAGGTTAACGACTCAATTTTAGTTCATGAGAAAGCGGCTTTTAAAACTATAAATCAGGCTAAGCTTGTTGCAGAGAAATTAAACTCACCGATACTTGTACCAATCTTTCCGCGTCCTGTAACTAACTGGCAAATTTATACTCACGCGCTCGATAGAGATGCAATGATGACTGAGATAAGTGAATTAAAGCGCCTCGATCTTCAACTGATTGCTATGATTGAAGACGCAAAAGAAATTTTTAATCAGAATGAATTGAACTTAGATGAAAAAATTTTGATGATGGGTTTTTCTGCATCAGGAATGTTTACTAACAGATTTGTTTTGCTGCATCCGGAAATTGTTAAAGCAGCCGCAATCGGATCACCGGGAGGATTACCGATAGTTCCGGTTGCAAAATTTGAAGGCGTTCCATTACGTTATCCTATAGGCATTGACGATGTTAAAGAAATAAGCGGTGAACCATTTAACTTAACTGAATTAAGAAATGTAGATCTGTTTTTCTTCCTCGGTGCCGAGGACAATAATGATTCCGTTATTTACCGTGATAGTTACGAACAAGAGGATGAAGACCTGATAATGAATTATTTCGGGAAAACCTTGCAAGAACGATGGGATGTGTGCAAAAAGATTTATGAGAAAGAGGATTTATCAAACTCAAAATTTGTTTTGTATGAAGGGGTCGGGCATCAAATAAATAATCAAATTATTGAGGACCTATTGAAATTTTTTGGCAAGGCACTTCAAAAGTAGTTGATAAAAGTATAGTGATAAAAACGGGCGATAAAAGTTAAAAATCACCCGTTTCTTTTCTGTAATATCTTTTTTTGAAATAATTTACTCACACTCCGGCCAATTTATACAGTAGAAAAATTTATCACGTCCCTAAATCGCTCACTATTGAGACAAATAAATATTATTTTAGTGCCCAAGCTAAAATTTATTTTTACTACGGATGAATCAAATGAATTTATTTAAAACTACCCTTGTGTGCCTTATATTTTTAACGGTTTTATTTGGAAACACAACAGCACAAACAGTTGAGCAGCGTATCACGGAACTGTTGCAACAAATGACGATAGAAGAAAAAATTGAACAACTCCATAAAGCCGGATCGATGCACACTGCCGATAATACACGTTTGAACATCCCGGGTTTTGTAATGGCTGATGGTCCTCATGGTGTGCGTGATGGTTTTGCTACATCGTTCCCGGTTGGAATTGGCATGGCAGCTACATGGGATATTGATCTTGCAGAAAGAGTCGGAATAGCACTCGGTAAAGAATTCCGCGGTAAAGGAAAGGACCAAATGCTTGGACCGGCAATAGATTTAACACGCGATCCGCGTAACGGAAGAACCCCTGAAAGCGGAGGTGAGGATCCTTACTTGAACGCTCAAATTAATGCTGCCGTTGTAAAAGGGGTTCAGTCAACCGGGGTAATTGCAACAGCAAAACATTATAACGGCAAACACAAACAGATCGGGAGAAATGATAACGATTACACAATCTCCCAAAGAAATTTAAGAGAACATTACGGGTTGAATTTTCGCACCGCTGTACAAGAATCGGGTGTTATGTCGATAATGAGTGCATATAATAGAGTAAATGGAGATCAGGCAACAGAGAGTTCCAATTTGCTTTCGGATATATTACGTGTGCAATGGGGTTTCCCGTTTTATGTTGTTTCGGATTGGGGTGCAGTTCACAACAGCGAGAAAGCTATCGAAGCCGGTACGGATGTTTGCATGGGTTCCGATCACTACCAGAACGACCTTTTAAATTTGGTTAACAGCGGTGCGGTTTCCGTTGATGTAATTAATGAAGCTGTACGGAGAGTATTGAGGACAAAATTTTATTCCGGCATGATGGATAATTACCCGACCGGAGACCCATCGGATGTGAACAGTCCGGAACACCAGGCACTTTGTTTGGAAGCCGGCAAAAAAAGTTTGGTACTCTTAAAAAATCAGGATAATGTTTTACCGCTCGATAAAAATTCAATAAATAAAATTGCCGTCTTGGGACCCAATGCGGCAGTGATGCGGACGGATGGAAGCGGCAGCAGCTGGGTCTCTCCATTTTATACGGTAACTCCCCAACAAGGGATTGAGAGTTATGTAGGCGTTGAAAAAGTTTTGTATGCGAAAGGTTGTGAAATTGCAAGTGATAGTTATGCAAGCGATTTGCAAAGCGCCATTTTATATGCACAACAAGCTGATGTTGTTGTTTATTTCGGCGGACTTGATCCAACACAAGAAGGGGAAGGATTTGATAGAGCAAACGGTTCGATAGAACTGCCGGGAAAGCAGAAAGATTTTATTAAGCTTATCACAGATGTTAATTCCAAAGTGATTGTTGTTTTGATTAGCGGCGGAATCTGCGGAGTGAATTCTTTTATAAATGATATTGAAGGATTGGTCCAGGGATTTTATCCCGGACAAGAAGGTGGAAACGCCATTGCACAAGTTCTGTTTGGGGATTACAATCCGGCCGGAAAATTACCGGTAACGTTGCCTAAGAGTGATAACCAGCTTCCATCAGAGATAACAGATTTTGATTTCAATAATGATTACGGCTGCGGATACATGTGGTTCGATAAGAAAGGAGATACGCCGGAATTTGCTTTTGGGTTTGGATTAAGCTACACGACCTTTTCATATAGTAACATCAGGATTATTTCACAGCAATCAGAATATGTAAGTAAACCATTTATAATTGCAGTTGATGTTACAAATACCGGCACGCGTGCCGGTGAAGAAGTTGTGCAGCTTTATTTAAATGAGGACGGCTCTTTTGTAGAGATGCCGGTTAAATATTTAAGTGGATTTAAGAGAGTTTATCTTGAACCGGGTGAAACCAAAACCGTAGAATTCACATTAACAACGAATGAATTTTATTATTACAATGAAAGATTAAGAACCTACATGTACGACGCCGGTTATTATTATGTTCGTGTGGGTGGTTCTTCAGATAATCTGCCCTTGAGCAAACTAATAGATGTTAGACAAGCTTACCCTTATCCCGATCTTCAAATAGCGAACATTTATACCTATCCGCGGTATCCTCTTAAAGGTGATAAAGTTTATTTCGCGGCAACATTGATTAATAGAGGAGTCGATCCAACACCGATAGGCACCAACCACGATGTACTATTCAGCATAAACGGTGAAGGGATAACCCGTTCATTTGAACTTTCCGATTCAATTCCTAAAGGGGGAATGGCATTAGTATCCGGTAATATCGAGATCGACGGAAAAAATTATTGGACAGCCGGTGAACCGGGTGAATACACGGTAGAAGCATGGGTTGATGATCAAAATGCAATTCAGGAATGGAATGAAACAAATAATAAAAAAACTTACACATTCCGTGTTTACAATCCGCCGCCGGTTAATATTGCGTTGAATAAGAGTGTTACAGTTTCTTCGGTAGAGGGAACGGGCTTAGAAGGAAACAAAGCGGTTGATGGAAGTTATACAACAAGGTGGTCATCACAATTTTCCGATCCACAAATTATAACAATCGATCTCGGTTCTGTTCTTCCGTTTGATCAAATACGGCTTGTGTGGGAAGCGGCGTATGCCAAAGAATATCTGTTGCAGTATTCTAGCGATAATGTTAGCTGGACTACAATTGCACATCAAACGAACGCTATGGGCGGAACTGAAAAATATAATGTTGATACTACCGCACGTTATATTAGGTTAACCGGTCTAAGCCGGGGTACCCAGTACGGATATTCATTATACGAAATTGAGGTTCTTCAAGGTGCAAACGTTGTTTCTGTTGAGGATGAACAAACCAATCCCGAATTACCGGCAAATTTTAGTTTGAGTAATAATTATCCGAATCCTTTCAATCCAACTACAACAATAAAGTATGAACTTCCAAAGGCAAGCAACGTGAAGATTGAAATATTTAATTCGCTTGGAGAACTTGTTAGAATTCTTGTTGATGAATTCCATAATGCCGGAAGGTACGAAAGAAGTTGGAATGGACGCGACAGCGGCGGAATGCCAGTATCGAGCGGAGTTTATTTTTACCGGATGCACACAGAAGGATTTACACTAGTAAAGAAGATGATGCTGGTGAAGTAAAATTGAAAAGACGTGGCGTTCCCGTCTTATTTATTCTAAAAGGTTAATCGCTCTTATTAACCCACTTAAAATGCATTGAAATATTCTATGCATATTGTTACGTTTTAATAGAGTAATAAACCTATAAGCGTAATGAAAAGATTATTTTTATTAATGCTAGTTCTTACTTCACTGGTTTTTCCACAAAACAGTCAACATTCGTTGCATAACATCAGTAAACTAAACTTAAATTTTGGTGAAGCGCAGAGTGTTACAGAATTTTTTGCAGATGATACATTATTGTACGTAAACACTGTTACTTCGTATCCACAAGAATACATTGTTCTAATTCTAGATATATCTGATCCAAATAATCCCCTTGAACTTGCCAGAAAATATAAGAATGAATCCAGAGGAGATTCTCAATTTGCCGATAGAGTTATATACAAAGATAACAGTGTGTTTGCTAATCCGTTTTATGAAATTTACTCTGAAGATGGGAATGTACTTTTACATTACTTCTGGTGTGCAAATAAGATTGCTATAGTAGATCCTTTTTATTATCAATTTAAAGAGTATGATAACAAAATAAATATTATCGAAAAACAATCCGGAAATACTTTCTCCTTAATTGAAACAGATACGATTGGTAATATTTTTTCTGAAATTACCGGTATTGTGGTAATAAATTATGCTATATATGTTACAACGAGATTCAACAATGATAGTCCTGGACTTTTTCTATTCGATGTATCTATTCCAGCTTCAGTTATTCAATTAGATAGCCCTTTTGATAGAATTGATGCTATCGGAATGGTTTCCGGCGATAATGAGTTAATAATAGGCGATGGATTTCTAGAATTTAAGGTATTGGATGTAACAAATCCTTATGACCCGGAAATTAAACAAACTAAATTTTTTAGTAACTCTGTTTTCTACGGTACTTTTTATAATGACCAATGTTTCCTTTCATCTTCTAATAACATCTCGGTTTATGATAATGAATATCAATTAGTAAAGGAGATATTTACGATAGGAAAACCTTATCAGGTATTCATTATAAACGACTTATTAATTTCAGCCACTAATTTAGGAATAGAATTTTACGACATTTCAAATATTAACAATCCCGTAAGAATAAATTCATATGGAGCAAATATTGGTAAACCACATACGTTAATTGGCGAAAGTAACAATTTATTTATAGCTAATGGAGGAGATGGGATTAATATAATTGATATATCCAACCCTTTTCAACCCAATGAAATTTCCAAACTAGATTTAAATGGGTACATGGTAGAATTAGCAATTAACGAAGATATATTGTATGCAGCGGATTATTATAAAGGCGTTGTTATAATAGATATTAGTCAAATTAACGAACCGGTTGTGTTGTCTAACTTATATTTAGTTGGTGGTGTAGTTTCACTTTCTTATTTAAATGGAAAAGTTTTTGCTTTAAGTGATTCAAACATATTGTACATAATCGATGTCACTAATCCAATTCAGCCGATAATAGAAAATACATATGCATATAATAGTTTCGACAAATATTGGGGTTATTATAAAAAAGTCCGCGCATCCGGGGATAAAATATGGTTAAAACTTTATTCCGATTATTTATATGGATATAGCTACACAAGTGAAACCGGTTTAACTGAACTTTTTAAATTTGGTGATGAATACGGAGAAATGTTAGGGGATCTTGATGTTCAAGATTCTTTACTTTTTATGACTAATACACGCGGAATAAAAATTCTTAATACTAATTCATTAACATTTCTAAACGAAGAATATTTTGGGGATTGGAATATTGAGACCGAACCACTTTGCACTGCATATGATATAGATAATTACATATTATATCTTTCATTGGGTGTATTTGGTACTTCCGGGATATCAGTTTACAATTTAAGCTACAATATAAGTTTAGAAGATTATATTGGTATAGGTTATTTCGCGCCGACTGATATCATATTTCTTAATAATTATTTGTATTGTTTGGTTGAAAATGAGCTATATGTATTTTCACCGATTATTATAGACGTAGATGAGAATGAAAATAAATTATTAAATTATTCGTATAGCTTGAGCAACAATTACCCCAATCCTTTCAATCCAACTACAACAATAAAGTATGAACTTCCAAAGGCAAGCAACGTGAAGATTGAAATATTTAATTCGCTTGGAGAACTTGTTAAAGTGTTGAAAGATGAGTATCACAACGCCGGAAGATATGAAGCGGTCTGGAACGGAAGGGATAACAGCGGAATGCAAGTATCAAGCGGAGTTTATTTTTACCGGATGCACACAGAAGGATTTACACTAGTAAAGAAGATGATGCTGGTGAAGTAAGTTTTTTAATTCCGGGTCCCGTCTCTTCGGCTATACTCAGAGTCGGGACAAAGAATCTCTTATGCTACTTCCACAAGACAACAAATCCCAATTCATTCCTTTTTGATTGAAGCAAAATAGATAATCAATTATGTTGCAGATGAAGTTTTCATTCTTTCCACAATAAAAGGTGGAACATGAACATCGAACAAAAGATATGCTTCATACCATTTGCAAGCGATATAACAACAATGCCCTCAACTCAAATTGCCGTTGATTTACAAAACGAACTACATCATTTCGGTATGGAACATATTAGCGAGAACGAGCTACTCGGTAATTACCCGGTAGTTTATTTTGTGTTGACCGGCGGAACGGAAAATAAGATTTTAAATTTATGGAAGCAGAGAAAAGAAAAATTTGGAAATGAGCCGGTTCTTCTGCTTGCTCATTCGGGGAATAATTCGCTTCCGGCGGCTTTAGAAATTCTTGCACGTCTTCAGCAAGAAGGTGCTAAAGGCAAAATTATTTTCCTCGATGAAACATTAAACAAGGAATGCTGGCATCAGATCGAACAAGTCGTTAGGCATTTCAAAGTATTTTACAAACTGAAGAAAACAAAGATCGGCTTGGTTGGCGGGCCTTCGGATTGGCTTGTTGCGAGTATGCCGCAGTTTGATACGATAGCAAAAACATTCGGGGTTCAAATAGAACAAATATCAATTGATGAATTAAAAAATAAAATTACTGAAGTAAAAGAAGAAGAGATTGAAGAAATTCACCACTCATTTGTAAGCAGAGCTGCCGAAGTTAAAGAGCCATCTAAAAAAGAGATCAAGAATGCAGTAAAAGTTTATACGGCGTTGAAACAAATGATAAAACAATATCAATTAGATGCTGTGAGTGTTCGCTGTTTTGATCTTGTTACCGGGCTGAAAACGACCGGGTGTTTTGCCCTCGCTAAATTGAACGATGAGAGTGTAATTGCCGGATGCGAAGGTGATATTGTTTCTGCACTCGGGATGGTGTGGGTAAATTATTTAACCGATCAAGTTGTTTGGATGGCAAACCCGACACTTGTTGACGAGCAAAACAATTTGATCTGGCTTGCACATTGTACAATACCGGTAAGCATGGTAAACAGTTATAAACTCCGTTCGCATTATGAATCGGGAGTGGGAGTAGGAATAGAGGGCGAGCTTTCGAAAGGGAAAGTTACGGTCTTCCGGCTTGGTGATAAAGAGCTTAATAAAATGTGGTCCTCTAATGCAGAGATTATAGAAAATGGCAGCGATGAAAACTTGTGCAGAACACAAGTTTGTATAAAACTTCATGGCAGCTCAAAAGCTTCCGATATATTAAATGAACCGTTGGGCAATCATCTTCTTTTGTTGCGAGGAAGCTATTCGCGCGAAATTCATTCATGGTGGGAATTTTTTATTGAGTAGATCTTGTTACACAAAGTGTGTGAAATACAGAAAGTATATGAAAAAATTATTATCTCCGTTCCTTTTTTTATGCTGCATATCAATTCTGTTTGTTATTGTTGTTTCGTGTACTGAAGATACTCCTACACAAAATACGGCGATCAACTATGTAGAAGACTTTGAAGCGCTATGGGATAACTTTGATAGACTATATCCATATTTCATATATAAAAATATTGATTGGCAAATGCTGCACGATCAATACAAGCCTGAAGCTGAAGAAGCTGCAAGTTATATCAATCTTGTTAACGTAATGGTAAAAATGTTAAAGCCGCTGAAGGATAAGCATGTTGATTTTACGAGGCCAACCGGAATAGTAATACCGACGTATGTATCGGCAAAAAAACCAAATTGGGATTACTCACAACTGTATAATTTTCTTCAACAATACGATTTCAAAGTGTTTAATGATCAATGGGGCTATTGCTTCATCGATTCAATTCCTTATATCGCAATCGGCAGCTGGATGAACGGGGCCTTTGATGTTCAAAAATTTGATGAGATATTTGAATTGTTCAAAGAGAGCCCGACAATGATAGTTGATGTAAGGATGAACGGCGGCGGAAATGAGATTTTAGCTATCCAGGTTGCCGGTAGATTTGCAGTGGAAAAAAAAGTTGTTGAATATTACAAAGTCAGGAATGGTCCCGAACACGATGATTTTGGAGCGCTTGTTTCAAAATATTGTGAACCGCGCGGCGAATGGCAGTTTACCAAACCGGTTGCTTTATTGATTGGTCCAACGTGTTTAAGCAGTAACGAAAGTTTTATTTGCCAGATGAAAGAGCAGCAAAATGTAACGTTAATCGGTGATACAACCGGCGGCGGCACAGCTAACCCGATTACATATCAATTATCCGATGGAACAAAATACCGTGTACCAAAATGGATTGCTTACACGGCACAGATGAAGGTTATTGAGTGGAACGGAATCGAACCGGAAATATTAATTCATGTAAATGAAAGTGATTTTGCAAATGGCAGTGACCCGGTATTGGAATACGCAATTGAATGGGCAAAAACCAGGATGAATCTCTTCGCCGCAAGCAGCGAGGTATCTAAATATAAATTTTATTTGCTTCAATAGGCGGGAAATTCAACTCTCGTCCGCCTCCGGCGGATTAAATAAAAGTGAAAATTATTGCGCTCGAGAAAGAAAAATCATAGATTAAATCCGAACAATACTGCCACATCTTAAAGAAGTCATTACAAGTTTTGGAGCAGAGTTTCCGCCAGAGGCGGACGCGCTCCGGCGTATGTTTCTACAACATGAATACCGAAAATTTTACACTTGTCAAAAAAAATAGTAATGGTGAAGTGACATGAAAATCATCGCAACAACAAAAGAAAATGAAAATGTAAAACGCGAACAGTTTACACCGGACTTGTTGAAAGAAGAAACGAGAACTGTGTGGGAATTGTACAAGCAAAGAATAATCAGGGATATCTATTTTAGAGCAGACAGAAAAGATGCCGTGATCATTATGGAATGCGGCGATGTTGACGAAGCAAAAAAATTTTTGGATACGCTGCCGCTTGTTCGTGAAAAATTAATTTCGTTCGATATCATTCCGCTCCGTCCGTACGACGGCTTCGAGATTTTGTTCGAACAAAAATAAAACTCTGCTTGAAATTCTTCCGTGCATCTCTCTGCGTCACCGTGTCTCTGTGGTGAAAAAATAATAATAGCGGATGCATGATGAATAATTCGAAAACAAAAAAGAGTGACAACATGTTGATCGAATACAAATACGGTAATAAATTGGATTTGGATCAAGTTATTGAATTGTACGACGCATCAACATTAGGCGAGCGTAGGCCGATCAATAATAAAGAAATTATGAGAGATATGATAGAACATGCCAACCTGATTGTAACTGCATGGGACAATAAACTTCTGGTTGGTATTGCGAGAACACTTACCGATTTCAGTTATGTTGGTTATATGTCCGATCTTGCTGTAAGAGATACTTACCAGAGAAAAGGGATTGGTATTGAATTGATAAAGAAGACGCGCGAGAAGATGGGTCCCCAATCTAAAATAATTTTACTCGCAGCTCCAAAAGCAGTTGACTATTATCCTGGAATCGGATTTAAAAAACATAACAGTGCATGGATTTTAGAAGCGACTGATCTATTCCCGGCAAGTGGAGTAAATGAAAAATGATAAAAGCAATTTTCTGGGATAATGACGGGGTACTTGTAGATACAGAGAAACTCTACTTCCGCGCTTGTAGGGATACTTTTGCTAAAATCGGTTTTGATCTGACAGAAGAACTCTATACGGAATACTTTTTAAAAAGATCGGAAGGAACATGGCACATCGCGAGAGAAATGGGATTTGATGAAGGAACCATCTCTGAATTGAGAAAAGAGAGAAACGCTCTCTACTCTAAACTTCTTGCCGATGAAACAAAAGTAAATGATGGAGTGGTTGAAACGCTTGAAGTGTTGAAAAGGAAAGTTAAAATGGGAATTGTTACAAGCTCAAGAAAAGACCATTTTAATATTATTCATCAAAGAACCGGTTTGCTTAAGTATTTTGATTTTGTAGTAACTAGTGACGAATGTGCAAATACAAAACCCGATCCCGAACCGTATATCAGAGCGCTGCAAAAGAGCGGAATGAATAGTGATGAGTGTATTGTTATCGAAGATTCGGAAAGAGGATTGAGATCTGCAATGACTGCCGGGCTGAAATGTTTTGTTGTACCAACTAAATTAACGGAGAAATCTGATTTTACCGGTGCCGCAAAAATATTAAGTAATGCCGGGGAAATAATCTCCGAAATAGATGTTACCTAAGGTTAATTTATTTATTCTTCGTTTTGACATCAATGTTTCATCGATTATCAAAATCTATTTTATTTCTGTATTGGCAAACCACCGAATCATTAATCTACTACATAAACGTATTGTGTGAATTGATAAAGAATGATAAAAAACAGTTATAAAGAAAAAGTTGGCTTTTATTAACACACAACTTAAGAGTATGTTGCAAAACTCTCAATGCACTCTGTGACTACTCTGCTGGCTCTGCGCTTGCCCGCCGTACCTCTTGGTAGGGCTAAAAGATTTTCACGCAAAGGTCGCAAAGAATACGCAATGAACGCAAAGACAAAATGGAATTTATATTATGCAATAGACTCTTAAACTGGGTACTAATTTTGCTCACTCAACAAGTTAACTTAGTTATTCATAGAGTTTAACGATAACAGCCGAAGCTTCTCCGCCGCCGATGCAAAGCGATGCCAAACCGTATTTTGAGTTTTTTCGTTTCATTTCATGCAATAAAGTTGCCATGATGCGTGCACCGCTTGCACCAATCGGGTGACCGAGTGCAATTGCACCGCCATTCACGTTTACATTATCAGTTGAAAGTCCGAGTAATTTATTAACCGCTAACGAAACAACTGCGAAAGCTTCGTTTATTTCATACAGATTAATGTCAGTCGTTTTCATTTTAGCTTTTGCAAGGACTTTATTGATTGCATCTGCCGGTGCGGTTGTAAATTGAATTGGTGCTTTTGCAGCAGAGCTTTGTGCGACTATTTCAGCTATTGGTTTTAACCCTAGTTCTTTAGATTTTTCTTCGCTCATTACTAAAGCTGCGGCAGCACCGTCGTTTATTTTTGATGCGTTTGCAGCAGTAATTACTCCGTTTTTATCGAATGCCGGTTTCAAAGTAGGAATTTTTTCAAAGTTTACTTTTTCAGGTTCATCATCCTTTGTAACTATTGTCTCGCCGCTTCTTGTTTTGATTGTAACCGGGACAATCTCGTCATTAAACTTTCCATCTTTCTGAGCAGCAAGTGCACGTTGATACGACATAGTTGCATAGTCATCTAATTCTTTGCGTGCAAAGCTCATATCTTTTGCACAAGCTTCGGCACAATTACCCATATGAATGTTGTTATACACATCCCATAGTCCGTCGGTAATCATTGAATCGATAATTTCTCCGTGGCCAAGTCTATACCCGTTACGTGCATTTCTTAAAACATACGGTGCGTTGCTCATGCTTTCTTGTCCGCCGGCAATTACGATATCTGCATCGCCGCATTGAATTGCTTGATGTGCAAGCATGATTGTTTTCAATCCGCTTCCGCACATTTTGTTGATCGTTAAACACTCTGTCTTTTCGGGTAAACCGGCATAAAGGGCTGCTTGGCGTGCCGCTGCTTGTCCCAACCCGGCAGTGAGTACATTCCCCATAATTACTTCATCAACGATAGCCGGATTAATTTTCGATTCATCCAACAAAGACTTAATTACTATGCTTCCAAGTTGCGGAGCTGATAAACTGCTTAATGATCCGTTGAATGCACCTACGGCAGTTCTTTTTGCGTGGGTTATTACTACTTTTTTCATTTTAGTTTCCTTATACGCTTGGAATTATTTTGATGTTTGTAACTATGATAACTTAACCAATCTCTTTTTAGAAGTAAAGTTAATTCTTATTCCTAAGACAATGAAAGTTGTTTTAAGGAAAAAAATCACAAAACTGTTTTTAAAATAAAACGCCATCGCGCGTTGCAGTGCTTTCAATAAAAATACTTGCTAATCAATCAATAATAATTTATCTTTGTTAAGAATAATTCCTATTTAGGAAATATTACTTATGAATCAGGACAACCATAGAAATATATTAATTGAGAAAGAACTCAAAATAACGCCGCAAAGAATGGCGGTGCTTGACGCCCTATCCCGTCTGAATAATCACCCAACTGCTGATAATATTATTGAGTTCATAAAAACAAATCACCCCAATATTGCAATAGGTACAGTCTATAAAACTCTCGAAACTTTTGTTGATATGGGGATAATAAAGAAAGTTAAGACTGAAAAAGATGTTATGAGATACGATTCAATATTGGAGAACCATCACCATTTATATGCCTCCGATACGGAATATATTGAAGATTATTTCGATGATGAGTTGGATAGGGTGATCGAAAAATATTTTCAGAAAAAGCAGATACCAAATTTTGTTGTTGAAGATGTCAAAGTTCAGATAATCGGTAAGTTTAAAAAAAATAAGTAGGCAAGAATATCATTCGAAGAAAATCATTTAACAGTTAAATTCATGCGCACAGTCGATGAAACGATATAAACATTGTTTCATCATATATATAAAGAAAACCATAAAGTATATAAGGAGTAGTAACATGGAAGAAAATCAAGTAGTATCGATGCCAAGGATTGGCGATAAAGCGCCTGAGTTTAAAGCTGTTACCACACAAGGCGATATTAATTTTCCGGCAGACTTTAACGGCAGCTGGGTAATTTTATTCAGTCACCCAGCAGATTTTACACCGGTCTGTACATCTGAGTTTATGACATTCGCAAACATGGAAAATCAATTTGCCGGTGCTAATTGCAAATTAGTCGGATTATCGGTCGATGGTTTATACAGCCACATTGCATGGTTAAGAACCATCAAAGAAAAAATTGAATACAAAGGGATGAAGGATGTTGAAGTTAAATTTCCCTTGATTGAAGACATCACAATGACAGTAGCAAAAAAATACGGCATGATTCAACCCGGCGAAAGCAGTACAAAAGCCGTGCGTGCCGTATTTTTTATCGATCCCAACGGAGTTATTAGAACTATTATTTATTATCCTTTGAGTCTGGGAAGGAATTTTGACGAGCTCTACCGCGTATTGATTGCGCTACAAACAGCAGATGCATTTTCTGTTGCAACACCAGCAGATTGGAGACCCGGCGACGATGTGATAGTTCCGCCAGCCGGTTCTTGCGGAGTTGCTAAAGATAGAATGGAAGGTAAAGAAGATATGAAATGTTACGACTGGTTTTTCTGCACTAAAGAATTAAAGAAAGAAACCGTACTGAAGACAGTATTGAAGAAGTGATTTATAAATTAGAAAGAAGCCGTCTCATGCGGCGGCCTCTTTCTTTCATGACAATTTGTTTTATACCTCTTTCATTCTAACCAGGAATCTGCGGCAACTGTTTATATAAGTCATCGATTTTTTTGAATCACTTGATCTATTCTATTATTAATCATAATAAAAGGAGCTAAATATGAAGGAGGAAAAAAGAAAGTTAACTACTGCATCGGGACGTCCCTATGCAGAGCATGAGAATACAATGACGGTTGGACCTCGCGGACCGGTTTTAATTCAAGATTATATTTATCACGAAAAAATGGCTCACTTCAACCGCGAAAGAATTCCCGAACGTGTTGTTCATGCAAAAGGCACCGGTGCGTTTGGAACGTTCACCGTAACGAACGATATTACAAAATACACTCGCGCAAAACTTTTCAGTAAAGTTGGAAATCAATGCCGTATGTTAATTCGGTTTTCGACAGTCGGCGGCGAAAAAGGAAGCGCAGATACCGAACGCGATCCGCGCGGCTTTGCAGTAAAATTTTATACCGAAGACGGCAATTGGGATCTTGTTGGGAACAACACGCCGGTCTTTTTTATTAAGGACCCGAAGAAGTTTGACGATTTCATTCACACACAAAAACGCGACCCGAGAACAAATCTCAAAAGCCCAACGATGATGTGGGATTACTGGTCGCTCAATCCCGAAAGTCTTCATCAAGTTATGATTTTGATGAGCGATCGCGGAACACCATACGGACACCGGCACATGAACGGTTACGGCAGTCATACTTTTTCGATGATCAATAAAAAGAATGAAAAAGTTTGGGTGAAGTTTCATTTCAAAACTTTGCAAGGAATAAAAAACTTTACCGGGCCGGAAGCCGAAGAGATGCGCGGCAAAGATCCTGATTTTGCGCAGCGCGATCTTGTTGAAGCAATCGATAAAAAAGATTTTCCAAAATGGGCTTTGAAAATTCAAGTGATGACCGACGAACAAGCAAAAAAAATTCCATGGAATCCTTTCGATCTCACAAAAATTTGGCCTCACGCAGAATATCCTTTGATTGATGTCGGCGTGATGGAATTAAACGAGGTTCCTAAAAATTATTTTGCAGATGTTGAACAAGCGGCGTTTGCACCGGCACATGTTATCGATGGAATCAGCTGGTCACCAGATAAAATGCTGCAAGGAAGGATATTGTCTTATCCTGATGCGCACAGATACAGACTTGGAGTTAATTACGAACAGATTCCGGTGAACAAATGTCCGTATGCGGTTAACAATTATCAGCGCGACGGATATATGCGCGTGGACGGCAACGGCGGAAGCGATCCGAATTATCATCCGAATAGTTTTGATGATATTTATGCCGACGAATCATACAAAGAACCGCCGATGACTCTCGATTCTAATATTGCAGATTGGTACGACCGCAATGCACCCGGAGAAGATGATCATTACACACAACCCGGTTTGTTATTCACTAAAGCTATGAGCGAGCAAGACAGAAAGAACACGATTAATAATATTATCGGTGCCATGAGCGGAATAACCGGACCGAAACGTGACGAGATTATCAATAGACAACTTTGCCATTTCTTCCGTGCTAATGTTGAACTTGGTACGGCAGTGGCAGAAGGACTTGGTGTTAAAGTTGACGAGACAATGTTTCAGCACGCATAAATATTATTAACAGTTTGAGACCGCAGCAGTACAGTGGATAAAAACTGTGCTGTGTGCGGTTTTTTATTTTCAAACTTCCACCCACCGGTATATCTAAATCTTTATTGTTGCAACAGAAGTTAGAGACAACTAAATTTAATCGGGATTTCAGAGGGAATCTTGACAGCGCTTTTAAAATCGAACTATCCAAAACTACTTTTCTTCGAAAGAGTTTCACCACAAACAAAACATTTTTTGTTAAAAGAGTTTATAGTTGAAATTTCTAAATAAATGGGTTTTATTACGCATAATTCAGCGGTATTTCATTCATGAAATAAAATAACTATACAATATAATTAATGGTTAGCCGTATTAAATTTAATCACTGTATTTAAAAGAGGTTGTTATGAGTGATTGGTCAAATATTTCAAGTGTTGTTAGTAGATCGTATAAGTGCGGTTATTGCGGTAAAGATGTTGCACCGAGTTTTGGTTATTTCGGACAAAATCCATCTGTATCTATTCTAATTTGTCCTAATTGTTCTAAGCCTACATTTTTTTCAGAAAGTAACGAACAAAATCCCAGAGCAAGATTGGGTGACGAAATACAAGGTATAACTGATTTAGGGGTTGCAACACTTTATAATGAAGCAAGAGATTGTACAGCTGTGGGCGCATTCACTGCCGCAGTGCTCATATGTAGGAAAATATTAATGAATTTAGCAGTACAACACGGGGCAAATGAAAATGAAAAGTTTATTTATTATGTAGACTATTTAGCTAAAGCTGGTTATGTACCACATAATGGTAAAACATGGGTTGATGAAATTAGAAAGAAAGGAAATGAAGCAACTCATGAAATAAAAATTATGAAGGAGCCTGAAGCAAAACAAATATTAAAGTTCGTTGAAATGTTACTACGATTTAATTTTGAATTTCCAACAATGTTAAATCCAGGTCCTTAAATACACTAACAAGTTTTCAAAAACGACAACACCAACGATTCGGTGGATAGATGTAAAATAAAGTTTGATTAACAAAACATAATTGCTCTTTGAAGTTAGTGATAAAAGTAAAATAAATTAGTAATAATAGGTGTTCGTTTTTCTAAACACTTATTGCTGTTTATTGATTTCGAATTATGAACAGTACAGAGAGGGATAAAGGTATATATTCAATCTTAGTTGAAATTCGATTTTAGAAAAAGAGACTCCAAATAATCTTAAAATTGTTATTGCAGATAACAAAAAAACTAAAAGGAGTCTCCGAGATGAAAAATAGTGAAATCAA
>JBFMBS010000037.1:0-34042 GCA_040755055.1 Bacteroidota bacterium
CTTGGGTAAACAAATCCATATTATTCACTTTATTGCTTCGCATTTCATTCTCTTTTTTTGTTTACTCTTTTACAACACTGTCCTTTATAAAGTTTTTAAATCCTCTATAATTTTTCAGAGGTTTCAAATAATAATAATGGCGCTTTAATTTTTTTTATCAATCTTACTCTTATTATTTAATCTTATTACTGTTTTAATAAAATTATAAATACCGGCAAATCCACCTAGGAATGAAAAGACTATAATAAGAAGCGGGGTTGTGTTGAATTGATTATCCAACCATCTGCCTAGAAAGAACATTAATATTATAGTTGCAGCTAATTGAGTTCCTAATCCTAAGTACGGACCTACTGAACGATAACTATCTGAAAACTTTTTAGTGTAACTATTTTTTAATTCCATTATTGGGTAAATTCTTTAGCGGCACCATTCATGGAACTCTTGCCATCGAATAACGCGCCTTCTTCTATAATCAATATCTTGGCATAAAGATCCCCTTTCAGAACAGATTTGGATTCTAATCTTAATTTATCGGAAACAGAAACTTTGCCTTCAACTTTTCCGTTCATATTTATGTTGTGTGCAACCAATTCACCTTTTATCACACAAGTTTCACCAATTGTTAGATTACCATTAATAGTTACGTTGCCGTTAACAGAACCGTCAATTCTAACATTACCCTCACTATGTAGATTACCGTCAATCAGTACGCCGGCACTAATAATGCTAACATCTTCAGGGTGTGATTCTTTTTTAATTCCCATTTATTACTCCTTAATTAAATATCAATTTTGATGGATCAATTGTTTTCCCTTTATGCCAAACTTCAAAATGTAAATGAGGCCCGGTTGAATTTACACCAGAATTTCCGCTAAGCGCAATCAATTCCCCACTATTTACAAAATCTCTTTGTTTGACTAATAATGATGAGCAGTGTTTATAAATAGAATAATAATCGTCATCATGTTCAACAATGATCATATATCCGTCGTTCAAAGTGTAATCGGCAAAAATTATCAGTCCGCCGGCAGAAGCATAAACCGGTGTGCCCGTTTTCATACCAAAGTCCAGCCCCAAATGTCCTTTCGCCGGATCATATTTATTTGTCAGTATCCCGTTAGCCGGCTGCTGAAAAATAACGGGGGATGATTTTTTTGTTTCTTGATTTATTTGATTGATTAATTTCTGAAATGCTAAGAATATATTTCCGCCTACTTCAATTTTTTTTGTAATTGGTTTTTTAAGTTTATCGTATAAAGAATCATTAGATTTAACCGAATCTTTCATTGCCAATTCTATTGCATACTTCATTCGTTCATTTGTATTTGAAATTACTTGCAGAGTATTTGTAAGCGTTTCTACTTTGTTCTGCAATTCATTAATCTTTTCTCTCTGGGCTTTTAATTCCTGGTTATCCAATACAAAAAGAAAATCTTTCAAAGGTGTAACGGACAAGATAAAAATTAAAACAAACCATGCAACAATAGTATAAATCGCAAAATATGCGGCGGATCTTAATAAGCTCAGTTTGTATCTTGTAGTACCGGTCTCGGGAAAATTTGGTGTAATGTAGATTGAAGATTTTTTAATAAAATCTAAACTGAACCACTTCATTGTTCTGCCTCAAATGGGTAGTAAATATAAAGAATTGATCAATTTTTTTCAGATGTTAATATTGAATCTACCTTTTCGATTATTCTTGAAGGTTTTAACAAAAAACCGCAATCAAAAGTTTTAATTGGGCATTTTTTGTGACCGTGTATCCCACAAGGTTTACAATTTAACTCATTGTAGGAAAGAAATAAACTTTTTTTATTGTAGGGGTAAAAGCCGAATTCCGAAATTGTTGAGCAATAAATTGTTATTGCCGGTATATCAGCTGCCATTGCCATATGAGTAGGCGCACTATCGTTGCAAATCAGCAATGAACATTTTTTCAAAAATGCGATCGATTCGATTATCGATAAACTGCCGGCAAGCGAAAAACAGCCGGTCGGGCATGATTGTAATATTTCTTCACAAAGTGATTTATCTTCTTTACTTCCGATTAAAAATACCATGAAGTTTTTAGAAATCAAATAACGACAAATCTCCTTGTAATATTCTTTAGGATAAATTTTCGTATCCCATACCGAGCCAGGAGCTATGGCAATAATCTTTTCATTTATACCGTTTACTATTAAGTCAATTTTATTGAGTGCTTCTTTCGGAATACTAAGCTCGGGAAGAATGCGCCAATCCGAATTATCAAAACCAACCAAAGATAAATTCCGTTCAACTTCATGACTATTTTTTCTATACTCGATTTTGTTTTTATACACAAGGTTTAACGATGCTGTATCAAATCCATAAGTTTCGTCAACACCTGAAAAATAAATAATCATTGCAGTTCTAAAAGACCGGTGTGGTGAATATATTTTTTGGTAACGATTCTTTTTTATTTCATTAATAATTTTAATCAAACCAAAAATCTTATCCCGTCTTTTATCATAAACGATAACCTGATTAACATACGGCGAGTGTTTAAAAATATCTTGAGTAGAAGGAATGCATAGGACATCAATCAGCGCGTTAGTATGTGTACTCTTAATATGTTGTATTAACGGAAGAGTAAGCAGTGCATCGCCAAGAAAAGCTGTTTGTATTACAAGAATTTTCCCGGTCATTAATATTTCCAAATTTTATGCATCCAAAAATACTGTTCGGGATATTGGCGAACATATTTTTCAATAAATGAAATATATCTCTGGTTCATTTCCCTTACCCGTTCATCATGATCATCCGGAAGATTATCAAAATCTAAGTTTTCAAATATCGCTTTGTAATTTCCGGTTTCAAGTCTAATAACAACAGCTAAAATTATAGGGCACCTAGCTTTAAGAGCAAACGAAACTGCACCAGGGTATAGCGAAGTAGGTCTGCCGAAAAAATCAACACGTTTTACATCGCGCGGTCCCCGCTGATCACCAACAATACCTACAAGTTCACCGTTTTTAATTGCTTGATAGACTTGGCGAACGGACAGACCGAGCTCTAAAACCTTGTTACCAAAACGGCTGCGCGCTTTATTCAACCATAATGTTATATATTTATTTCTTTGTGGCTGTGCAAGTAAAGTCATTGGTATGCCGCTGACTGATATACTAGTTAATGCAGCAACTTCCCAACTGCCTATGTGACCGGTCAAAAAAATTGCTCCTTTACCTTTTTCAAAACTGTTTCGTATTATTGACGCGTTCTCGCATTGAATTAGATTTGAAATTTGCTCTTTAGAAAGATTAGGCAGATACATTAACTCAAAAAAGGTTGTACAAATATTTTTATAACATCTGTAAGCTATAAGGTTGATTTCTTTTTCATTTTTTCCCGGGAAGGCATTATGCAAATTCTCTATAACAACTTTTTTTCTTATTGGAAAAATATAATACAGAATAAATCCTATATATGATGCTGCCTTCCGTGTATTGTTAAGACCCAACAATTTGAAAAGTTTTACGAAAAAAATAAAAAAGTAAAACTCAATTTTATTTTTGTCAATCATATATGTTTATTCGGTACTAATTCTTCTCATCCAATTTTCATCTCTAACATCCCCCCTTTTAGTTGAATGGAGCAATTCATAATTTCCAAAACCGGTAACATCGGCGAAAATAAAACTAACCCCACCTTCAATTTGATTATAGAACCAAACTTCATAAGGTTTCAGATTCGGTTCGTTTGGATAAAAATCTCTTTGATCGGGCTGGCCATATGTTAGATAAACGCGCCCCCTATCCGAGAGATAACCTTCTTTATTTGCGTGCTTAAAGTTATCATTTGCATACGCAACTCTTCTTATATATTCATCTTTGAACTCATTTTGCGGCGTGGATGGTTCGGTATCGCGGTTAAGCCAAAAATTAAACAGAAATTCACGCTTAGCATTTAGTGAATCTAGCTTTCCGTATCGTTCAATTTCATTTTGACTTGATATATATTTTACTTGTGAAAACATATTGTCGCATTCTTCGTCATTGTAAAGAGCGAATTCGCTTCCCATTACACCGGCACTTACCCTCTTTATAGCCGCTGAATCTACTACATTCGGATTGTACAAATAAAATCTCTTTGTTGATATAAACGCTTCGTTTGTTTTATTATCAATTAAGCTAAGCACGATGTTATAAGAATCTGTAGGGAATTTCGAAAGATTTATTAATCCAATTTCCACAACCGATGTTTCGCATTGTTTAATAATCTTTTCTTGTTTATAAACTGAATTGCCGGCACTATTATAAAGTAATTTTTGCAGCGTAAAAGCATTTTGGGGATCGGGTAATTTTAGATTATATAATTCGGCATAAAAGAATGCAACCGGCGTTTTATCGGAATAAAGCATGGAAGGATTGGGGATAACTTCCAGCGTATTTTTGTAGAATAAGGAATTTGGATCGGCATCCTCCTTTTTTATATTTGAAGCAATCTGGATATCGCTTACGGCATATTTGCCGGAATTATAAGAACTAACAACAACCCTTTCATCAATTGTTTTTAAGAGAGAAGGATTTTTGACATCATAAGCTTTTACCGATAGCGCATAGTCGCCTTCCGGAACGACAAAACCAAAGACACCGGTTAAACTTTTAATATCTGCCTCTGATGTAGAATCATCATACATATTTTGGATTTTCCAATCTTTGTTTATCAAATACGTATCGCTTGAAATATTTTTCATTTCAATATGAACAATTGCCTGGACTAATCTTCCTTGGTCGGTTGTTTCAAACAACATGTTTTTAGGATTTAATTCGTAGTAAAATTCAATGTAAGCGCTTGTTGAATCATATTTAAACCTAGCATAATCAAATTCAAAATTGAGTTCGTTTTGTGCAAAGGATTCCATTTGCAAAAAAGTAAGCAAACATAAAACCGGTAGTAATTTTGATTTCATTTAACGCTCCAATTTTAGAGACTTAAATAATTATTTATAATACTCGTATTCATATTTTGAGTAGAATGCTTTTTTATCCAGGGCATCGTATCTTATTGCTTCATTGGCTAAACCGTTTTTAAAGTAACTAAATACTATTTTAAATTGTCTTCTGGTTTTCTCAATGAAATATTGGTCGTCTATCATATTATTATTATCATCATATTTATGCAGCCTTACTTTATCCCTCCCCTCAGAACGTATCAATCTGTTACGGTTATCGTATGTAAAGGTCTGCTGGTATTGGGGAAATTTTTCTTCGGCAAGGTTACCGGCCTTATTATAACTAAACACAACTTTATTTACACTTGTACCATCCGGTTTGAAGAATTCTATATTATCTAACTTATCATTTTTATAAGTATAAATTTCTTTTAGATAGATTTGATCATTTTTATCATAGTATAGTTTTTGTTTCAGTTTTCCATCGTCATAGTATTCAAATACTTTTTTATCTGTTGTTGACTTACGCGCTTTAAATATTACAACTTTTGAAGTATCATTCTTAGAATTATAAGATATGTCTCTTTTAGCAGAAACATTCCCGTACTCATCTATTATTACTTCCTCTATAAGATTTCCATTCTTATCATATTTATAATTATACTTGGTGCGGATGCCACCCATCGAGTTATAAAAAATTTTCTCTGTAGGATTTCCCTTTTTGTTGAATTTAATTTCCTCGACTAAAGTTTTTTTGTCGGGTAGTTGTTCGTCCTTCATATAATAAGCAGAATATAATTTTCTCGTTTTCACTTTGGCATTTTTAATTTTACTCAATTCAATTGCTTCAAAAGTAAATTTGTGCCTTGTAAAGAAATCGTATTTATCTGCCTGGGAAAAACTGCTCGTATTTAAGAAAAGAAAAGCAAAAAGGAGTACACTTTTAATCATATAGATGCCTTTGTAAGAAATGAAATTGAAAAAGATTTAGAAAATTCTATAGGTAAGATATAAAAAAAGAAGCCCTCTTTAAATAAAAGAGGGCTTCTAAAATAGTGCTAAAATCTAGCTACTAGAATCCGAATTGAAGTGTAAATACATGATTGCTGTCAAAGAATTCGGTATCTCTGTAAGCATAATCAAATTTAACAGCCATACCGCTGCCAAGACTATAATTGATACCGGCACCGGCTGTTAATCCGTAAATGTTAGCATCTTCATCAACACCATCGATGAAAGCATAACCGGCTCTTACGAAGAAAGTATTGTCATAAGCGTATTCACCGCCTAATTTATACTCATCACCGTAAAAGTTGCTGTTCTGGAAAATACCATTCAGCGATAAATTATTGCTTTCATTTATACTCAATTCATAACCTAAACCAAGTTCAAGAGTTGATGGTAATTCAAATGATGCTGCATCAATCTTGTATAACTGTGATGGTCTTTCAAGATCGGGTGACGTAGCTCTTAAGTATAAAGCTGATCCGTCGTATTTCATCTGTGGACCTAAGTTCTTAATTGCTACGGCAAAGCTTAAACCATCTACGTTGCCAAGATTTTTGTATGATACACCAATGTTGAATGCAATACCGCTTGCACTTACTAAATCAAGTTTTTCAGTGACGTAATTCATTGTAACACCAACCGCAATTCTGTCGCTTAATAATCTTGAATATGTAAGACCCAAGGTTACAAATTGTGGTGTAAAATATTGCCCGTTACCATCAGGTTTTTCAACAGTGGTAATAGCAATCTCGTCCATTGAAAACGCTTTGAGAGAAAATCCCAGAGCACCAAAACCTTCAATGTTTGTTCCAATAGCTGCGTAACTAACACCAATATCTGCAATATAATTCATTTGAGAGAACATTACAGTAGTGTTGTAATCTGAACGTGCAAGGTTTGCCGGGTTCCAATAGAGGCCCTCAACACCTTTAGCACCGGTTAAGGTAGAACCGCCCATAGCTATACCGCGCGCACCAACTGGAACTAATAGCTGTGCAGCACCGGCAGTACCATTACGGTTACCGCCACCAGCATATATTACAGTGGAGGCAACCACTGTAATTACTAGTAATAAACTTATAATTTTTATCTTATTCATTTTTTAGTCTCCTTTAATTTTTAGAATCTATCAAGGACTTGTTGTTCTTGAATGATAGCTACCTTAAGTATCTTAGTCTTGCCAAGATCAGGCATATCAACATGAACAATATACAATCCGCTAGCAACCGGTAAATCTGCCTCGTTAGATAGACTCCATGTTGTAAAAGGACTAGAATCATCTTTAACTATTGTTCTTACTAATTGTCCAGCTAAATTGAATATACGCAATGTAGCTTTGGGTGGTAGATGACTAAATGTAATATACTTTTGATATTTGTTTACTTCCCTTGGGTTAACACCATAGTACGGATTCGGGAATGCGTTAATCATTTCTACATCTTCTTTGGCTTTATCTGCATTGTAATCAACCTTCGGTGCGGTAAACTGATAAACATCATCAGTATTTAGTGGTTTGTTATATATTATTCTTATAGTGGTACCGGCTGGTGGCGGAAGACCATTTCCATCATAATCACATACAACCCATCTACCTATCGGGTAAACGAAGCCGCCGTGGAAATCGGCATTATAATCACCGGCACTAGGATCAGTATCAAACGCATAATTATATTGTGCACCGGCTCCACCTGATTGGATACAAGTATTTTCAAATTGCTTATAACCAACATCACCAGGGGTTTGATCTTTTGCATCCATCCAATATACCCAGTCAGATTGTGGGTAACCAAAATACGGATCTTCCCCGGTAGCCCAGCCCCAAGTGCTGCTTGTAGCAACATTTGATATAACAAAAGGTATCATTCTTCTATCATCCGATGGATCATCGGGAGTTCCAATTCCTATATCCCATATTTCGAATGGAACAGTACATACTTTATCGTCTTCGAATGCATAAACACCAAAACCACCTTGTTCAGTAAATCTAAATTCAAAGTCTCTCGGTGCTGCATAATCTACATAACGATATAAACTAGCTATAGCACCGTTGTTTCCAGCACTAACATAATAACGATCAGTACCAACGTTGGAGTTCAAGCTATGCCATACTTTATTACCACCATAAGGTGCGCCAGCAGCATCATATTTACTTTCAGGAATTGGAGCTCCACCATAAGCAACTTCAACCATTGCATCAGCTTCACCGGTACCTTTTATTCTAGCTGGTGCATCTTGTACCCCGACTCTAATACCATCTACTATTGGAAATTCATTATCGGTTCCAAAACGAGTATGGCCGGTTAAAACAGCTTGTCCATTCTTTAAAACATTCCATGACTTAACACCATCCTCTTTAGTAATAGTAACTGAATACGTTGCACCAGTTACTAAAGTAGGATCCACAACAACCGGAGTCACTATACCATCACTAAAACCAGCTGAATGAGTAACCGTTAATTGTTGGTCAGCTTCACCAGAATATGTGAATCCTGGATTTGGAGCTTGTGGTGTAACAGTTACTATTGTTAATGGTGTTTCCAAGACGTTTGGAACTGCATCGGGATTAGAGTTAAATGCATAAGCAGTAACAGCATAATAATATTGAGTACCATTAACAATTGGAACATTACCCCTTATAACATCATTTTCTATTGCAATACTTCTTTGAATCCCAGAATTTGTTCCGAACTTCGTAAATTTTCTTGTTATAGAATTTGTTTCTGTATCAAATACCTGGCTTTCAATACTTTGGACAAGATCATTTTTATCGAAAGTTGCAACTCTTTTAGCAGATTCGATAGTAGATGAAGCAGCCGGTAATTGATATACTACATATCCCTGGAATTGATAACCGAGGGTATCATAAGATTCTGTTTGCTCATAGATATCTGTTCTGGTTCCCCAGTTAAGAACAACTTGCTGATCAAGAGCTGTTGCGGTTAAAATAGGCGCCTTTACCGGGGGCGGAACCTGGAAGAAGTTATCATAAGCAAGCTGTAATTCCAAATCATAGAATTTCAATAGACCGATAGCACCAAGTCTTGAAACACCGGTGCTGCCGCCGGCAGTAAACTGACCAACTACAACTTCTTGAACATCACCAGCAGCCATAGTAAATGGACCGGCAACCATTCCCAACCTTCTATCACCCGGACGGTGAATTATACCATCAATCCAACCGGTAGCTGTAACCGGGTCACCGGAAAGAGTGAATTTAGTTTCCAAACCGGTGGTAGGATCAACAAAAGGAACACCGGTTGTAGAAATTTTGCCTTCCATTAAGTTTCTGAATTCAATTGCACCGGTGGGATCACCAAGTGTCGGGTCCTGATAAACCGGGTCGCTATTAATAAAGAAGAAGAACGCAGACATCGGAAGGTTTCTATAATCCTGAAGATATTGGCCGTTGAAAACTGCCTGACTTCCTTCAGAAGGAACTATTGGTCCCTGGAAGAAGTCAAATCCACCGGTCGGCACATATTCACCATACTGAGCATCATTATCATCCCCATTATATATATAACCCAAACTTAGGTCAACATCGCAGCCAGTATAATCGTCACCGGCATCGCCTAAGTCAGGATCGCTCCACATACATACGTACATATCTTCAATATCAACACCACTTTTATTGATTAAGGTATATTTACGGAAAAGAGCATTACCGAGACCGCCGGTAGCATTATAACCCCAAATGGTAGCTTGCATTTCGCAGCCAAGACCAAGTGTACCATAGAATTGCTGCTGTGCTGTTGGATCTAAATCGTTATTTACAAACCAAATTGTTTGATCTGCGCCGGGAACACCGGGAACGTCAACAGCCGGGTTATATGAACCGTTACCGTCAACATCTTCGTACGGTGCACCATATTGTGCCGGCCATTCATTCCAATCTGTTTCATATTGTGCATAAACAGATGCGGCAGTACCACCAGCTTTATTAATTTCATTCGAAAAATCTGCATCAGGATCTTTATAATCACGTCTTACACGATAAATTCTTACATGAGCTAAATCGCTGCTTTCAGCAGTACCATCCTCCAATATCCTACCGGGTACCTGGCTGTGATTATAGGTTGAACCGCCGATTCTAAATTCATCATTGAAGTTACCGCCATAAACAAATCCTGATTCGTAAAAAACCGTTCTATGAGAACCTTGCGGATACTCAAAACCTGAATCTCCACCGTCTAGATCTGACATACCGTCATTTCTAAAAATAGTTGCAACATTATTAATAGTAAACCAGGTAGCAACCGGAGATCCGAGTACCTTCTTTAATTGAGTTTTTCCCTTGCCACTATTTTCACCTTTTGCTTGAACATCAGGCTGAAAAGTGATAAGAGAAATCAATATTAGAAAATAAACTATTCTATTTAAGTATTTCATTTTCATTTCTCCTATTATTTCATTGATAATTAATATTCTAACCTGATGCCAAGTCTTATCTGGCGTGACGGGCCATATAAGAAGCTAGCATTATCAATGTTCAATCCTCTATATAATTGAGCGTATGCATCTCCAAAGAGATCAATTTTATCGGCAATGTTTTCGGGATCTGTTACATAACCATCATCATCTGCCGAACCGGTACCAACAAATACGTTTGTAACATTCTTTGTGTCAAACAAATTGATCACAAAAATGTAAATATTTGCCGATAAACGGTCCCAAATCTGGAAAGTTTTATCAAGTCTTAAATCGACCTGGAAGTTTGATGGCATTTGTGATGCATTTAACGGTTCAAGAGCTAATCTGAAACGGGCATCACCGCTGTTTGGTTGTGTATTACCAATTTGTAATGGATTACCTTCACCGCGTGTAAAAGGTCTTCCACTTTCATATGAAAGTAACAATGAAAGACCGGTGTTACTTAAGAACGAAGGACCGTCATTTTCACCAAAACGGTAATCTAAATTCATACGGGCAGTTATATCACGATTGAATTCAAGAGGAGAAATATATTTGGGAACATATGGCTGACCGGGAACAAGAGGCGCACCGGCAATACCACGGTTTGAGCCGGCAAATGATCCGGTACCGCGAGCATCCTGGAATGATATTGAACCGTTCATTGATAAACGTTCATATCTGCGCATAGTTAAGGTTACTTCAATACCTTTTGTTGTTGCAAAGTCGCCATTTGTTTTAATATAATAATCACCAAAACCGGAACCTTCATCAGCTTCTTGTTGAAGGAATATAACCTGGTCTTTTACATCTCTGTAATAACCGGTAATGTCAAATGCCAGGAAGTCTGTTAGCTGTTGTGAGAAACCGATTTCATATTGTGTAGTTCTTGTTGGTCTCAAGTTTGGTCCGGTGAAACTGTTACCGAAAAAGTTACCTTGAATCAACATATATGCATATGTATTATAACCCCAATATGATTCGGTAAGAGCCGGCTGTTGAACGAACTTTCCGTATTGAGCATGGAATATAGTTTTATCAGTAACCGGGAAAGAGAAACCGATTCTTGGGCTTACAGCACTGAAAGTTGGAACATCAACCCATCCGCTTTCAATCAATGTTTTATCATTACGATTGATTGATAACGATGGATCGGTTGGATCTAATAATTGTTTGTTGTCGATATCAAAGTAATCATACCTTAAACCGACATTAAGAATAAGATCTTCATACTCAATTTTATCTTGAATATAAGCTGATGCAAAAACCGGTTTACGTGGTGCATAGAAACCTTCTTCGTCTGTTTCATTGCCTAAAACATCATAACCGTAATTATTTACACCGTAGTTAATTAATATTTCTTCCTTAATATCATCAATTGCCCTTCCGGCATTTGATGCGTCTTGTAATTGTATATCCAACAAATCAGCTAAAGTTGATGAAGCTCTGAAAGGAACACTCCATGATCTTAGAGAATATGTTTGGTATTCACCGCCGATTTTGAAAGAATGTGTTTTGCCAAGTAAGAAGGATAAATTACCGTTAAAGCTCCATCCGGCATTTTCAGATTTTGCGTAGCTAACCGGTACTGCACCGTTAACGGCGAAGTTCCAGTCAAATATTGTGTACGGCTGTGGAACTCTGTAACGTCCGTAATTTTCGTTTCTTTCATCTGCGTCTGTACGTGTCCAAATCCAACCGGCTTCAGCGTTAGCAACGCTATCACCGTAGATCCATGGATCTTTTGGTAAATATCTATCGAATGTTTCACCTTGTTGGAAATAGTAACCGGCACTTAATTCATAAAACATATTCTGGCTTAAAACGTGTGTTAACTTTAAGCTAAATGTACCGTTTGATGATTCATTAATACCAACACGATTATTCAATAAGTTTGTAATACCAAACGCACCTTGATCACTATTTGAAGTTGTATAGTTACCGGTTAGTCTTACAAGCACGGGTTTGAAATCCATATTTAAAGTACCGGTATAGGTATAATTTTGCGATTGGTTTTTAGGACGAGCTCCAGCCGGATAAACAATATTAACCGTATCACCGGTTAACGGGTCACCTAAAATTCCCATATTCAAACCGGGATAATTTTGAGGATTATTATCACGGTTGTAAACATAGTTTACATTGGCAAAGAATTTAAAGCGCTGGTCAAAGATTGGTCCGCTTAGAACACCGCTCATTTCATTATAACCCCACCAATAAGCGCCAAGCCGTTTTTCACCATCATAAGCATCATCTCTGCTCTTGAAAGTGACGTTATCGGTAATGTATTCAAAGCTGGCTTTAATATCGGAACCACCGCTTTTTAATGACTGCCTGATAATGCCGGCATTAGCATTACCAAATTCAGCAGTGTAACCTCCGGTTTGAACTTGAATTTCTTCGAGAGCATCTTGAGCTATTGTAACGCCTCTAGCACCGCTGATTGGATTCTTAATCGAAACACCTTCTAAGTAATAACCGGCTTCATCACTTCTGCCGCCACGGATATGGAAATTTCCGTTGGCAGAAACTACACCGGCAGTAAGAGTAATAATATTGTTTACACCTCTAACCGGAAGAGCTTCAATATCTTCCGAGGTAGTAATTCTAACTGCATTAGTATTATCTTTTTGCACAAGAGGTTTTTGTGCAACTATTTCTACTGTACCTACTTGAATATCTTCGCTTGGAAGTTCGAAATCGATGTAGGTTGTAAGGTCAGCATTAATTCTTACGTTAGAAATTGTAATAGTTTGGTAGCCGAGATAAGAAGCGCGAACTTGATAAACACCGGCATCCAGATTTTGTAAGAGAAATTCACCGCTTGCATCGGTAGCAGCACCGGTAGATGTGCCCATAACAATTACGTTAGCACCTATCAATGCTTCGCCAGTTTGCAAGTCAACTACTTTTCCCTTAATCCGTCCCTTTGTACCAGCGGTTAATAGTACCGGGCAAAGAGCTAGAAATAGCAAAAAGTAAAAAATCCTTCGATGCATACTTTACTCCTTAATTTGTTGATTTAATTAAGAAAGGGTTTTTTTTGAAGTGAAAACTTGTAAAATCAAATGTCAATAAGTACCTCCTTCTTTAAAGAGTGTTATTGATGTTAAGTTTTAGTTAATTATAAAAACTTTAATATGGTTCTCAATTTTTGCCCTCATTAAAATGGAACCACCTATTTGATTTTTGAGTCTAAAAAGCTGCAAATAATAAAAGTTTATTTTTTGTCTTAGAAGCGTGTTCAAAATAACTCAATGACCTTTCTAAGTCAAGTATTTATTATTTTTTTTGAGGAATTCCTAAAGTATCCCTCATTTTTGATTTGAAAATAATATATCACTATTCTTTTGTCAAGGTGTTAAATAAGTACCATATTATTTCTTCCCCATGTAAAATCCAATAAAAAATCATACTTACAAACTGAAGTTACACAACGTTTAAGTTCACGTTATACTAACACTGCTATTCAGAGCGTTTGGAAAACAGTTAAATATTGGAACTCAACCCCCGACCCTTTCTCTTCAATGTTATCCGCCTTCGGCGGAAAGAGAAGGGTGTGATTGTATTCCGTTTTCCAAGTCCCTCTCTTTTTAGGAGAGGGATTTAGTCCGTCCGACTTTGTCGTTCGTGGCGGAGACGAGTTCGTGTTTATTATATAAAACTCGATTTATGCAATACACGCTTCATTTACTATCTTCATTATAAATTGCTATTCCACCAAAGTATGTACAAAACCATTTATTGTTTTTATCATCAACGTACACATAAAAAATATGTTTATCCGGCAAGTCTGAATTTGATTCTAAAAGATGAATCCAAGAATTATTTTGGAAGCTTAACGCACCATTTCGTATTGAAGTAAGCCAAATCTTATTATTCAAATCACAAGCTACGGATTGAAATCCTAGAAATGGAATATCAGAATTATTTTTATTGTAAGATTTATATTCTTTCCCATCGTAAATACCTAAACTGCCGTACTTATACGCGAATAAAATTCGACCTTGTTTATCAGAGTTTATTTGATAAATTCCGTAATCGTTACACTCACCAAAAATTTCATGCTGGATAAACCATTCTCCATTTTTTATCAAAAAGGTTTCTTCGGTAGTACCGATCCACACATTATCATATTCATCAACAAACACCGAGGTGATTTTGTTTGCAGTTAATTTAGAATTGGAAGTATTAAAAATTTGAAATGAGATGCCGTCAAATTTAACCAACCCTTCATAACTTGTTCCTATCCAAATATTGTTTTTTGAATCAACGGCTAAAGAATAAACTCCGTCATCGGGCAAATCGGAATTGCTCATGTTATAAATTATCCACTCTTCATTTTTTATATGAACCAAACCGCCGCCATAAGTACCGATCCATAATTCCCCTTTCTTATCAACAGTAAGTGCTTTAATATTATTATGGGGTAATTTTGAATTGGAGCTGTCATATAAAATCCAATCTTTTCCATTAAAAAAAACAAGACCGGCATCATAAGTGCCGATCCAGTAATTTTTATCTTTATCTTGAATTACACACTGAATGGAGTTTGTAGGTAAACCTGAATTATTTTTGTTATAAATAATCCACCGGTCCGATTGAGAATATAGATTAATGATTTGTAAAAAAAATATTATTACTAATAATCTCATCAAAAGATTAAACAAGTTTACTTAACTTTTCTACAAAAACTGTTTTTGGTACAGCTCCAATGATTGTGTCTTTAAGTTCCCCACCTTTAAAAAATAATACAGTAGGAATACTTCTAACACCAAATTTAATTGCTGTCTGCTGATTATCATCAACATCGAGTTTACCAACTTTTACTTTACCTTCGTATTCTGCCGATAACTCTTCAATAATAGGTGCTATCATCCGGCACGGTCCACACCAAGCTGCCCAAAAATCTACAATTACCGGCACATCGGATTTTAGCGCTTCGGTATCAAAATTTCCATCTGTAAAAGTGAAAGGTTTCATATCTATAAATACTCCTTGATTAATTTAATACACGGTAATTACATTACACCATTTTTCTTTAAAACTTCCCTTGCAATAATTCCTTTTTGAATTTCATTTGTTCCCTCAAAGATTCTATTGATACGTGAATCTCTGTAAAATCTTTCTATCGGCAACTCACGCGAATACCCCATACCGCCGTGAATTTGTACCGCATAATCAACAATTTTATCCAACGATTCCGAGCAGAATAATTTAACCGTAGCTGATTGCCTGGAAACATCTTTTTTCAAATCGTAATCCACTGCTGTTCGGTATGCCATCGATTCCATTGCGTAAACTAAAGTAGCCATTTCTGCAAGCATAAATTGAATCGCTTGAAAATGTGAAATGGTCTGATCGAATTGTTTTCTTTGTTTAGCATAACGGGAAGACATTTCCAATACTTCTTTTGCCGAACCGATACATGCAGCGCCAAGTCCCAACCTACCGGCATCGAGAGTTTTCATTGCAAGTATAAATCCCCTACCATCTACCCCAACTAAATTCTCTTTTGGAATTCTTACATTATCAAAAGTGATCGGATTTGTTGTGCTTCCCTTAATGCCCATTTTCTTTTCCGGCGGCCCGGCATGGAAACCGGGTGTATCAGTTTCAACAATAAATGCGCTTACACCCTTTGAAGTACGTGCAAACACACTAACAATATTTGCTATACCGCCATTTGTTATCCACAACTTTTCTCCGTTGAGAACCCACTCATTACCATCTAATTCAGCACGTGTTTTAACGTTAAAGGAATCGGAGCCGGCTTGCGCTTCCGTTAAACAGAATGCACCTATTTTTTCTCCTTTAGCAAGCGGAACAAGATATTTTTGTTTCTGTTCTTCAGTACCGCCAATATAAATTACATTAGCACCGATTGATTGATGAGCCCCGATGAAGGTTGCGGTTGACATACATCCGCGTGCAATCTCTTCTTGCATCAAACAATAGCCGATCTCTCCAAATCCCCCTCCTCCATATTCTTCCGGAAAGGAAACTCCTAAAAATCCGAGTTCGCCAAGTTTTTTTATCAGGTCATCAGGAATTTTTTCTTCTGCATCAATTTTAGAAGCAATTGGTTTAATTTCGTTATCAACAAAATCGCGTACCATTTCGCGAAGCATTTTTTGCTCTTCGGTAAAAGTGAATTCAGTCATAAGTTATTTCCAGGTTTATTTAATAATGCTGCTTGTATTTTCACCAATATAATTTACTATATATTCACCGCCGTCAACACCAATAACATTACCTGAAATCCAACTTGCTCTTTCATCACATAAAAGAACAATTGCTTTTGCAACATCTTCAGGAGTGGTTAATCTGTTATGAGGATTTTTCATCTTAGCCGAGCTCATCATTTTATCGAACATTGGAATTTTATTTCCAGCCGGTGTGTCTGTAACACCAGCCATAATCGAGTTACATGCAATATTTGTCGGTCCAAGTTCTACTGAAAGCTGACGGATATGTGCCTCGAGCGCTGCTTTTGCAGCGGAGACAGCACCGTAATTTGGAATTACAGTATGTGAGCCGGCACTTGTTAATGCAAAGATTCTCCCCCCTTGCGCAAAAAGATTTCTGTGTATCAATCCTTGTGTCCAATAAACTAATGAATGTGCCATTACATCAAGTGTCATGTTCATCTGTGCCGGGGAAATACAATCATTCTGATTTTTTGCTATGTACGGTTTTAGTGTTCCGAATGCAAGTGAATGAATTAATACATGTACATGCGGATGTTCTTTTATGGCAAATCTTTCTTTTATTTCATCAAGAGTATCATTTATTTTTATTTGATCTGCTGCGTTAATGTTAAAGAAAACAGCTTTCTGACCCGTTCGTTCTATTTTTTTGATAACTTGCTGAACAGACGGCATTGTTGCCTGACGATCGAGATGAATACCAAAAATATTATAACCGGATTTTGAAAGTTCAATCGCAGAAGCTCCTCCAAATCCACTCGAAGCACCTAAAATAAGTGCCCATTTATGTTCCATTTACTACCCTCTTCTTTTAATAGTGGCACAAACTTAAGAAATCAGAAATAGAAATCAAACGATATCGATTTTTGAATTTCATTTGAATATAATTTCGAAAAAAATCAGTGGTGTTGAAATCAAAAATCACTTTTCTTAGTTAATGTATAATTCAAATCCGATGTTATCTTCTTCCTATTTTTAGCCAGCATCGTCACCCGATCTTTCATATTTGTTAGTCTAACAAAATAGATTTGATTTTCTTCAGGTTGATCGTAATTAAGTACAAACAAAGTAGCATCAGGATCATTTTCAAATCCACGCTCGGTATTAAGTTTTCCTTTAGAAGTAAATGGTTTACCTTTCTTTCCCATATATTCTTCAATCAATTCGTATGATTGAAAATCATTCGCAATTTTCAATGTCATTTTTATTCCCTCGCAATCTGCGCATGGAACAATTCCCTCATAAATTTGGAATTTGGATGACTGTATAATTTCATTTTTCGGTTTTATGGAAGGTGTGCTTTTTTCACCGGATTCCTGGTAACAGCCTTCAATAATCACGATAACTAAAACAAATAAAATTAAAATTTCTTTTTTCATTTAGTAATTTTTTTCGGTAATGCTGGCATTATCAATTAGGAAAATATACTATTGCTTCATCACCGAGTAATGTACGGAGAGTTTCTACAAATTGATCGGTTAAACTGACACGGTAATTGATAGTAAATTCTCTTGTTGAACCATTATCCTTAACACAGATTAACACCGGTACGTTCCCCTCGTTTTCTTCCATCAATAATTTAATATGTGTGATAACGTATTCATCATGCAGCGAAGTATCAAGAACAATTCCCAACCTTTTGGTGAGTTTTACTCTTACAGTATCAAGATTGAGGGCTTCATCTACATGTAGTTTAATTGTATCACCGCTGCTTTCGAGTTTACCTTTAACCATAATTGTGGATTCCGGGTAAATGATTTCGCTGAAATCTTTATATGCTTTTGAAAACATTATACAATCGCACGAGCCGGAAAAATCATCTAATTTAAAGAATGCCATCTTCCTACCGGATTTATCCGTCTTTGGAGTAACATCCGTTACAACACCGCAAGCACGCACCTGATCATTCAGATTAAATGTTGAAGGTTCGCCAAGATGAACGGTTGCAAACGAATTATATTCAATTTCATATCTACGTAATGGGTGATCGCTTAAATAAAATCCTAATACTTGTCTTTCTTTTGCTAGGCGTTCTTTTGTGTCCCAGGGTATAACTTCAGGTAAAGACGGTTCATCGAAATCAATAACTTGAGCGGAACCGCCAAACAAACTGCTGCTATGTGATTCTTTAACAGATTTCATTCTGCTTCCAATGCCTAATGCTTCTTCTATAGCTGCGAAATATTGAGCGCGTGAACCTCCCAGAGAATCGAATGCACCGGCAAGTACCAATCCTTCCAATGCCCTTTTATTTACTATCCTTGTATCAATATTCGAACAAAAATCATAGATGCTCTTGAAATCTCTGTTCAAATTTTCATGTGCTCTTTGAATCTCCTGGACTGCTTGTACACCAACGTTTTTAATAGCCGCCATCCCGAAAATTATTTCACCATTCTTTACTTTAAACATTACCGTAGGATGATTAATATCGGGCGGCTGTACTTTAACACCAAGTTTTCGGCAATCTTCCAAAAGAATTGTAACTTTATCAGTGCTGTCATACTTGTTGGAAAGATTTGCTGCAAGAAACTCTTCTAAGTAATGGGATTTTAAATAGGCAGTTTGATAAGCAACTACGCTGTATGCAACTGCGTGAGATTTATTAAAACCGTAGTTGGCAAATTTATCGATGGCTTCAAAAATTTCTTCAGCTATTTTTTTATCAATATTATTTTTCGATGCACCTTCAACAAATTTTTCTCTTTGTTGCTTCATTGCAGCAAGATCTTTTTTACCCATTGCTCTGCGCAAAAGGTCTGCTTCAGCCAAACTCATACCGGCAACTTTATTGGCAATCTGTATTACTTGCTCTTGATAAACGATTACACCGTATGTTTCTTTCAGAATTTCTTCCAGCACCGGGTGCAAATAAACTATTTTTTTCTTTCCATGTTTCCTTGCAATAAAATCATCTATAAATTCCATTGGTCCGGGACGGTACAAAGCATTCATTGCGGCAAGGTCAGTGATACTGCTCGGTTTAAGCTTTTTTAAATATTCACGCATTGGTGCAGATTCAAACTGGAATACTGCGGTGGTTTGTCCCCTTCCAAATAACTCATAAGATTTTTTGTCATCGGTAGGTATTTCATCAATACTAATATCGATGTTGTGTGTTTGCTTTACTTGTTCTAGAGTATCCCTGATAATTGAAAGAGTATCGAGACCGAGGAAATCCATTTTAAGAAGTCCGGCATCTTCCAGGTCTTTCATATTAAATTGAGTAACAACATCGCCTTCATCGCCGTAAGTAGCAAGCGGAACAAATTCACTAACTTCACCCGGGGTAATTACAACACCGGCAGCATGCTTAGAAGCATTGCGGTTCATTCCTTCAAGTATCCGGGCATATTTTAAGAGCTCCTTCATCAACGGATCATCAGTTTTTTTCAGCCAGCTCAATTCGGGTACTTCTTCTATTGCTTGATCTATAGTGAACACTCTGCCAAACTTTGATGGAATCCATTTGGTTATGTTATCAACTTGAGGAATAGGAATTTTTAGAACGCGAGCCACATCTCTAATTACTTGTTTAGAAGATAAACGGTTGAACGTAATAATTTGCGCTACCGAGTTATCACCGTATTTTTCTTTAACGTAATTAATTACTTTACCCCGTTCATCATCGGCAAAATCAACATCTATATCAGGCATCGATTTACGAGCCGGGTTTAAAAACCTTTCGAAGAGTAAATTGTATTCAAGGGGATTGACATTTGTAATTCCAAGTACATAAGCAACTAAACTTCCGGCGGCACTGCCTCTGCCGGGTCCAACCGGAATCCCCCTTGCTTTTGATGCATTAATAAAATCTTGTACGATCAAGAAATAACCGGCATAACCCATTTTGTTTATAACATCCAGCTCATATTTAAAACGTTCTTCAACTTCAGGAGTAATTTTTCTAATCTTCTTATCTAAACGTTCATAAGAAAGTTGATTAAGATATTCTTCGAGGGTTCCGGCCCTGGAATTTTCAGGTATCGGGAAAATCGGGAAATGATGTCCTTCAAAATCGAGTTTCAAGTTTATTTTTTCGTCTATCTCCAAAGTATTCTCAATAGCATCTTTATAATTCTTAAAAATTTTTTTCATCTCATCGGCAGATTTAAAATATATTTGGTCGGTACCGTAACGGAGATCGTGATAATCGGCTGTACCGGTCTTATCGCCTAGCATAATTAAAATATTATGTGCTATCGAATGATCTTTTTCTATGTAATGAATATCGTTTGTAGCAACAAGTTTTACACCGAGATCCTTAGCTAATTTAGGCATACCGCTCAAGATTGGCTGTTCAATATCCATCCCGTGATCTTGAATCTCAAGGTAAAAGTCATCGTTAAAAATTTCTTTCAGCTTAACTGCAACTTCTCTTGCTTTGGTCCAGTCATCATTGATCAAGTGCACAGATACCGGTCCGGCCGGACATGCGGTTGTACAGATCAATCCTTCGCTGTATTGTTTCAAAACTTCAAGATCGATCCGCGGTCGGTAATAAAATCCTTCGGTATGACCGATGGTTGTTAACTTCATTAGGTTTTTATAACCGGTTTTATTTTTTGCAAGCAGAAGAAGGTGATTGTAGTGTTTCGATTTTTTCTTCCCGTTTTCAAACTCACCTGATTTATCGAAGCGCGTTTTATCAATTACTATATACGCTTCCATCCCGATTATCGGTTTAATCCCTTCTTTTTTCGCTTTCTTATAAAACTCGGAAACACCGAACATTACACCGTGATCTGTTAATGCAACAGCGTGCATGTTGTTTTTCTTTGCCGCTAAAATTAAATCTTCAACTGTACAAGCACCATCTTGCAGACTATAGTGAGAATGATTATGTATGTGAATAAAATCTGACATGTTCTTAATACTCAATTCTTTCTGGATACTGGATACTCCCCGAAGAGTACCTTCGGAGATACTGGATGCTTGATACTAGATAAAAAGCATTGCACTAAATTAAATATTGCATTCATGCAACCATGCTTCCAAGCATCTATTCGTCTTTCGTAATTACTTTGTCCCGGTATGACCAAATCCGCCTTCACCGCGTTTGCTCTCTTCTAAATCAAACGTTTCTTCAAACCGTGCCTTGTAAACTTTTGATAATACCATTTGCGCAATACGATCACCACGTTTGATTACAAAATCCTGGCTGCCAAAATTGAATAGTATAACTTTAATCTCTCCCCGGTAATCGGAATCAATTGTTCCGGGTGTGTTTAAAACGCCAATACCGTACTTAGCAGCTAAACCGCTCCTTGGACGAACTTGAATTTCATAACCAAATGGAATTTCAACGCGAAGATTGGTCGGTACTAATTCAAATTTCCCTTTTTCAATAATTAGATCTTCTTCAACAGCAGCACGTAAATCGAGACCACTGCTTCCTTCTGTTGAGTATTCAGGTAATGGAATGTCAGAGAAATCCGGTGATATTTTATGAACTTTTATTTTTAATTCTTCCATGATAGATTCAGTTCGTTATTTAATCCGGAGTAAAATTTTACTCACCTTAATTAATTCATCCTTGCTGACTATTCTTAATGCAATTAATGCTGTTACAAACGATATTAATAAAATCATCTTTGAAAGGAGTTCCAATCCGTAGTTAAACAAAAGAATGTAATAAACGGTACCGGTACAAAAAATTAAAGCGATAATTTTGACTATCTTTTTGTATTCGTATTTAATCATATAAAATTTCTGGGAAAAATAAAAAAGCCCCGATGCCATTGTAATATAGCTTGTAAGAGCAGCAAATGCTGCGCCGAAGATTCCAATTATAGGTATTAACAAAAAATTCAATAAAATATTTACTGCAGCCCCGGCACCGGTTACCAGGGGAATATATTTAGTCTTCTCCTCAATGTAAATTCCGGCGGTAAAGTTTACGTACAATCCGTTAAACAAGTACGCCAATAAAATTACCGGAACGATATAAAGACCACCCCAGAATTCGGAACCAATGATATGAAATTTGTTAAATATCTCTATCCTAGCAAAGTCTTCTACGAATAGTGTCAATAAGATCCATATGAAACTTGCAGCAAGGAGGAACAAAGTTAATATTTTTGAGAAAATTTCTTTCGCTTTTTCTTCACGTGCATTTGTTAAAAAGAACGGCTGCCAAGCATATTGAAACATAGAAACAAACAACATCATAAATACGCCAAGCTTGTGATTTGCCTGGTAGATTCCAACAGTATCGTAATCGGTTAACGATAGAACAATGGGTCTATCTACAACCTGGACAATCATTGCAGCTAAACTTGCCGGCAAATACGGTATCCCGAACTTTATCATCTTTACAAGAATATCTTTATAAACTTTTAACTCCAAACTTTGTATTATATCCGGCAAAAGAGCGGCAAAAGAAAAAACTGATGCAATAAGATTTGCAATAAAAATTGCTTCAATCCCGTAGTTGAACTTTAGTACCAGGACAAAATTCAATGTAATATTTATTAGTATGTTGACAATCTTTATAGTCGTGAACTTAAATGCTTTTCTCTTCATCCTAAGATTTGCAAAAGGTACCAAAGCGACCGCATCAAATAATAAAATTGGGATAATATAATAGTAGAGATGAGAATATTTTCCCGGGATTTCCATTAACGATATGAATGTTCCGCTAAAAATGAATAAGCATAACGAAAAAAATATCGACGTTAATCCTACAAACAAAAACGGGGTTGAAAATATTTTCTTCTTATCATGTTCATCTGCTAAAGAATAATATTTCATAAATGCGGCATCCATTCCGTAGATAAAAATAATATTTATGAATGCGATGTAAGCAAAGATGTTTGAGAATACTCCGTTTTCGTATGGGGGGAAAACATTTGTATAAAACGGCGTGAGAAGAAATCCAAGAAATCTTCCTACTATTGTACTGATACCATATATAATAGTGTCTTTGGTAAGTTCTTTTATTTTTTCAATCATCTTAAAAAACTTTTAGAATAACGGCTGAACCGTCAAACTTTACTTTCTAAAATATTGAGCTAATGCATCTACATAAATTTTAGGCGGCTTTACTGCCTTCTTGCTTTCTTCTTTGATAAAAATGTGAGTAGTAAATCCTTCTGCAACTACCTCGTCAGTCTCTTTATTTGTAATCACGTATTCAATATGAACTTTTGGTGTAAACAATTCTTTAACCGTAGCGTTGATTAGCAACAAGTCATCATAATGCGCCGGGCTAAAATATTTCAATCCGGCTTCAAGTAATGGTAACTGATATCCCGCTTTTTCAATTTCGCTGTAAGAAACACCCGACTGTCTTAGCAGTTCTGTTCTACCAACTTCAAAGTATTCCAAATATTTACCGTTATAAACGAATTGCATTTTGTCCGTATCTGCATAACGGACACGGATTTCTGTAGTATGTGTAAGCATAATTATATTCTCTGTAACAAAAAAATAGCCGCGATTTTTAGAGCATGTTTTATAACTCTCTGCGAACTCAGCATCTTCTCCGAGGGCTCTGAGTTTAAAAGAATTTCACGCAAGGTCGCAAAGTTTACCCGCTGTTTTATGGCGGGAATGCGCAAAGAAAAAACAAAATTTAAGTTTTACGACAGATTCTTTAGTTCGTATGCCACTATTCAATTTAACGCAACCTTAGAGATAAGTGCCAATAAAAAAAATCAATTTGTTATTCAGTACTCAGCATTGAATTTTATTCTGTATAAACACCCATCTTACCGAATTTTTCAAGACGGTTTTGAATTAATTTATCGGGTTTTATTTTCACAAGCGTATCAAGTTCTTCTTTTAAAACAGTTTTCAGAGTATTAGCCATAGTTTGATGATCTTTGTGAGCACCGCCGAGCGGTTCCGGTATTATCCGGTCTATTATTCCTTGTTCAAGCAAATCCTCGGCTGTAAGTTTTAAGGATTCGGCAGCTTGTTCTTTATAATCCCAGCTTCTCCATAAAATACTCGAACACGATTCGGGACTTATTACCGAATACCATGTATTCTGCAGCATCAATACTCTATCACCAATACCAAGACCGAGAGCACCGCCGCTTGCGCCTTCGCCAATAATTGTAATAATTATCGGAACACGCAGCCGGCTCATTTCCAAAAGGTTGCGCGCAATTGCTTCTGCTTGTCCGCGCTGTTCCGCTTCAATACCCGGATAAGCACCGGGAGTATCGAGCATTGTAATAACCGGTTTACCAAATTTTTCGGCAAGTTTCATCAACCGTAATGCTTTACGATAACCTTCGGGATTGGGCATACCAAAATTTCTGTATAGATTTGATTTAGTATCACGTCCTTTCTGATGTCCTATAATCATCACTTTATGCTGATCAAGTTTTGCAAAACCTCCTACTATAGCATGATCGTCTTTATATAATCGATCACCATGAAGTTCTGTAAATCCTTCCGTGATCATATAAATATAATCTAAAGTATAAGGACGTTCCGGGTGACGGGCCAACTGAACGCGCTGCCATCTTGTTAAATTATCATAAATACTTTTTTTAAGTTCGTTCACTTTTTCTTCGAGGGTCCTTATTTCATTTGATATATCGAGATGACCTTCGTATTTGCGCATTTCTTCTATTTTATTTTCCAATTCGATGATTGGTTTTTCAAAATCAAGTACGTTTTTTGCCATTCTTACTCCGTCTTAAATAACATTTTTGAGAACGATCTTCCGAGAATTTCCAGATCAAGCCATATGTTTTGGTTCTTTGCATAATATAGATCAAGCTTTTTATGTTCTTCCAGTTCGTGCCTATCAATATTTTCTACATACCAGAAACCGGTTAATCCTTCTTTACCGATAAACAGTCCGTCAAGATTAGATGAATGTAAAGGTCCGACAAAACTTTTTTTACCAACTAATACCTTCGGAACACCAAGTATGAATTTAACGAAATCGCTCTTCTTCGAGGTGAACTTCTGAAATAAATATATAAAAGGATAAACCAAAAGTAAAATTAACATTAAACTGAAAATAAAATCGAATAACTGTTTTGTAACCTGGTATGAAAATGAAGAAATATTATACTGAACTTTTAAGAGTGGTATATCATCCAGAACCGCAATTGATGATTTACCGACAAGGTAATCGAGTTCGTTACCGGCAACCATAAATTCAACATTCAATCCATGACATTCCGAAACAACTGTAAACATTTGGCTGAATGATAATCCTTCCGAGGTAAAAATAACTTTATTTATCTTTTCTTCTGTAATCAATTTTCTAATATTATCCACTGCACCGATAATTTTATAGCTGTTAATATTTTCGCCGATCCTTTTCCTTGTCAATCCTACCAAGCCGCACACTTGATAAAATGCTGTTAAGTTTGATTTCAGTTTAGAAGCAAGCTGAGCAGCGTTTTCTTCATCACCAACAATAATAGTTTTTGCTTTTTTTGTTTCGGAACTAAATCCAACTTTGAAAATTACTTTAAAGATAATCCTCCATACTGAAAAAGAGACGAATGCAAGAACATAAGTGATAAGTACAACCGCACGGCTGAACGCAAATTGTTTGAAGAAATATGTTAACGCCGCAAGTACAATCATACCGGCAAATAAAGAAATGTAACTCCTAAAGATCGAAACAATATTTTTTCTATATACTCCGCTGATAGTCGAAATAAGAATTTGAAGAAGTGCCGGTACAAAATAGACCCACGGCATTGCGAATTCCGGGAAACCGATCCAGCGTTCATTGGAATAAATTTTTTCTGCATAATAAACAGCACCGCTGAAAATTATAAAATCAAATAAAATGCTGATTATGGAATTCTTATAAACGTTGGCAAAAGCTATTAGTTTTCTAAACAGTATGGCGGATTGCAATATAGCTTCAACCAAGAAAGAAGTTGAAAAATGTTTTCTCACGAAAAGGTGCATGGCATTGTAGAATATTTTTGTTTCGTCAATGCTGCTTCTCTTTGTACTCTCACCTTTGTAATGAATTACCTCTGTAGTATGAACATAATAAACTTTAAACCCGGCTTTTTGAGCGCGGTAGCACAAATCGAGATCTTCGCCATACATAAAAAACTGCTGGTCAAATCCGCCGATTCTATCATATACTTCTCTTCGCAACATCATAAAAGCACCGCTTACGGCATCAACTTCGTATGTTTGGTTTTCATCGAGGTAAGTAAGATTATACTTTGCGAACAATTTACTCTTAGGCAAAAGTTTACTTAATCCCATCACTTTAGTAAAAGAAGTCCATGGTCCCGGGAAACCTCTTCTGCATGCAAGTTGAAGTGTTCCATCAGGATTTAAAACTTTGCACCCGGCAATTCCGGCACTCGGAGTTGAATTAAAAAACTGGATCATCTTAGCAAGAGTTTCTTCTTTAACTATTGTATCGGGATTGATAAGAAGAAAAAATTTACCGGAAGCAACGGCAAGTCCCTGGTTATTAGCAGTTCCGAATCCGACATTTTTTTCGTTTACGATCAATTTAACATCGGGATATTTCTCCCGGATTAATTCAACGCTGCCGTCATCGGATGCGTTATCAATAATGATCACTTCGGCAGAAATATTATGAAGAGATTTTTTTATGGAAGAAAGTAAGTTGAGAAGAAATTCCTTCACATTATAATTAACTATAATAATAGATAGTTCTATCATCGCAGATTAATTAAGTTTTCCGATTAGAGATCTTAAACGCAGTTTCCAAACCATAAGCACAGCTTCCCTCACAATTTTTTTAGACATCTTTGAAGTTCCTTGAATACGGTCCGCAAAAGTAATAGGTACTTCTACAATTTTAAATTTTTTCTTCCATGTCAGAAAATTCATTTCTATTTGGAATGAGTAGCCGTTAGATTCAATTTTATCAAGATTAATAGCTTGTAAAACTTCTTTCCTGAAACATTTAAATCCGCCGGTAGCATCTTTAACCGGCATGCCGGTAACTATTCTTGTATAAACGTTAGCAAAGTAACTAAGCAGTAATCTTCTAATCGGCCAGTTGATAACCCGGACACCATCAATATACCTACTGCCAATTACAAGATCGTTATGTTTAATATTTTCGAGAAAAGTTTCTATCTCTTTGGGATCATGAGAAAAATCAGCATCCATTTGAATTACTGCATCATAATTATTTTCAAGCATGAATTTAAAACCGGCAACGTAAGCAGTTCCAAGTCCCATCTTTCCATTACGTTTTATTAACCGAACACGGCTGTCCTTCTCTGAAAAATTTTTTATAAACTCTGCCGTTCCGTCGGGTGAATTATCGTCAACAACAAGAATATTCAATTTCGGGTACATGTTAAGAACAAGCGGTAACAACTTTTGAATGTTGGTTATCTCGTTGTATGTAGGAATGATAATCAGTGTTTTCATTATTCTTCAAAATGTCCTTTGCCAAAGAGTACAACAAATATAGTTCTAAAAATTATTTTAAAGTCCATTCTCAAACTCATATTTTCAATATAGTAAAGATCATAGCGTAATTTAGCTTTCACATCTTCAATATTTTCATCGTATTTATGTTTTACTTGTGCCCAACCGGTTATACCGGGTCTTACTTTTAATCTTCTTTTATAGAGCGGTATTTCTTGCGAAAGTTTTTCTACAAAGAAAGGACGTTCCGGACGCGGACCGACAAAGCTCATATCACCTTTTAAAACATTATAAACCTGGGGAATCTCATCAACCCTGGTTTTTCTAAGCAATCTTCCAATTGTAGTAACACGCGGATCACCTTTCACAGACCAAACCGGTCCGGAATATTTTTCTGCGTCTTTTATCATTGTCCTGAATTTTACAATCTTAAAAACTTTATTGTTCATACCGCTTCTTTCCTGGCGGTAAAATACCGGACCTTTGCTGTCAATCTTGATAGCAATTGAACTTAAAATAGTGATAGGCAAAGTTATGATAAGCAGCATTAACGAAAGTACAATATCCATAAGTCGTTTGAGTTTTTTTTCCCATTCGGGCATCAGTTCCGGCATAACATCGATTAACGGAACTCCATAAATCTGGGAAGTTCTAACTTGTCCGCTGATCAGATCATACAAATCGGGTACAATTTTAATATCTACACTATTCCCTTCACACTTTGAAATTACTTCAAGCAAAGTATCTTCGTGATGGCGCTCTAGCGAGATTAATACATTTTTAATGTTATGCTCTTTGATGACCACTTCAAGATTATCAACAGAACCTAAAACACCAATTCCTTGATATTCCTTATTCAAATTTTCCTTAAGTACTGCAACGTACCCGATTATATCCAAACCGAGCGCACGGTGTTTTATAATTGTATTATGAAGCTCATTTGCTTTTTGATTAAAACCGACAATGACAGCATTGCGCCTTCCGATTCCTTTTATCAGTAAATTTCTTTGAACACTTCTTACAGCTAATCTGCCGATACTTACCAAAAGCAGAAAGATACCCCAATAGACAAAGATGTATAAGGGGAATGCGGTTTGAACCCCGGATTTGTAATCATCGTAAACAATTAAAATGAATAAAATAAATATTCCGACGAAAGAAGCTTTAAACAGAGTTGATAGTTCATCGAAACGTGATTGAGCAAACCAAGTGCGGTACATACCAACAAAAGTAAAAATGATAACCCAGTATATATAGACAGCAAACAATGGAAAGAGAAAATCGGGCTGAGAGATTAAATCAAATAGCCCGGTTTGCACACGGAGATAATAGAAAATAACAAATGCAATATTGACTGTCAGGAAATCGGTTAACAGTATAAGGAGTCTTTCAACTTTTTTACTCAATTCTACCTCGGCAAGAACTATTTCAAATTATGTAAAATTTTTTCCGAAATATAATCCCCGATTGATAGCGAACTTGTTGCAGCCGGGGACGGTGCATTGCACACATGAACAACTCTGCTGTCTTCAACAATAAAGAAATCATCAAGCAAACCGCCTTCTTTGCTGCATGCTTGCGCGCGTACACCGGCGCCTCCTTTTCCAAGATCATCTTTTGATATTTCGGGAATCATCCTTTGCAGCGCTTTTACAAATGCACTTTTATTAATCGATCTGTAATATTCGCCTAACCCGGTTTTCCAATTTTTCTTTATTACTTTATGGAATCCTTTCCATGTAATCGTTTGATAAAAATCAGAAAAACTGAAACTCGTTTTTGTATAACCTTCACGTTTAAATGCAAGCACGGCATTTGGGCCGGCTTCAACTTTACCATCGATCATCCTTGTAAAATGGACCCCAAGAAATGGGAATTCGGGATCGGGAACCGGGTAGATTAAAGACTTAACTAAATATTTTTTTTTATCTTTTAATTTGTAATACTCACCGCGGAAAGGGATTATTCTTATATCTAAATGAGGATGTGTGGTTTTTGCTATCCTATCTGAATGTAAACCGGCACAAGTAACAACCATTTTTGATGTGAATGAAGATGAGCCGGTAATAACCTCGCAATAGTCTGTTTTTATTTTAATATCCGTTACGCCCTGGTTAAATTTTATCTCGGAGTTATAGCTGCGTATCAACTCTAAATATTTTTCAGACACTTCCTTATAATCGATTATACCGGTTTGAGGGACAAGTATCCCGGCAACCGATTCAACATGTGGCTCAATTTCTTTTATTTCTTCCTTAGATAATTTTTTCAAACCTACCAAGCCGTTTTGAATGCCCCTATCGAATAATTTATCCATGTAAGGAATTTCTCTCTCATCAGCCGCAACAATTACTTTACCGCATATATCATACTTCACATCATTCTTATTGCAAAAATCGATCAGCATTTTGTAACCGCGTACACAATTAAGGGCTTTTAAACTTCCCGGCCTATAATAAATACCCGAATGAATCACACCGCTGTTATTACCGGTTTGGTGCTTGGAAACAGAATTTTCTTTTTCCAGTAAGAGCAATTTAAGCGATGGATTTTTTTCAAGAACCTTTAAGCTTGTTGCCAATCCAACAATACCGGCACCAACAACAATAATATCAAACATTTATCTCTCCGTAGATTCCCAGGTTACACTGTGTTTATTTCTGATAAACTTTATAAAACCTTCAGCAATAGCTGTATTAGAGACAACAAAAAAATAAGGTATAGAAAAAATCTGAATGCGTACTTTTATTAAAGCAAGTAAATAGCCCCCAAGTGCTAAAAGATAAAATGCTAATTGAAGAAAATAAATTTTTCTTATCAATGTATTTACATCTGCCAAAAAGAAACTAAAGATAAATAAAGTAACCAGTAATGCCGGGAGGAACCATCTAGTTACCTTGTGCGATAAGAAACTATAGCTTAATAACAGATTCCTATGCCATAATAGGTTTTTGAAATAGATTAGCGTTTGAAAATTTGTAGCACCAAATCTTACTTTCCTATTATACTCTGCCAAAAGGTTCAAACCGGTATATTCACGGGCGGCGGCATCTTTGGCAAAAGTAAATTTGTAATTTTGTGAAAGGATAGAAAGAGAAACAAACAGATCATCTGTTACCGCTTTTTCCGTGGGAATATCTTTATAGAGTTCTTTCCTAATCGCAAAAATTCCACCATTAGCAGCGAGTAATATTCCGCATTTACCTTCGGCGTATTTAATAAAGGTTTCATACTGCCAGTATTTAGCTTCCTCTACTCCTTCGTTCCGGATAGTTTCATTATCGACAAGTATTAATCTGCCGCAAACACCGCCTACCTTAGGATCAGCAAAATCGCGAACCAAATTTTTTAAGACTTCCTTTTCAAATACGGTATTAGCATCTGTGAAAATTACAATTTCGTTATTTACTTTTTTTATCAACTCGTTCAAGATGCCGGCTTTACCCTTTCTATCGGATGATACTACCGGTTTAAGCCAACTATATTTTTTTTCATTCTCAAAAAGAATTTCGTTTGTTCTATCGGATGAATCATCCGAGCCGATTAACACTTCTACCTTGCCGAGATCATAGTTAAGTCCGGCAATATTTTTAATTCTTTCTTCGATTACTTTCTCTTCGTTAAAAGCAGCTATAAGGATAGATATTGTAGGTTGATAATTAGAATCAGTTTGAATTTCTCTTTTTTTTCTGCCGAATAAATAGATTACCAACGGATAAATAAAAAATGAGTTAATTACCAAAACTAAAACAATAAAGAAAAATATTTCTAAAATCGTGATCATTTTGTTTTTTCTGTTACCAATTCCGAATACAGAATCTCAAACCGCCTGGCAATTATTTCCCACAGATAATTTTCTTCTACCAATTTTCGTCCGTTTGAAGTTATTTCTTGTGTATTATATTTATGATCAAAACAATCTAGAATGTCTTTAACAAAATCCATTTCGTTATCGGCAATCAATAATTCTTTCTTATTTATTGCCGGAATTCCTTCTTTGCCTATAGATGTTGTAACTACAAATTTACCGGCAGCAAGCAATTCTAATATTTTAACCCTGATACCGCTACCAATTCTTAGCGGTATAACAACTAATGCTTTATTAGCCAGTTCATTCCATACATCACCAACGAATCCTTTAACAATTATATTGTTACGAACATCTTCTCTTATTCTTATTTTCTTTGGTAAATCGCTCCCGTAAATATAAAGTTTTGCGCCTGGTTTTTTATCAACGATCGACGGAAAAATATTGTCAACAAACCACAGAAAACCATCTAAATTAGGATACCAATTTAAGGACCCAATGTGTGCAATCGATAATTTTTCTTCCTCACTGTTTTTTAGCGACAATAATTCTTTCTCTACGCCCAATGGAATGACCGAACACTTGATATAAGGATTTAATGATTGTAATCCTCTCGAATCTTCTCCGTTCATCATAATAACCCTATCAAATTTGGAGCAGAGTGCCGGTTCGTATCTAAGAAACTTTTTATACTGGAAATACGAAAATAATTTTAATACCGGGTTGGTTTGGTTACGATAATATCTTTCCATTATTGTTAATTCTAAATTTTCTTGTCTAAGAACTACCGGTGCATTAGATAACTTTCGAACCTCATCAACTATCCATCCCATATGAGAGTTGGTTATATGAATGATATCAAATTTGTTTCCGCGCAAGAAATCATATAGAAATTCTTTCAATTCTTTTTTTCTGTATTTGGAAAGATTATAAGGAATCGGGCTTGCAAAATTTTTCAGTGCACCCGATAAACTGTTGGGTGTGCTGACATCAAGAACGTGAAGTTTGGCATACTTCTCTATCTGCGTTTTTACTTTTTCCGGGTTCTCATTCTGACGGTAGGCAATAATTTCTATTTCATGTCCAAGCTGTGAAAGATATTTAATAACTCCCCACATACTTTTTTTGTGACCGTCTGTGGGAGGAAAAGGAATTTTAGGAAGTACCTGGAGTATCTTCATCCGCTCAATTAAATCGATTTTTAGGATAAACAAATAATTGCTTAAAGAAATAATATCCTTTAACAATCAAATTTTTATTTATTGAAATTAAACCGGCAAATGAAAAAATAACACTGCGCATTAATAATCCGATCCAGTGAATTAATATTACCAGGACGAAATTCAATCCGTAAAAATGTTTTTGGTAAAATTGGATTTTTCCGGTTGCTTGGTTTTTATACTTGAACCAAATATCCCGATCCGCAGCGGCACCGCCGTAATGAAGTATTTTCAAATTAGGCAAAAAAACTATTTTACCGCCGCCCTTCTTAAACCGATAACAAAGGTCGGTTTCCTCCGAATAGAAAAAAAATCTTTCATCAAAGCCGTTAAGTTTCATTATTTCATCTTTAGGACAGAACATGAAAGCACCGCGGATAACATCAACTTCCGTTGGTTCACTCAATTCAATTTCATTTTGATAGTACTTATTAAAAATTTCTGAACGTTTAAATATCTTATACAAGAAAAAGTTTTCGGTAATAGCATTCCACACAGAAGGAAAGTTTACAACACTTTCTTGTTTGGATTTATCCGCATTTAAAAGCTGGATGCCCGTAAATATTTTATCACTATGATTTTCTGCATAATCAAAAACCTTCTTAATAACATTATCAATAAACAGAACATCATTATTTAAGAAAAGAATGTACTTACCGGCGGCAAAGTTTAGCGCCATATTATTAGCTGCTGCGAATCCAACGTTCGTATTGTTCTTTATTAACCTTACCCCGGAATACTTATTAATAATTTCTTCAACATTTCCTTCTTCCGATTTGTTATCTACGACAATAACTTCAAAGGTTACACCTTTAATGTGATACACTAAAGATTGCAAACAGTTATCAAGCAATCCGAGTACGTTGTAATTAATTATAATAATCGAAACATCCGGCATCTATAGAATCAAGTAGTTAATAATTTTCAGTTAAATAGTACAACAACCAATGTTATATCTTTTTCAAAAGTATTATTATAATAAAATTAGAGAGGCATAAAGTCAAACTTAGTTGAGATTTCATTAAAACCGAGACCCCTTATTTTAGTTATGCCACTTTTTGTTGTTTAATGTTTAGTTCGGATTTTATTGCCGTCCTCAATAGATGTAATTTATCAT
>JBFMBS010000038.1:0-29684 GCA_040755055.1 Bacteroidota bacterium
TATGATAAATTACATCTATTGAGGACGGCAATAAAATCCGAACTAAACATTAAACAACAAAAAGTGGCATAACTAAAATAAGGGGTCTCGGTTTTAATGAAATCTCAACTAAGTTTGACTTTATGCCATTACCAATAATAGGAATTGAGTACAAATTATAGACTACATATTAAACAAAGAATCATAAAAGTAAAATTAGAAGTGAGATATGAAAAAAATAAGTTTAATTACTATTGCGGCGGTATTAATCATTATAATAGCCGGGCTAACGTATTCAAAATTGTATTCGGAAGATAATGTTGATGCCGGAAATTATTCGCTGATCAAAGTTCAGCGGAGAAGTCTCAATCAATCTGTTTTAGCAACTGGAATTATCAAAACACAAGTTGGTGCGGAAGTAAAAGTCGGTGCACAAGTTTCCGGGATTGTAAAAGAATTGAATGTTGAGATCGGTTCGAAAGTTAGAAAGGGTGATTTGCTTGCTGAGATTGAACCGACCGGCTACAGAGCGAAAATGGAAATGGCACTTGCTCAAAAAGAAATTGCAGAGGCGGAGAAAAAATTTGCAGAGAAAGAACTGAAACGCTACCGTGCACTCAACGAAAAAGAAGTTGCTACAGCGCAGCAAATGGAATCGATAGAAAAACAATATGAGTTTGCTGTTGCAAAAGTGGAACAAGCAAAAGCCGATCTCGATTTTGCATTGCTGCAGTTAAGTTACACAAAAATTACTTCGCCGATTGACGGGATTGTTGCTTCCGTTGCTACGCAAGAAGGTGAAACAGTTGCCGCAAGTTTTGCCGCGCCTACTTTTGTTACAATTATTGATCTAAACAGACTTGAAGTTTGGGCATACGTTGATGAAACAGATATTGGAAGAATTGCACCGGGGCAAACTGTGACGTTCACTGTTGATACTTATCCCGGCGAAGAATTTAACGGACGCGTTGAAACAATTTATCCGAAAGCTGAAATACAGAACAACGTTGTCAATTACGTAACCGTTATCAACATGGAAAAGAAAGAAGGGAGAACGATTCGCCCGGAGATGACTGCGACAGTCAGAATTTATAATGATAGGAAGGACGATGTGCTTGTTGTACCGAAGAATGCGGTCAAAAAAGAGGAGGGTAAAACATTTGTGTACGTTTTGAAAAACGGAATGCCCTCAAAAAAATATATCGAGACCGGAGTTTCGGATAAAAAATATTTCGAAGTTTTATCGGGTATCAAAGAAAACGAGAAAGTAATAGCTGGTGAAGTAAATCTAAATAAATGAAAGCATGAGGAGGAAAAATGATAGTCATCAAAGATTTGTGCAAGTCGTACAAGAAAGACGGAACGACTGAAATTAAAGCTGTTGATAATGTTAATCTGGAAATACGGCAAGGAGAGTTTACTGCAATTGTTGGCCCGTCCGGTTCGGGCAAATCAACATTGATGAACATTATCGGTTTGCTCGATATTCCCGATTCGGGCAGTTACAGAATTGACGGCAAAGAAGTATCGGATTTATCCGTTGATGAACTTGCCGAAATCAGAAATAAAAAAATCGGGTTTGTGTTTCAGCAGTTTCATCTTTTGCCGAAAACTACCGCGAAAGAAAATGTGGAAATTCCGTTAATCTATTCCGATAAAAAAGATATTTCAGGATTGGCGGCAGAAGCACTCAAGAATGTAGGGCTTTCCGACCGCATTAATCATATTCCGTCGGAACTATCCGGCGGGCAGCAGCAAAGAGTTGCAATTGCACGTGCGCTTGTAAATAATCCGGAAATTATTTTGGCTGATGAACCGACCGGCAACCTCGATTCAAAATCGGGTGCTGAAATTATCGAGGTCTTCAAAAATTTGAACCGCCAGGGCAAGACGATAATATTAATTACACACGATCAAAAAATTGCCGAACATGCCGACCGGATTCTAAAAATTGTTGACGGAAAAATTACCGAGGAAATTATTGTTGACCATTCTAAAAATTCGGAAGACAAAAACAATATTCAGGATGCACAAAATTCGGAAGGAGAATTATCTGTTAACCCCGGACAAATCAATACAAAATTTCGAAAAAGTTTTTGGAGGAGTTAATGCAATTACAACGAATTGTTAAAAGCGGATTTAAAACAATGTGGGCGCATAAGTTGAGAGCGCTCTTCATGTTCTTAAGTGTTATGATCGGCATTGCTGCCCTTACGGTTATTATTTCTCTCGGCAAGGGAACACAAGAAAAAATTATGGGACAAGTGCAAAAACTTTTTAGTTCGAACACAATAATGGTTGTTGCCGGCAAAGGTAGGATGGAAGGAGGGCATGAAAGACCGGCAAGCGCAGCATTAATGAATCTAAAACCGGAAGACTTCGAAGAGATTGCAGAGCGAGTGGATAATGTTGTTGAATGGGACGCAATTCAAATTGCACCCGACCGGCAAGTTTCTTACGAAGGAAAAAACAGCACCGCTGCTATTTCAGGGCAAACTACTTCAGCCGAAAGTGTTTGGAATATTGATGTTGTTAAAGGCAGATTCTTCGATGATACAGAGGACAAAAATTTGTCTCGCGTTGCTCTTATTGCACCCAATATTGTAAAAGAATTATTCGGCGGTGCCGATCCGATCGGACAGCAGATTAGAGTTGATAACATTCCTTTTCAAGTTATTGGTGTAGTTGGTCCGCGTGGAATGGATCCGCACGGCATCGATAAAGACAGCGAGATCATCGTGCCGTTAAATACTCTGCTGCGAAGAGTTGTGAATCTGGATTATTTAATGATGGGAAAATTATTAACAGCCGATGAAAGTATAATTCCCACAACAGCGGATGAAGTTGCACAAATTTTGAGAGAGCGGCACAGCATCGTTTCTAAAGATGACGATGATTTTATAATTATAACACCAACTATGGTCGGCGAGATGATTAAAGATGCGACAAAAATGTTCAATCTCTATTTGCCGCTTGTAGCTGCAATATCTCTAATTGTGGGAAGTATCGTAATTGCAAACCTGATGTTGATTTCAGTTAACGAGCGTGTCAAAGAAATCGGCTTGCGAAAAGCAGTCGGCGCAAAATCGAAAGATATTTTAGCACAGTTTCTTATTGAAGCATCATCGATAACAATATTGAGCGGAGCGCTCGGAATAATTGCCGGACTTGTAATTCTTTCTCAAGTGGGTCCGAGATTTTTTGATATTCCGTTTTCAATTTCATGGGGTGTGCTGTTTATTTGTTTTATCATCTCCACATTAATCGGAATTGCATCGGGATTCTTTCCGGCAAAAAGAGCCGCAAAACTTGAACCGGTTGAAGCATTAAGATAAATGAAACTGATAAGAATTATAAAATCAATTCGCCGGCTGTTGTTCATTCACAAACTGCGCGTTGTACTTTCTCTAATCGGGATAACAGTCGGCATTACATCGGTAATAATTATGACTGCCTTGGGCGAAGGCGCGCGCAATAAAATGCTTTCGCAAATCGAATCGATGGGAAGCAATTTAATTACAATCGATGCCGGAAAAATTAAAGAGGTAATCGGGCGGAAGCGGCAGACGCAAAAAGTGAACACGCTTAAATTAAAAGACAGCGATGCAATAATTGAAGAGTGTGAATCAATCGATAAAATTGCCCCGACTCAAGACGGATCGTTCCTGATAAGATATGGAAATGCAACTACGAGCGGCAGAGTTATCGGAACAACCCTGGATTATCCGGCAATTAGAAATTTTAAAATTGATTACGGAAGATTTTTTACGGAAGAAGAAAATAAAATTTCTTCGCGTGTTGCAATTATTGGAACGAAAATGGTCGATAATTTATTTTATGACGTAAATCCTATCGGTGAGTTTATACGGATCAATAATGTTCCGTTTGAGGTTATCGGAGTTTTGCAGAGGAAAGGTTCCAGTTACGATGGTGCAGACGAAGATGAAGTAATTTTTATTCCGATACAATCCGGAATGCGCCGTTTGTTTAATGTCGATTACATAAAAAATATTTACGTGCAAGTGAAGGATAAAAATGAAATGAAAATTGCAGAAGATGAAATTAGAGAATTACTGCGCGAGCGGCACAGATTAAATCTCCGCGATAAAGAAGATGACTTCACAATTCAAAATATGTACACAACATTGAAAGCAGAAAATGAAACGAGCAATTCATTTACATTTCTGATTTCAGGTGTTGCCGGATTGTCTTTGCTTGTTGGCGGTGTTGGTATTCTTGCGATGATGCTTCTCTCTGTAAAAGAACGCACGCCGGAGATCGGTCTGCGAATGGCTGTCGGTGCAAAGCCAAATGATATACTAATTCAATTTTTGTTGGAAGCTGCAATACTGAGCAGTGTCGGCGGTTTCCTCGGTGTTGTTGCAGGCATTATCGGTACATCATTAATAAATCACTTCAGCGATTTCAATGCAATGATTACCGAGCAATCGATTTTTATCTCGGTCGTTATTTCGTGTTTCATCGGAATATTTTTTGGAGCGTACCCGGCGCGAAGAGCAAGTTTGATTCAGCCGATCAAAGCATTGAGGGGATAAACTTTATCTTGTCATTAATATTTTAATCAAATTTATTCTGTGAATTCATATAAATTCTAATTCTTGATTAGAAGAGAATAAACCTCTTCCATTAAAAGCCGGTTATCAATCGGTTTACGTATAAATTTATCCGCACCGGCTGCCATTGATATTTCTTCGTCCTTTTTAAAAGCATTTGCTGTAACAACAATAATCGGTGATGATTTATAGTTTTCCATCTGTCTTAGCTCTTCTATTATTTGTATGCCGTCTTTCATACCTACTAATGATATATCAATTATGAAAATATCAAACTTGTGTGAATTGACAATCTGTTCGAATTCGATATCATTTTTGCAGATGATCACGTTAAATCTTTTAGAAAAAACAACTTCATATGCTTTACGACTAAGTTCATCGTCTTCTACGATTAACAAATTAGGTTTATTATTCATGATCTTACCCCATAATTGGCATTATGCCTGTTGATAAAAAGTAACTAAGAATTTACTACCTTTTCCTTTTTCGGATTCAACAGTGATGCTAACCTTATTTAAATCACAATATTTTTTTACCAGTGCTAATCCTAAACCGTTCCCTTCATACCTTCTTGAATATCCCCTCTCTTCTTGCATAAAAGGTTCAAATAATTTTGGTATAAACTCTTCCGATATTCCAATACCGGTATCTACAACAGCAACGTTTATATTCTCATTTTTATCTTTATCGATGATTACCTCTACTTTACCTTTCATAGTATATTTAATAGCATTATCAATCAGGTTGCTGAATATTTTATCAATGCTATACGAATCGGCATATACTGTTTTGTTAATACGGTTACTTGTTAATATAAATTCCAAACCTTTTGATGCTGCTTGTCCACTATATTCTCTTATAAGATGAAATAGAATATCCTTTTCAAGATCAACATTACTCCAGCTTGGCTCATAAGAACCAATCTGCATTTCGGCTGTGTTAAGTATTAGTTCAATAGTTCTGATTAGTCGTTTACCGGCAAGATCGGCCGAGTTGAAATACTCTTCTAATTGCGGAGTCATCTTATCCTGAAGTTCTTCCTTTATTAAACCCATAAAGTTTAAGGTAACATTCATGGGCGATCTAATTTCGTGCGACATCTGTGCAAGAAATTCCGTCTTTAATTTATCTGATTTTTCAGCCCTCTCCTTTGCGAGTATTAGTTCTTCCATAATTTTTTTCTTTTCAGTTATATCTTGTTTGATTGCTAAATAGTTGGTGATGTTACTATCTTTATCTCTAATTGGAGTGATTGTAGCGTCTTCCCAGTATAAATCACCATTTTTCTTTTTATTCAGGAACTCACCCCGCCAAGTCTTACCGGAAGAAATTGTATACCAAAACTTTCTGTAATCTTCTTCTTGCATATGACCGGATTTTAATATTCTTGGATTTTGATTGATGACTTCACTTTGAGTGTACCCGGTTGTCTCCTCAAATGTTTTATTTACATATTCAATGTTACCTTTAAGATCTGTGATTACGATTGATGCCGGACTTTGTTCAACAGCTTCATACAGTTTTTTAATTTCCATGTCTGATATTTTTCGCTCAGTAATATCTCTTATCAATCCTTCAATACCGATCATTTCTCCGGCTTTATTATAGAGACAATGTGCATTCATTGAGGTATAAATTATTCCTCCACTTTTTGTCTTGTAGCGAATTTCATAATCAATCACTTCTCCGTTTAATCGGACTTCTTGAAGAAATAGATCCCGGTCATCTTTATTATAATAAACATCTGCTGCTGGTTTGCCAATCAATTCTTCGGGTGTAAAACCCGTAAATCTTTCTGCAGATGGACTGATTGTAGTGATTATTCCATCATTATCTGTTTGGAAGAATATATCTTGAATATTTTCAAAAATTGTTCTGAATTTTTTTTCACTAATAGCTAAAGCTTCCTCTGCAGTTTTACGCGCTTTTTCCTTATTAAGATTTTCAAGTGCATACGAAATATCCATAGTGAGTTCTTTGAGAAGAGACAACTCGTTTTCTGTAAAGAATGCCGGTTCATCAGCATAAACTACAAAGACGCCGGTGGGTTTCTGATTTTCTGTAATAGGGAATGCTGCAGATGAACGGTATCCTCTCTTTAACGCTTCATCTCTCCATGGAAGTAATTCGGGTTGCTTTGAAATATCAGTAGAAAATAAGCTGCGGTTTTCGCGGATGGCAATTCCAACCGGACTTCTACCTTCAGGAACGTCATCAATACTGTTTTTAACACATGATAAATAATTATCTTCTTTACCAAACCAGGTTTCAGGGATAACATAATGAGTTTTTTCGTCAACGAAACCGACCCATGCCATTCTTAGTTCGCCAATTTCAACAGTTATACGGCAAAGTTCTTTAAGCAAATGTTTACGGTCTTTTTCCCTTACTATTAATTGATTCGTTTCACTTAAAACTTTATAAACACGATTAAGCCGGGCAATAACTTGCTCATACATTTTTCTTTCAGTAATATCTTGTGCAGTACCGCGTAACCCGATGATATTACCATAAGAATCAAATTTACATTCACCCCTTGCCGTAATCCATTTTTTTGTTCCATCGCTGCGTATTTGTTCTAAATCTAATTCATATGGTTTACCGGTTTTCATACTATTTTTTACAGCTTCGTCAAGTTTTGCGGCGCTTTCTTTCGAATATGTTTTTAAATGTTCTTCATAACCTGGTGGTTTTTGAGTTGGATCAAAACCATAGATTCGATAATATTCTTCGGACCAGGTGATGGTATCAGTTAACGCATCCCAATCCCAATTACCGAATGAACCGATACGCTGTGCATCTTTTAATTCTTTTTCTCGTCTGCTTAAATCCCGGTACATTAATATGCTTGTTAATACATCAGTTAATCGTCTTCCTACCTCGTTTAAAAATTTTTCTTCATCCGGTGTCCAAACACGGGGATAAGAACACTGGTGAACTCCGAACATATACGGTTTATCAACTTTAGGAACAACAGCCATTGCTAGTTGTGATTGTTCATTAAATTGCTCTGCAACCTCTTTGGGAAGTGGGTTCTTTGCTCCAGGTCCAAATTGAACCGGAGTATTTGAATTCAATATTGTTTGGAAAATCATTTTTGCGTTTTTATCTGTCGGAAAATCTTTTGGTGATCCTAACGCTCCCGGATATTCAGGTTTAGTTTTTTCTATTGCAACACGCCATGTAGGTGAGGATGGATCGCAAGGATAAACTAACCATGCACGATCGCATCCTAAAACTGAAAGTAATTCATCCAATACATTATTCATCATCTGTTCGAAGTCGTAGGAACTTTGTAATGCCTTGTTAATTTTATCCATACTTTCAAAAAACCAAAGATTTGCTTCACGTTCTTTTTCATATGCAACTCGCTCTGAGATATCTGTATAGGAAATAACAAACCTATTATTAACTGGCTTTGAAGTGATAATATGTTTCCAGGCTTTTGTTTGTTCAATATACATATCTGTTGTAATAGGGCGATCGTCATTTATATGTTCCTTCCAGAATTGGTTTATATAGCTTGAAGTTAAACCGAAAAGGGAAGTTGCATTTTGGCCAATTGCAAATTCTCTTTTCAAACCGGTATCTTTTTCGAAAGCCGGATTAACTTCAAGTACCCGGTAATCAGCAATCTCACCATTATCATCAAAAATTATTTCATTCAATGACAAAGCTTCTTCAACTGTGTTGAATACACTACGCAATTTCTGTTCGCTTTCCTTAAGGGCATTATCTATAAGTTTACGCCCGGTTATATCTTGGACGGTGCCAATTGATCGGAGTGGTGTTCCATTCTCATCGTAAAAAGTTTGACATTCTTCATGAACAAATTTTATTCTATTATCTGGGAATAATAAACGATGATCGATTGAATAAGGAGTTTTGCCTTTAACAGAATTTATATATGCATTGTTTACTGTTTCTCTATCATCAGGATGGACAGTATCGAGAAAAGCTTCGTAAGAGGCGCCGAATTGTTCAGGGTTGATTTCAAATATCAGGTAGATTTCGTTTGACCATATAAGTAGGTTTTTTGTTAAATCTAGTTCCCAACACCCGATATTTGCAATACGTTCTGCTTCGTTCAACCGATACTCACTTTGCTTTAGTGCATGATCGTAATGATGTTGTTTAATAATTTTTTGAAATTCATTAGCAACCAGTTGAATATTAATTGTATCATTGTCATCATAATTATCGTGTTTATTTCCAACACCGAAAATAATTTTAACTTTGTCATTTTCTATAACCGGAACGCTCATAAATCTTGTTATTACGACATGACCCCCGGGTAAACCTTTTTGATTGGGCGAGTTCTTATAGTCATTATATATTACCGGCTTTTTTTGCCGAACACAATCAACCCAGTTCCCGGCTTCTTCAATAGGGTAGTGTGTAATATATGAAGTTGTGCATGTTTTTAGTGCTTCATTATTCCATGTGGTAAGAATAATATTCTTTTGATCATCTGATACTAGATGTAAAAAACCGATCTTGCTTTCCGTAATGTTAACAGCAATATCGAGAGCAAAATCGTACAAATCTTTATCCATTAACCGAAAAGATTTTTCATATAATTGTAGAAGCAACTTCCCACGTTCGGCTTCTTTAAATAAATATTCTTCAGATTTTTTGTGATCGGTTATATCTTGTGCAATTACTGCAGCACCTATTACATTACCTTTGCTATTTTTGATAGGGCTGTGTGATACCCTGAAATAGCGTCGTGATTTCAATTCATCACCGGAATATGCCTCTTTAACTATTTGTTTACCGGATAAAGCTATTTTAAGATTCTGCTTGGCAATATTCCGGTCTTTCTTAACAGTCATATATTCAAGTATAGTTTTGCCGATTTCAATATTGGTACCATAAATTGATTTCATTATTTTGGCGTGACTTTTATTAAAGCTTGTGTAGCAGTAGTTCTTATCAACAGAAAAAACCGGTTCGTTTGTACTCCCAATTATACTTTCTAAAATTAAATAGTGATTTTTATGGTTTGCCGGTTTATTGGTCTGATTAGGGGGAGAGATTTTTTCTAATCGTTTTAACTTTCTTCTTAGTATTCTAAGTTCTGCAATCAATTCTTTTTTAGTTATAGATTCATCCTTCATGTTTTCCCTCGATTGATTTCCGTATAGATTAATTTCTTCTATTACCGGTTTTTAAATTTTCAAAATTGATTTGTTTGGAGAATAATATGAACTGGAAAGGGAATCTATCTGTTGTTAATATTTTTGAGAGTGTATATCAAAAAGGAAGAGAAATTTTTATAACAATTAAAGGAAATATCTAAAAATCACAACGTAATTATATATCTATTTGAGCCGATACTCAATAAGCCGAAAAAACTTTGGATATAATGTGTGAAGTATAGCCAGGCGAGCTATGATTTTAATATAAAATAATTAAGCGGAACCACGGATATAAAATCCGTTTTATCCTTATCAATAAAATTTCCCTTAACTTTTTTTAAGTACTACAATCGTCATGTCATCATGTTGTGGGTAGTTATCAACAAACTTTCTGACATCCTTTAATATGAGGTTGATCAATTCACGTGCGGATCTATCTTTATTTTCTTTTATTGTATTAATCAATTTTTGTTCGCCGTATTGTTCTTGTCTTTCGTTCATTGCTTCGGTAAAACCATCGGTGTAGAGAACTACAAGATCGCCTTTGTTTATTTCGATTGTTTCTTCGTTTAATGTAGAAGTGAATTTCGTTCCTTCTTCCAATCCCAACGCCATACCTTTGCTCATTAATAATTTTGTACTGCCGCTATTCTCACTACATAAAATGCCCGGATTGTGTCCGGCACGTGAGTAAAGTAATTTGTTTGTATTAAAATCAAGTATAGCGTAGAACATACTTACAAAAGAATTCTTTTCGATGGTTTTGTAAAGTAAACGGTTTACTTTGCTTAACACATTACTCGGTGAAACATTTTCTTCGGCATGAGCTTGCAAAATTCCTTTTGTAAGAGTCATGTAAATTGCAGCGCCAACACCTTTACCCGAAACATCTCCTATAGCTATTCCCATTTTGTTACCGGATAGTTTAACAAAATCAAAATAGTCTCCGCCAGCTTCAATTGCCGGGAGACTCAATCCGGAGATATCGTAGCCGGGTACTCTCGGTTCTTCCTTGGGCAGCAAACTCAACTGAACTTTTGCGGCAATCTCCATTTCTTTTTTATACTTCTCTCTTTCGGAAATTCGAGCGATGTGCGAAGGTAATCCGTAATTCTCCAAAACAAATTCTTCTTTTTTGATCATACTAATTATATAGACAGCGGGTATTATCATTATTACTAAGACGACAATAATAAAATTAATTTCATAAAAAGTGCCACTTGCCGGGTAGAGAGTATATGTCTTTGAAATTAACAAAGCAGTAAAGTGCAAACTTAAAACCGTTAGAAGATCGAATAAGAAATAGATATATGCTATACCGCAGCCGAATAAAAATCCGGAAAAAATATTAATACCAAAATTATTTAACGATGGCGGAGTTGATGCGATGATAAATCCCAAAGTTGTTATAACCCCCGATAGGAGAATTGAGACCCATTTCTTTTTCCATCTCTGGTAAGAAATATTAACAACAAAAAATGTAATTACTATTGATGCCAGCAAAGCGGATGTAGCCGAATCAATTAATACCGCTACAGAAGGGAGATACGAAGTGAAACTTTCTAACAAACCGGCCGGAGATAAAAATATTTTAGCATTTGGTTGATTGATAATTATTCCAACTGCCATATAACTTAACGCTAGGGCAGAACCAAGAATAAATCCTTTCATCAAAGATATTCCTGAATCAAGTGCGAAGAAATGACCTTTAATAAGTGCATCGATTCCTTTCAGCTTGTTCGGCCACAAACTTCTTGCGTATGATTCACCGACTGTCCACGATGCGAATATTAATAGCCCCATAAAGAATGATTGAACAAGGCTATTAACTAATACTAAAATTATTTTTGTACTTGAGAATGATAGGTTGCCGATAGATGTACCTAATCCGACGCCGGGCCAAAAATTTATAAGATTCAGTATTGTTAAAAAGAAATATATTACAAAGAGAGACCTTCCAACGCTCACCCATACTTCGCCTTGATGATATTTTTTTAGGAATAAGTATAGTGCAAGAAAAATTAGAAAGACTACAAAAACTGCCGAGATAGTGCCGTAAATAGCTTCTGTTGCTTCGAAATATTCGCGTTCGTTTTGAGGTACTTCAAAATAATGCTGGTAGCTGCCGATTGTATTGCCGTAAACACGGGCGGTTATAACAATCTTTGCATCAAGTTTCGGTTCGTCCTTCTCCCATCTGAAAGAATGGTCTCTTCTATTCCGTAAATTTTCTTCACGCGATTCTATCAGTTTGTACTGGCTGAATCCATCCCCGATTTTCTTCATTAAGTAATCCGAGATTATTTGGGTCGCCTCGGTTTTGCTTAAGGAAGGGAGTGAGGAAGAATCGGGTATGGTAGATTTAAAACCAAAAACTTTTCCATCCTGGGAAACATCAACCCAGTAACTCGTTTGTTCCAATTGTTTGGGAAGATTTTGATGTATAAAAACCATCCAGCTTAAGTTCGACCACTTTTCATCTTTACCGTAGTTCTTATATTCCTTGCCGCCCAGTTTTTTTAGAATATATCTTGTTTCAATTGGTGAGTTATCGATGAAAGCTTCTTCACTAAAACCATCGGTCTTAATTTTTTGTTCTTTTAAGAATTCTTTTGCTAACACAATCGCTTCTTGTCGGGTAATTTTCATACTCAATGAATCGTAAGTAGCAAATGGGTAAAGCATGAGAACCAATCCTATGATAATTAGACCGGCAAATATCCAGTATTTGTGGTTGTAAAAATTATTCTGCATCGACTGCCCGTTTTTGTTTTGTTGTTAGTATTTAAGACGATTAAAAAATAGGAATGTTTGGTATGAGTAGCAATTACAGAAGTTTGTTACTTCTTTACGAACTTAGCGAACCATTGCGACTTTGCAAGAGAAAAAACGAGGAGTTTTCCACACAAGTACGCAAAGTGAATATCAAGATAACGCAAAGAGCGCAACGAATAGAAAAAGATTTTTCAAGATACCAACCCGAAAAAAATTCTTATATTCGCACAATAAAATCAGAATTACTGAAGAGAAAATGAAAGAACCGGAAGTAAATCTGCAATTAGCTTTAGAGCACGGATTAACCGAAGAAGAATACGGCTGGATTTGCAAGCGACTTGGCAGAACCCCATCTTTTACCGAACTTGGCATTTTTTCCGTTATGTGGAGCGAACATTGCAGCTATAAAAACTCTATTGCCTTGTTGAAGACCTTACCTAGAAGCGGTGGTAGATTATTGGTTGGAGCCGGTGAGGAAAATGCCGGACTTGTTGATATAGGCGACGGACTTGCAATTGCATTTAAAATAGAAAGTCACAATCATCCATCTGCGGTAGAACCATATCAGGGAGCCGCTACCGGTGTTGGCGGAATTCTCAGGGATATTTTTACAATGGGCGCGCGCCCGATTGCTTCACTGAACTCACTCCGTTTTGGAACACTCGATGATGCTCGCACAAAATATCTGTTTGAAGGAGTAGTTAAGGGAATCGGCGATTACGGAAATTGTTTCGGCGTTCCGACTGTTGCCGGCGAAGTCTATTTCGATGAATGTTACAAAGGGAATCCTCTTGTTAACGCTATGGCTATCGGGATTGTTGATACTGACTACGTGGTATCGGCAGTTGCGAAAGGCGAAGGCAACCCGGTAATGATTGTCGGTTCATCCACCGGACGCGATGGAATTCATGGTGCAACGTTTGCATCGGAAGAAATATCTGAAAAATCCGAAGCAAAGAGACCATCTGTTCAAGTAGGTGATCCTTTCACCGAAAAACTTTTACTCGAAGCTACATTGGAGATTATTAAAGAAGGATTGGTTGTTGGTATTCAGGATATGGGTGCTGCCGGTATCTCTTGTTCAACTTCCGAGATGAGTGCAAAAGGTGAATCCGGAATGATGGTAGATCTAAACAAAGTACCCTTACGCGAAAAAGGAATGAGTGCATACGAGATCATGCTTTCAGAAAGCCAGGAAAGAATGCTAGTAATTGCCAAGAAAGGCAAAGAAGAGCGAGTAAAAGAAATTTTTAGAAAATGGGATTTGAATTGTGAAATAATCGGTACGGTAACAAATAATCCAAAGTTGAAAATAAATTACGAGGGCGAGAAAAAAGCAGAGATTGATCCGCAAGAATTAGTTCTTGGCGGTAATGCGCCGGTTTATTTACGTGATACAAAAGAACCGAAATATTTAAATGAAACAAGAAATTTTAATCCTAAGACTTTAACAGAACCGGATTGCATCGCTACAACTTTTGAAAAAATAATTGCATCACCAAACATTGCATCAAAAAAATGGGTGTACGAACAATATGATTCGATGGTTAGAACAAATACAGTTGTTGGCCCCGGTTCCGATGCAGCCGTAATTTATATAAAGGGAACGAATAAGGCGTTAGCTGCAAAAACAGATTGTAACGGCAGATACGTTTATTTGAATCCGAAAGAGGGAACAAAAATTGCTGTGGCAGAATCAGCACGCAACGTTGTTTGTTCGGGCGGAATTCCACTGGCGATTACAAACTGCTTGAACTTCGGCAACCCATACAAACCTGAAATGTACTGGACTTTCAAAAAAGCAATTGAAGGAATGGGCGAGGCTTGCAGATTTTTCAACACACCGGTTACCGGCGGCAATGTAAGTTTTTATAATGAAAGTCCCGATACTTCTGTATATCCTACACCGGTAATTGGTATGGTTGGCTTGATAGAAAAATTAGAAAATATTACTACGGCTGAATTCAAGAACGAAGGTGATTTAATCTATCTGTTAGGTACCGATTACGAAGAAATCGGCGGCAGTGAATATTTAAAAGTGATACACAATTTAGTTAAGGGAGAGCCACCAAAAATAGATTTACAGACAGAGAAAGATCTTCATACACTTTTACACGAGCTGATAGATTCCGAGTTGATAAATTCTGCTCACGATATTTCCGATGGCGGAATTATGACCGCTCTTGCAGAATGCTGCATCATTAACCCTGAAAAACTAATTGGTGCAAAAGTAAAAGTTCATGTAAATACAAGAGAAGATTTATCATTCTTCTCGGAGAGCCAATCGCGCGTAATAATTTCGATAAATCCTGATAACAAAGAAAAATTTGAAGAGATTGTTTCTAGAAGTTTTACACCTTTTCAATTTATGGGTGAAACCGGGGGTAACAGACTGGTAATTAATGATCAATACGAGTTTGGATTAGATCATTTATCAGATTTGTATTACAATTCAATATCTAATATTATGAGCCACCCCATCGGGGGATAGATGTCGGAATTTAAACTATTTGAATTGATCAATTCTGTAATATCACATCCGGTTATTCAGAAGATAATCGCATTCATCAAGCATTATATCTTTGGATTGTTCAAGAGAATCGACGAACACAATTTATTTTTTTCCGGTGCCGGTATTGCTTATTCTCTTTTTCTCGGGATAGTGCCTCTGATACTGCTGATCTTCTCATTGCTCGGGAATATTTTTGATCAATCCGCTCTGCAATTACAAATTTTTCAAATCATCGATACGGTAATACCTTACCCGATTTATGCTGATTACACAAAAAAGATAATCGCAACACGTCTTCCCGAAGTTTTTGAATATAAAACCGTTGCCGGCTACTTAGGTGTTATCGGTTTATTGATGACTTCAACATGGATTTTCAGCAGTATGCGGACAATACTTAATCAAATTTTTCATACCCACATTCAAAAAAGTGCTTTTATCGGAATGCTTAGAGATTTGGGGATGGTAATTCTACTTTTAATTTTTATACTTCTCTCGATATTTATTCTTCCTTCTCTCAATTTAATTATTGAAGTTGCAAACACATCAACAGCAGCAAGTAGTTTTAACATCAGCGAATTATGGAATTCCATAGTCAGAATTTCATCAATAGCAATAATGTTAGTATTGTTTTTTTTCTTGTATTACCTAATTCCGTATGAAAAACTTCCTAAGCGCGTTGCACTGATTAGTGCATTCTGGACAACACTTATGTGGGAAGCCGCACGATTGATCTTCGGTTATTATATAAGAAATTTTCTTGGGCAAAGCGCGCTCTACGGTGCTTTCGTATTGATTATTGTTATTCTCCTCTGGGTTTTTTACTCATCATGTATTTTCATTGTTGGAGCTGAGATTGGCCAGCTCTTCCGTGAAAGATTAGAACAAAAAAGAAAGATAAAACTTGAAAAGGCATCAAAACTTAGTTAAGCTCTCAAAAGATCATCATGAAGGATTAATCCTCGCTCAATTAATCAAGAAAAATTCTCCTCCGTATAAAGGACTGCCGGTTGATGTTGTAGGTAAAAGGGAATACACAATTAATTTTTTCGGTTCCGAACTAAAGAAGCATTTTGAGAATGAAGAAAAAATTCTTCTGCCGGTTGTTAAAAGGATCGATCAGGAACTTGATAAGCTGTTGAAAAGAATGTTGGATGAACATAAACAGATTTCATCATTGATCGATAAGCTCAAAGCCGGTGATGATAACGAGAACGTTCTTGATCAACTTGGTAATTTATTAGAGCAGCATATCCGTATGGAAGAAAGAGAATTGTTTGAGAAAATACAAATAGTATGCAGCGAAGAGATACTAAACCAAATTAAAATCTGATATGATCAAATTTCTTCCACTCGGCGGAGCAGACGAAATAGGTGCGAGCTGTTTTTACTTAAATATCTCCGGCACCGGTATTCTTCTTGATTGCGGCATCGACCCGAAAAAAGAAGGGGTAGAAGGGATTCCAAGTTTTGATCTGCTTACCCAACTACCGCTTGATTTTGTTTTTATCACGCACGCGCACCAGGACCATATCGGTTCGCTCCCTTTTTTAATTCAAAGATTTCCTCATGTAATTATCTATTCAACACCCCAGACAAAAGAGATAGCAGATATTACACTTCATAACGCCGCAAATATCTTGCTGGAAAAACAAGATTTAGAAAACGGGATGAAAATTTATACGCATGAAGAAATTAATCTGCTCGTGAGAAGTATGCGTGAATTAGAATATGATAATTTGATTTTCCTTAAAGGATTACGGCATGAAGGAAACGAGCAGATAAAAATTTTGTTTAAAGATGCCGGTCATATTCTCGGATCTGCTGGAATTTTAATTGAACACGCCGGCAATAAAATATTTTATACCGGCGATATTAACCTTTCAGATCAATCAATAATGGTCCGAGCTGATTTGAAATCAGTAAATAAAATTGATACGCTAATTCTTGAGACTACCTATGGTTCTACTGATTCTACGAAACTGGGAACATGGGAAGCGGAATTAAAAAGGTTTACGAAATCGGTAAATAATATTTTGCACAAAGGAGGTTCCGTATTAATACCGGTATTTGCACTTGGTAAAACACAAGAAATGCTTGCTTCAATTTATGAATTGATTCAAAAAAGAATGTTAACCGAGGCTCATATTTATACCGGCGGCATAGGAAGAGATATTTCAAAAGTCTATGATACAAACAGATATTTAACCCGAAGGAAATCATCTGAATTAGAATTAAAAGAAATTCCGCAAATCAATTTGTTGGAGATTCAAGATTATAACGAGTTCAAAAAGAATCCGGGTATAGTCCTTGCATCAAGCGGAATGATGCTTCAAGGAACCACGTCATTTAAGCTACTGAATTATTGGCTTCAACAAGAACAATTTGCAATATATGGAGTAGGGTATATGGATCCTCAAACTCCCGGTTATAGAATCATGAACTCGGTGAAAGGAGATGAAATTATATTAACTGAATTTGGCCAACCTCAAAAAGTTAAATGTTATATCGATCGTTTTTATTTTCCTTCTCATTCTAAAAGAGAGGATCTTCTAAAAATTGCTGCCGGTGTAAAACCAAAGCGTGTAATTTTAGTGCATGGGGAGACGGATGCTAAAAGTTGGGTGGGACAGAAAATTCTTGAATCATCCAAACGGACCAAAGTAAATTCAGCGGCAAATGGCAGTTGGATTTATTTATAAAATCGCACCAATTAGCTTATTCTAAAAAGTTCTGATTTAAACTTAACGTCCCAATTTTTATATTGATTAGTAAATAGAGGCTGTTTTGAATAATCAACCAAAATATGCCGGCTTCTGGCAAAGGTTCGGTGCATATCTTCTCGATCATGCAATATTAGGATTTGTTAAGTTAATACTTTTTGTGCCGGTTTGGTTCTTTTTTATGTTTGGTCTTTTCTCCGAATATTATCACTATGATGAGGAAAATTTTACTTCAATCATTTTTCAAAGTTATTATGATTCTGAATTAAACAGTTCTGTCTTTCTTCTATTGCTTATGATCATTATAATAGTATCGGCAATAAGCATTATTGGTGAATGGCTCTATTTTGCTTTGATGGAATCTTCCAATAAGCAAGGAACTCTTGGTAAAATAATAATCGGCATCAAGGTTACTGATATATTCGGGAATAAAATTTCGTTTGGTAAAGCTACGGGAAGATACTTCGGGAAGTATCTATCCGGATTTATTCTATGTGTTGGATATATTATGGCAGCATTTACTGAAAAGAAGCAAGCACTGCATGATATTCTTTCCGGCTGCCTTGTAGTAGATAAAATAGATTTTAATTATTACAACTATATTAATCAAAATGATAAATCACCTCAAACAAACTAAAGGTGAGACTATGAAAATAAAATTAATAACAGTATTAATTTTGGTAAGCGGATTCATTTTCATATCATGTTCCGTTAGAGAAGAAAATAATTTTAGCGGAGATGATATAGCTGCCCCGATTGTTCCCGGCGATTTAAGAGTTACATCACCGGTGTACAGAGACACCTGGCAACCGGGGACTAAGCATACAATTAAATGGGACTTTCCCGATGAAGTACAAAATGTTAAAATCTATTTATACCGTAAGAGTGAATTTAAATCTTACTTAACAATTTCTACTCCAAACACCGGGTCGTTCGAGTGGGAAATCCCGTCGGATATTAGGCGTTCCGTGCATTACAGATTAAAGATTCAGAGCTATGATCATGAAAATATTTCTACATTCAGCGAGTATTTCTTTATTGTAGATGATTCCGGGACTGCATCATCAAATTTTTGAATCGGAGGCGTAATGAAAATTGTTCGCAGTACTTTACTACTTTTATTTTTTACTTCGTTTCTATTTGCACAAAACTCTAAAGGTGAGGGAGTATTAATTCATATTTCAAGCGGTTTGGATAATCCCCATAAAGTATTAATGGGTTTGACCATTGCTCTAAAATTTTCAGAAAACAAAGATGTATTTGTTTTTATGGATATTAATGCACCCGAAGTTGTGCTTACTAATTCAAAGAGCCTCGAGTTTAATAAGTTTGAACCGTCCAAAATTCTTGTAACAAAGTTATTAGAAAGAGGTGTTACAATTGCTGTCTGTCCAATGTGTTTAGAGGCGATGAATAAATCCCAATTCGATCTTATGAAAGGAATAAAAATTGTTAACAAAGATGATTTATTTGATTTTACCACGGGTAGAATAATTTCACTCTCATATTAAAGAATAGAAACCCGGTAAGCAAAAAATCACTTGCCGGGTTTTTGTTACGGGGACGCAGAAAATCAATGGTATGAAACTCCGGGCAAGCCCCGACTCTCATTTGCAACAAGCGCCGGGGAATTGCACCTAACTTCTCGTCCGCCTCTGGCGGATTAGAATTTGATATAAGCTAAATCGTTTGTCTTTTCAGGATGCTGCTCGAGATATTTTTTGAAAAGATAGGATAAATAAAATCTCTCGCTCATCTTTCTAACGCCTTCTTGTGTATTGAATAATGATGTTCGCTGTACCATATAGACACCCTGGGGATCGCCAATTTTAATTAATGATAAAGCAGCAACTATTCTAGCCGGATAACTTTCGTCATCTCTCAGTATGCTCATTAATTGATGCACTGCTTTTTGGGATTTTAACTCGCCAAGGTAATAGGCGCTGCTGATTCGCAGTCCTTCATTATCGGAATGCAAACCAACCAAAAGATTTGCTTCAATTACCGGGAATTTGTCTTTGCTTGTGTTGTCGAATTCGCCGTTTTCTGTACGGGCAAATGTTGTTGCTGTTAAGAGTAGAACCGTTAAAAGTGAAAGCGATAAGTTTCTTATGGCTTTCATAATACCCCCCATATTATGATTTAATTTTTATGTTACCAATATTTTCCGTTCTCTATTGCTTATGACGGGAGAAGTTTCAAATAAGTTGCTTTAAAGTGAAAAGAAATTTTAATGCCTACTAATTAGGGGAGTTTTTTGAAATGATAAAGAAACTATATGCAATAAATTTTGTTACTTATCAGTGTTGAGTTCTTTTATAATTTTAATTGCTTTGTGAATGAATAGCAATATAAACAGAAGCATAGCTGATAAAATTATCAATCCTTCCATTTCACCCTCTATGTCTTGATAATGCTATAACAAAATGATTAGTAAAAAAGTGCAATAGGATTTGTTGCGGAATCATTAAAATGAGCGGCAGTGAAATATTTACAAAGGAGTACAATCTCAATAAGAGATAGTACTCCTTAAAGTAGTTTTTAATTAGTAAGCGAACTTACCAGTTGAACCGGCAGCATTTATTTATACCATATTTTTAATTGCCCTGGATTTAAAGCTTACATTACTTTTGGTATTGAGAGGCTTCTTTCAAAACCCATTGATTCCCATCCGGGTCCGAAAAAGTAGTGATTTTACCATAATGAAAACTCTGAATATCGGGCAATTGAATACCTTTGTTCCGTAGAGTTTTTACATCTTTTTCAATATCATCCGTCATAATAACGGTGCCTTTTACACTCCCGGCCTTGGCATGCATGGGCCCGGTAACTAATGTTATTGATGTATTGTCATCAGGTAAAGAAAGTTGAATCCATTTACCTTGCGGCGCCTCTAATTCAAAAGTAACTTTAAAACCAACTTGGTTTACGTAAAAGTTTTTTGCTGCTTCTTGATTTGATACCGGTATAGAAATGATTTCAATGTATTTCATAAAAACAACCTTTCTTTATTTTAATTTATTGTTTAATAGTGCTTCCAGTTTCTTCAGTTTAGAACCCCAGAAGTTATCGAAATAATCAATCCACTCTTGTAGTTCATCAAATCCATCTTGTTTTAGGATGCAGTAATGTTCTCTCCCGATGTTTTTGATATCGATGAAGCCGGCATTATAAAGAACTTTGACGTGCTTAGAAACCGCCGGTCTGCTAATATCAAAATTTTCTGCAAGCGAGTTAATCGTTAAACTTTCTTTTGATAGCAGATTAAGCATTTGCCTCCGACTTGGATCTGCAATAGCTAAAAATGGATCAGTCATTTTTTTATTTCTTTCATATTGTTTAATAATAATGTTTCTAATCTATTTCTGATTTGTGAACCCCAGCCTTTATTCATTGCCAGATAAGCAAAATAATTTTTTATTCCCTTAAAGCCGGTATGCTCTAATTGAAGTTCTGTTCCATTTTTTTTTGTTGTTAACGTCCATGTTACAATTGAATCAAGGGTAATTTTACCGTTGCCTGGTCCGCCTTTCCATGAATATGCAAGTTTTTTGTAAGGTTGCACTTCCAACACCTCGCAATAAACAATACCGTCGAACCCAAATTTAATTTTTGGTTTTGAATAAAAATTAAATTTATGCCCTACAATAGGTTTGAAATTGTTTTTCATCAGCCATTGTGCTATTAGTTCCGGGTCGGTTAAAAATTCCCAAACGATCTCGGGTCGTTGTTCAAAAAACCATCTTTGTATTATATCCCTCTTCATTATATGTAACCTTAAAGTTACGCAAATATATATGTAACTTTTAAGTTACGCAAGTGATTTCTAATAATAATGAAAATTCAAGGCCGGTAGATTAGTCTATAATGCAATTGTTTGTTGTAAAGCAAGAAAATTTATATGAGGTTATTCTTAGTAGCGGGGCTAAGCTCCCGATTTCTCGAAACTCGGATCGGGATTTCGTCCCGATTAAAGTCGGGACTCAACTTAGAACGCCAAAACCTATCCTGATCACCACAAATAAAAAATCCCCAACTAAGACAGTTGAGGATTTTTTCTTAGTAGCGGGGCTAGGACTTGAACCTAGAACCTTCGGGTTATGAGCCCGACGAGCTACCAATTGCTCCACCCCGCGATGTAATTTTTATTTTTAAGAACCTTCGGGTTATGAGTCCGCCTACATTTTATTTCGGTGAGACAAGCCCCACGAGCTACTCCCGATAAACCGAGACTCCACTTTATCTAGTCAATAATATTAATTATTGACTGACCCGCGATGAAATTTTCTAACTAAGAACAATCTTTTTCAAATTTGGGCTTCAAATATAGACAAACATTCAAGGTTTGTCAATTTGTTGATGGATTGAAATTAAAAAATTCACGAACCTTGATAGTTAATCATTTCATTTATAATATTCGTTTAACATATTCACATTTTTACATGCTAAAATCACTACTAATAAAAGATTACGCGCTTATCGAAAACATCGAAGTTGGCTTTGCCGGCGGCTTAAATATTATTACCGGTGAAACCGGAGCCGGTAAATCTATTTTAATTGATGCGATGGGTTTACTGCTTGGTGAAAGAGCTTCAACAGAAGTTGTAAGGAAAGGTGCTGAAAAATCTATCGTCGAAGGTGTATTTGATATCAGCGGCAATCGAAAAGTAAAAACGCTATTGAGCCAAAATGATATTGATCTTTACGATGAACTAATAATAAGAAGGGAAGTTTCTCTAAAAGGAACAAACAGATGTTTTTTGAACGATACACCGGTAACATTAAATATTATTAAAGAAGTAGGTGACTTACTTGTTGATTTGCACGGACAACACGAACACCAATCTTTATTAAGAGCAGAGACACACATTGATTTTCTAGATGAATTTGCACAACTCGAAAAAGAATTGGAAGATTATAAAACACAATATGTAAAACTCAATGATCTTAATAAAGAATTAAAAGAGCTTCGGGAGAAAGAGAATGTTCTTAAGGAAAAGAAGGACCTCTTTGCTTTCCAAATTAAAGAGATTGATGCGGTCTCACCGCAAGTTAATGAAGATGAAATATTAGAAAATGAACTAAGGATTTTAGAGAACTCTGAAAAAGTATTAAATCTGACCAATCAAATTTATGAAACTGTTTATGAGGATGAGAATTCTATCATAGACAGAATCGCTTCGGTTAAAAACTTACTTTACGAGCTGGAGAAAATTGATAAATCGTTATCGGAAAAAGTAAACGAAGCAGAATCAGTCATTGCTATTCTGAATGATTTAGCCGCTTTTGTTAGAGGTTACAAAAGTAATATCGATATCGATCCCGCAAAGATTGAAGAGATGCGCCAGCGGATTGGGGTAATACATTTGCTGAAGAAAAAATACGGTGGCTCTGTTTCTGCAATAATTGAACACCGCGAGAAGATCGGCAGTGAGTTAGAACTGGCAGAAAATTTCTCCGGGAAAATTTCCGATTTACAAAAGCAAATCGATAACTCGAAAATTGAATGCGGTGGGGCGGCTAAAAAACTTTCCCAGGCAAGAAAAAACGCTGCAAAAAAAGTTAAGAAAGATGTAGAAGAAGCATTAAAAACTCTTGGTATTTCAGATTCCCAATTTGATGTTCGAATAGAGAACGAAAAGGTAAATGCATCGAATGATAATTTTATTGTTGTGGATAAACAGAAATATAAATTTGATGACAAAGGCATCGACCGGGTTGAGTTTTATATTTCTACAAATATTGGTGAAGATCCAAAGCCGCTTGTAAAAGTCGCATCGGGAGGAGAAGTATCAAGAATAATGCTGGCACTAAAATCATCTTTAGCAAAGTCAGATAAACTCCCGATTTTAATTTTTGACGAGATAGATACCGGTGTGAGCGGAAGAATTGCACAGAAAGTTGGACAAACATTAAAATCATTAGCGTCCCTTCATCAAATAATTGCAATTACACATTTACCCCAGATTGCCGGGTTATCCAACAATCATTATGCTGTTGAAAAACATAAGCAAGGCGATCGTGTTGTTAGTTCTATTAAATTGTTGAAAGGTGACGAACGGGTGAGGGAAGTTGCCAAATTGATTAGCGGCGAAAAATTAACCGACACCGCTATTGAAAGTGCAAGAGAGTTGATGAAAGTTAAATAACAGTGTTATATAACACAGATTGATTTTGGTACTTTGCATAATAATCCTATTTTTTTAATTTCCTAATGCAGATTGTTAATCGAAAGGAGCGATAAATGAAAAACATTTTAGCAATAATATTAATTTTGATTTTGGGGTCGACAGTATTTGCGCAAGATAATGGCGATAATCTCAATCAGACTCTTTCAAATCTATCCAGTGATGCGGTTAAGTCATATGTAGCTCCGGCCGTATCCAGCTTTGGCTCGAACTTAAATTCCGGGTGGGTTTCAAAATTACCATCTGCAACTAAATTTTCGCTGAATTTTGATCTGAAGTTTGTTGCGATGGGTTCCTTTTTAGAAAGTGCCGAAAAAAACTTTGCAACTTCGGGCACTTTTAGATTTACAGAGCAGCAAGCAGAGGAAATATTAAATAATTCGGGTTATTATTTCCCTGATCCAAGGTATGTAGTTGCCAAAGAGGAAATTCTAAGCAGAGATTGGGTTGTAAATATTTCCGGACCGACTATAGTCGGCAGCGAAAATGAAAGAGTCAAAGTTTATTTCCCGGGTGATGAAACTCTTGGATTAGAGAATTACGAAATAACAATCGAAGAGGTTAAGGGACTATTAGACAATTGGAAAATATTCCCATCTGCCGCAGTACAATTGACTGTTGGAACATTAGCCGGAACTAATGTTTCTTTAAGATATCTGCCTGATATTTCTAAGGCAGCCGGATTTAATGATGAACTCGGAAAATTTACTTTCTGGGGATTAGGAATTATTCATAATCCGGGTGTTTGGCTGATGAATCCTCTACCCGTTGATATTGGGGTTGGTTACTTTTATCAAAAGTTAGAAGTTGGCGATGTGTTTGAAAGCAGTAATACGCAATTCGGCTTGTACGCAAGTAAAACTTTCGGTTTTATATTTTCAGTTACACCTTATGCCGGTTTAACATTTGAGTCGTCAACGACAAGTGTAAGGTATGATTACGAATATGATACGGCAGCCGGTCCACAAACAGCTAAGATCGATATCGAACTTGAAGGTGATAACTCCGCGGCTTTTCTTTTAGGTGTTAGTTTTAAACTAGCTGCAGTTAACATTAATGCCGATTATAAGATGGCAAAGACAAATACAGCAAGCTTGGGTCTTTCATTTGGGTTCTAATTTTTTTATCTGATTGGTAAGGGGGCTTTGATGCCCCTTTTCTTTTTATATTTACCTCAACAATACATTACCGCTTTGAAAGAAACAGCAATATATATCCACGTTCCATTTTGTGATCACAAATGTATCTACTGTGATTTTTATTCGATTATTTCTTACGAGAATACCTCATCTTATCTTCAGTCACTGAAGAAAGAGATTTCCTATTATGCTGAAAAGTATGCCGATGATCGAAAAATAATATCAATTTATTTCGGCGGCGGTACGCCATCATTCATGGATCCGCAATACATTTCGCAAATAACCGAATTCGTCAAAAAGAATTTTGATGTAGTGATGAATGCCGAAGTTACACTGGAAACTAACCCCGGTACAGTTTCAAAAGAAAAATTAAGCGAATTTAAAAATATAGGGATTAACCGTATTAGTATCGGGATTCAATCTTTCAACAATGATGAGCTTAAATTTCTTACTCGAATACACGATTCAGCCGCTGCAATCAAAACTGTGTACGATGCGAATGATTCCGGTTTTAAGAATATCAGCATTGATCTGATATTTAATCTGCCTAAACAGACAAAACAGAAATGGTTATCGAACCTGGAGACGGCATTGCAATTACCTATTAAACATATATCTGCTTACAGTTTGATACTTGAACCGGGAACTATCTTAAACAAAATGGTGCTTGATGGAAAAGTAAAAATGCAAAGTGATGATTACGATGCAGAACTTTATGAGTCAGCAATTGATAAATTAGCTTCGCACGGATTTCAACAATATGAAGTTTCCAATTTTTCTTTGCCTGGTTATGAATCAATTCACAACAACGCGTATTGGAGATATAAAGATTATTTAAGTTTTGGAACATCGGCACATTCTTTTGTAAACGGAAAGCGATGGTGGAATTTTTCAAGTGTAAAATTCTATAATGATGCTGCAAACAAGAATGGCAATGGAATTGCCGGAGAAGAAGTACCAACGGACGAACAGAAACTGAATGAATATGTTATGCTTGCTCTAAGAAGCAAAGGGTTAGATACCACCGAATTAAAAAATTTATTTGGCGATGGGTGGCTGAGTAAAAACCAGAGCTATATTTTAGAATTACTGCAAAAACAATTCTTATTACAAGAAAATTCTTACCTTAGATTCACGCCCAAAGGTTATGCCGTTTGTGATGAAATACTCTCAAATTTGAAATAATCTAAAATCCACCCGGTATCTTTTAGTCCCTTAAATTCTGGATTGCATTAGTCGTAACCATCTGTTAGATTATTTTTAGCTAAAAAATATGGGAACGCAAAACAATGAAGACTTCACCCTTTAAAGTCTTTATTCTCTTCGTGTGTGCATTAATAACCACATCTCAAACTAACTTTTCGCAATGTGATGAGAAAGAACAATTAAAGAAATTAAACAAGACCAATCTTGGACAGCCAAATTCCACAAGAATTAATATTAACAACATTTCGACTAAGATAGAAGATAATGGTAGATCAGATCACGGAACCAGCGATTCAGAATTTTTCTTTCCCAAAGGAGATAATAAAACTCTCTCATATACAAGCGGAGTTCTATTTGGCGGTTATGCCGGTAATTTAAGATTTGGCGGAACCGAATACACCAGCAGTTTATTGCCGGGAAGAATATTAGATGGCCCGGTAGGTGAGAACCCGAATCTGCCTCATGTTAGAATTTATAGAGTGAGACCTGATTATTTAACTTCTTCATTCGAAAATGAAATTAATAACGGCGAAGGAACATATGAACAGATAAAAGAACAGTACACCAAAGATGTTACAGAATGGCCGGCTAGTGATGGTGCCCCTTATGATGATGTAAATGGAAATGGAACTTATGAATCAAGTATTGATATTCCGGGTGTACCCGGTGCTCACCAAACTATCTGGTTTGTTGCTAACGATGCTCAACGGCCATCAGGGCATTATCCAATTGCGACTAATTTTGAAATACATGTAACTGTGTGGGCATATAACACAAGCGGTCCTCTACGGAATGTAATTTTTAAAAAATATCAGTTTATAAATAAAAATAGTTTTGATATAAATGATATGTACGTAGGCATTTTTGCTGATACTGATGTTGGTGGTTCTACAGATGATTTTGCCGGCTGCGACTCTCTTCTTGGTCTTGGCTATGCTTATAATGCAGATTCATTTGATAATAAATACAATATTACTCCGCCGGCAATTGGCTTTGATTTTTTACAAGGACCACTTGTTGGAGGTAATCCGGATGATGTTGGTATTTATAATGGGAAAAAAGTAAACGGTTATAAAAATTTAGGCACGACCTCTTTTGTCTATTTTACATGTGGTGGAACATACTTTCAATATCCGAATCAGGACATTGAATGGTATAAGTATATGTCTGGCTTAAATCCTGAAACCGGACAGAAATTTGCAGTCCCGGCAGAGTTTGGCGGCGGTACAACTAATTTTGCTGATAGCGGAAACCCCGTAACCGGAATTGGGTGGGTTGACGGAACGGAGGAAAGTTGCGGTGAAAGATATATTCTGCTTTCAACCGGACCGTTTAATATTGCCCAAGGTGATACCCAGGAAATTGTTTTTGCACAGTTGGCAGCAGTAGGTGAAGATAGATTGCAATCCGTTGCTAAGTTGAAAGAACTCGATTACCAAATTCAAAGAATGTATGATGAATATTTGTATGCAAATCCTAAAAATATCTATGCCAAAAATGAACTTGAAAAAGTTAATGCGGTTTTGTCTGAAAACAGATATGAAAGCACAGTAATTGTTGATTGGAATGCTAATCAGCAAATTGAAGATGGAAATATTAACGGCTATACTTTTCAAGGGTATAATGTTTACCAGTTTAGATCCGATATGGCATTGCGTGAGAATGGAATTAAGTTAGCTACTTACGATGTTAACGATGGCATTAAATTGATTACCGAAAATTATTATGATCCTTTAACCGGCAATTTAATTGAACTCGCAGAACAGACCGGCACCGACTCCGGAATACAAAGAACATTTACATTCGAAAAAGATTACTTCAATGATGAGCCATTCATAAAAGGTAAAACCTATTATTTCGGTGTATCGAGTTATTATTACTATCCTGATTGGTTGTCGCAATCTCCGCTTGGCGGTTTCCGCAAAAGTTTTGAATCCGATATGCAGTTATTGCAAGTAACAATACGCGAAGATGAATCCGGTTTTGCATATGGTGATACAATATTTGCAAGTAGATTATTTGGTTTTGGTGAAGGAAGAATATTTGCAATAGTAAAAAACCCATCTCAGCTGACCGGACATAGTTATAAAGTTGAATTTGATTCTGTTGGAAATCAAGTTGTATGGAATTTGGTCGATATTGTTACTGGAAATAAAGTATTGGAAAATCAAATAATTGAAGCAGAAAGATACAGTTATGAAAACATCTTCTTTCCTTCTGCCGTGGGAATGGAAATACATGTAATCCAGTATAAACCAAAGGCTGCCGGAAATGGTAACGGTATTATTGAAATAATGTATGGTGGGGAACCGATACCTCCTGATGGCTGGGACTTGAAAGGTTCTCTTTATCAAGGGAACTGCGTCTGGTTGGATCCGAACTGGGAAGGTAGTGGTAACCGGGATAGGTATTATATTTCAACTCAGCATTCTATTACTGGATTTAATTATTTTGACTATATGATGATGTACAACTTGAGCTTTCACGATTTTGAAATAAGGTTCACAAACCAAGAGTCGTTTGCTATTTTAAAAAGTTTTTCAAATAATTATTATATAATTAAAGTACCTTTCGAATTATGGGATATTGGATTTAACTCTCCTAATGATTTAACAGATGATGTTAGAATGATACCGTTATTTAAAGGAACAGATCAGTATAGCGGCAGTTGGTGGGCAAGCATTGACGGTGAGTTAAGTAAAACAACATTTAGCTTAGAATGGCTTGATCCTGAGGATAGAACGTTACCAACAATAAGTTACGATAATTTTGAGAATGTTTGTAAAATTTTAGGCGGTGATGGTAATTATTATGATTTCAATTTTGATTCTAGTATTAATGGACTCTATGCTGCGAACAAAGCAACATATGGATATTATGGATCTATAAATAATTTTAGAATAGGGGATTTAGATAACGATAACCTCCCACCACCATCAGGAACTACTGTTAGAATAAACTCTACCAAACCTTTATCGCCAAGCGATACATTTATTTTTAGCACATATGCGGATGTAAAAGAAGAAGAAATGCCCAATTCATTTGTTCTTCACCAAAACTATCCTAATCCGTTTAATCCAAGCACAACTATCAGCTACAAGCTGCAAGCTTCAAGCTATGTGACATTAAAAGTTTATGATATTCTCGGCAGAGAAGTAGCAACACTCGTGGATGAATTCAAGCAAGCCGGCATTTACAATTCTGAATTTTCAATCAGCCAAACTAATGGCAGACAAGTTCTCAATTCTCAATTGTCTTCCGGAGTCTATTTTTACACTTTACGTGCCGGCGATTATTTAGAAACAAAGAAGATGGTTCTATTGAAATAGTATCAAATGATACCAAAGGAAGGTAAAGATAAAATTACGAGTCAGTGGGAATTAAATCAAGATACTGACTGACAACTGATTTGGATAAACGAGTAACAAGAGAAATAGTGTTGAGGTCATC
>JBFMBS010000039.1:0-29015 GCA_040755055.1 Bacteroidota bacterium
GATGACCTCAACACTATTTCTCTTGTTACTCGTTTATCCAAATCAGTTGTCAGTCAGTATCTTGATTTAATTCCCACTGACTCGTAATTTTATCTTTACCTTCCTTTGGTATCATTTGATACTATTTAATCAGCAGCATTTTTTTTGTCTGAACAAAATTATCCGAACCGAGACGGTAAAAATAGACACCGGTTGAAACATCGTTATTGTCTTTATCTTTACCATTCCACACAGAAGTATAACTTCCCGGCAAATATTCTCCTTTTCGTAAAGTAGCTACGTGTTCACCTAATGCGGAATAGATATCTAATGTAATGTATAAGGATTTTTTAAGCTCAAATGTAATGTTTGTGCTTGGATTAAAGGGATTCGGGTAGTTTTGATAAAGGGAGAATTGCGATGGAATTAAATCATCCTCTACCCCTACAGTCGTATCAATATAAATTTCTACATCGCGGACTACATTGCCATTGATATCCCTACCACCAAATACAACCACCGTACTTTGATAATTTACTACAACCGGGCTGGATCGTGCAAAATTCAACTGGGGTAAATTACGGATATTTAGAGCGCCGGTACTTGAGTTTAGCGTTATCTCTTCCACAGTACTTAAAGATTGGCTCTCTTCGTTATAACCACCAACAATAAATCCTTTTTTCTTTTTCGAATTATAGACAGCGGCACCTCCGGCTCTCGGTGTTAAAAGTTTTTCATTTAGTAAAGAATATTCTTTGGTAGAAACATTAAACTTCCTAATGGTATTTTTAATACCGTTATAGTATCCTCCGAAAATATAAATATTATCTCCTAACAAAAAAGTCATGTGTTGTTGTGGGGCTTCTAATGATTCGAATGAATAAGTAAAATTCTTTTCTATAAAATCGTATTCGGTAATGAACGGCAGAGTTCTATTTGCTTCAATGGGATTGCCGCCTATAATATAAAATTTATTTTCTTTTATGTGGCCGGTAGATAATGAGCGTCCAAAGTTGAATTTGGTATCGAATGTATTGGGGGTATCATTTGGTACAAAGTTCCAGAATTCCAGATTGTTTCTATCGCCCGAAGTATAATCTACTCCGCCAAAGAACATCAGGAACGAATTCCAAACATCTGCAACTATTTGATTACGAGGCTGATTGATTTTTCCAACCATCTTCCATGAATTAACGGCAACATTCGGATCAAATTCCTGGATCCAATCGACCGCACTCTGCAAAGAATCGGAATAACCGCCAACGATATAAATTTTATTATTGTATAACACCACTCCGCCGCCGGAGACCGGGTAAGGCATCTTGCCGATCACTTTCCAAAATCCTTGTGCAAAAATTCCGGAGGTGCCAAGCAGTATTAGCAGTATTAATAATTTCTTCATGTTATATATTTTACTTTCTGTAACGTGGTCAATTTTTATACCACAATAATTTACTACCGCTTCAATGTAAATCTAAGATTAAGTGTATCCCCTTTATTAATATTAAAAAGTGTATCTATATCTTTATAGCCGGGACTTTTTACCTCTAATCTTGTAGGTCCGGGTTTTATTTTAATCAATCTTAACGGCGGCGGAGTTTCTCCTTTATAATCATTGTTAATATAAATGGAACCGTAAGGTCTTATGTCGCAATTGATATAGCCCATTAGTGTATCAAATAAAACATTTATACGGGTAATTTCATTTCTTTTAATATTAATCAGACTGGAATAGATAGGATAGTCTTTATTAACACTGACAAGTTTAAGTGTGTGATCTCCTTCGGTAAGCGAGACCGGGCGGTTCATAGGTGTGGCTTCAATCTTTTCTCCATCAACATAAACTTCTGCAAAAGGTCTTGTATCAACAAATAAACTGCCGTATCTAATTACAACCGGCAATGTTTGTTCGCTCACACTAGTATCTTTTGCAGTCTCTCCGGAATCAGTTATTAAAGGTTCGCTAATATTATCGCTCACATTATTGTCGTTTTGTTGTTGTTCATTATTCTGATCGGCCTGATTTATTGTTGGTGAAGTTTCTGTTTGATTGTTCTGTAAAGTTTGATTCTGTAATTTATCATTGCCATCAACATTGCTTGTTCTGGTTAATAAGTAAATCAAAACACTAACCGTTATAACCAACGGGATTACTGCAAAAATCCATTTCTTTTTACTCCCGTTTTTCTGATCCTGAATGTTGTTCAAAGTTACGGTGTTAAATTCAACTTCTGCGTTCAAATCTTTCAAAACATCTTTAGCGGAATTGTACCTATTAGCAGTACTTTTTCTCAAGAGACGGTAAAGAATATCTTTGATGTACGGGGGTAATAATTCCAGTTCACCGCTGATTTCCGATTCGTCAAAGCTCATAATCTCGTTAAGTGTTAAACTAACATTCTCTTTTAAAAACGGATTTGAACCGGTAAAAATTTCGGTTAGAACAACACCGGCAGAGAAAAGGTCGCTTTGTGGAGTCAGCTTAGTACCACGGACTTGTTCGGGTGACATATAACTTGGCGTGCCTACAATTGAATATGGATTGGTTACAAAATTATCTTCCGAAGAGAGCGCCAATCCGAAATCACCAAGTTTTACATTTAGATTGTTATCAATAAAAATATTTTCCGGTTTAATATCCCGGTGAATAATCTGGTTGCTGTGAGCAAAATATAATGCTCTCATCAACTGGATCATCATTTTTTCTTTTTGTTCAATCGTTAACTCTTTAGTCTTCATCAAATTGCGAAGACTCATCCCTTCGATGTATTCGAACGATATGTAGAAATACTCTTTATGTGTGCCGAAATCCAAAACCTTAATTATGTTAGGATGATCAAGTTTTGCGAGCAGTTTAGCTTCGCGCTTGAATCTTTCCACCAAAGACTGGTCTGAAATCTTTTGCGTATTGAGAACCTTGAGTATAATTCTTTTCGATAAGTAAACATGATTTGCAAGATAGACCGCGGCATGCTCATCTTTCTTGAGTACTTCGATTATCTCGAACTTATCAAATAAAATTTCAGCAGTAATTCCAGTCACAATTTATTGCTCGCCCATTTCTTTTAGTTTAAGTTGTATCCAGCGGACAGAAACATCAAGCGATTTTGCCGTTGAAGTTCTGTTACCGTTAAATTCCTCGAGACGCTTTTTCAAAAGAAGTAATTCAAATTCCGGCAGCGTTCCCTTAAAGTCTGATAAATCTTGCGTATCCTCAAGTATAATATGTTCAGCTTGAATTTTGTTATTGTCGCTTAAAATTATAGCTCTTTGGATTACATTAACAAGCTGACGGACGTTACCCGGCCAATAATAATTTTCCAATTTTCTTACAGCCGAACTATCAATAGTAATTTCTTTTCTTCCTAACTTTCGCGCAAAGTGTATAGCAAGCAGCGGGATATCCTCTCTCCTTTCGCGCAAAGGAGGCATTTTAATCGGGAATACATTTAATCTGTAAAAAAGATCTTCCCGGAAACGCCCGTCTTTTGTTAACGCACTCAAATCTTTATTTGTTGCGGCGATAATTCTTACGTCAACTTTTTTAACTTTTGTATCACCAAGACGAATAATTTCCCGGTTCTCTAAAACACGCAGCAGCTTTGCTTGCAATGCACTTGAAATATCTGCAATTTCATCGAGTAAAAACGTTCCTTCGTTTGCAGCTTCCAGCAATCCTTGTTTATCGCTATGCGCACCGGTAAAAGCTCCCTTCTTGTAGCCAAACAATTCACTCTCAAGTAAGCTGTCCGGAATAGAACCGCAGAATTGTGCCAAGAAAGGTTTCTCTTTTCTTTTGCTTAACTGGTGGATCGCTTTAGCGGCAATCTCTTTACCGGTTCCGCTTTCTCCAACAATTAAAACAGTTGCATCCGTCTGAGCTACCTTATAGATAAGTTGCCCCAAATTTCTCATTGTTAAACTTGTACCAATCATCTCCGGAATATCTTCTTTCAGCTGCAGCTTATTAAAGAGAATTCTGTTCTCTTTTTCCAATTCCTCTAATCTTAAAATTCTATCAAGCGCAAGTGAAACTAAATTAGAGAAGAAATTAAGGAAGAGCAGATTTTCTTCGGTAAATTCTCTCCGGTCCAATGTGCTGTCTGCAATTATCACTCCCCAGATTTTGCTATCACGTATTATAGGTACACCAATCACGGATTTTATTCTATGGATCTGAACACTTTCGAATTGTGAAAGGTTTGGGTCGCCCATTACATCGTGATAAAGGAGCGGTTTCTTTTCCTTAATTACTTTTTGAAGAATGCCCGAAGAAAATTCCGCCAGATCGGTAATATTCTCGCTCGATATTTTCCTTGCCGAAATTATCGAAAAACGATTGGTTGATTCATCGTACCTTACAAATAAACCGCGCTCGGCATTAATAATTTTAATAACAATATCAATCGTATCTTCAATGAGAGAATCTTGATGTTCAGCAGAATTTAAAATGTGACTAAACTGATATAATGCTTCAAATTCTTCTTTAGAAAGATTTTTTATGTGGTTAATATTTTCCGCAATGAAGTTATTCATATATTCCTTATTGAACTACAAACGATCCTTCTTTTGACCGCGCCTGGTTGTTGTATTCATCAATACACCAGATTACCCAAAAATACTCGCCGCCTGGTAAAGTAACATCCGGGGTTAATCGCACATCATCACCGGGAATATTGTCCTTGGACCAATAAAGTTCTTGAGGAATTGTAGCCGTATAAATTTCCACTTTAAAATGGAAACTAAATCCGGGCGAAAACCGGTTCCAAACCAAAGTTGGCTGCGAACTAACTACTGCGCTGTTTTTCGGTTTATCTAGTATTATCTCTTTATCCATTACACGGGAAATTCTCGCACTGCCGATTGTGTACGTATATCCTTCGTTATCTCTCGCTGTAACAACGAAATCCTTACCAAGTCCGCTGCTCGGGTTTTGCTGCCCAAAATCATAATTGATTTCATAGAATCCGGTTGAGGGATTGTAGATTAATCGTTGATCAAAACCGAGCGCACTGCATTTGATTCGTACTGTATCTACATCTCCTTCGGCATCTGTTAATGATGCTTGTACAGCAATACGGTAACGTGTATCGGTATATCTAAAAACTACGCTTGTAGAAATATTAATGTTGTCCAATTCCGGTATGGAATTTAAAAATACATCACCGATCGTTGTAGTCTCTTGGCTGCCGAACTGCACATATGTAGAATCAGTTCGGTAACCGTTTTTACTAAATACTAACCAGCCGTTTTTATAACTAAGATTACTCAAAGTATATTTTCCATTTGCATCGGTATGAACAAGCAGATTTTGATTCTTCCACGACACATTAACATTTGAAATTCCTTGACGTGGCAGTGAAACAGTTTTTACAAAACCGGTTACATTTCCTACATTATACTCTAAAGTCTTATTACTTACGCGTAAACTATCGAGCGTACCCCATTGAGCCAATTGAACAAACTGGGAATCTTTTTTCAACCCGTCTTTTTCATAATAGAGCATACCTTCTTTTATCGGAACATTTTTAATCTTAAAATACCCGTTACTATTTGTAACGCTTAGCTTGTTTTCATTTCCCCAAACAACACTTACGTTGGCAGCCGGTTGATCTACCGGTGTAAAGACATAACCGTCTATTGTCCCAATCGTGTACTTCAATACTATTTCATCGAGATGTATTGATGATGATCCGTTCCAAGCTACATACAAAGTATCTTTTGCAAGTCCACTCTTCTCAAAATATACATATCCATCGTTGGTTTGAATATTTTCAAATTTATATTGACCGCTGCTATTTGTTACGGCTACTATGTTTTGATTTGCCCATGTAACGTTTACACCGGATGCGGCAATATGCGGCGGTGTGAAAACGGAACCATCGAGCGTACCGATTGTATATCCAAGAAATTTTTCTTCTAGTGTTTTGTTTTTTTGATTGTTCCATCTTACATAGAGGGAGTCTTTTTTATAACCTTCTTTTTCGTAGAACATCCATCCGTCATTCCGTAAAATTTTATCTACTTTATAGTAACCGGCAGTATCTGTAAAAGCAATAACGTTTTGGTTTTTCCAGATTACTTTTGCACTTACAATCGGAATGCGTGTCGGGGTTAACAGATATCCATCGAGCAGCCCATACTTAGAATCGGGATTTAAAGGATCAAGCGGATTGAGATGCGGTGCATCGCAAGACAATACTACAAGTAGTAAAAGTGATATTTCTAAGAGTCTCTTTATTTGCTTCATACAAAAAAGTTAAAAAAAACGTACAATAAGATAGGTTATTTGCGCAAATTTTTCGCACCACGCAAAATTTTAGGGCTATAATATGCAGATAATTTTTCGAATTATAAATTCAAATTTATAGCCCCGGTGAGATAGATCGCAGCTTTTCCCGAAATCTTGACACGAACTCCAAGATTTTCACATTGCAGTTCCCCAACCCTCTTTGATACTTGCAATGCACTTAACTTATTCTTGCTGAGTTTTTCCGACCAATAAGGCGTTAAGACCGTATGCGCCGAACCGGTAACCGGGTCTTCATTGATACCGACGTTAGGTGCAAACATACGCGAAACAAAATCCACTGTTGAACCTTTTGCCGTAATAATAACTGCATGAGGATGAATCATTTTTATCAAATCATAATTGGGTTCGTAACTGCGAATAAAATCTTCCGAATCGAAAACGAGGAATAAATATTCTCCCCCTTCTAAAATCTCTATCGGTTTGATATTAAAACATTCATCTAATTTTTCAGGCACTTTAGCCGGCGCCGGTTTGTTGGTGGGAAAATTGAGCGACAGCATTTCGCCTTCACGTTCAACAAATAGATCACCGCTTCGGGAAGTAAATCTTATTTTGTTAATACTTTTTTCTATGAGATTAAAAATCACGTAGGCACTTGCCAGTGTTGCATGGCCGCATAAATTAACCTCGGTTGTAGGTGTCATCCAGCGAATATGATAATGATCCCCCTCTTTCACAATGTATGCTGTTTCCGAAAGATTATTTTCTGCTGCAATGTTTTGAAGAGTTTCATCATCAAGCCATTTTTCAAGAGGAACTACTGCAGCCGGGTTTCCTCCAAATTGTTTTGATGTGAATGCATCTACCTGGTAGATTGGCAAAGTCATGTAATCTCCTTTATATTTTTACTCATACTCTTGCTCTTTTCAGATCAAGATCAAAATCATCGGCAAGAGTATGATTTATTAAAGAAAAACTTTTTATGTAAAAATGGTATAACAGCAACCTTCAATCCCTCGATGTAAAGTTCTTTTCTGTTCATTACTCCGTTTGTGAAATAACCGATTGCACCTTGTTTCTGTTTGGAATTTTTTTCGTTTAAAATTTCATCCATTACATCACCCAGTTCCGTACCTTGTAACAATTTCTCAATTACATACTCTGGTAATTCAAAATGAGGGGATGTACCAAATCCTTCAAAGCCGTCTTTATCAATTATGCACATGCAGCCAAACGCAAACCATCTATCGAATTGCCTGGCGATGCCTCCCTCGATGCCCACATAATAATCGGCATTAATTTTTTCGCGGCTATCTATATTATATAGATTAATGGCGCGGTTTCTTGCGCCGGTAAATGTTTCGTCGTTCACGGGTTGAATAGACACGCCGGATTCAACTTCCCGGCTAATTACGTCAACATTTTCGAAGTAGAGCGAGAATGCTTCTTTAACCGAATCGACTTTAACCGGGTTTACGGAACCAACAAGTATTTTCATTTTTAGTTTCTCTTATTAAAAGTGATGATAGTTCACTTAATCGCAAAGTTGAATCAATTCCAACATTGCATTTTCTGTTTGTTTGATGCTATCTAAAGAGGGCTCCCACAAAGTTACCGATACAGCAGCAATTTTTTCTTTTATTTCTTTTATAAATTCTTTCAGATCGGATAATCTCGGTCCACCCTTTGCCCGGTATAACATAGCCGGCGCATCAATTGGATTGATTATGTCCGAATCAATATGAAGATAAATTACAGTTTCCCTTTTACATTCTTCGATGAGGTTTTCTAAATCATTTGGCTGGCGTATCTTTGAATTTTTTAATTGAACCGCTTCTTCGGGATCGAGATTACGCCGGTCAAAAATTATGACTTTTTCTTCGGGTATAGGTTTCAAATTTAGTTTTTCAAGCAATTCAGGTTCCTCGTGCCCAGTCAAAATTGCCAAAGACATTCCGCCCACAAAACCGGATGGCGAAGTTTTATGGGTATTGAAATCTCCATGTGCATCTAACCACAAAAGAGTTGGATTAACACCGGAGCTATTCAGTCCTTTTAAAACCCCAAAAGTTTTATGACAATCTCCGCCAACTGACACCGGTAATATATTAATGTCAACATTCTCTTGAACGAACCCGGCTATTTGCCTATTTAACGAGGTGATGATTTCGTTAAATTCCTGGCTGCTGCCATTATATATGTTTTCAACCCACCCATCTTTTTTGACGGTATGATAATCTGAATTGTATTTTTCTAAAAAATAGGGCGTTAGCATTACTTGCATTGTTAGCTCACTAAGTGCATGATAATTTTTTTAACCTACTAGTTTTTTCATTTCATTCGATACCAAAAAATAATTTCAACGGTCTCCACATTCTTTTAGCCCAGGCAGCTTCATTATGCTCGGCTTCCTTATCAATATAAACATAAAAATCTACATTCTCTTTATAACATTTTTCACGCAAAACTTTTGTCATTTCATCTACACCGGGCTGAAGCATCGCTTCTAAATTTACGCCGCCGTTATCAATATAAAAAAGGAGATTTCTTTTTTTCCCTTCATAATTCAAAACCTCTTTCACATAATCGATATCAGCAATTTTAAATGCCGGCGAAAAACAAGCTGCTTTTGAAAATATTTCAGGGTATTCCCACGCCAGCATGAAAGAGATTAATCCGCCCATCGATGAACCGGCTGTTGATGTGTTCAAGCGATCCGGTTTCGTTCTGTAATTTGAATCTATAAATGGTTTAATTTTTTCCACGATTAATTTCATATATAATTTACCAAGGGGCGTGTTGTTATACTCGTCACCTCTGTCATCCGTGTTGTTTATACCCACAATTATTACCGGCTCTACGATATTATTGCGTATGAGACTATCGGCGGTTTCATCAACTTGCCAATCGACGAACATACTTGACGTACGAGGGTCAACAATGTTCTGTCCATCGTGCATATAAAGCACCGGGTAGCGTTCATTCACGTTTTTATCATAACCGGGCGGCAGCCAGACAATTATATCGCGCGGTTTTAGTCCTTCCATTACAAAATTTTTATGATACTCAACACTGCCGGTTATTTGTCCGGGTACTTTGAAGTTAAAATTGTCGCGCCAATTATTGATCGTAAAAGTTATAAGCGTATCGTTGTTAACTTTCAATCTTTTGTCTTGTGGAATTGTTGCATCATCATTTAAAGCTTCTTTTCCCCAGCTTCCTTTTGTGAACTTGTAAGCTAACTCCATTCCTTTGGGGAATTCAAAAGTTTTTTTCCACAATTGTTTATTTATTCTTTCAAGTTTAACTTCCCCGGGGTTCCAGTTTCCTAACTCCGGCTGGTTACCGGCGATATAAACTGTCGCCGTATCATCAATACCGGGTGTTATAATTTCGAAAGTAATTTTTACTTTTTGTACCTGAGCATAAAACGGAGAGATGTAAACAAAAATTAATATCAGGTAAAAAAATATTTTTCTCATTTAATTATCTCCTTTTCTACCTGACTAAAATAATAATAGCTTGAATTAAATACGCTCCTATATTTAAAACAAAAAAGCGGTCGTAATAACCGCTCCATTTATTATATCTATTTAATCGATCATTTGATTAGCAACATCTTCTTCGTCTCCTGATATTCTGACCCCGGCAAGTCGGAGGAAGAACCGTTCACACTTAACGTATAAAAATAAACACCGCTTGGTAGTACTACATTCTGCGTTCTGAACCCTACACTATATTCCCCCGGTTGTTGGTATTCATTCACAAGAGTTGCTACTTCTCTTCCCAGAATATCATAAACTTTTAATGTAACTAACCTCTCCCTATTTCCCTCTCCTTGATAAGGAGAGGGATTTAAGGGTGAGGTCGCAATTGTGTAATTTATAGTTGTACTTGGATTAAATGGATTCGGATAATTTTGATACAATTCATACCCTATCGGAATTTCATTCTCGTCTTTTATTACACTTGTTGGGTAGTTTTCAAGCAAGTATTCCCATACGTCTGAATAAACATATCCATTAAAATCTTCTTTGGAGGGAGTTTCAAAATCAACAATTGGGAAATTATGTGCTATTGACCAGCTTGGATACTCAAGACTTGTAGTTAATGAATGCGAATTATCATAAGGTCTTTGGATAACATCAATATTTTTCATTAGACCAAATTGCAGCATTCCATAATCACGCCAAGTAATAGGTATAGTATTATAAATTGGAACATCTTTAGTATGGATAAATCCAAAATACTTAACTGCTTCAGTCGGCCCTGGTTTTCTAATCCAATCCGCAGTTTTACCATCAACCCAATCTGTTGCCGAAATCATAATTACTTTATCAACTTTGAAATACTTTGATGCAAAGCCGGCATGACCGCCACCTTGTGAGTGTCCGGCAGAAATAATTCTTTCCCATTTAATACTATTGTTCTCATCTAAAAATTGCTGCCAGTTTTCATCCGCATAATTTTTAGCCAAATACATTAAAAGTTTTGTCAGTCTATTTATGATGGAATTGCTGAAACTGATGTTCAAATTAACGTGCTGATCTTCACCAAACCAGATTTCGTATCGTGCTCTTCGATGGCAAGTTGAATCTTTTGTTTGTGGACAAACTTCAAGATTGATTGATTCATTGTTTTCATAGCTCAAACCAATTGCATGATAACCAAGTTGTGTGGCTGTCTGCATGAATTTTAAGTAATCATAAGGGCGGGCATTTGTCCCCGGGAAAAACAAAAGAAGTTTATTCAAGTGCTCGCTTTTGTTTTTATTATACAAAATATAATGCGGTTCATTATGTCCATCAATTTGATTATCAGTTTCAAAAGGTAAAATGAAATGATTTGTTAACCATTGTTTTTTAAGAGTTATCAAATCGGTTCTTGAACGGTAAATATTAAAAATTCCGTTTTCTATGACATTGTAATAAACAAAGACTTCATTCTCACCAAGATATGTTTCGGGATCTGACCGAATAATTGTGCCAAGATTATCCTCAATTTTTCTTGCGTAAGATTTATTTTTTCCTTGCTGTAATCCGAATAACCAAACTTCAGAATTACTATAAGCGCCGGCTATTTCTTTAATTACGCAACTTATGTATGATTTTCCGGCAACAACAAATGGTTCGGGAGAGCTAAAATATTTATAAGCTGAAGTGTCGGGCACTATAATCTCTTGAACCTTTTCCCAGTATTGCCCCCCATTGTTTTTATAAATTCCAATTTTAGTATCACCATCAATTAATGCTAAAGTAATAAGTTCGTTGTTATACTCTGAAGCGAACCAAGCATAAGGAAATGATTTAGATAGATTGTCATTAGTAATTATTTTTTCTGATTTGGTATCAGTATCATAAATTGCTAATTGACCTCTAAACTCACCGGATTGTTTCACATAAATCAAACTGTTCGTTTCATCTATCCAGCGAATACCTTTATCAACGCTATCAATTAATGTTTCTTGCTGAGGCGAAATAACGTCTGACCAAAACATTAGACCATCAGAAAGATTTCCTTTAATGTACAAGACTCTAACTGATTCTGAATTTGAATTTTTTGAAACAAGTGCTGTTTGGCGTCCTTGTTGATCCGAAAGAAGCACATGTGAAATAAATTTGTTATCTGAAAAATCCGCTTGCCAGATTTGCGAAATGCTGTTAGATGGTTTTGTATAAAAAACAGCCCAGCCATTTTTTGAAACACCAAATTCTGGTCCGTTTAATGTTTGAGAAGGATTTATAGCGTTTGAATCAACAAGAAAGTTTAATCCATAATTGGATTTGAAAAGACCGGTTACCGAATCGATTTCTGCAACCCATATTTTTCCCAATGAAGTTTGAAATGTTAGTAGATTTTTTTCACTTAAAATTTCCGGATCAATATAACTCTCTGATTCAGAAGATATCTTCACAGTATTTTGTGCCGCCAAATTTGCATAAAGGAAAATTATTATATTCATTAATAATTTTTTCATTTCACTACTCCCATTAACTTGATTTGTGAAAAAGTATCGGTGCTCAGTCGATAGAAATAAACTCCGCTTGCTAAATCATTTGCATTAAAGATAACTGAATGTTCGCCGGAGTTTAATTCTCCGTCAACAAGTTTTGTTATTTCTTGACCCAGCATATTAAAAACTCTTAACTGCACAAATTCATTCTTAGGCAAAGAAAACCGAATTGTTGTTGAGGGATTAAACGGATTGGGATAATTTTGATGCAGTTTAAATTCTGTGGGTACATTATTTACTGAATTATCTACTTCAGTGGACTGATAGCATTGATTAGGATAAATTGAATTTACTACATCAATTACTTGAAATGTTGTTTCCCAAACTTTACTGTAACTGGAATAAGTAAATACGACACCACAAGTATTGTTGCATCTGTTTACCCACATAATTGACCCAAAGGCACCGGCTCCACTTATTTGCTCCTGATAATTTTCTACGGGATTATAAATATCAAGCCAAGTACCAATTCCGTATCGTATTGTATCTGCGTCGTATGGATTATTATAAGGTGGATGAATGGGGTAGGGCGCTGCAATTACAGGGGCTTTGTTTGTTTGGTCTTTCCATAATTCTTGCATTAAAACACTATCTACTACCTGAACTCCGTTAGTATTTTTCCCATTATTTAAAATGAAACTAGCCAAGCGAATAATGTCCGCCGGACATGAAACCAGACCACCAGCTACTCTTGGATTATTTATAACTCCAAATTGAGTAGCATTCAAACCCAACGGTGTTTTTATTTTACTCGTCCAGAGATTATTCCAAGTATCACCCGCTGCTATTTCTGCTACACGTGCAGCGACTTGCATTGATACACCAGTATATTTAAACATTGTTCCCGGTGTGTAAATAATTGGATCATAAGTAATAATACTATCAACACATTGTTCCATCGATAAAGTAGGGTCTGTTAAGTATGTATTGCCGGTTATTCCGTCCCAGCCGGCAGTGTGTGAAAAGTTTTGTCTGATTGTGCTGCTGCCTTTGTTCAAATTTGTAGCATACGGTATAAATTTTCCGATAGAATCATCCAGATTGATGTAACCATCTTGTACTAATCTAAGCATCACGGTACCGGAAAAAGTTTTAGTAAGCGATGCTATAGCTTTTACTGTTGTGCTGTCATATCCACCCAAGGCTTTATAATAAATTAAGTTGTCATAATGCATAACCATTGCCACAACACTTCCATTATATTTCTCATTCAAATTGTTTATTAGTAAGCTGTCAATAGTGGAAAATGTTTGTGCTTTTGTTGCGATTATTGTAAGAAACAAAATTGAAGAAAGGATAATTTTTTTCATTTCAATATCGCTGCTTTTAATTCTTTGGTAAATGAATTGGTTTTTAGTTGATAAAAATAAATACCACTTGCTAAATCATTTGCATTAAAGACAACCGAATGTTCACCGGAGTTTAATTCTCCGTCAATAAGTTTTGTTATTTCTTGACCCAGCATATTAAAAACTTTTAACTGCACAAATTCATTCTTAGGCAAAGAAAACCGAATTGTTGTTGTGGGATTAAACGGGTTGGGATAATTTTGATACAGCATAAAAGATTCCGGGATTATCGAATCTTCTAACACTCCAACTGTAACAGCAGAACGTTTCCGAAAATATACGCGTACCGATGTATTCGGATCACTGATATTATCTTGTGATATAACTTCATAATTTACTGCGTAATCACCGCTTGGCATAAGCGCCCCGGCTTTAAATCCAACTGTGGAATCATGCTTGTCCGTAATAAATTCAGGGACTGACCAAGTTAAACCTCTATCAGTTGAATAAGCTAACATTATATCCCCTTCAACTGCACCGGTAGTATGATTAAAATCTCTTTCGTCTTTCCATGTAACATATAAAATATTTCTTTCTACATCGTATCTGGTACCTTCAATTAATTGTGAACGTGTCAAATCAGAAATAATTCCATCGCTTGGATTTGTAGGATAATTCCATGATGTACCTACATCATCGGAATATTGATAATAATTTCTTGCACCATCAAAAGGATTATTACGCGGATACTTTGTGTAAAACAAGTGAATGCGATTCGATGGATCGATCAATAAATCAGGATCCCAATCTGCATCGATACCGGTTACAACGGGAACCGGTGAACTACTCCAAGTTACACCGCCGTTAGTACTGAAAACCATATAAACATCCCACTGATTAGATATTCCAACAGAATCGCGCCAGGCAATCGCAAGAGTATCACCGGCATTATCGAACTGTGCATGTGGAAACGCTGAATGATGACCATCATTACTGCTGATTGGAGTTACCGCATCCCATGTTAATCCGCCATTTGTAGAACGGGTATAAAATGACTCGGCAATGTTTATCGAATTTGTGCTGCCTTCATGCCACATTACATGAATTCTATTTTTCTTATCTATAGAAAAGTGAGTTGCAAATCCCCCATATAACATTTTGGAAGTAACTCTTATAGAATCTTTAATTACATTCAAATCTTTATCAAGCTTCGAAATAAAAATTGCAGATGGATTAACTGAATTCCACAATACATACAATGTGTCGTTGCTATCCATAGCAAGTTTAACCGAAGAACCGCCAATCACTAAATCAAGTGGAGAAAAAGTTTTTGGATCTTCCCAATTATTTCCACCATCATCAGAATACGTAAAATAATATCCATATACTTGATTCAAATTTGATGGATTCATTTCAGATGTTGATATTATAATTCTTCCGGTGCTTGTAACAACCATATTGTTATAAAGTACACCGCGTTGTTTAGAATTCAGAGATTCATTAAATCTGGGTATTATGGATTCTTCGCCCCATGCGGTGCCAACATCGTGCTGGGCGAATGTAATTAGATTTGATAATACAAAAATTGATATGAGGAATATATTTGTAATTAATCTATTCATTTTTCTTCTCTATTTATTTTTGGGATTTAGAATTTGAATCATAGACACTATGTCCTTAATAGTTAGTTTAAATAATTTTTATGAAACTAAAAACCGTGTGATAAAAATCAATTTATTATTTTTTGATTAGCAAATCGGAGTTTACAATTATGACACTCAAAAAAATTATCCTTCTATTAATTATTTCTTTCACATTTACAAACGGACAGACAAACCATCGCAGTACTATAAACATTCCCGATATACTTGGCTACAAAACATTAAAGTGCGATTTTCATATGCACACAGTTTTTTCAGATGGATACGTATGGCCAACCGTTCGTGTTGAAGAAGCATGGCACAACGGGTTAGATGCTATTGCAATTACCGATCACATAGAGTATCAACCGAAGAAAAACGATATTCCCACCAATCATAACCGCTCATACGAGGTTGCAAAAAAATCCGGAGAATATTTAGGAATAACGATTATTAAGGGTGCAGAAATAACACGCGGCATGCCTCCCGGTCATATCAATGCACTATTCTTAAAAGATACCAATCCTTTAGTTAAAGATGATTGGAAAGAAGTTGTTGTTGAAGCAAGTAAACAAGGTGCATTTCTTTTCTGGAATCATCCCGGCTGGACCCCGCAATTGAAGGATGGAAAAACTGTCTGGTATGACGAACATATTCAAATGATTAAGGATAAAATTTTAAACGGTGCAGAAATAGTTAATGGTTACGATTACTATCCTGAAATCCAGGATTGGTGTTTACAAAATAATTTAGCTATGCTCGGCAATTCGGATATTCATTCACCAATAACATTCGATTATCCTGATGGTGAAAGACGAACAGTTACTTTAGTCTTCGCAAAAGATAATTCGGAAGAATCGATAAAAGATGCGTTGATGAACCAGCGAACCGCCGTGTTTATCAAAAATGTAATTTACGGCAAAGAAGGGTTTCTAAAAGAAATATTTAACAAATCAATTTCATTCAACAAAAACGAAGTTGAATTGAAAGGTAAAAGTTGGTATAGTCTACAAGTAACCAACAATTCGGATCTTAGTTATGAATTGCAGTTGGTTAACGGCGATGACCAGATACAATTTCCAGAATCTGTTAAACTGTTAGCCGGTAAAACAGTCTTATTCCCGGTTTATGCTAAGGAAGATAATATAACGTTAACAAAAACTTTTGATGTTGCATATAAGGTAAAAAATCTGAAGATTTCATCGGAAGAAGTTTTAAATACTACATTTAAACTAAGCATTAACGCTGTTCCCAAATAATTTAATAACGGAGACAACATGCCTTTCACCCGTCGCGAAGTATTAAAAACTTTAGGTATAACTGCCGGGGGATTAATATTAAATCCATTTGATTTAACTGCCGATACAAGAATTCCACTTTCGGGTTATGATGATAATCCATACTACAAAAAACCCGGCAAACCGGTTACTGCGATAACACTTGGTGCCGGTGCGCGAGGCAATACTTACGGAGACTATGCGTTATCATTTCCGGATGAACTTGATATCGTTGGTGTTGCAGAACCAATCCCTATTCGTAATGAACGTTACGTAAAAAAACATAACATAAAAGATGAGAACAGATTTGTTACGTGGGAACATGTTTTCGAAAAACCAAAATTTGCGGATGCGGTTATTATCAGCACACCCGATATTCTACACTATGGCCCTTGCATAGCTGCACTTGAAAAAGGTTATGATGTATTACTAGAAAAACCAATTTCTCCATCGGAAAAAGAATGTAAAGATATACTTGCCCTAACAAAAAAGACCGGGCGCATTGTAGCAGTCTGTCATGTCCTTCGTTATGCACCATACTTCATTAAACTACGCGAATTAATACAATCGGGAGCCGTTGGCGAGTTAATCAGTATTCAACATATGGAACCGATCGAGCACATTCATATGTCGCACTCATACGTACGCGGCAACTGGCACAATAGAAATGAATCAACGCCGATAATACTTGCAAAGAGCTGCCATGATCTCGATATTTTAAGGTGGATGATTGGCAAACAATGTAAACAAATTGTAGCGATGGGAAATTTAAAATGGTTCCGGAAAGAAAATGCGCCGGAAGGAAGTACGGAAAGATGTATGGACGGCTGCGCGATTGAAAGCACGTGTCCATATTCTGCTATGAAAATTTACTACCGCGAACGCGGATGGCTTTATGTTTTTGATCTGCCGGACGAAAAAGAGAAACACGGGGATGCGATTTTAGAATATTTGCGAACTACAAATTACGGCAGATGCGTCTATAAAATGGACAACAACCAGGAAGATCATTATGTAAGTTCAATGGAATTTGTTAATGGTGTAACTGCAAATTTTTCTATGGAAGCTTTTACACCGTGGGGCGGAAGACGTACACATGTAATGGGCAGCATGGGACACATCTACGGTGATATGAATTCTTTCACAATTACCGATTTCAAAACGAAAGAATCCAAAACGTATGATTCAAAAACTATTGAGCTTGAAAATTATAAACACAGCGGTCACGGCGGCGGCGATTGGCGTTTAGTTCGCGATTGGATTCAAGCTATAACTCAACATAATCCGGATTTGCTTTCTTCTACTATCGATGTTTCAATAGAAAGTCATGTTATGGGTTTTGCAGCAGAGAAAAGCCGCAAAACTAACTGCGTCGAACAGATTAAACCTTAGCGAAGTGTTGCTCAAACAATTGCAAGCATTCTTTCAATCGGTAAACGGGCACGCACTGCAATTTCTTCCGGCACTTTCACTTCATGCTTTTCATAGAGAAGCGACTCATACAAATTTTCGATTGTAATTTTTTTCATGTATTCACAGACAGCATTTTCACTAAGCGGATAAAATTTTGCAGACGGTCTCATTTTTTTGAGGCGGTGAAGAATGCCGGTTTCCGTTGCAATAACAAATTCTTCGGCTTTCGATTCCTTCACGTGCCGGATCATTCCTTCGGTAGAAAATATGTGAACATCTTTGCAATCAAAATAGACTTGCGATTTCAACATACACGAACTCGAACAGCCGCATTCCGGGTGAATCAAAAATTCCGCATCGGGATGTTCTGCATGTGCGTCGTCAAAATTCACATCGCCGATTTTTTCGTGCACGTGACAAGCGCCGCTCCAAATTTCTATTTCGCGTCCGGTCATTGCGCTGACGTATTGTCCCAAAAATCTATCCGGCAAAAACAGAATTTTTTTATCGCGCGGAATTGCTTCAACAACTTTAACTGCATTCGAAGAAGTAACACAGTAATCGCTTTCTGCTTTCACTTCAGCCGTTGTATTCACGTATGAAACAACAACCGAACCTGGAAATTTTTCTTTCCACTCGCGCAATTGATCTGCATTAATTGTAGCGGCAAGCGAGCATCCGGCTTCGAGATCGGGAAGCAAAACTTTTTTATTCGGTGAAATAATCGAAGCAGTTTCCGCCATAAAATGAACGCCGCAGAATGCAATAACTTCTGCATCGGTTTTAGCCGCTTGCTGCGAAAGTCCGAGCGAATCACCGACAAAATCTGCAATGTCCTGAATCTCGCCAATCTGGTAATTGTGTGCAAGTATAACTGCGTTTTTCTCTTTCTTTAATTTCAATATCTCATTTATAATGTCATTCATAAAATTTCCTTCCTACTGCTTGAAAAAATTCCAATTCCCAAATAACAAATCACAGATAAATCCCAACTCTCAAACAACAAAGACCAAACAAATCACAATACCCAATCTTCAAAAAAATTTTATAATTGATTTTTGGTTATTTGAATTTCCTTGTTCCGCCGCGGCGAATTGTGATTTGTCATTTGTTATTTATTTTCATACTGATATCAAGAGCGCTAACACTATGAGTTAATGCACCAACGGAAATAAAATCAACTCCGGTTTCCGCGATAGCACGAACGGTTTCAAGATTTACTCCGCCGGAAGCTTCGACAAAACATTTTTTGTTTATTAACTGCACGGTTTCTTTCATCCCGTTCAAGTTCATGTTGTCGAGCATAATAACATCAACATTTAGTTTGAGTGCTTCCTCAACCTCGCCGAGGTTTGTCGTTTCAACTTCGATCTTCATTTTCTTCGGAATCGATTTCCTGATTTTGTTAACAGCCTTGGTAATACTTCCGGCGGCTTTAATGTGATTATCTTTTATCATCACCATATCGAACAGACCGATCCGGTGATTTGTTCCGCCGCCGCATTTAACCGCGTACTTATCAAACAATCTTAAGCCGGGAACGGTTTTACGTGTATCCAAAATTTTTGCATTCGTACCCGAAATTTTTTCAACATAAACGGAAGTTAAAGTTGCGATGCCCGACATACGCTGCAAAAAATTTAATGCTGTTCTTTCGCCGCTCAATAATGCACGCACCGAACCTCTCACTTCTGCGATTTTTGTTCCGGCTTTTACTTTTGCGCCGTCTTCAACAAAATTTTTCCACTTAATTTTTTTATCCATTTTTTTTAGAACCATTTTTGCGGCATCGAGCCCGGCAATTATGCCGTCTTGTTTCGCGATAAAATATGCCGCCGCTTTTTTCTTTTTCGGAATCAGCAGATCCGTCGTAACATCGCGTTTGCCGATATCTTCTTTCAACGCAGTTGAAATTACTTTCTCAAAATTTTTCTTGTAGAGGTTCTTCATTTTAAACATCATTTTATTGATAAAAATTTACTTTCATCGTTCTTTTTCTGAACAATAGTGAATTTCATTTTGTCGTTCTCATCCGGAAAATCCGAACGGAGATGACAACCTCTGCTTTCTTCGCGGAGCAGTGCCGTATTGGTAATTAACAAAGCAACTTCAAGCAGACTTTTCAATCTGCTCGAATAATATTCGTTGTCGTCAACAATGAGATTTAATTTTTCGCGGAAAAATTCTTCTGCTTCGGTCAAAGATTCTTTTGATCTCACGATTCCAACTTTATCTGCCATTATTTTTGCGATTTCATTTTTACGCACAAGATATTCAGCTTCGTTTTCATTATTCACGTCAAAAGAATTCTTTTCTACAACTTCATCGTTTATTTCGTTTGAGGATTGCGCCGCAAAATCAACGGCGCGTTTTGCAAACACAAGACATTCGAGCAGTGAATTGCTTGCAAGCCGGTTTGCGCCGTGCACACCGGTCGATGCAATTTCGCCCACGGCAAAAAGTCCGTTCAAATTTGTTTCACCGTTCAACCCGGTTTTAATTCCGCCTATCATGTAATGAGCCGCCGGCGCAACCGGTACCAAATCATTTGTAATATCAACATTGTATTTGAGCGCTTCGCCGTAAATATTCGAGAAGCGTTCTTTAATTTTTTTTGCATCGAGATGACGCAAATCCAAATAAACATTCGGTTTGCCGGATTTTCTCATTTCAAAATAGATCGCTTCCGAAATTACATCGCGCGGTGCAAGTTCAGCTTTCTTCTGTTGTTCTTTTAAAAACCGTTTTCCTTTTTCGTTTACAATGTATGCACCTTCTCCACGCACAGCTTCGCTTATCAAAAATGTTTCATCCGTTCCCGAATAAAACGAAGTCGGATGAAATTGTATGAACTCCATACTTTCTATTTCAGTTCCGGCATCAAACGCAAGTGTTAGCCCTTCGCCAACAGAAGTGTGCGGGTTTGTAGTGCGCTGATAAATTGCCGAAGCGCCGCCCGTTGCCAATATCACTTGTCCGGTGAGTGTTATATTTTTTTTGCTCTGCCAATTGTAAGCTGAAACCCCAATACAAGTTTTTTCATTGCATATCAATTTGTGAACGAGCGTGTTTTCAAAAATTGTAATGTTGGAATTGTTCTCTACAAATTTTGAAATGAAGCCGACAATTTCTTTTCCGGTTGCATCGCCGCCGGAATGAAGTATGCGCCGTTTGGAATGACCGCCTTCGAGACCGAGCGCAATATTTCCGTTCTGTTTATCGAACGGCATTCCCATTTCGATCAATTCAAAAATTCTTTCGCGTCCTTCGTTAACAAGAATTTCGACCGCATCGGTTCTGCATAATCCTCGCCCCGTTTTAATTGTGTCTTCGTAATGAAGTTCGGGCGAATCGTCTTTATCGATTGCTGCAGCAATTCCTCCTTGTGCCCAATAAGAGTTGCTCAATTCAATAGTTGATTTGGTTATCAGCGCAACTTTCCAATTCTTAGAGGCATACAATGCGGAATAAAGTCCGGCGAGACCGGTGCCAACTATTACGAAATCAAATTTATAACGTTCCATACAAAACTGCCCATCCCTACCCTTCCCAAAGGGAAGGGCTTTTTAAATTTGACTCGGCTATTTTATCATTAGTCATTACTTCTGAAATCTTTTCTTGAAACATAAAAAGGAACTCTTCAGATTAGATTTTTATTACTCTCAATCCGTTGGGTGATTAACGAAAAGTTATTTGCTGCCCAAAGATAAGAAATGTGGATTTCTTCTGAGCATGTACTTTTGCGGTTCTTCAAGCGGTTTGAATTCAAATTTTGCGTACAAGCCGTGTGCATCTTTTGTTGCAAGCATTATCGCACGCATCTCTTTTATGCCGGGATATTCGAGAATCGATTCCATCAGCCATTTCGATAAACCTCTTCCGCGGTATTCTTCGACAATAAAAACATCAGCAACGTAACCGAACAGAGTAAAATCAGTAACAACACGTGCAAAGCCGATCTGCTTCTTGCCGTCATAAACTCCGAAGCAGAGTGAGTTGGTAATTGAATTTTTTACTTTGTCGATTGTAATTCCTTTCGACCAGTACGAGTTTGTCAAAAATCTATGAATAGTAAACAGATCAAGTTTTCCTTTGTTAGTAGAAATTAAATAATTGTCTTTGCGGTATTCTTGAATTCTCGTCATGTTAGTTCTATCCCGAAATATTTTTTGAGTAAAAGTAAAAATTCTTTTTCCGAATCGAATTCTGTTTTCGATTTGTTTCCGTTTTCTGTAATTGTTAATGAATTATTGCTCAACGTAATTCTTCCGCTTGGAGTTGCAATTGTGCAAAGCATGCGTGTTCTAAAGTGCGAGTTCAAATCATCTTGTTGAAATGCGCACATGGCTTCGTAGTCCGAAAATTTTCTCGGTTCGGTTGTAAATTGATATTGCAACTTTCCTTCTTCGACAAGTTCGGAAGGACTTTCTGCCGTATTCAGTTTATCCTTTCCCGGCAAGTTCGTCCCGACAAGTCGGGATTCTAATTTCAATAATTGATAAACATTTCCGCCGACATAATTCAATTTATATCTTCCGCTTACATCTTCAGATTCGCTGACGGGCAATGCAATCGGTTTGCGGAATGAATCGCCGAAGCCGGCATCAACCAAATAATTTTTATCGAGATGAACAAGCAGAGTCATGTGATCGAATTCGGGACCAAGTTCTTGTTTGATATGATTATAAACGCGTGCAGAAAGCATATCAACTTTGAATCCAACTTGAGTTAATAACCAGTGGAACAATCCGTTCAGTTCATAACAGAATCCGCCTCGCTTTGTAGGAATTATTTTTTTATAGATACGCTCAATATCAAGAATAATTCTTCCACGGTCGGGAATATCCAAATCCTCGAATGGAATCGAGCAAAGATGTTTCAATTGAAGTTCGGCAAGAAATTCATACGAAGGAGAATAAATTTTCCCGATGCCGATTCTGTTTAAGTATTGTTCTAAATTCATAAGCTAAAAACTCACCGAAGGAAAGCCGAGATATTTTCTGATTAACCCCAACTGACCGATATGATATGATTCGTGCGCGGCGAGAAATGAAATTGTTCCGTGCAAAGTTTTATCAACAAATGGAAATTTAAAATCGGTTTTTGATTTCAACTGTTTCGGTTTCAACTCGCTAAGTTTTTTCGAAAGAAGCCGGTCGGTCTTTTTCCATATTTTTAAAAGTTCTTCGAGCGGCGGATATTTTTTAACATCCTCAATCATTCTAACATCTTTGTATTCTTCGGCGTACGGATTTTTAGCTTTGCTGCCGAGCAGATTCAAAATATAGTAACGCGAATCAACCGAATGAAGCGCGAGAAAAATCATCGAGTTAGTTTTCTCGTTCGACCGCTTCGATGCTGTTGCATCGTCAACATCTTTGAATGCATTAACAAACAACGCCGAGTTAACTTTGAATATCGAAATAAATGTTTGCGGTGAATTCATATTTTTTTCATTTATCAAGTTGTAAAAAGTTATTAATAACCTATGTTAAGCAAGCTGTGTTTTTAAATGTCGCCAAACTCTGCACGTTCTCTGCGACTTCTACGCGAACTCCGCTGTCAAAAGCTTTTCACGCAAAGATCGCAAAGAAAAAACGAAGGTCGCAAAGGAAAAAATAACTCATCAACTTCAGTAATCACTTACTGCTTTCTACTCACTACTTAATTCAAGATAGTATGCCTGATCACATCTACCGGATAGATGTTCCGGGTAATATCTTTTGAATCCATGTTTCTCGTAAAGTGCGATTGCTTCTTTCAATGCTGAAGCGGTTTCCAAAATTATTTTTTTGTAACCGAGTTCTTCCGCTTTTTGAAGCGCATGATTTAAAAGCAATTTGCCGTAACCTTTGCCGCGCTCTTCTTTCAGCAGATACATTTTTCTCAATTCGCAAGTTTCATTATCTATTTTATAAATACCGACCGTTGCAATAACTTTTCCGTTTTCATTTTCGAGCAGATCAAAAATTCCGTTCCGCGCAAAATAATTCTGTTCGATATCTGTTAAATCAGAATCCGTTTTTTCCGGATCGGTCTTCAACCCGTATTCTCTTAAGATATTAAAGATAAGATCGGTTATAATTGCCCTATCTTTATTTGTAGCTGAACGAATTATCGGGTATAATTGTTTCAAAATTAATCACCCGGGTATTGTGCTTGGTAATTGTTTCATTATAAATTATGAAAGAATTTATTTTAAACAAAGAGCTAAGGGGTAAAAATGAATATAACCCGCAAAGAATTTTTACGCGCCGGCGCTTTAATAACCGGCGGACTACTAACAGAAGGTTTCCGCTTTTTTAAATCTGCTCCCGATGAATATCCCGGTTTAAAAGTAATACGCGATAACATCGGAATTTACATCGGTCAAGGAGGCACTATTGCCTGGTACGTTGATAAAAATAACGTTGCTTCAATCGATTCTCAATTTCCCGACTCAGCAAAAAAATTTATTGAAGGATTAAAAACGAAGACAACAAGAAAAATCGATCTCCATTTCAACACACATCATCACGGCGACCATACATCCGGGAATGTCGTAATAAAAGAATATACCAATAAAATAATCGCACACGAAAATTGCAGAAAGCTACAAGAATCAAGCTTTGGTAACGACCCTAACAAGCCGCAAGTATATGCAGATGCAACTTTTAAAAACACATGGGAAGAACCGCTTGGCAGCGAGAGAATATCAGCGCAGTACTTTGGTCCGGCACACACCGGCGGCGATGCAGTTATACATTTCCAGGAAGCGAACATTGCACACGTCGGCGATCTCGTTTTCAACAAAACATTTCCTTACATAGACAACAAAGGAGGCGGCTCTATTAAAGAGTGGATTGAAACACTCGAAAAGATTTCAAAATTTTATGATAATGATACGCAGTTCATTTGTGGTCACGCAGCTTCAGATGATCTGGTCATTCTCCGCAAGAAAGACCTCGATGATATGAAGAATTATTTTGAGGCACTTATAATATTTGTTATGGCAGAAATTAGAAAAGGGAAATCCCGTGAAGAGATCGGGCTGTTGAGTGAGATACCCGGCTTTGTAAATCTAAAAGAAAGATGGGAAGGTGCACGAAAGCTGAATCTTGAGAGAGCTTACGACGAAATAACCGGCAGCGATAAATAGCAAAATTACCATATGAAACGATTTTTCAATGTTGCTATAATAATTCTTGTTTCTTCGTTGATAATTTATTCTCAGCCGGATGTTAAATCTTCAATTGAGTATTATGAAATTTACGGCAGCACCCTAAACGAACTGCAGAGAGAAATTCAAAAGAAGGGACCAAGAGAAGGCGGCAGAAGGTTTGATGCTTATACTACATGGCGGGTTGGCTGGGAATTTAAAACGATCTCCTCAAATAACAAGTGTACCCTGAAAAATGTCATTGTCATAACTGAAATTAAAATAGTTATGCCTAAATGGATTAACTATTCATCGGCAAAAAAAGAAGTTCAGCAAATATGGGATAAGTATTATAAAGCTTTACTGGATCACGAAAATGGTCACAAAGAAATTGGACTAAAAGCTGCCGCCGAGATTGAAAAGGAAATTAAAAAAATAAAACCAAAAAGCAGTTGTGCCGAATTGGAAAGAGATATAAATAGAAATGGCGATTACGTAATAGCAAAGTACGACTCACTAGAAAAAGAATACGATAGAAAAACCAATCACGGCATTAACGCCGGTGCTGCGTTAAAATAATTATTTGAAGTGGTTAAGGTGTAGGATGTTGAAGACCTTGAAGGTTTTTTTCAACCTTCAAGGTTATTGCAATGTATATTTAACTCTATAAATATCTACTCTGCCGCGAGAATTTTTTTCGTTGTGGGTAGAATAATAAAAATATGAATGATCTAACGGATCGAGCGAAGAACCGAAATTCCACGTCCCGGGAATATTTATTTGGTCACTAATTCTTTCGGGTTCTGAATAACCTTCCCCCGATAAAAAGCTAACGAACATGTATGCTTCGTCCTCGTTGTATTTTCTTGTAAATATGATTGTGTTGCAGTCACTCAAAAGAATCGGGTCAAAATCATCTTCGTCAGAATTGATTGATTCTATTACTTGCGGAAAACTCCAGCCATCTGATGTTTTGTTACATATAAAAATATCATGCTTCCCCTTTCCTTTGATTCCGTCGGTACAAAAAATAAATTTCTCTCCATCAATCGATTCAGTTGGTCCCCATTCATCACCGGCGGTATTAATTTTATTCCCCATATTAACCGGTGTCCCAAATTTGCGGGTAAGCGAATTGTACTGAACGTAATAAATATCATCGCCGCCAATTCCGCCTACACGATTAGAAAAGAAATAGACTATTTTGCCATCGGCTGAAAAACAAGGATCAAAATCATTATCCGCCGTATTAAACGAAACCGATTGCGGAGTGCCCCAGCCGTTTTCCGTTTTTTCAGATTGCCAGATATCCAGCCCACCGATTCCGTTTTTTCTGCCGACTGCGCCCCACAAAACTAATTTGCCGTCCTTTGAAAAGGTAATCTTAACTTCCGAATTTTCAATACTGATCACACCCGGTGCAAACAATTCCGGCTCATCAGAAAAAGTAATTGATTGACAAAGGGATGGGGATAGGTTTAAAAACAGTATCAATAAAATTGTTTTTTTCATATACTCAACTTGGTTTTTATATAGAAGAAATCCCGGAGCGGTCGGCGGCAGTTCCCTAATTGAACAGAGCCAAATAAAACTATTCAGGGTTACTCACCTTCACCGCTTGACTCCGAGGCATTGTAGCCCAAAAATTTTGGCTCGAAGTCTTTCAACAATTCTTTCACTTCATCGGCTTGATCTTCCTTCACATTTAAGATAGCAGAATCGATACTTCCCAAAACATGCAGCATATTTTCTCCTTGAATGAAATATTCGATTCCTTGTTCATCAAGAAGACTTTTTATAATTGCGATATCGCCCATATTTCTTGTAGCAAGGAGAGGGATGAACGTAACATTTTCTTCGTGGTCAATATTTTCATCCGGCAGTTGATCAACTAGTTCTACCTCACAGTCGGTACAAACTTTAATTCCTTCAACATATTCGGCTTTGCAATTCGGACAAAACATATTAACCTCCAATCATTTGTTTGAATTAAGTAGTAATCTCCCAAGTCCTTTCCAGAGTGTAGTAGGAGCCAGCTCGATGCTGTTGCCGGCTGTGTCTCTAAAATAGATTGATGTACCGCCTTCATGCCAATTTACTTCGGCTTCTATTTCAATACTATTTGATTCTAATTTGGCACGCCAATCAGACAATTCATTTTCTTCGACAACAAAAGCAACGTGCCCATTACCACTATTCCCGTGGGGAGGAAAAATACCTCCCGGTTCTAAAGACGCTTCCGGGTTGAAAAGGATTAGTGCCGAGTTTCCGCACTTAAGAACTACATTTCTTCCTTCTGTTTTTGCTACAAGTTCCAAACCGAATATTTCTGTATAAAATTTCTCTAACGAGTTTAAATCTTTGCCGTATATAGCGGTCTCTAAAAGGCCGTTAATTTTCATTGTCTCTTCTATTTTTAATTATAATATCATTTGAGTTCTTCAATTACAACCGCTCCCCATGGGCAGTAACCAATCGAAAGATAATCTTCAATATGTTCTTCAACATAATTCGGATTCCCATCGCATACTTCAACACTAATTTGGACGAGGTCCCATTCGCTGCGTTTAAAATGCCACGACCAGTTCATATTATAACCGTCGTTACCTCTATCTATTGCACCGCTAATATGCAAATCTCTTTGGGAGTATTCGAGCTGTAATTGTTCACGCGTTTTTTGGATTATTGTACTGTTTGAAGTAATTGCAATAAAATCCGTCGAGGTGCCCGTTTCGTTTTTCATTTTGAATTTGAAACCAACATAACCACCCGGAATATTTTGTGTCGGCGAATCATTTTCCGAACAAGAAAAAAATAGTGCTGAGAAAAGAATTAACAATAAATACCAGATTTTCATAAACTCCCCCAATTCTACTTGAAAATTATCTATTGCTAAAGACAATATAGTTTTTTTTCGCTCAACTAAAAATTGGGGGAAATAAAATGCATTTGATGTAGTATCTAACTTATCTATCGGTAATACTGCAGATTCCGCCCCGGCATACCGGGGTGGAATATTATTACTTCTTCTTCGTATAACCGAACAAACTAAACAAACCGAAAAGTCCGAAGAGTCCGTAAAAATATTCCGATCCTTCAGTCATACCAAGAAATCCAAGGAATCCTAAAAGCCCGAGAAATCCTAAGTTTCTCATAACTACCTAGTGTATATTTTATTAGTATGAATTTAATTCCTTTTATTCAACGTCTTAAATTTATAACTATATTTTATCAATCTATCTGTTCAGCTAATTAAAACAAAATTCAAATTCAAACTTTTTTTCATCATAAAATGAACGATAAATAATTTTCAACCTGAGATTTTTTTTAATTTTTTGCTCTATGTTTTTTACTTTCTCCATATCAACCGCACCATCAGGTAAGAGAAGATAATTTAGAGGTATTCTTAAAATCCATTTTACCTCGCTTTTATCAATAATACTATTCGGAGTAAAATAACTTCCTTCAAAAGCACCATAGAATACTTGTGGGGGTATTTTAGAAAAATCATCTTGAGAAAAAATATTAATATCTCCCCAGCTAAGTATAAACTCTTTTATCAAAGCTGGACCTAAACCAACATTTTTAATTAATAAACCAACCCCTTCACAATTTGGCCTAAGTGTAAAATCTACAAAGTAATTTAAAGCTGGAATAACAGATAATCTTTGATGTAATTTATTTTCGTCAAGGTTCTTTTTTGAGATATAAGTAGCTATAAAACTTAATACGAGAGCTATTGAAGCAATTATTATTGGGAAAATATCTATAAAATCTTTATTAGAATTAATACTCATTACATAAAGTGTGTCTTTATTTTTTGTTTCACTAATATATTTTAATGAATCAATAATTTTTATTAACGAATCATTCATAACTTTTATCCCGGCATAAAGTCAAACTTAGTTGAGATTTCATTAAAACCGAGACCCCTTATTTTAGTTATGCCACTTTTTGTTGTTTAATGTTTAGTTCGGATTTTATTGCCGTCCTCAATAGATGTAATTTATCAT
>JBFMBS010000040.1:0-29004 GCA_040755055.1 Bacteroidota bacterium
GAAGTGTGAGAAGTGTTGTTGATAATAACGGCAATGTTGTTTCTGCTCAAGATTATTATCCATACGGAGAGTTGTTGAGAAGCTACAACGCTAGTAGATACTTATTTACAGAAAAAGAACGGGACACAGAGACTAGTTACGATTACTTTGGTGCACGTTACTATAACAACAAACTTGGCATGTGGTTACAAGTTGACCCGTTGAGTGAGAAATATCCGGGATGGAGCCCATATAATTATTCTTTAGGTAACCCCGTCAGGTACATTGACACAGATGGGAAAATTGTCAGTGATCCAATTACTGTGGGTGGTGGTATTGCTATTGGAACAGCAGTGGGTGTGGGTGTTGGGATTGGTATTGCGACAGCAGCAACTATCAAGGTAATTGAAAACTCATTAAAGACCGGTGAACCGCCAACTTTAATGAAACTTGAATTAACTGCAATAAAAATGGGACTGGATTTATATAATCAAATTAGCAGTTGGTTTAGCTCAGAGGAGACTGATCAAACTTCAAATGTTAACGAAAATATTGGTCCAACTGGCGAACCGGGAAATCCAAATGATAACGATGAAAACCGCCATGGTGCCTTTAAAGAACAAGTTAGTAATTATAAAAACAAGTCCTTGACAAAAGCTGAGAAAAGTCTAAAAAATAACATCAAAGAACATGAAGATTTTATCAAGAAGAATCCCGATAGCAAAGCAAAAAAACATTGGGAACATGAAATCAGAACATGGAAAGAACAATTAAATATTATCCAAGAAGAAATAGAAACAAGGGGAATAAGAAATGAATAATTTAATCACACAGTTAGAATTAAAAATCTCTTCATTAAAGACCGCACTCTCCGACGAAGAAATTGGGACAATAGTAGCCTCGCTACATGATTACACTATGTCTATTGCAAAAGTAGAAAAATGCTTAAATAAAATTTGTTATACGGATAACCGAGACGAAATCCAAGAATCCTTGATAATAATCCAAATGGAATTAATAAATCACATTAAGAAACATATCTCTGATATGGAAAACCCTTTGATGAAATTGATTAATTCATTAGAGTAATTTTATCTTTTTCATAAATGATTCCATATTATAAATTTGTCATTGCCGGCAAGTAATGCTTGCCGGCTGATTCTGAACCGGCAGCAGTATTGCTTACAACTACGCATGCCGATAACAAAATTGAGAGTGTTACTTTGACGGAAGTAATTATTCTTTTGCCTACGATACAAAAGGCAATGTAACAAATGATGGTCTGGGTGGAATAATAATGAGCAATTACAACCACAGCAACCTACCACTAACAACCAACAACATGCGATATGTTTACAACGACTACGGTGAAAGAATAAAAAAGGAAAACACTGACTCGCTTTCTACGGAATACTACTTACGTGATTATCTTGGACGTGAACTTGCTATTTATGATTATGAGACTAACAAACCAAAAGAGGTTAATATTTTTGGTAACGGGTTAATTGGCAAAATAGAATTAACCGACAGTACAGATAATAGATATTATTACTTGAAAGATCATTTAGGAAGTGTGAGAAGTGTACTTGATAATAACGGCAGTGTTGTTTCTGCTCAAGATTACTATCCATACGGAGAGTTGTTGAGAAGCTACAATGCTAGTAGATACTTATTTACAGAAAAAGAACCCGCCAACAAGATGGCGGGCAAGCGAGACGTAGAAAGCAGTAACGATTATGGAGTTTACCCCGCTATTTGCGGGGGTGCACGGTATTACAACAGTAAACTTGGTGTGTGGCTGCAAGTTGATCCGTTAAGTGAGAAATATCCGGGATGGTCTTCTTATGCTTACACTTTAAATAACCCGATGAGATTTGTTGATCCAAAAGGAATGAATTCCGAAGATGGTTACTCTAATGAATTTGATGCATTATATGATCATCTTGCTAGTGGTGGTGAAGGATTTCCGGGTAATAAAGGCAACAAACAAGCTACTGTCCCAGGCAATGAAAGAAACAAAATAGATCAACCAACTGCGTTGGAAATAATTAATCAACTTGGTAAAGAATTCCAGGATGCTTTCAGAAAAAGCGGACAAAGTGCAACAGAATTTTTAGCAGAGGCTTCAGAGAAGTATTCTTCGATTACAAATGCAGCTGGTGTCACTAGTTTACTAACACCTGGTTTGGAAGAGTTCACCCCTATTCTTTTTACAGCATCAAAAATCAGCGGCGGTATTAGCTTCGGCAGCCAATTGATTAATGCTGCTTTTGGTGGTAATAGCTATAGCAAAGAAGATATTGCTTTGTATCTAACACAGTTAATATCACTACGCGGAATTAAAGCTGCTAAAGCTAGCGAAACAGCTATTCAGATAGTTGACTATATTTTTAATTTATTTAACATAGGTAATGATATAAGCAATTCTTTAAGAAAATAACATGGGGAGTTTCATCATGATTTATGTTGCTATTATTCTTTTGCTTTTAGGAATTAGCGGTTTAATTTCACATTATAGAAAAACCGAAAAACAAAAAGAAGTTGAAGAAAGTCAAAGACTTATAAAAGGATATGATCCAAATCTAATTTATAGTTGGAGCTCCTTCATTATTGGCTTTTTATTGTTGATCATTCTCCTATTTAAAGAACTTTTTTAAGTATTAAAAAGTCTCATCAATTTCATATGCTTTTTTGCCGGCAAGTAATTCTTGCCGGTAATTTAAAACCAGTTCTTTGAAAAATTGTTTTGCGCTAGCGACCCGAAAGAAGTGAATATCCTTAGTAACGGATTAGTTGGCAAAATAGAATTAACGGATAGTACAGATAATAGATATTATTACTTGAAAGATCATCTCGGCAGTGTAAGATGTGTTGTTGATAATAACGGCAGTGTTGTTTCTGCACAAGATTATTATCCTTACGGAGAAACAATTAGGCAGTTTAACAATAACCGTTACATGCTCACAGAAAAAGAACCCGCCAAAAAGATGGCGGGCAAGCGTGATGCCGAAACCGGCAACGATTATGGAGTTTACCCCGCCATTTACGGGGGTGCACGCTATTACAACAGCAAACTTGGCGTGTGGTTACAAGTTGATCCGTTAAGTGAAAAATATCCGGGATGGAGCCCATATAATTATACTTTGTGCAATCCAATAAATCTTATTGATGAATATGGACTTGAAACTGATGACCCTGAAAAGAAAAACAAGGAAGCTATTTTGCCAGAGATAATAGTTATCGGAGAAAGACCACAAGAGTCGTGGACAAAATGGGCACAAAGTGTTTTGTTAGCCAGAATGGAAACAAAGAACGATGTTGAACAAACATGGGAAAGTATTAAATCCGGCAATCGGTATACTACACCATACTATTTAGTAAAGTCTCTTTTATCATTAGCAAATTTGGCTCTTCTAGAATCAGCACCGTTGCCTATGCCCGCAGCATTAAATTTATTACCGACTGCAAGACAATCTTTATTAAATGCTGTCACTAATTCGCGCTTAAAAAATGCAATTAATGAACTTTATAGACAAGGGGCAAAAATTGGGAGTGGTAGTTCAATGGATGCTTTTCGACAACAAGGAACACACGGACAAAAATTAATTAATTATAGAGATAATCTTATGGACATTATGCGTAGCGAATCACTCTCCCAAAAGGATAAAGCAATTCTAAAAGATATTTTAATAGACATACAAAATGCAATAGGAGGAAAATAGCATGGTTGATTTTATCCACAAAGTAAATCCTTTTATAAACATGAAAGAATATCTTACAAAAATGGTTGAATCATTCAGGACAGCAACTGAATTTGAGCAGCTAACAGAGTATGAAAAAAACAATAATAGTGTAATCTGTGCAGCGTTTAGAAAATTTTGGGAAAGGATAATCAAAAGTGAGTATGAAAAATCATTGGACAAAAATGATTCGGATGCACTCAACTCATGCTATCTTATAATTAATGAGTTGGCATCAAGTGAGCATCCTGAAGGACAACGAATATTGTACGAGGAGATATTCTATAATCTTGTGTTAGAGGAAGTACATGTTCCAATCGTCTATTCGAGATTAAATATCAATGCAAAAAAAATATTTGATTCAGTTAAAACAAATCAATAAAAATTATTCATCACCTTTAACTTAACCGGCAAGCGACCCTTGCCGGTAATTTATCGAGGAGGTGTGTAAAGTATAACTAATACCTTTAATTAAGCTTTACTTAACTAATTTATTAATCGTTTCAAATGGCAGATATTCCTATGAACGAGCTAATAAACGACCTCCTTGACGTGCTTATTAAGCATAATATTGTTGACAAACATTCTTTAAGAAATTTCCTTATCAGGCAGCGTTATAAAGACCTTTTCGTAAACCAAAAAATGAGAAGTAAAGAGGCTCGCAGACAAATTGCCATTGAGTTCAACCTCGGTGAGAAAACTATAGAGTATATAATTTATCTACAAAAGCAAAATTAGTACCGCTACGGTTAGCTATGAATAATAACAATAACTGTGAAAGAATAAAAAAGGAAAACACATACTCGCTTTCTACAGAATACTACTTACGTGATTATCTTGGTCGTGAACTTGCTATTTATGATTACTTTGGTGCACGTTACTACAACAACAAACTTGGTGTGTGGTTACAAGTGGATCCGTTGAGTGAAAAGAACCCTAATGAGAGCCCCTTTGCTTATGCTTATTGTAATCCATTAAGATACTTTGATCCAGATGGTAATAACGGATGGGATTTCTTAAAAGGTGTTGCTGTTGGTTTTGGGAAACATATGCTATCAGCTGTTTCATCAATTGCAAAGATGGTTTCAGAAGGTACTACTGGCGGTTTAAACCCAAGAAGCAATTTAGAAAGGGCGATGGCGTTACAGTCAGTAGTGGAAAACCCAAGTCAAATTACAGATGCATTACAAAGTAAATTCGAACAACTAACAACTGATTTTGGAACGAGCAAGCCAAGTGGTGAGGTGGTTGGTGAAATTCTTGGTGTTGCTGCTGAAGTTGCAGCTGCTAAAAAAGTAAATACATTTGGGAGTAAAAGTTTTTTCGATGGCGCTAAGTACACGGAAAAGGTAACTACACAGATGGAAATTGGAGATTTACATTCATTTCCAGAAGTGGTTAAAAATTTTGAAAGGTATGGTAAAGTTTCAAAAATTAAAGGAGCCGATAATAAGATAAGACAAATGTTAACAATCAAAGGGACATATCAAAACAGAAAAGGTCAATTCGAATTCATCAAAGACGAAGAAGGAAATATAAATCACAGATTTTTTAGACCTGAAGAGGAGTAAACAATGGAAAAAAATATTTTTGAAAAATTCCTTTTTGATAAAGGAATAGATTTAAGCAAAGAAGGGACCAGCGGCTATTTACTTAGTTATGACAATACCTTGGAGGCAATCAATATATTGGAGAGATTACAAATTCCAATTTTAGGTGGTGATGTTTTCGTAAAAGAAAATGATAAATATAGGCTAACACATGATAATTGGAGTATCGAAAGTAGTAATAACGTTAACTCATTTTTAAAATCTAGAGAATACATTAGCTTATTTGCGGATAAAAAAAATATCTCTTACTTCATGATAGTTACAAAATAACCTTGAATGAAAAAGGTATTCTCTTATTATCAACCGGCAAGCTACCCTTGCCGGTAATTTATCGAGGAGGTGTGCAAAGTATAATCAATACCTTTATTTAACTAATTTATTAATCGTTTCAAATGGCAGATATTCCTATGAACGAACTAATAAACGATCTCCTCGATGTGCTAATTAAGCACAACATTATCGATAAATATTCTGTAAGAAATTTCCTTATTAGAAAACGCTACTCAGAACTTTATCAAAACCAAAAGATGAAAAGCAAAGACGCGCGAAGACTTATTGCAAATGAATTTAATCTCAGTGAAAAAACTATTGAATATATAATTTACCTTCAGAAAAGGAATTAGACTTAACAGAAAACATACTAGCACACATCTATTAGCTGTCTCCGTTAATCAAACAAATCTTCCCAAAACTTATCCCATAAACTTTGAGTGTTTTCACTGCGCTCTTTTCTCCAATATTTTGTATAGTTTTCCTGGGTAAGTATCGCAAGTGGTCCATCGTGTATGCCGCCGTTAACGTAGCCATCGTAAACACGGATTGCAATCGTATTTTCTTTTCCGAATTGTAAAACATTTTCCGGTATGTTGTAATTTCTAACTTTCTGCCACTCGCTTCTGTTATCCATTCTGCGCGGAATGTTATTTATCGGACCGGTAGAGCCAATAAGTTTACCGTTAAGGTATGTTTCGTCAAAGTCGTCTATTTTGCCGGCAAGCAGAACAAGTTTTTTCCCTTTCAGTTTTTCCGGCACATAAAATGTGTAACGGTACCACGCGTATCCATCATAGTCTTCATAACCTTGTACTTCCCAATAACCGGGGACGTAAATATTATCCCAATTTTTATTGTTGTAATTTTTTTCTTTGTAAGACGGATCATCATCAACGGTAAACTTCCAGATGCCTACTAAATTCAGATCCCAGTTTTTCATTTCATAAAGTCCTATCTCCCCTTCCAAAATTCCACCGTCCAATTCAGCATCATAAACTCTAACAGCAATAACATTATCTTTATCATACCTTATAAGGTTTTCTGGTATAGTATAATTTCTCCATGCGTAATAAGCGGTGAAATAATCCGGCGGAAACGAACCTGAGTAACCGATAAGTTGACCGTTGAAATAAACTTCGTCAACATCATCGACTCTTCCTAAATTTAATGCTATACTCTTTCCCTTATAAGTTGATGGAACTTTGAAATTTTTTCTGTACCAGGCATAACCATCATAACCGTGAAATCCTTCGTTTTCCCAGGAGGATGGAACCTTTACGATTTCCCAGTCACTTGTGTTTGTTTCCGGCTTCGACCATTTAGCGTCATCACCTATCGTGAAGCGCCACAATCCTCTAAGGTCAATTAATTTGTTCATCTCTTGCGAATGAACATTACCACCAACAAAGAGAAAGAAGTATAGCATTAAGGGGAGTGCATTGAAGAAACTTTTATTTTTCAGATTTATCTTCAGATTCATTGCTCTACCAAATTTTGATTTTAATTTACAATATCCAATCTTTTTAATAGTCATTGCAGTATAACCAATTGTAAAAAATTGTCACGGAACTACTTACGGAAATCAGCGCTTGTATATTTATCACCATCAACTTTAATGTACTCTGCATAGATAGCGTTGCACATTCTTCGAACGTGGCTGTCATTATCGGTTTTTGCTAAAGAGTAAACAGCATCCAAACCCTTCTGTTCGCCTATCAAATAGAGCGATAATGCGATCAATACTTTTGTACCGGGGTCTTCAATTTTATTTAATTGTGTTACCAGCACATCAACTGATTCCGTTACGCGGTACTTCCCGGCAAAGTAGATTGAACTCTTTCTTAGTCCTGAATTTTCTGACATTATTCCGGCGTTTAGATTATCAATTGCTCTCTTGCTGAAAGTATTCTGTGTGGCCTCTTGTGCTATAGCTGTGTTTGCTATGAATGTTATAACCGCCAATATTAACCCGGCTGCCTTAACTAAGTTTACCCTTCTTGTTTTCATTTTGCCCTCCTGACAAATTTCGTTTAAGTATTATTCTGTTTTTCTGATACTTTAGACAGAAGGGCTTAACAACAAGTTGTCATGTGTAAGTAAGGAGTTGTAAAAAGATGTAACGTAATAAAGAGATATTTCCAAAAGCCCTTTCCTTAGGAAAGGGTTTGGGATAGGCATATTAGTTTATACCCTATCCCATGAACAGTTAGAATTACTTTTGGATCGTTTGGATCGGTTTCAATTTTTTGACGGAGTTTAACTATAAAGTTATCGATAGTACGCGTTGTCGTAAAAACATCTTGTCCCCAGACATTTTTCAGCAAGTTATCGCGTGTTACATTTTTATTTTTGTTTTGCCATAGATATTTAAGGAGTTCAAATTCCTTGTGGGACATTTGAACTTGCGCTCCTTCATCAAATGCATTGTAGGATGCAAAGTGGATTTCGAGTTTACCAATTCTAACGACCCCATCGGTTGTGACATTATCACTTCTTCTTAAAACAGCTTTAACACGTGCAAGGAGTTCACGCAGACTGAACGGTTTGGTGATATAGTCATCGGCACCAAGTTCAAGTCCGATCACTTTATCAACTTCTTCACCTTTTGCGGTAAGTAAAATTATCGGCATTCTAATTCCATGTTCGCGTGCTTTTCTGCATACGTCGAATCCGGATAACTTTGGCAGCATAACATCGAGTATTACAAGATTGTGTTTGTTCTCTAAGATTCTTTTCAAACCGGTTTCGCCATCCCCCGCAAATTCAACCTCGTACCCTTCAAATTCCAAATTATCTTTCAACCCAAGCCGCATTGAAGGTTCATCTTCAACAATTAATATTTTCATTTTACTTCTCCAAAATTCAACTTATTGAGGAACGGTTACGAACCATTCCCTACATATTTTTTGTCGGGAATAACAAACGAAATAAACTTCCCTTACCAACTTCACTATGCAATTCTGTTTTTCCTTGATGCGCTTCCATAATATGTTTTACCAATGTTAAACCCAATCCCGTTCCTTTGGTATTATGCACCAATCCTTTTGATGCGCGGTAAAACTTATCAAATATTTTCTGCTGATCCGATTTAGAAATGCCGATTCCATTATCTTCAACTTCAACTACAACAAAACCACTTTCGGCTTTAGTTCTTAGTACTACAAATTTATTATCTGCGCTGTACTTTACCGCATTATCAATTAAATTAATTACTGCCTCCGATATCGCTTCCGCATCGCCATTAATTTTGGGCAGATCATTTGACGGCTCAAAACGAAAATCGAATCCTTTGCTTGCTAAATGATAACTGTACGTTTCAAATACTTTTGATGTTACTTCGTTTAGATCAACAGTAGAAAAATTGTATTTCTTTTTGCCGGCTTCAATCTGCGAAAAACTTAATATGCTGTTTACAATCCGGCTCAAACGATTCGATTCGTGACTGATTATTTCATAATACTCTTGTCTCTTCTCCTCACTCTTTACCCGGTTCATTTCAAGCGTTTCTGCAAACATAGAAATTAAAGCGAGCGGTGTTCTTAGCTCATGCGATACATTCGATACAAAATCACTTTTTATTTGTGCAAGCTCAATCTCTTTCTTGATATTACGGTAACCGTACCAGGAAGTAACTATCATCAGCAAGAGCAAACCGGCAATCGAAAATAAATTTGTGTAAAGCCGTTCATTCACTAATCCTTCAATCGTCCTTCCTTTCAGCAAAATGCCGAGTTTGTATTCCGGGATTAACCAGACTTTTTCTCTCTGCTGTATTTTAGAAATATCCGTTCTTTCGTTTTCATAAATTTTACTGTTGCTGACAGAATTATAGACTACAATACTAAATTGGTCCCGGGTTATACTTTGAATCTTTGAAGACAAATTTTGTTTTACAAATGTTTGCTTATCGATTCCAACTATGCAGAATTTCTTTCCCTCTAGAACGAACATTAAATATTGAATGTTTTGTCCGGAAGACTGTAACGGTTCGATTTTCTGAAAACCCGAATTGAAATATTTATATAATCTGTTTAACAAAGTTAAGTTCTCTACCGTAATTCCTTTTAATTTTTCGTTTTGAGTATAGAGTTCCGGAATTCTATCAACATTTTTGATCGTCAATTGATTTGAAAGTAAGCTATCCGCAACAAATATTTCTTTTATTGCCGATGATTGATTGAGAAACGTTTTAAAATTGTTTCTCAAATCCGATTCCATTTTACTTCTGCTTAAAATGGTTTCGATATTTTTTAACCACGAGCTTACCAAATCCTCCGAATATTGATTAACCGAAAAAAGGATTGATTCAAGCTGGTTTTTGTAAATATCGGCGATGATCCTTTCGTCTTTATTTAGCGAGGTCATCTGAAGGGAAGTAAAAAAAACCGCCGGCAGAACTGTAATAAAGATTAGAATTAGAATTATTTTTTTTATAGGTTTGCTCATCAATCTAACACGGCTGCATTTGCAAAAGCAAAATATCAAAATCTCGCATCAAAAACTTTTCACTTTTACAGAAACAATCCAAATTACTTAATCATAAAAATGGGGTGGTTATGAAGTTCAAATTAGTTTTACTATTAATTGTTATAAGCATACAATCAGCATCTTTTCCACAAAATAAAGATGAACAAAAAGACGAAAAAAAAGAAAAAGATAAACTTGCAAGCACAACTTTCAACGGGTTGAAATTCCGCAGTATCGGTCCGGCCTGGAACTCCGGGCGAATCGCGGATTTTGCTGTTAATCCAAATAATATAAGCGAATACTATGTTGCGTCAGCAAGCGGACATTTATGGAAAACCACAAATGCCGGTGTTACATGGAATGCGGTTGCCGATTCACTTCCCTACTCCCTTGGATGTGTAGTGATTGATCCAACCAATCAATTTACAGTTTGGGTTGGAACCGGTGAGAACAATCACCAGCGTGCACTCGGTTACGGTAACGGTGTTTACAAATCTACCGATGGCGGACAATCATGGACGAACATGGGTTTGAAAGAATCCCGTCAGATAGGCGGGATTGTAATCGATCCGCGTAATTCAAATGTTGTTTATGTTGCCGCTGAAGGATCAGTTTGGGGACCCGGCGGTGAACGCGGACTTTACAAAACAACCGATGGCGGTAAAACATGGAATAAAATTTTGAACATCAGCGAAAACACCGGCGTGAATAATATTGTAATGGATCCACGCAATCCCGATGTTTTATATGCAACATCGGAACAACGAAGAAGACACATCTTTACAAAAATCGGCGGCGGACCCGAAACCGCAGTTTATAAATCAACCGATGCTGGTGCTACGTGGGAAAAAATTATGAAGGGCCTACCGGGTGTTGAACTCGGCGGAATGGGCATTGCAATTTCCCCGGTTAATCCCGATGTAATTTATTTAAGTGTTGAAGCGGCAGAGAACAAAGGAGGATTTTACCGTTCGATAAACCGCGGCGCTTCATGGGAAAAGATGAGCGATACTTATGCTAAAGGACAATACTTCAACGAGATTTATGCCGATCCGAAAAATGTTGACAAAGTTTACTTGATGGATGTTGTTTCCAAAGTTTCTCTCGATGCCGGGAAAACATGGAAGAACCTCGGCATTGCAAATCGTCATGTTGATGACCATGCTTTATGGATCAATCCGGCAAACACAAAACATATACTCATCGGCGGTGATGGCGGCGTTTATGAATCATTTGATGACGGGGCTGTGTGGGATTTTAAAGCAAATCTGCCAGTAACACAATTTTATAGAGTAAATGTTGATAACGAATTTCCGTTCTATAACATTTATGGCGGCACACAAGATAACCAGAGCATGGGCGGTCCATCACGTACACTAAGTGAAGATGGAATCGTAAATAGCGATTGGATGATGACTGTTGGCGGTGACGGATTTTTCCAGGCGATTGACCCGACTGATCCAAACATTGTTTATTCGGAATGGCAGTACGGAAATATAATCCGCTACGATAAACGAAGCGGCGAAGTTTTAGATATTCGTCCGGAACCAGGCAAAGGCGAAAAAACTTACAAGTGGTATTGGGACACGCCGTTTTTAATTAGTCCGCATTCACCAACACGATTATATATTGCAGCAGAAAAAGTTTTTAGAAGCGACGACCGCGGTGAAAACTGGCAAACAATCAGCGGCGATCTTACAACCCAAACCGATAGAAACTCATTTAAGGTGATGGATAAATACTGGAGTATTGATGCTGTTGAAAAAGATGTAAGCACTTCTCAATTCGGTTTGATTGTAACTCTTGTTGAATCGCCTAAGAAAGAGAATTTAATTTTTGCCGGAACAGATGACGGACTAATTCAAGTTACCCAAGATGCTAAGAACTGGACAAAGATGGATGACTTTCCCGATGTGCCAAAGTTTACACTTGTAAGCGATATACTTCCTTCGCGTTATGATGAGAACGTAGTCTATGCAACATTCAACAATCATAAACGCGATGACTTTAAACCTTACGTGCTAAAAAGTACAGATAAAGGTGAAACGTGGGAATCGATCGCCGGTAATCTGCCGGTTAACGGTGCAGTAAATACAATTGTAGAAGACCCGGTAAATAAAAATTTGTTGTTCGTTGGAACAGAATGGGGCGTGTTCTTCACGATAGATGGCGGAACAAAGTGGATTCAATTGAAATCGGGAATTCCAACCGTCAAAGTGCCTGATATTGTAATTCAAGAAAGAGAAAAGGATTTGATTGCTGCAACTTTCGGCAGAGGTTTTTATGTGCTCGATGACTATTCACCTCTGCGCACCGTATCGAAAGAATTACTTGATAAAGAAGCTCATCTCTTTCCTATCAAAGATGCACTCCTTTATATTAAAACTGATGGTAAGTACGGACAAGGTGAATCATATTTCAAAGCACCGAACCCGGAATTCGGCGCAGTGTTCACTTATTACTTAAAAGAGGTACCGAAAACTCTCAAAGCTGAAAGAAAAGAGAGGGAGAAAGAGTTATTCAAAAAAGGTGAACCGATTCCGCAGCCGGGTTATGAAGAATTGAAAAAAGAAGAAGATGAAAAAGCACCTTACTTAGTTTTCTCCATTACCGATGAAAGCGGAAACGAAGTGAAAAAAGTTACAACTGCCGCTTCATCAGGAATTAACCGCATAACTTGGGATTTGAAGTACGACGGTTTCAATCCAATACTCGCAAAGGATAATAAGTTTGATCCTACAACCAAACCAACGAGCAGTCTGCTTGTGTTACCCGGTAAATACAAAGTTAGTATTTCGTTGATCGCAAGAGGTGCAGATAAAAAATTAATCGAACCGACCGAGTTTAATGTTGTGCCGTTAAAAAACACTACTCTACCGGCTGCTAACCGGGAAGAATTGGCTGCTTTCCAAAAAAAATCTTTAGAGCTTGCAAAAAAATTTGTTGGTGCAAGAAAGTTAACCGAAGAACTGACAAAAACATTTGAGAACATTAAACAGACCATCAATAACACTCCAAACGGTTCGTTTGAACTATTACAAAGGGTAACTTCAATTGCAAACGAGTTGAGCAGAATCAATTTCAAGTTTTATGGACAGCCGGCAAAAGCAAGCAATGAAGAAATTCCCCCGGCAGAAGTTCCGCTCAATTGGAGATTGAACCATTTAATTTCTCCACATTACAGTTCAACATCGAACATCACAAAGAACCAGAAAGTAGCGTATGAAATATTGAGCGAAGAATTGCCGGTCATTCTTAATGATTTAAAACGAATCAATGAAGTTGAGCTAAAATCAATTGAAGCAGAACTTGAAAAGATCGGTGCACCGTGGACACCGGGCAGAATTCCGGAATAATCGCCCATCCCTAAAATCCCTTCCCTATGGGAAGGGATTTTATTACAAATTATTTGTTGCGGCTGATTAAATATTTTATTTTTAATCAGCTTTGAGTATAAATTTTCTTTGAAACTAAATTATGATTTGGTCGGCTCTCTTTATTATTAACATTGTTCAAGGTCTCTTTTTAATTTCAATTTTTACTATAAAGAGAAGCAGCAATACACTTGCCGCACGTCTGCTAAGCGCATTAATCTTGTTAATGATTTTAGCGAATTTTGGTTACCTGGTTATCAGAACTGATTTAAAAGAATACGTTCCACAAACACTCGGAGCTACTTACGGAATAATTTTTCTATACGGACCCCTTTTCTACCTTTATTCAAAATCAGTAACAGATAATAATTTTAAGTGGGAGAGAAGATACTGGCTTCACTTCATACCATACTTTCTCCAATTTTTATATAACATTCCTTTTTTCTTTTACGATAAAAGCATCTGGACAAACTTTATCAACAGATATCTTACCGGCAACTTACCGTTTATTACTTATGTAAAAGTTTTGTTCGCACTCCAAAACGTTCACCTCTTAACTTACCTTGTAATCATATTCCTATGGATTAGAAAAGCAAAACATGATTACTCAAGTGTACAATACATTACATCCGTCCCGGCAAGAATTACATGGCTGAAAACCATGGCATATTGTTTCTCGATACTCGCATTGACAATATTTACACTTTACATCTACATTTTAATTATCGGGAAATATAATCCCGTTACTAATTACATCTACACCTTGATCACTTCAGGCATTATATATTTCATTGCCTTCAAGGCAGTATTAAACCTGGAATTGATAATGCCCGACTTTGCTCAAAAATACCGGTCATATATGGAATTCAGCGGCGACGAAGGTGAGAAGTATCTGCAAAGATTAAAATTCTTTATGGAAGAAGAAAAAATTTTTACCAATCAAGAATTAAAATTGAAAGCACTAGCCGAAAAAATTGAACTGCCCCAGCATCAATTATCAAAATTAATTAATGAAAAGTTCGGGAAATCATTCAGTGATTATGTCAACGAATACAGAGTCAAAGAATTTATCAACCGTGTAAACCAGAACAACAATGAAAATTACACTCTATACGGTATCGCCCTGGAGGTAGGCTTTAACAGCAAATCATCTTTTAATTCGGCTTTCAAAAAAATAACCGGTAAAACTCCATCCGAATATAAAATTACTTCCTAAACTTTTTTGATCAATTCAATGCAAGAATCAAGTCCCATTTTATAAAACGGGGCGCTAAAATTATGTATTCATATTAATTTCACATAAAAATTTTTCAAAAAAAATAGAAACAACTATGTTCAAATCAGTATTAACATATCTTCTTTTATTTTTCCCGGTAATTATCTATTCACAACCAACAAGCAACGGACAAGATTCAACAATAAATAATCTTGTTCATGTTCCGGGTTATAAAACTAGTGAGTGGGGTGCAATACCTGAATTCATAAAAATGGGAGATGGTGAAAAAACATTAATTATAATTCCAGGTTGGGGTTTCGATGCTTCCGTCTTTGAGGATTTTGTGGAAGTCAATAAAAACAATTACACAATGTATGTAATAACAATTCCGGGTTTCGGCAAAACAACCGCACCGGCAATGCCCGATTCCGGTGTTAGTTACGGCGAGCAAAGTTGGAATAAAGGAGTAATTGAAGGCGTATTAAAGCTGATCGAAAAAGAGAAATTAGAAAAACCAATTGTTGTTGGACACTTTGTGCTCGGTACACAATTAGCATTGCGTTTAGCTGTTGACCATCCTGATAAATTTGGAGGTGTAATAATTTTGGGCGGTGCAGCAAAATTCATCGGCATACTAAAAGGAGAAGAAAAAGATGTTCCGTTAAATACTCTTATAAAAGCCGCCGATACATATTCTGCGCCGGTTTGGTTTAAGCATGTAACAAAAGAATTTTGGAATGATGGAAATTATCTTCCTGAAATCTATTCTCTCGATAGTACAAAAGGTATTTCACTTTGGAACCAGGTTGCCGAGTTACCGATACCGGTAATGGTGCGTTATCTATGTGAATATATCGCTTCGGATTTAAAAGCAGAATTGGATAGAATAAAATGTCCGGCGCTTATACTCAGAGCAATGTTCAATGATTCTGTTTTACAAAACTCAACTAATAACTATGTTAATCCTCAATTCATCAAAACATGGAATGATGCTTCCGTGAGAAATCAGTTAATAAAAGTCGTTGATGTACAAAACTCCGCAAGTTTTGTATGGAAGGATAAACCGCAAGAAGTCTATAAAAAAATAAATGATTTTTTGCTAAACATTAAATAGTTGTAAATACTATTCTCTAACATAATAAGTTGTAAATTCTTTCTAGTTCGGTTTTCAACTCATCAAGATTTAGAAATCTTGCTTTGCGTATGTATTCTTTTCCTTCGACGAAAAAAAGAATAGTGGGAACTGTGAACACACTATTCTGTGCAGCAGTTTCTTTTGACTCATCAATATTAACATAACCGAATTTGATAAGCGGAAAATTTTCTGAAAGAAATTCGATCAATTTTGGTTTTAGGACTTTACAAACATTACAATCCGGTGTACTTAGGTAAACTACAGTTAGTTTACTAGAGGTAATAAATTTATCGAAGTCATTTTTTGAGTATAGATCAGTTTGTGCTGCCATAGTAGGTGTTTTCTAAAAGTGCCAAGCACTCGCCGCTCAATAGAATCGTTTTGCCGAGATCGATTTGTTTCTTTCTCCCCGAAAGCGAATCTACATCCGCAAGAATATTGGTCTCGGCATAAGATATAATTTTAGCTGCAATTAGCAGATTATTCGATTTTGTTCGTTCGTATTGTTGATAAATTTCTTTTGTGCATTTCAGTTCTGTAAAGATCTCTTTTTGCGAATCGCATTTAACCTTTGCTTTAAGAAGATAACAGTCTTTCTGTTTTTGCATTCCAATAAGTAAAGTATCCAAAACTATGTTCTTATTAAGGATAGAGCTAATAGAATTACAATCAAAACGAACGGCATCAAATTCATCTGACAAAACTTGCAGCTTTAATGAGTTAGCATTTTTAATTTTTTCAAGCGCGGAATACTCACCGGAATCTTTCGTACAGTGTGATAAAGTTGCCAATGAGAATGCTGTGTAAACTAAAAGAAATATTTTAGGTATTTGTAAATAAAAATTTTTCATCCGAACCCATTATTGTCCCGTGAAATTTACTGATAAATTTTGTTTTTCAATAGGTTCAAGATTATTATAATTTTTATACGATACCTTCAGTCTTACTTTTTTATCATTCATTATAAAAATATGATTATCGTTTATAGTAACAACCACGCCGATGAAAAATTTCTGATCGTTATTAACCGGGTTTGGAAAAACATATTTTATAATATCGCCTTCTTTGATTTCCATTTTGTACCTTTCTTAATAAATTAATATAAAGATAACCACGGAGTGTTAACTTAAAATTAAGGTGGTGTTAAAATTAGATTACTACAATTTCAGTTTACTTTGAAACGGACTCTCAGCACTCCATTTTCAAAACTTGTGGAGACAATCTTAAATGTACCGTTAATTTCTTTTGTGGAATGAACGTGCGGACCACTACACGGGCACGCATCATAATCACCTATTTTTATAATGCGTATCGTTTCGCCGGCTTCTTCCGGCAAACGTGAGAGATTAAATTTTGATTTGGCTTCTTCCCTATCTATAAAATCTTCGGTGATGGGCATATCGGCACTGATAACAGCATTTACCCGGTTTTCAATATCTTGAATTTCTTCAGTTGTTAAATTGCGATTAAAATGGTAATCACACTTCGATTTTTTCTTTTCAATATGTGCGCTGAAAGCCCTTCCGCACTTAAAAAGCTTATCCATTGTACCGTTTAATATATGTTCTGCCGAGTGCATACCCGGATCATATGATTTCGGATTTTCGTTGTATTCCATTTCTCCTCGTCATTCTGAGTCCCGATTCATCGGGATTAAGAATCTCAGACAACACATGTAATGAAATTCTACCATTGGTATGCCTATGGCAGACACTTCGTTCAGAATTAATTTAATTCTTTGCCCAACAAATTTTTAAACCAAAATTGTGCGGCTTCCCTATTCGCATGCATTCCATTCGGCATACCGTATCCATGCCGTGAATTAGGATAGACCATCAATTCAAAATCTTTATCAAGTTTTATCAATTCTGTAATTAATTGAATTGTATTCTGCATATGAACATTGTCGTCCATTGTACCGTGACGGATTAACAATTTTCCTTTATAATTTTTTGCATAGGTTAAAACAGAAGCGTTTTTATAACCTTCAGGATTTTCCTCCGGCGTATCCATGTAACGTTCGGTGTAAACATTATCGTAAAGTTTCCAATCCGTAACGGAAAAATCTGCAATGCCGTGAGTGAAATAATCGGCACCGTAAGTTAATGCGAGAGCAGCAATATATCCGCCATAGCTTCCGCCTTCAATCGCAATTTTAGTTGAATCAACAAATGGTTTTTCTTTTAGCCATTTAACAGCAGTGATATAATCGTTCATTTCCCACTTGCCAAGATTACGATGCATCAAGTCGGCGCCTTTCTTTCCAAAATGTCCTGAGCCGCGGTGATCAACCGAAAAATAAATTATACCATTCTGTGCCAAATAATGTCCTACGAGCCAGTAAGGGAATGAATTTCTAACCGAGCCGGAACTTGGTCCGCCATACTCCGAGAAAATTACCGGGTATTTTTTATTCACATCAAAATCAGGCGGCAAATACCAAACTGCCGGTAAATTATAGCCATCGCCGGATGGAATTGTAAACAACTCAACTTTTGCTAAATCATATTCATCCATCGTGGTACTTTTTGAATCGGCAATATTTCTAATAAGTTTTCCATCTATCTTACATAAATCAATCTTAGTTGGCTGGTTTAGACTGCTGTACCGATCATAAAAATATTTTCCATTAGGTGACAACGTACAAGTATGGTAGCCGGGGGCTGCCGTTATTTGTTCTAAACCTTCACCGTCAAGATCAACAACAAACAGATGTTTCTCTGTTGATTTATCTTTCCATCCATGGAAATAAACTTTTTCATTCTCTTCATCAACAAGAGCAATATCTTGAACATGCATTCTACCGTTGGTTAATTTTTTTATCAAGCTGCCGCTCATATCATAATAATAAAGATGGTAGTAGCCATCAGTACCGGTTCTTAATAAAAATCCGCTGCCGTCTTTTAAAAAATAAAGATCTTCAAACCATTCTACCCAGGCAGATTGTTTTTCATTATAGAGTTCTGTTGTCTTTCCGCTGGCAAGGTCGATGTAATAAATTATAATGTTGTCTTGAGTGCGGTTCATCCATTGAACAGTAAGCTTGTTATCATTTGTCCAGAACGGCCATGCAATGTATTGATCTGCTTTCTCATCAAAATCAGCCCATGTAATATTTCCGCTGCTAATATTTGCAATGCCAAGTTTAACAAATGGATTCGGATCGCCGGCTTTCGGATAACGCTGTTTTTCCAGTTCGCCATGATGGCCATCGGCGCGGTATAAAGGAAATTCAGGAATCGGTGAATCATCAAACCGCAAGAAGGTTATCATTTCACTATTAGGCGACCACCAGAATGCTGCGTACTGGGTTGCACGTCCTAAAATTTCTTCCATATAAACCCATGAAGCCCACCCGTTCAAAACAAGATCACTTCCGTCATTTGTAAGCTGTTTTTCTTCATCGGTTTCAATGTTGTAAACATATAAGTTGTTCTTTTTTGTGAAAGCAACTTTTTTCCCATCAGGTGAAAGTTTCGGATTTTTTTCTTCAACATCATCGTTCGTCAATCTCTTAAGAGAATTTTCTTCCGCAGAATAGAAATAGAGGTCTTTATTCTGGTTGAACAAAAACCCTTTATAATCGGGTGTAGGCGTTGCCCTCTCAATTGAAAATCCTTCCGGCATATTTTCATTCAGCTTTGCATAGTCAACATAAATTTCCGAAGCACCATCTTTGGCTTTTACTTTCATCAATGTTGGTTTCGATCCGGGTTTATTGGGGTCGGATTTGGTCTCAAGGTACTGCTCATCATCGAGCCAAGCTTGAATGCGCGGCAACTGCTGCGTTAACCGCGGCTCGCCGAATTGATAGACTTGTTTATAAGTGAGTTTTTTCTTTTGAGCGGATAGTTGAATAGATTGGAAAAGAATTAATATGATAAACAAATAATGGATTTTTTTGCAGAACATATTTCCTCTTCAGTTCATATTTTTGTTTGAAATACTAAAAAGTATCCATTAAAATGGTGTTTGATTTTAAAAATTTCGAATTGTTTTATTTCACTTCTACCGAAAATAGATTTGAACTTATCTGTTGTTTCTTTTTCCCCGGTTTCATTATGACATGGCAGAATAAAATTCAAGGTGTTGTCTTTTATTTGAGGATACTTTTTTGAATTGAGAATATTGCCTTCGCTTTTGACTTCTGTCATAATTCTAAATCGAAGTTTAACCGAAGCTTTTTTTGCAGTTCTAACTTTACTGAAGTTTTGTTGTGCCGAAAATATTGATAATAGACTCTCTCTTAATTCAGGTGATATATCTTTACCGATTTCTTTTAATCTTTCTTCGATAACTTGTGAAAAAGATTCGCTAATTAAGCTCTCTATACTAATGGTTTCAAAAAAACTACCATAGACTAAACAAACTTTAACATTTTGTTTCTTCCTTCCACGTACCAAATAAAACACATCTCTCTTTTTCAGAGATGAAATTTTATCTCCAGCTTCTTCCATCTGCTTCTTAACGGTACTATTATCACTTGTAATTATATCATCAATATTTTTACTTCTTGATGGAATTGTTGAATTAAATGAGGAAATAGTATATGAATCCCTATCCTTTAATTCTATAAGTTCGCCGCCGGTGAATTTACCTTTCTTTTTGTTTAATCTAATTGCCAGGTCTGGAAAAACACCTTCATTCCTACAAGATAGCAGTGATTGGTCAAATGGAAATCTGTCTAATCTTTTAATCCTTTTGAAATGATCTTTCTTTTGATACAGAGCATTAAAGAAATGATAAATAGAATACATTATTCACCAAATAGTTTTAAAGACTTTTCTTTTTTAGGTATTGATATTTCAAGACTTGTATTCCAAATAGATTTTATGTTTTCAGTATATATATAGTCTTTAAAAAATTTATTAACATCATCCGATTCATTAATTTTTTTCAATCTACTTTTTATACACTTCACATTATCGATATCAATCTCTACACCCAAAGATTTCCTTCCAAGCTGTTCAGCAACAACGAGAGTAGTACCGGTACCGGCAAAGGGATCCAATACGACGTCACCGATTTGGGTAGATGATAAAATTATCCTTAGCAATAGTGCTATGGGTGATTGTTGTTTATGAAATCTTCCACCTTCACCATTTCTTATTGCTTCATCACCGGCAAAATATCCGGATGTCAATTCGCGAATGTCATCCCAAACATCTGTAACATATATACCATTTTCTCTTTCATATTTATAATGTAAAGGAAGAGGCGGTGATATTCTCAATCTATTAAAAATACGAGGTGATTTACCTTTCGTTGCATATGCAATAATCTGATAATGTTTACCATATCTATTTAATCCGGGCACCGCAGACGTCTTCTTTTTCCAAATTATAAGATTTTGAAATGTCCAGCCGCTTTCTCTAAGACAACGCAGTACAGCTTCTGTATTCTTTTCTCTTTGCATAAAATAAAGCGCTCCGCCATCAGACGTTAAATCATAAACATTTGTACATACATTACGCATCATTTCCCAGTATTCTTTCTCGGGTAAATTATCATTCCAGGAATTGTATTCTTTATCTTGATTAAATGGGGGATCTAAAAAAGTGAGGTCTATTCTCTCGGGAATACTCCTTTTATTCAGATGCTCAATACAATCGCCACATATAACTTTATAGTTTGTTTTTCCGTTAGTTTTCATTCAGCAACTTTTATACTTTCATTTTAATCATCTATAATAAATTTATAAAAAAATCTTACTTCTATCTATTTTCTTTAAATAATTATTCAACCAACAACCTACCACGCATACGCTTCGGGTGCCTGGTTGCCGGGTCCGGGCCAAATTTCATCTAATTTTTTCAAAATATCATCTGTTAGTTGCAACTCAAGTACTTTTAAGTTTTCAACCAATTGTTCTATTGTCCTTGGTCCAATAATCGGTGATGTTACAACCGGATTATTCAGTACCCACGCAAGCGCAACATCTGCCGGTTTCATTTCGATTTCCTTACACAAATTTTCGTAAGCTTCAATTTGCAGTCTTAACTTCCCGGCAGATTTTTGCAATGGTTCACGTGTTCTTCTTCCTTTTTTAACTTTTTCCAAACCTCCGCACAAAATTCCGCCACCGAGGGGACTCCATGGAATTAATCCCAAACCAAAATGTTTGCATGCCGGAATTACTTCAAGTTCTATATTACGGTTACGGAGACTGTAAATACTCTGCTCGGAAACTATACCTAAAAAGTTTCTTCTATCTGCAATCATTTGTGCTTCGGCAATATTCCATGCTGCAAAGTTGCTGCTGCCCACATAAATAATTTTGCCTTCTCGAACCAATTGTTCCATCGCTTGATAAATTTCTTCCCATGGTGCGTTACGGTCAATATGGTGCATTTGATAAAGATCGATATGATCCGTCTGCAAACGTTTCAAACTATCCTCGCAAGCTTTACGTATATGATATGCGGAAAGTTTTTGATCGTTCGGGCCATCTCCCATTTTACCGTAAACTTTTGTTGCGAGTACAACCTTCTCCCTTCTGCTCTTATCTTCTGCAAACCACCGGCCTATGATTTGTTCTGTAATACCCACGCCTTTATCCCATCCATAAACATTTGCCGTATCAAAGAAATTGATACCGTGTTCCAACGAACGATCCATAATCTTAAAACTATCTTCTTCGGTTGTATATGGACCAAAATTCATTGTGCCGAGACACAGTTTGCTAACCTTCAGCCCGGTTCGTCCAAGGAAAGTATATTCCATATTTCCTCCTTTTTTATTGTGAATATAAAAAGATTATCCGTTTTTAACTTGCATCAACGCAAACAAATTAATTTAGCGTGCTTAACATTAGCTTAATAATTTATTCACATTAACATAATTAGTATTAATACACTACAACTTTTATTTTTTACCAGGTTATAAAGAGGAATGATCAAATGTCAAAAATTAATTATGATATTGCTTTGTACCGCTCCCCTTATTATGAAAATTTAATCGAAGAACTTCATCGTATTAGTTCGCAAAAAAGAAATATTTACAAGCAGATCAAAACCGAAAATGATTTTCACTCAAAACTCAGCTTTGAAGAAAGAGGAATATTGAAGGACCTATCCGAACGTGAAGATAAAATCATATTCGAAATATTAATGCATAAAGAATGGTTTATAAAGAACGAAGAATTATTACAAAGTTTTAGACAAAAGCTCGGAATTAACTACCTCAACAATGAAAGAGACGACTTCGATAAATACCCGGTAAATTTTATTTAACTCCCATATATCTGTCCCAAACTTTCCTTTAGCATTCAATAAGTTCTCTGAAGAGTTGCAGTTAAACTATGGCAAAATTTTGGGGGATATAATTTGCCAGATAAAATTAATATTTGAAAAGAACCAGTTTCATAAGTCTTTTACTTATCGTAATAAAGTTTGGGACAGTAATGAACTCCCATCAAAAAAAATTATTCTGATTTAAATATTGATTTTATTGCCCACCTCTCGTAGTTTCACTAAAAAAATACGGGGCTATAGCTCAGCTGGGAGAGCGCTTCGTTCGCAACGAAGAAGTCGAGGGTTCGAATCCCTTTAGCTCCACGATTATTTTAAGTGAGCTAAGCAATGATGGCGAGGGTTCTCCCAAAGGGACTCCCTTGGAGGAATCCCTTTAGCTCCACAAATATTTTAGTGAGCTAAGCAATGGGGTCGAGGGTTCTCCCAAAGGGACTCCTTCGGAGGAATCCCTTTAGCTCCACAAATATTTTAGTGAGCAAAGCAATGGGGTCGAGGGTTCTCCCAAAGGGACTCCTTCGGAGGAATCCCTTTAGCTCCACGATTATTTTAAGTGAGCTAAGTAATGATGGCGAGGGTTCTCCCAAAGTGACTCCCTTGGAGGAATCCCTTTAGCTCCACAAATATTTTAGTGAGCAAAGCAATGGGGTCGAGGGTTCTCCCAAAGGGACTCCTTCGGAGGAATCCCTTTAGCTCCACTGATTTTTTGATGAGCTAATGATTGTTATTGAGGGCTTTTCTAAAAGAGGATGTTGCAAAAGGATAGTTCGGGGACTTCACCGAATAGACTCCGTCGGAGAAATAACTTAAGAATAACTATATATCTAATTTAACATCTCAAATAAATTAGGAGTTAGTATGGAGCAATTTGACGATATCAATGTAGAATCTTCCACGGGTTACAAACCTCCAACGCCTTTTCAATTTATGTTTGAAAAGATGGTTAAAGATATGCGCTTTGTCGGTATGTTCACAATTATTTACGGTGCGTTAACATGTATAACAATCATAGGTGCGTTAATCGGCGTGCCAACAATAATCGTAGGTCTCAGAATGCGCGAAACGGCTGATCAATTTTCAATATTTAAAGCTACCAATGATGCCAATGCCATGCGCAGAGGTTTCGAACTTCAAGGACAATTTTTCAAGATCATCAAAATATTAATCATCATAGGCCTTGTGTTGACTGTACTCTACTTTATTGCAATAATTATATTTATCGTATCCGGAATCGGTGCGTTAATGCAGATGCAAGATTATTCAACATATTGAGTGAAAGGATTTACAAATGAAATTTGAAATTGCGGCCGGTAAACCGGCTGCATATTTATATAAGTGGGCTTTTATTTTAGCGTACATAACAATCTTTTACAATTTATTAGAAGGGATTGTATCAGTAATTTTGGGTTTTGAAGATGAAACTCTTTCGCTGTTTGGCTTCGGTGTCGATTCTTTTGTAGAAGTAATTTCCGGAATTGGAATTTGGCATATGTTAACTAGAATTAAAAATCGCGGCGAAGAAAGCCGGGATGAATTTGAAAAAACCGCCCTAAAAATTACCGGTACTGCTTTCTATCTATTGGTCGTAGGACTCACAGTAACGGCGATATATAATTTTATTATAGATCATAAACCGGAAACAACGCTCTGGGGAATTGTAATTTCGTTAATATCTATAGTTACAATGACATTGTTGATCAACTATAAATTAAAAGTAGGGAAGGCACTAAATTCAAATGCGCTTATTGCGGATGCTAACTGCACAAAGACTTGTCTCTATCTTTCAGTTGTACTTCTTGCATCGAGCATCGGTTATGAATTAACCGGTATCGGTGGAATCGATTCGTTAGGTGCAGTTGCAATTGCGTGGTTTTCTTTTAAGGAAGGAAAAGAAGCTTTCGAAAAAGCCAGGACAGGCAAAGAATGCGGCTGCGATGACCATGATTAAATTCTGAGCGACTTGCTTCGACGAGTCTCAACAAGTCGGAGCGGAAGCGAAGAATCTCATTCTCCGCTTCGTTCAACTCTTCAATTATTCAAATACTTTTTCAAGCTCTTCGTATTTTGTATGGACTTTATTAACAGCAGCGGTAACTTTTTCCTTACCATCGTTGTCTGAAATTTCATTTAATGCCAATACAGCGTCATCCAATTCTTTTCTTGCTGAATTAAATTTTTCTTCTTTCGGTTTCTGTTTTTGGCTCAATTGTGCTTTGTTAAGTTCTTCCATTTTCAATTTCATTTCAACAGCCGAAGATTTTATTTTTTCAAAATTATACTCCGGCATATAGTAATGGTAAACCATGTAAAGTACCTGGTGAAAAGCATCCACTTCTTTCAGCACCGGTTTAATTACCCTTACCAGTCCTTCGTACTGCATATGTAACTTTTCGGCGGCATTTAGTAACACAGCAGAATCATTTTTTTCAAAGGCGTCTTTATAATTTTTAACAGTTTCTTCTAATTTAATAACGCCTTCGTTCCACTTAGTTTTTTTGTCGCGTAAAATTCCCGGCAGCTCCGCATTTTTAATTTTTGTAAATCCTTCTTCTACTTCCGGCAAAAGTGACTTAAGCATTTCTACATTCTTTTCCGGCCAGGCGGTATGCCATAATTGATAAATGACTTCATGAAAATCTGAAAGTTCTTTTACTTCCGAAGAGACCTCGTGATTTTGATTTTCTTGAGCAAATGAGACTGCACAAAAAAGTAATAAAAGTGAAATAACCCCTTTCATTTTTTAACCTCTAAATCATTAGTTATTTTTTAATTTAATACCTTAATAACTTTGCGATGAAGAAATTGATATTGGATTTTTCTTTCACCGCAAAGTCATTAATAATGATTGCATATATTCACTATAAAATATGGAAAGCAACGGTTAAACCGGCCATAACTATAGAAACCATGCTCATTAATTTAATAAGAATGTTCAAGCTTGGTCCGGATGTATCTTTAAAAGGATCACCTACTGTATCGCCGATAACAGCAGCTTTGTGAGCAACCGATCCTTTACCGCCAAGGAATCCTTCCTCAATATATTTTTTAGCATTATCCCATGCACCACCTGAATTAGCCATGAAAACAGCAAGCACAAACCCGGCACCTAATCCACCGACTAATAATCCCATAACACCGGCAACGCCAAATATAACCCCGGTAATAATTGGAATTAAAATAGCCAGCATAGAAGGAAGAATCATTTCTACTTGGGCACCCTTTGTAGAGATGGCAACGCAGCTTGCATAATCGGGTTCGGCTTTACTTTCTAATATGCCTGGAATTTCTTTGAATTGTCTTCTTACTTCATCCACCATTTTTCCGGCAGCACGCCCTACGGCATTCATCGTTAAACCACAGAATAGAAACGCCATCATCGAACCAATGAAAATTCCAATCAGTACTGTTGGATTCATAAGATTAACTTCGTAGTAATTCATTAAATCCATCAATGTCGCGTTCTGGGTTGCAACAGTAATATCATTTCCAATTTGAATCAGTTCTTGCCCGGCACGTACAAGAGCAATTTTAACTTCTTCAACATAAGAAGCTAATAATGCAAGAGCTGTAAGTGCTGCAGAACCAATTGCAAATCCTTTACCGGTTGCTGCTGTTGTATTTCCAAGTGAGTCAAGTGCATCTGTTTTCTTACGGACTTCTTTACCTAATCCGCTCATCTCGGCATTACCCCCGGCATTATCTGCAATTGGTCCGTATGCATCCGTTGCCAGAGTAATACCTAATGTTGAAAGCATTCCAACAGCGGCTATTCCTATTCCATATAACCCCATGTTCATATTTTTGAAATCAAATCCAGAAGCAAACAAGAAAGCTAAAATAATTCCAACAGCTACGGCAATAACCGGTATTGCCGTTGAAACCATCCCAACACCTAATCCTGAAATTATAACGGTAGCCGGACCCGTTTCTGCACTCTTAGCAATCCTTTGTGTTGGTTTATAAGAGTGAGAAGTGAAAAATTCTGTTGCTTTACCAATTACAATTCCGGCAACTAAACCCGTAACGATTGATCCCCAAATACCGGCAGCATTTTCAAAACCTAAAAGATTTACAATTATATAGGAGAACACTACAATTAAAATAGAACTGAAATTTATTCCTCTTGATAAAGATGCAAGTAAATCTTTTTGTGTTGCATCTTCTTTAGTACGCACAACAAAAATTCCAACTATTGAAAGAACGATACCAACCGCTGCTATCAACATTGGTGCAATAACAGCTTTCATTTGCAGTTCCGGTGTTCCCATAAAAGCCGCAGCACCCAATGCTGCCGTAGCTAAAATTGAACCGCAGTATGATTCATAAAGATCTGCACCCATGCCGGCAACGTCTCCAACATTATCTCCAACGTTATCAGCAATAGTAGCCGGATTTCTTGGATCATCTTCGGGTATCCCGGCTTCAACTTTACCGACAAGGTCTGCACCAACATCTGCGGCTTTAGTAAATATTCCTCCGCCAACCCTAGCAAAGAGTGCTTGTGTAGATGCACCCATTCCAAAAGTTAACATTGTAGTAGTAACAATCACTAAATTATGTGCACCGGTTGCTTGCGGATATACAGTGTTTAATATTATGAACCAAATAGAAATATCGAGCAACCCTAAGCCAACAACAACAAGACCCATAACAGCACCGCTTCTGAAAGCAACTTTAAGACCCTTGTTAAGAGATTCTTTTGCTGCGTTCGCTGTACGGGCTGAAGCATAGGTTGCTGTTTTCATTCCAAAAAAACCGGATAGACCCGAGAAAAAACCTCCAGTAATAAATGCAAAAGGGACCCATGGGTTTTGAACATTGAATCCATAAGCCATAATTGAAAAAATTGCAGTTATAACAAGGAAGAAAATACCAACAACTTTATACTGTTGTTTCAGATATGCCATTGCACCTTTTCTAACGTACAATGCGATACTTGCCATACGCTCCGTTCCTTCACTTTCTTTCATCATCTGCTTAAAGAAAAACCAGGCAAAGAAGAGTGCAGAGAGTGAGGCGAGCGGTACAAACCAGAAGAGACTGGTCACCATATTTTTCTCCAGTAATTTATTATGAGATATTTTGTATTAGATAGAATACCAACAAATCTGTATTATTTTCTGCTCAGAATGGCTAAATATTACACAATTTCTTGTGAGCAAAAAATCGGGTTAGACGAAATTAGAGAATTTATTTTGAAATACTAATATTCTTTTCATCTATGATTATTAATCTATCTATTTACCTATTATTGATTCATATTGGAGTAATTACGTGGAATAATGGTGCAAAAAATAAGGTTTTTATTTTTCATTTGCTGATAACTATTTATAAAAAAGCCCCGATTAAGTCGGGGCTGCTTTTCTAAGTGGAGTATGTATGTGTGTTAATTGCGGGGTTGATAAACTATTTTACGTAATGTATCGAACTGCAAGTAGGGATATTCATCTCTAATCGCTTCAATTGCTTCGCTTGCAGAGAGTTTTTGTTCTCTCAAATCTCTGAATTTTTTCCTGATGACATAATCCCTCACGGATTTTTCATCAATTAATCCTCTGTTGCTAAGGACGTTGTAAATATCATCGGTAATGAATTCAGCGAGAGGATTAAATACTTGATTTAAGTTATTCATTGCGTCCTCCTTATTGATGTGTTTTGTTTAGTTATCCGGCATTCCCCCCATAGACCGGAATAAACAAGAACTACAAGATTCTGGTAGGTAAATAATTATTTCAAAAAGGGATAACAACTGCACAGATGTGCTGTTTTCTTGCACTAAGGGGGAAATTAATACCCTTACCTACATATTTATGTAGGTGCGGCGGTATTTAAGATTCTAAGCGTACCTCAAAAGGGGTGATAAAACAGCTATAAGTCAAGGAATAGCAAAGAGATATCGGAAATAACGACATTGCGCAGACGTTAAATGAGGATATCTGATGAAGGTACGCCGAATGAGA
>JBFMBS010000041.1:0-27829 GCA_040755055.1 Bacteroidota bacterium
GCCTCTAGTGCTACTTTCGCTTTGAATTCACTGCTGAAGGTTTTTCTTCCTCTGGACATTCTGTGGCTCCTTTTTTACCACATTAAATTATCTGTTTTTTTTGTCCAAATTTTGGGGTACAGCATACTTTTTCATTTTTGTTGTCCCCCTTAATTAATTATTGAATTATTCTTATATGTGGAAATTGATATTTGTTCGGGAACAAATCTAGTTGGGGAGTATTCCCTCTGTGTAATTTATACCATTCAAAAAAAATAAAATTCTCAAACACTGAATAAGGACTTCTTCGTCGATCCTCTATAAATAAATCTGTGACAACTATATATTCGTCTGACAGAAAAGGTTCACCGTTAGCACAATAATAACGATCACGAATTCTATATTTGACTGTTCCTTCATAATAACCACTATGTAAATCTATTTCCAGATCTGCTGAAACGGGATCACAAGGTGATAGGGAAAATGGCATGTATTTATCATTATAAAGACTCACATAACCTAGTTGATTAAAAATGCTATAAATAAAAATATGTACAGTTCTATCAGTCATATTTGTGAATCTTGCTGTAAATTTTATTGTATCACCTATTTTATATTCTTGTTTATCTGTCCACCCTTCTACTCGTACTATTTGTTTCATTTCCTTTGTTTGTATTTTCCCCTCACCGTTAACATCAAGTGTATCAAGTTTTACCTTCCCCCTTATTAGCATAATCTTTGCTGAATCCATATCATAGTCATTCAAGAAATAACGAATCTTGAATTCACCATTGTAAACAGAATCTTCTTCATTAAATAAAATCTTATAATTACCATTTGAATCACTACAAACACCCCGATTTAAACTATCTAAATAGATAAGGGCATTGCTATGTTCTTCCTGATTTTCCAATACTACTATACCTGTGATCACATTAGTATATTTATTTTTTTCAACTGGTGAAGTAGGATCTACTTGGCATGAATTCATCGATAGGGAAATAATTATTACAATCGAGATAAGTAAATATTTCTTCTGCATAGAAGCTCCGTTAGACTTTTATCAATAAGAGCTTAATTGTTCCAATTATAATTTCAAAATAGTAAATGCAATTTCCAAGTAAATTTTTTATTAACTCTGAATTGACATTTTTATTTTATTCTAAAAACCAATAGAGGTAAATTTTTACACCATTTAGATAAGCGGCACTTTGTACTGAAGACTTAAAAAAGTTTTCGTTTTCGATTGTGATTATTTTTAGGTAATAAGCAAAGGAGCACTAAAACGTTCGTCTGCATAGGTGGATTTTAATTCAGTTTCTAAACAGAATTATCTCACTGAACTTAACTTAACCGGTACATTAGGGCGCAGTTGAATAATACCCGACGCAATAAGCGTATCTCCTTTATTCAGCCCGGATGTAATTTGAACTTCGTTTTCCGTTCTTATACCGGTTTCAACAATTTGCGGAACAGCTTTGCCATTTCTGTAAACAAATACCTTTTCACCTTCAAGATCGGGTACAAGAGTTTCCGAAGGAATCATTATCGCATCACTCAGTTCTTCAAGTACAATATCTATTTCCACATAAGCACCAGGTGTTAATTCTCCCCTATCGTTCGGAACAAGCGCACGTGCTTGAACTGTCCTTGTATTCTGATCAATCTTAGGTTCTACAGCATAAATTCTTCCGTTATAAATTTTACCGGTTGAAGTTAGTTTTACATAAACGGTTTTTCCTTCTTTGATCAACCCAAAATATTTTTGAGGCACCGCGAAATCTACTTTCATCGGGTTGATACTTTGAAGTTTTGCAATAGGTGTCTGCGGCGAAATGTAACTTCCAACACTAACCGAACGCAGTCCTATAAGTCCATCGAAGGGTGCGCGTATTTCGGTTTTTTCTATTTGTGCTTGTGTGAATTCAATATCAGCTAGAACAGAATTCAATTCGTTAAGCTGTACATCATATTCTTGCTGACTCGTAAGATTTTTTTCAAGTAATTGTTTGTACCGGAATTCTCTATCCTTTGCAAGGGTCTCACGTGATCTGTTTTTTTTTAAAGTTGCTTGTAATTCCGCATCGTTTATTTTAAGAAGGAGATCACCTTGCTTAACTTGTTTACCTTCGACAAATAATATCTGGGTTATCTTGCCGGATGTTTCGCTTCGTAATTCAACTTCTTCATTGCTTACCAATGTTCCATTCGAAAAAATTTTATTCTGCAAAGGTTTGGTACTGATGATCAGTCCGTTCACCGGAACAGCGCGGGTGGCCGGATTAACATTTAATTGGTCGTCACCTGAACCGGTAAAATCAATTTTGGGGATGATCAATATGAGCAGTATAACAACCAGTCCGCTCCAGATGATAATCTTTTTCTTATTCTTCATTTTATCCTTCGATTAATAATAGAGAAAGAGATTGTGGTTATGAAAATAAACAATAGTATCAACTAAATCTAAAACGAGACTAATATTTGCCTTATCGCACAATGGCAGTGATCAGGAAATCCAAAAAAAATTTTTTCGTAAAATTTAAAGGCTAATTCACGCAACAAGCTAATGTTACTTTTTATCCAGCCAATCAAGTAATCCATTAATGAATGTAAGCGGGTGCGGAGGGCAGCCGGGAATGTATAGATCAATTTTATTCTCTTCTAGGAATTTTCTTTCAATCTCTTTTGATTCCAGGAAAATTCCACCCGAGACTGCACACGCACCGGAAAGAATTATTATTTTAGGATTAGGCACCGCTTCATAACAAATCTCGTTTGCTTTCGCCATATTTTTTGTAATTGGACCGATGATAACAATCCCATCCGCGTGGCGTGGTGAGGCAACAAACTCAATTCCATATCTTCCCATGTCGAAGTTAACGTTGCTTAAGGCGTTTAATTCAAGCTCGCAGCCGTTGCATCCCCCGGCAGATACTTGTCTTAACTTTAATGATTTACCGAAATACTTTCTAATTTTTTGTGAAGCTATTTCCGGCGCAATGAATTTGGTCTCACGCGATACAATTAACTTATCCCTCGAGTCTGCCGCTAAATGATAGTCGCCGGAAAAGTGGATTATCTGTTCGGGACAAGTTTCTTCGCACAAAGGACAAAAAACACAAAGTCCCAAATCTATTCTTAACGGGTTTAATAGAATTGCATTTGTGGGACAAACTTCCGAACACTTTTTGCAGCCTTCCGTACATTCTTTATCTGCTAATTTTGGCAAACCACGGAATAGAGAAGGAAGTTTTGCGCCCCGTACATCATGCACAACAGGATCGCCTTGAAGTATTCTTATTTTAATTGCATCGTTCATAAAATATTTACTTTTCTATTAACCATTCCTTGTCGTTCTAAAACTCGTTTCTTTCGGCAATGATACCATCAAGCAAAATCTTCATCAGCATCTCTTTCAGAAAGAAACTATTATTATAAATCATGACCGGCGTAAGATAGATCAAAACTTTTGTTGCATAAAGGGAAATCGGAAATTGCTGTTTCCCGAAGCGCTAAACTTAATCCATACCAGTTGTTGAAAGAAGGATCTTTGATTTTGTACTGAACCAAATTCCCATTTTCATCGGAAAAAGCAATATGAATAATTTCACCGCGCCAGCCTTCTACCATAGAAACAACACCCGAATTTGCCGAAATATTTTGCACGCCGGATTTTATTTCTCCTCGAGGAAGATTTTCAAGCTGATCAAAAATAAAGCGTAATGATTCATCTATTTCCATAGCTCTTAAACGGGCACGGGCAAAAACATCTCCGCTTGATAAAGTAATAATCGAAACCGGGTTATAACGGTAAGCACCAAATGGAAAATGAATTCGAACATCTTCTTCAATGCCGCAAGAGCGGGCGGCGAAACCAACCAAGCCGACACTCTGTGCAAGTTCTTTTTTTACAATTCCAGTCTCTTCAAATCGCGATAAAGCACCAACCGATGAAAACAAATATTCATTGATTTGCCGAACATCATTCTGAACGATCTTAAGATTATTTGTTAAGCTGTTTATTATTTCATCATTCAAATCATAGCGAACGCCGCCGTACAAAAGTAATCCGCGCCCAAACCTTGAACCGCATATTAAGGCAAGACTATTTATGGCGAGCGTGCGTAATCTTCCGTAGGAAGATGCCGGTAATGCAAAACCAACATCGTTAGCAATACCGCCAAGTCCCGATAAATGCATTGCTACTCTTTCGATTTCGGAAGCAACGGCTCGAATTACTTCTGCGCGTAAACTTAATTGAGTTTGAGACAAACTTTCTATTGCGTTGCAATGAGCTAAAGTATGTCCAATAGTTGTATCGCCGGCAATTGATTCGGAAAGAATAATCCTCTGGTTTGGGTTAGCCTGGAGTAAAAGTTTTTCAACCCCTCTGTGCTGGTAACCCAGGTTAATTTCGAGATTATAAACAAGTTCACCGTGGCATTGAAACCTAAAATGACCGGGTTCGATTACCCCGGCATGAATTGGCCCGACAGCTACCTCGTGAACCTCTTCACCTTCCAGCTTAAAAAATTGATACGGTTTGTTTCCTAATCCAGCTAAGTGAATCTGTTTTCTTACCGGTCGCAACCACGGGTGATTGATAGGCAGATAACCATAATTTTCCGAAAGCTCACATTCAAAATAATTTGTTTGCGGAAATTCATTCGCCCAGCTTTCAAACTCAGGTTTACCATCACTGAAATTACCGCCCATTATACTAATTAGCGATGAATTCGGATCGGCAAAAACAGCAATGATTTTCTGGTGATCACTAACATCAACCGGAGTGAGTGCAATCATTCTTCCACCGTTTGCCAGTATTTCCGAAACGGTTTTCTGAAACTCTTCCTTCTCTGAAAATTGAATCGCTTCCCTATCAAACAATTGGTTATTCTGAACATCAAGTGTTTTCATAAATTCATACCAAAATCTTTTGTGATGTTGATGATGTTCCGGTAGATTATTTCCGGCGAAGCAACAGCAATTACAGTCAACAGAATCAATAATAATATTGCAACAACATTAATAAGTTCAAATCGTTCCGGTTCTACTTGAAGAGTTTCGTCATCATTTTTTTTATAAAGCATAGTCAAAATAATTTTACCCATATTAATAAAAACGAAAAGAAGGAAGAACATCACGAATGCAAGCAAATAGGGTTTGTCGGAAAAAAGAATTCCCTCAAAAATTTTTATTTCACTGAAAAATATTCCGAATGGAGGGATCCCTGAAATTGCTAAAAAAGAAAGAAGGAAAAGCCACCCGGTTTTCGGCAAGCGTGTTAACACCGAAGTAATTTTTCCAACTTCGCGTGATTTATATGCACTGTGAATATTTCCGGCCGTAAGAAATAAAACAACTTTTGCTATCGAGTTGTAAATAGCGTGATACAACGCCCCGATAAATGCCAAACCACCGATTCCCAAACCCAGCGAAATGAGTCCGAGATGCTCAACGCTTGAATAAGCAAGCATCCGTTTGTAGTTGTTTACCTTAAACATGAACACAAACGCCACAAAGAGAGAAAGCAACGCACCAACGACAATAATTATTTTTGCAAACTCGTAAGAAGAAGTTGGACGAATAATTTGAAATATCCTCATTACACCAAGAAGTGCTGTTAATCGTAGTGAGCCGGACATCAAAGCCGCAATAGGACTTGGCGCATTGCTCGTCGCATCAATATCACCGGAATGCATTGGTGCTATCCCGATTTTTGTGCTTAGCCCGACAAAGATGAAAATGAAACTTGCTTTCAACCAGATTGGATTTAACTTGGCGGCATTATGAATAAATTCCCAAAAGAATAATTGCTTTCCTTCAAGCATAGTACCCTTTGCCGAAAGAGTAAGCAGTAAAATTCCTATGAAGGCGAATGCAATTCCCACTGAAACCAAGAATAGATATTTCCACATTGCTTCAAGAGCTTCTTCGTTGCGGTAGAAATAAATCAGCGGGGCCACGCTTAATGTTGTTGCTTCGGCAGCAACCCAGTACATTCCAAAATGATCGCTAAGCATTGCAGCAGAGTTTGATGCTAAGTAAAAATTAAGGAGTAGGAAATAAAATTTTTTTCCCTCTTCGGCTTTTGCAATAACCGGTCTTTTCAAATAAGAAAACGAGATAAGCACAACCCAGAAATAAACATTTGATAGAATCAGCAGGAAAAATTTGCTGAGAGAATCAATACTGAAAAATGTAGGCAATTGTGCATGATAGATTCCGAGAAAAACTAAAAGAGATAATCCAATGTGCAAAACTGCAATGAGCAACGAAGCAATAAATTGAATCCGCAAATCTTTTATTAAGTAACAAAAGAATGCACCTATAAGTGGAAGTATTATGAAAATTGCAAACCCGAACATTAGTCTTTCAGCCTCCCAAGGTGTGTTACTTCAAAGCCCTCTAAAGTACTGCTGATTCTGTTCAATGCAATACCCATTAGGAAAACAACTACAAATACATCCAGCAATGTTCCAAGTTCTATCATCATCGGCAATTCGGAAGCAACTGCGGTTCCGAATAGGAAGATTCCATTTTCCAAAATTAAAAATCCGCAAACATGTACAATTAATTTTTTTCTGAACATAATAATATAGATACCAATAACAATGGCAGAAAAACCGCTTGCAAACGGAATAACGTCCATCTCTGTATATTGCGAGAGAATGTTTGAAACAAGAAAAATAACTATAACCGATGCTATAACTAATGGCAGAAAAGTCATCTGCTGGATTGTTGGTTCAATCCGTCTTTTAATATCAAGATCAATTATTACCTTGTTGATGTAACGCGGAATTAGAAAAACTTTTACCAGGATTAAAGTTGCCGGCAGAATAATTCCAAAAATTGAAAAGTTATACAGAAATGGGATCAGCATCAGCACAGATAAAATTACTCCCTGGATTCGCAAAACCGCTACATATGCCTTTACCCTCGACGTAACCGATACATAAAACAACGAGAGACAAAAAAGTATGCTAAGTACATTTCCCATAATTGACTCAATTAGTAAAAGTATAAATCAGCAAATTCAAAATTCCGATTGCAGTGGCAAACAATAAATACTGTGGAATATTTTTCATCTTATATCTTGATGTGATTGTTTCAACCATTCCCAAAGCAAACGTAAGAGCTACGCAGCCGGTAACAAAAATTAATATTCCAAGCAGATAGCTTTGTTTACTGAACGGATAGAAAAATGAAATTTCAAGAACAGCATAAATAAATAATTTAACGTAGCTTGAATACTGATAAAGAAATAAATCAATACCGGAATTATCAAGAATCATCACTTCGTGGATCATTGTAAGTTCGAGATGTGTGTTCGGATCGTCAACGGGCATTCGCGAACACTCTGTAACTGCAAGCATAAAAACGGAAATAGAACATATCACGATAAAAACTTCATAGGAAATATTATCGAGCCTGATTGAATGGTAAATATCATATAATGAAGTAAATCCGCTTATGATCGAAATACTGCCGATAGTAAAAAAGAAAATCGGCTCGGCGAATAAAGCAAATGTTGCTTCACGGGCGGCACCCATTCCCTCAAATGAACTGCCGATATCCATTGCCGCCAGTATTTGAAAAAACCGTGCAAGACTTAGGATATAAGCAAATAAAATAATATCTCCGTTAAAACTGATGAGCGGTTTCCAAAATCCGACCGGAAGTATTGCCGCTGCAATTATTAATGTAACAAGATTTAATACAGGTGAAATCCGGCTGAGGATGGAAGATGTTACTGCATTAATAGTTTCTTTTTTGAAAAGCCGCTGCAATTCATAAAACGGCTGTAAGATAGGCGCTCCAATCCTACCGGTTAAAATCGCTTTTTGTTTATTTACCAGCCCCGCAAACAAAGGAGCGAGACCCAATATTATTATTATCGAAATAATTCCTTGTAAAATATCTAAACCCATAAAAATGCTATCAAACTGTAAATTGTTATGATGATTAAAATGAATGCTATGTAATAACGGATATCGGTCTGACTTAAAAATTCAATTTTGGCAACGAGTGATTTCAAAAAATCGATCAAGGGTAAAACAATTTTATTATCCACAAAATCTTTGGAATGGCTTTCAAAACCGGAAGTCAATGGAAACGCATTCTTAGAAACCTTTACTTCTTTGTGATAGACTAAAACTGATTTGGGTATTGTATTCAGTTCGTCCGCAAATGAAGAAGCGGTGTACTGCATACGCGGCGTAATGTTATCATATCCACATCCCCAGGCAGCAGAAATTTTTCTTCCGTACTTCTTTTCAACTTTTATTTTTGCCAGGTACAAAATAAAAATACCAAGTGCGATCGAGCTAAAAATCATAGTAAAGTAAAACCAATCAATATTAACTAATGCCGGGGAAAAATTACCCGCGACAAAACCGTCTGTAATAACTTTATTAACTATCCTGACAAAAGGCTGCGGATAAAAGCCAATCACAATACATAGCAAAGCAAATATGCCAAGTGAAATATAATCGTAAGCCGAAGTGTGAAAATGTTTTACTTCTTTCCTCTCACTTCCCAAAAACATGATAGAATTAACTTTGGTAAAACAAGCAACCGCCAGACCACCTACAAATGCCAAGCCGACAACGAACATCAACATTAAAATCGGGTAATAATCTTTTAGCTCGTTCGCGGTTTTAAAAAAGCCGGTGTAAATAATAAACTCCGAAATGAACCCGTTAAATGGCGGAACTCCGCTGATTGCAACAGAGCCGATCAAAAAAAGTATTGCAATATATTTCGCACGGTGAACAAGACCACCCATCAATTCAATATTTCGTGTCCCGAGATTTTGATAAACAACGCCGCTGCCGACAAACAATAGACTTTTAAATATTGCATGGTTCAAAGTATGAAGCAGCGCGCCGCCAAATCCCAGCACCTCTACTGCCGGCAAATTATTTGCGGAACCAATAAATCCAATGCCTATTCCAATCCCGATAATTCCAATATTTTCTACCGAGTGATAAGCCAGCAATCGTTTAATATCGTGCTGTGCAAGTGCATACCAAACACCGAATACTGCACTGATAATACTGACAACGAGCAGAAGCCATCCACACCATTCCGGAACGGGTTTGATAAACAAAAATGTCCTGAGAATTCCGTAAATACCCATTTTAATAATAACACCCGAAAGGAACGCACTTAACACGGTGGGTGCAATTGGATGAGCTTGCGGAAGCCAAAAATGAAAAGGCATGAATCCGGCTTTTATTCCGAAGCCGATAAAAGATAAAACAAAAATTATAGGAACAACAACCCCGGCAGAAAATGAAAGATGATAATCACTCAAGAACCAGCTACCGGTCTGCTGATGCAGTAAAAAGAACATTATATATAGAATAAAAATCAAAAAGTGTGACGCTACCAAATAATAGAAACTGCCGCTTTGAACTTCTTCTTTTTCTTTTTCTAAAATCATTGCTAAGTAAGCAGACATGCTCATCACTTCCCAGCATACTAAAAAGAATATAGCTTGGTTAGCCATCACAAGAATCTGCGTTGAAATAAGAAGCATTATGTAAAAAATAATAAAACTCTTAATCGGTCGTTTTTGCTCGATATAATGCCGGAGATATGAAAAATTGTAAATGGTAGTTGGAATGGCTACGAGCTGAATGATGAATAAAAAATAGGTACTTAACCCGTCGAGACGAATCCAATTTTCAAACATGTTATTCGATGATATTCCGGCAGAAGAAAAAAATGCCGAAGACAAAGTTGAGATAAGTCCGAGTGTTAGCCCCACCAATAGAACAATATTAGAAGAGAAGAATGCTGCGCGTTGGTTCTTGATTGCCAGGAAAGCAATTGCAAGAAACTGAATTACAAAAGCTGCAACAAATAAAACATTATCGGAATCAATCAAATCATTCATCAAGTTAGATTTCTTGTTTCTTCAATCTTTTTGACAATATCCAAAATCTCTTTGTGTTCAAGACGATTTTCAAGGGCGAATCTAAAAGTTTCTTTTGACAATAGAAAACTCAAGTGGGCAATTAAACTTAAGTGCTGTTTGATTGTTTGCGATATTAAAAGGATTAAAGTATGAACCGGCTTACCATCGATTGATTTTAATTCTAACGGACTTGCCGGAAAGAAGAAATGTATCAAAGGCTTATTTTTTCCAACCATCAGCGGAACACGCGGATGTGGAAGGCTGATCCCGTTTCCGATAGCCGTGCTCATCATCGATTCCCTACTTTTCAAAAGTTGTATTATAATTTCACGGTCAACATTTTTTTCAAAATTAATCTTCGTAACCATCTGTTCGATATAAGAGGGTTCACTTAACTCACATTTATAATGAAACGATTCCTTGTTAAGCAGAGTGCTTACGGTTTCGATGTGGTATTCGCTTAATTTTTTGTGCCCGGAAACATTTATGGGAAGGTTACGCCCAAGCGCCCATTCAATTATCTGCTGTTTATTAAATACAACTTTATCATGAAGAAATTGAAAAGGAATTTCTTTCTTCTTTATTAGATGCTGAACCTCCTTTTCGTCCATCATCAATAAATGGGAAATATCTTTTGTGTTAAGTTCCAATTCGTTTACCTCAATAATATTCTAAATACGATCACAAGTTTCACATTTCTCTTTTAACAGTCGGGACAAAATCTTTTGGTCTTCCTAATTTCGGCAAACCAAGCAATTCTCTTGAACGATCAAGTGCATCATCAATATTTCCGAAAATATTCTCTTCACCGTAAATATCAAAAAGCCCGGCTTGTGTCATTGCATACAACGGTTGAGTATGAACACCGGAAAGTATTAAATGTGTTTTATGTTTTTTTGCATCATAATAAAAATCTTTTAAAGTCTGTAACCCGGTTGCATCAATAGCCGGTACATTACGCATACGTATAATTCTGACTTTGGGCGGATCTTCGACAATCGCCATTTGATCTTTGAATTTTTTTGCCGCGCCAAAGAAAAATGGTCCGTTAATTTCAAAAACCTCAACTCCTTCCGGAATCTGCTTTTTATCAATAGCATTTGGATCGGGTAACTCTTCTTCATCCTCAAGTTCACGTGTAACAACACTTACGTTAGAAACTTCCGCCATACGTTTCATAAATAATAATACTGCAAGCACCATCCCAATTTCAATTGCAATTGTCAAATCAAAAATTACGGTTAAAAAGAAAGTTGTGAGTAATACGGCAACATCACTCTTCGGACTTTTCAATAATGATTTGAATGAATGCCACTCGCTCATATTGTAAGAAACAATAACAAGGATTGCCGCAAGTGTTGCCATCGGAATCAGCTTAGCATAGCTTCCAAGAAAAAGCATTATAAGCAAAAGTGTAATTGCATGAACAATTCCGGCTACCGGTGTTCTTCCGCCGTTTTTAATATTTGTTGCAGTGCGTGCAATTGCGCCGGTCGCCGGTATTCCTCCGAAAATCGGTGTGGCAATGTTAGCCAACCCTTGTGCAATCAACTCCATATTGCTTCTGTGTTTGCCCCCTATCATTCCATCGGCAACAACTGCGGAAAGAAGCGATTCGATTGCTGCAAGAAGTGCTATTACAGTCGCCGGTCCAATTAAATTTTTTATCACGGTTAAATTTATTTCAAAGTAAGTAGGTGCCGGAAGATTGGAAGGTATTTCTCCAAACCGGCTACCGATTGTATCAACGGGCAACTTAAAAATAATTACAATTAGAGTTGTAACAATTATTGCAATTAAAGAACCGGGTATTCTGTGAGTTACTTTGGGCCAGAAAATCATAATCAATAAAGCGAGCATGGCTATTCCAAACACATAATAATTCACAGTAGAAAATGCACCGAAGTAAACCATCCACTTTTCATGAAATTCAGAGGGTACTTTTTGTATTTGCAAACCAAAGAAATCTTTTATCTGTGTCGAAAATATCAGAAGCGCAATACCGCTTGTAAAACCAACCACAACCGGGTAAGGAATAAATTTTATGAGTGAGCCGAATTTGACAAGTCCCATTATAACTAATATAACACCAGCCATTATAGTAGCTATGGCAAGACCGGTTGTTCCATAATTCTGAACAATACCATAAACTATTATAATGAAAGCTCCGGTAGGCCCACCGATTTGAACACGGCTACCACCGAATGCAGAAATAATAAACCCGGCAATTATTGCAGTAATAATTCCTTTTTCCGGCGTTACACCGGATGCTATTCCGAATGCAATAGCAAGCGGAAGCGCTACAATCCCAACTATTACGCCGGCAGTTGCATCAGCAATAAATTGATTCTTGCTATAACTTTTAAGTGTCGTGAAGAGTTTCGGTTTTAAGACGGGCATCTATTAACTCTATATTTTTAACAATACAATTAAATAATAATGTTAAAAATACTAAAATTACCAGTTACATTTTTGGTCCCTTAAACTTTGCTAATTTTTTTCTCAATGATATTAGAAAAAGTATTACTCAATAAATAACCTAAACGTTAGGTAAATATTTTTTTGACCAAAGAAGCAACATTATTTATTCAAACAAAAAGCCGTCGCGAGGACGGCTTTGAATAAAAATAAAAGAGCATCTTTTTACTTAACTAGGTTCATCTTTCTTGTCATTTGGAAAGTTCCGGCATTCATTCTAACAAAGTAAATACCGCTTGCAACTTTATTATTAAAACCATCTGTTCCATTCCAATCAACAGTGTATTTACCGGGATTCAATAAATCATGATCTACCAATCTTTTAACTTCCTGGCCGGTGAGATCATAAACGATAACAGATACTTTCTCGGTGCGCGGTATTGCGAATTGTATTTTTGTTGAAGGATTAAACGGGTTAGGATAATTCTGGGTAAGTACATGTTCATCCGGAATAGCCGGGTCTTCTTGAACCAAACCGGAAACATGCGGATCGCCGTGACAAGGTTCGCAATTCATTTGAGTCATAACATTATTAAATGCAGCAGTACCATGGCAAGTTAAACACTGTGCAGCATTCGGATCAGTGACGTATGTTGATTGGAAGGTCTGGGCAAAGTAAGCATTCAAAACTTCTGCTGTCTTTGCAGCGATATCTCCGGCAAGACGCGCACATCTTTCTTTTCTTTCAACATCACCCACTTTTTTCTGAGCAATGTTACACCATTGAGAAACAGAAGCATGGCATAACACGCTGCCGCTTACACTTTGCGGTAATGCGCCATCATATTTTTTATCTGTGTACTTTCCATCAATCGAAGCTTGATTAGCAGCATCGGAAGGAAAGTTTCCAGCCGTTGCGTGTCCCCAAACTTCATTAATTAATTTTCCGGAATCAGCTTTCGAAACAACCAAACTGATAATTGCTGCCGCACCGTTAACAGTTCCACATAATGTACCCCAGCCGTTACCGCCGCCGCGGCCGAACAACATTACTTCCATCGGAATGTTTCCCCACGGATCGGGTAATTTTTCAGTTAATGCTTCGGTGAATGCACCAAACACACCGGATGCGCAGTCTTTGTCGCTCCAATAAAGATGATGTGCTTTCAATCTTACAACTTCGGGATCCAACTCAGAGTATGGAAGAGGCCATGTTGTTTTCGGATTTGCTAAAATTTTTCCGCCGGCAAGCGAATTAATTCCAACAACACCGGCAACCGCACCTACTGCATATTTCGAGGTACTGGTCAAAAATTCTTTCCTGGTAATTTCTTTCGACATTGTTTTACTCCTTAGTTTAGAGTTTTGCTTTCAGGTTTTTAGTATTTCAATAATTGAGGCAATTTTTTTATCGGCTGGATTTTGTTCTGCCGCCTTTTCAAAATACTCCAACGACTTTACTTTGTTACAATAAAGCCAGAGCATTCCCAACTCAATATTAAGTTTGTACTCATCGTTTCTTTCAATTAATCCGCATTCAAGATCTTTTGTAAGATGCGGACACGGACAATCTTCAGTTTCCGGGTTCGTATTTGTTATGCAATCAATATCTTCGCGGATCAATTCATAAAAAAGCTTTAGCGCATTTTCTAGTTGACCGGTTTGTGTGTAACAAACTATCAGCTTCTTCTTTGCTTTTTTTGCACATGGTTCGGTTTCAATTAATTTTTCAAGCGGCTTAATAGCAGATAAATAATTGCGAACCAAAAAATGATAGTTGCCAAGCATTTCACTCATAGTGATGCCCTTCTTTCAATTTCTTTGCCAATTTAATTACTTGTAGCGAAGTGATTTTTTGAAACGAATTGAACGTGCAAATCGATAAAAAGACAGTTCGTACTGTTGCACGCTTTGCAACGCTTAAACGTAAGTTGTTTGATTAAATATTTTTAAGAATTTGCAACAAACCGTTGCAGATGCAACGATAGGTTTAATTCTCTTCGATGCCGATTGATTTTAAGTAACGCCAGACCGTTGTACGGTTCACTCCCAAAATCTGCGCAACTTTAGTTTTGTTCCACTGATGTTTATTCAGAAGTTCTATTAGATTGGTTGAATTAATTCTCGGTTCGGATTTATAAATACTTTCGCGACACTCTGCATTTTGTATTATTGATACCGGCAGACTACACGATGTTATTTTGTTTGTGTCTTTATTTCTGATGAATGCATACTCAATTGTGTTCTCGAGTTCGCGGATATTCCCTTGCCAATGATAATTAGTAAGCGCATTCAATGCTTCGTCGTCAACATCTTTAATCTCTTTGTTGTATAGGAGATTAAATTTTTGGATGAAATGTTTAATCAAAAACGGAATATCATCCTTTCGCTCGCGCAAAGGAGGAACAATAATCGGGATTACATTCAATCTGTAATAAAGATCTTCTCTAAAGTTTCCGCACCTAATTGCTTCTTTAATGTTCACATTCGTTGCGGCAATAATCCGTACATCAACTTTTCTTGTGATTGATTCGCCAAGCCGCTCAAATGTTCCTTCCTGAATTACACGGAGGAGCTGCGTCTGCATTTGCAGCGGCATCTCCGCAATTTCATCGAGAAAAATTGTGCCGCGGTCTGCAAGTTCAAACCTACCGATTCTGTCTTTCATTGCATCAGTAAACGCGCCTTTCGCATGCCCGAAAAGTTCGCTTGCAAGTAAGTTGGGCGGCAAAACAGAACAATTCACTTTTATAAATTTTTCTTTTCTGCGTTTGCTCGTTTTCTGAATTGCATCCGCAATCATTTCTTTGCCGGTGCCGGTCTCACCCAAAACCAAAACGTTGGCATCGGTGTATGCAATCTCTTCAATTAGATGAAAAATATCCGTCATCGCTTTTGTATGACCGACGATGCCGAAAAAATTTGTGTTGTCTCTCAAGTAACTATCTATTGTTGAATCGAACGAAACATCGCGGAAGGAAACTACACCGCCAACGGGTTGGTTATCGGCATTTTTTAGAACCGCTGCATTTAATTTTATAGGGATGTGCTGTGAACTTTTACAAATGATACGCGTTTTGAGATCATAAACACTTTTGCCGGATTCGAGCACGCGTGCAATCGGGCATTCTGCTATACAAAAATTGGATTGAAAAATATCTTTACAAAATTTGCCGAATACTTCGTTTTTCTTAAAACCAGTTATTCTTTCGGCAGCTTCATTAAAAAAATTTATCTTGAAATTTTTATCGACTGTAAACAACCCTTCGGCTAGCGAATCAAGTATTTCATGTTTTATGTCCTGGTTCTGATCCATAAGCTGACAACACACCAACTAAGTCTGATTATCCAAAATTAATTTTACATCCATATCAAACTTAATGAATGACAAAGAATTACTAAACACTTCAAAAGAAAAAAAAGCAGAAATAGGAGGTGATGTCGCAAAAGAACAGTTGTCTATTTACAAACATTAGGTGCTTTAACCGTTCCTACTTCAACTTTTCCGAAATATTTTTTTTGAAACCACAACGCCGCATTAACCAAACTAATTAACACCGGCACTTCTACAAGAGGACCGATAACTGCGGCAAATGCTTCGCCGGAATTGATGCCGAAAACCGCAACGGCAACCGCGATTGCCAATTCAAAATTGTTGCTCGCTGCCGTGAACGAAAGCGTAGCAGTCTTTGAATAATCAGCACCAACTTTTTTGCCGAGATAAAACGAAACCAAAAACATTATTATGAAATAGAAAATCAACGGGATTGCAATCCGCACAACATCGAGCGGAATTTTTACGATGTACTCTCCTTTCAAAGAAAACATTACAATAATTGTGAAGAGAAGTGCAACAAGTGTTACCGGACTGATCTTCGGAATAAACTTTGTTTGATACCAATCTTTCCCTTTTAATTTGATAAATGAAAACCGCGTTATGATTCCGGCAATAAACGGGATGCCGAGATAAATGAAAACGCTCTCTGCAATTTGTCCGATTGTGATGTTAACCGCGAAAGTTTTTAATCCGAGCCACGAAGGAATGACTGTTAAAAAAATGTAAGCATAAATAGAAAAAAACAACACTTGAAAAATCGAGTTGAACGCAACGAGTCCGGCGGCATATTCGGTATCGCCTTTTGCAAGTTCGTTCCAAACAATAACCATTGCGATGCAGCGTGCAAGCCCGATCAATATTAGTCCAGCCATGTACCCGGGATAATCCTGAAGAAAAATGACAGCGAGTAGAAACATCAGCACGGGACCGATCAGCCAGTTTTGAACAAGCGAAAGGGACAACACTTTTACATTTTTGAATACATCGCCGAGTTCTTCGTACTTTACTTTTGCAAGCGGCGGGTACATCATCAAAATTAATCCGATCGCTATCGGAATGTTTGTAGTTCCGCTCTGAAATGAATTCCAAAAATTTACGATAGAAGGGAAAAGATAACCGGAGAAAACTCCGGCAAACATCGCGAGAAAAATCCAGAGAGTTAAATATCTATCAAGGTTAGAAAGTTTCTTTGCAGTTTTATTCATTTTATACCCGATCAAAAAAATATGTTAAATAAATATCCAACAACAATTATCCCGGCGGCTACAATTCCGGCAAAAGTAATTATCAACGGAAGTTTTAAAACTTTTCTGAGAATAATCATTTCAGGAAGCGACAAACCGATCACACTCATCATAAAAGCGAGAACAGTTCCAAGCGATGCACCTTTACCAAGTAATGCTTGAACAATCGGAATTATCCCGGCAGCATTTGAATAGATCGGCACACCAACTAAAACTGAAACCGGCACCGACCACCACGCGCTTTTTCCCATAATTCCAGCCATAAAATTTTCAGGCACGTAACCGTGAATGCCGGCGCCAACCGCAATGCCGATAACAATATATATCCAAACTTTGCCGACAATTTCTTTTACAGCGTTGATTCCGGAATCAACACGATTGCCGAACAAAATTTTTTCTTCTATCTCCGCTTCTCCGACAGTTATCTTGCGTACCCAATCTTCTACATATTTTTCGAGTTTCAGTCTGCCTATCACATAACCGGAAACAATTGCAATTACAAGTCCGGTTGCAACATAAATTAAAGCAGTCTGCCAGCCAAACAAACCGAACAATAGCACAAGAGCAATTTCATTAATCATCGGTGCGGAAATCAAAAAAGAAAAAGTTACACCGAGCGGAACACCCGCTTGAACAAATCCGATGAACAACGGAATTGCAGAACACGAGCAGAACGGAGTAACAATACCCAACAGACTTGCCAAAATATTTCCAACGAATAGTGATTTGCCGCCGAGAATTTTTCTTGTCCGTTCGGGCGAAAAATATGTGCGTATAATCCCGATAACAAAAACGATTAACGTCAGCAGCAATAACACTTTCGGTACTTCATAAATAAAGAAGTGCAATGCGTTTGTAAAATGCGACTCCTTCGGAAGACTCAGCAAAGAATAGACTATAAAATCTGCCGATGATTGAAGAGATGCGTAGATAAAAATCCAAACCGGCAAAACAAGAATTGGAATTAGTATTTTGTTTTTCATTTTGTAATAATCGAATATGCAAAGATGCAAACCGTTTAAATCACTTCACTCTTTTGCATCCTCAGAAAATTTTCAGTTTGTGTTTTCGCGAATCCAGTGGATTAATGTTTCCTTCGTAGGGATTTTTCCGGCAGAAACAATCTTGCCGTTGATTTCAAGTCCGGGCGTTCTCATGATTCCGGATTTTACAATCTCTTCGATCTCCGTCACCTTTTCAACGGATGCATCGATTTTTAATTCGGCTATCGTTTCAATACACATCGCTTCCAATCTTTTGCAATTGGCACAGCCGGTGCCGTACACTTTAATGCTGTTCATATTTATTTCCCGATTAGTGAATATTCTCTCAATAAAATTTTTCGTCGGCATATTTCATCTCGTGCTTTTCTAATGTATTGCGGGAGATGCTGCAAATAGTCTTTCGATATTATGTACTTCTAAAATCTTCAGGAAGTGTTGCGGCGTTTTCGCTGCTGCGGATATTCTCTCTGTAAAATTTTTCGAAGCGGAGTTTGATTTGATCTCTCACTTTCCTGAAGACGGAAAGAATTGCTTCTTCTGTTCCAACTGCCTCAGCCGGATCTTCAAAACCGATGTGAAGCTGCTTGCCAACTTTGCCAATAAAAACCGGGCATGATTCTTTGGCATTATCGCAAACTGTGATAACATAATCGAAAGAATCGTTTATGAATTGATCGGCATTCTTGGGATAATTCCGGCTCAAATCAATCCCGACTTCTTTCATCACTTGTATTGCTTTCGGATGAACTTGAGAAGATGGTTTTGTTCCGGCAGAAAAAACCTCGAGATTATTATCGAACGATTTCAAAAATACTTCTGCCATTTGACTACGGCATGAATTGCCGGTACACAGAATTAAAATTTTTTTCTTCATTACCTTTCCCTTTAATTCTGAGCAAAGCGAAGAATCGCTAAACCATTAACTACAAAAGAGACTCTTCACTTCGCTCTTTGTTACTAGTTTTTATCTGCTGTTACAGTGATGCTGAATATTCCTACTCCGCTTCCACGGTATTGTTTGATTTGTTCATCACTTATATATTCTTTCAGAACTTCATCCGGCAGATCGATTACTTTTGTTTTCTTTATCTCAACATTCGTGAAGCCGGTCTCTTCAATAATTTTCAGATAATCAACTTGCTGAATTGCACCGGCAACGCAGCCGGCATACATCTCGGCAGACTTTTTCAAATTCTCCGGCAAATTTCCTTTTATCACAATATCCGAAACACAAAAGTGTCCGCCGGATTTTAAGATTCTATGAATCTCCGAAAATGCTTTTTGTTTATCCGGCACGAGATTCAAAACGCAATTGCTAACAACAACATCCGCAATCGAATTTTCGAGCGGCATATTTTCAATATCGCCGAGTTTGAATTCGACATTTTTATAACCAAGTTTTTGATTGTTGCGGTTTGCTTTTGCAATCATCTCTTCGGTCATATCGATGCCGATAACTTTTCCGGAATCACCAACAATTGCACGTGCAACAAAAACATCATTGCCGGCGCCGGAGCCGAGATCCACTACGGTATCGCCTTCTTTAATTCCGGCATGTTCGGTCGGCAAGCCGCAGCCGAGTCCAAGATCGGCTTCGGCAACATAACCTTGCAGTTGATCGTATTCATCTTGCATTACGGTGTAACCCACAATTTTATTTTCAGATGAACCGCAGCACGAAGTTGGTCCGCAGCAAGAGCCGGAACCTTTTGCTATTTCCCCGTACTTTTCTTTTACGAGTTCCTTTATTTCTTTTTCGTATGGCATGATTTATTTCCCCCTTTTATTAACCGGTTGAACATTTGCCGGATTAGATTGCTTGCTTTTTTCTTTGCCGGAAGACGATCCGCAGCAAGTTGAATCGCAGCACGATTTAGAATCCGCCGCGGTTTGTTCCGACCGCAATGCGAGTTCTTTTATTTCTTTTTTGTTTCGCATGAGTTACTTCCCCCTTTAGTAAGTTGATTAAATAATTTTTGAATATGCTCGTAAGCTTTTCGCAGAGATGATGAGTTTATACAATAACAAACTTTCGGACCTTCAATATCGCCTTGAATTAGTCCGACACGCTTAAGTTCTTTAAGATGCTGGGATACTGTTGACTGAGCGAGCGGAAGCAGTTCAACGATATCGCCGCACATGCAAACATCCATCTCCGTAAGAATTTTTAGGATTTGGATTCTTGCCGGATGCGAAAGTGCTTTTGCAACATCGGCAAGGTACACCGCCTCTTGTGTGAAATCTTCTGTTTTAGCAACTGCCATTTTCCAACCTTCATTTATCGTTCATCGTAAATATACGATAAAGGAAATTTAACATGCAAGTCTCATAGGAAAAAATTATTTTTGTTATGAGCATATGCTCATAATTATAAAAAAAAGGGATTTATGCCGAGACCGAGAAAAAATAGAAGAATCTGCTGCAACCCATCTGCTTATTATTTCAAGCCACGCGGAATACCGATGTTCGAATTATCGGAAATAATTCTCGAAGCCGATGAACTGGAATCATTGCGATTAGCAGATTTTGAGAAATTGAGTCACGAGGACGGTGCGCTTAAAATGAAAATTAGTAGAGCTACATTCGGTAGAATTTTGGAAAAAGCCCGGTTTAAGACTGCCGATGCTATACTTAGCGGGAAAGCAATTAAAATTGAACAATTTATAAATAACCACGGAGTTAAAAATGACAAGTGAAACAAGAAATCTATTCACGGGAAAAATTGCTGTTGCTACCGATGATTATAAAACTGTTACCGGTCATATAGGAAGATGCAATGGATTTATTATTTATAAGCTAGACAAAAATATAATTGTAAACAGCGAGCAGAAGGAAAATACTTTTACACACCACAAAATAGGAGAGCATCATCACGGAGGTCATGATCACCCCCATGGCCATGCAAGGTTGATTGATGCCTTGGCCGGATGTTCACATTTGATTTGTACTTCTGCCGGATGGCGTGTTGTGGAAGATTTAAAAAACAACAATGTAGAAGTGGTATTTACAGATGAAGTTGATGCCGAAGGTGCAATCCTAAAATTCGCAGAAGGAACACTTCAAATAAACGAAGAAGGAATCTGCCGGGCACACTAATTAGTGCCATAATGTAAAGTAGGGAACGCAAATTTTGCGTTCCCTACTTAGTAACAACTTTGTTAGTAACAAGTGTGTTACAAGTGTTGGTTTAAGACAAAATATTTGCATTAAACAATTAATATCCACAACTTAATATACAACTGCACTTAAATATCCCACCACTTCCGAATCATCACCGGTTACATAACCGGAATCGGTCCGGTTTAACACTTTAGAATTTTTCTTCTTGATGATGCTTGCTGCTTTCATCATTGCAACAATAGCACCTCCGCCGCATGCTTCACATTTGTTCGTATCGAGATCAGTTTGAAGTTTATCATAATCAAATTGATTGATTCTTTTTTCAACAATAGAATCGAGCCGATCTGCTTCTTTCCTGGCATAGAAATGCGATAAATCTGAGCTGGCAATTATCAATGTGTGCTCATCAACTAAATTAGCAAGGCGGTTTGCCAGTTCAGTTACATAAACACTATGTTGATCACCCATTACAACCGGTACAATTGAAAAATCTTCGAAAATCATTTGCAAGAACGGAATCTGCACCTCGACCGCATGTTCGGCACGGTGTCCTTGCACTCCTTCAAAAATAATTTTACTGTTTGATGATAACTCCCGGGAAAATTTTTTATTAACCGGTGTTTCACCAAGCGGCGAACGATACGCATCTCCGTTATAAACAGATATCCCCGGAAAATACTCGCGATGACTGGGTGATATTACGACTACAGTCCTATACTCTTTGTCCTTCACAGCATTATAGCCATAAGCAGCAGTTTTACCGGAATAAATATAACCGGCGTGCGGAGACACCATACCCATTACATTTTCATACCTGGTACCAAGCTTTGCGGTATCATATAACAAATGGAGTTCATCCTTAAGCTGGTTTGGATTGGCCGGGTAAAACATACCCGCCACTGCCGGTTCACGTATTGTTTTCATATACACTCCTAATTTTTTTCGGAGTCCTCACTAAATACTGTTGCGGTAAATCCGCTTAACTTCAATTGTTTGTCTTTCCAGTACCCCGGTGGAAAACCGGTCTTCTGGCAAATTGCATCGAGGTAGTGATCACGATCCATTTTATGCTCAACCGGAACTTGCGGAAGAAGTAAACCGCGTCTTCCCTTTTCTTCTAATATCAATCCATGTGTACCGATTATAATATCGCCATAACAGCTTAAAGGGAATGGAGGTGAGAGAATGGAAATTTCAATTGATATTTTTTCGAATTCTTTTTGTGAGAGCGGCGGAAAGCGCGGATCATTTTGTGCTGCCTGAATTGCAGCATCACACACAGTTTCAAAAACCGGCTGGTCCGATATAATATAACCTATGCAGCCGCGTAATTTTTTATTAACCGTTAATGTTACAAATGCACCGGCGTGTGTTTCAAGCAGAGGGTATTTTTTGTAATCTGTTGTCGGTAAATCCGAATCTGTAAAAATTGATGCGATTGAACTGCGTGCTGCATTAAGAAGAATTTTTTTTTCTTCTAATGAGATATCCATTTATCTATTCCAAATTGTAAATCATCAGCTTGTTCTTTTCCTTCAGCAATATTAGAAAATTTTTATAAACAAAAAAGGAGTCTGTTAACAAAGAAGGAGTATTGGAATTCAGTACTTCAGATAACTTTACTTTACCGGATACGGTATCAACAGCGAAAAAACGATTAACAAAACTTTGCTCGAATACTTTTGCGTGAAAACTAAACAATGTTAGATTCTTGTACGAATTGTATTCAACTTCACCAATTAAGTCAATGTTCTTTGTTTGCTCGTCAACAATCTTCGTAATACCTTCATTATTATATCTATATACTTCCGGGTAGATATAAACGGACCAATCTTTTTGGTTTTCTGCTTCCCTATTTATAGAATTGATTTTATTAGAGTCGGTTCCAAGTTCAGCTAATAAATTTCCGTCTAAGTAATTGAGCGAAAAAAAGTAACGGTCTTCAAACCCCTGGTTAAAACAGTAAATCCGATCGTTGTAAGCAAACAAATAAGTATAGTCCGAATTGCTCCATAATTTTTTCTGCGAAAACAGATCAATTGCAATAATCTCCTTGTGACCCGGTAAATCAGGTTTGGGATATTTATGAAAAATTATTATGTCTTTATAAATAGTCTCGATACCGATCCAATATTTTTCTTCCGGTTGGAAATCGGTGAAAATTTTCTTGCCGGCTATTAAATCGTAACAATTGAAAAAAACTTCTTTCGTGTTCATATCACGGGTTTCGATAACAAGCTTATCTGTATCGGAGATTAATATTCTCCAAATCTGTTTTGGTGATTTATATGTAAAATGTTTTTTCATATCTAATACCGTGGCATCCAAAGGATACATTCGAAGAAGAATCCCCTACTTATTCATGTAATATTTTTTAGCTTCTTCTGTTACTTCCAAAATAAAATTAGTTTTTTCGTTTGTGTATGTAACTCTATCGTTCATATATTTTATTGATAGACCACGGATGACACAGATTACACGGATCATCACGGATAAAATCAGTGTCATCCGTATAATCTGTGGTCTATTTCTTTTTATATTTCTCCGGGACTCCTCAGAATTTCTTGAAGCGAGCTGTAAAGTGCCGCAGCATCGGCGCTTCGTAAATTATTTGAACACCTTTTAGTTTTTCACGCCTATTAAAAACTCCGATCACAACTTCTGCAACATAATCAACGTGGCTTTGCGTATAAACGCGTCGCGGAATAGCAAGCCGTACAAGTTCCATCATTGCCGGAATCAATTTTCCGTCTTTATCATATTTACCAAACATTACAGAACCGATCTCGCAAGTGCGCAAGCCGCCTTCAACATAAAGTTCACACACAATCGATTGACCGGGATATTCATTCACCGGCACGTGCGGTAAAAATCTTTTTGCATCGATGTAAATTGCATGTCCGCCCGGTGGTTCAATTATCGGCACACCGGCTTTAATTAATTTCTCGCCGAGATATTCGGTACTACGGATTCTGTATTGCAAGTAATGTTCGTCAACAACTTCATCCAAACCTTGTGCAATTGCTTCGAGATCGCGTCCGGCAAGTCCGCCGTAAGTTGGAAATCCTTCGGTAACAATCAAAAGATTTCTGCATTTCATCGCAAGCTCTTCATCGTTCAGCGAAAGCCATCCGCCGATATTTACAAGCGCATCTTTCTTCGCGCTCATTGTTGAGCCGTCAGCGTACGAAAACATTTCTTTGCAAATCTCAATTACAGATTTATCTTCATATTCTTTTTCGCGCTGTTTGATAAAGTATGCATTTTCTGCAAAACGGCATGCGTCGAAGTACAAAGGAAGTTGATATTTTTTGCAAACCCCCTTCACTTCGCGGATATTCTGCATCGATACGGGTTGACCGCCACCCGAATTATTTGTTACCGTTAACATCACAAGCGGAATATTTTCTTTTCCGACTTTTTTAATTAACGATTCGAGCGCGTCAACATTCATATTTCCTTTGAATGGTGCACGTTCCGCCGGATGCTTTCCAACTTCGCACAAAAGATCAACTGCTTCCGCACCGGTGAATTCTATGTTAGCTCTCGTCGTGTCGAAAAAAGTATTGCTCGCAAAATATTTTCCGGGTCCGCCAAGAATTGAAAACAAAATTTTCTCTGCTGCTCTGCCCTGGTGAGTTGGAATTATAAATTGGTCGCCCGTAATATTTTTAACCGCTGATTCGAACCGGTAAAAACTTTTTGCGCCGGCATACGATTCATCGCCGCGCATGATACCCGCCCATTGGTCAGAACTCATTGCGGAAGTTCCGCTATCGGTTAACAAATCTATCAAAACATCGTCAGCATGAATTAAAAAAGTATTGAAGCCGGCGGCTTCCAAAATTTTCTCTCTCTCTTCTTTAGTTGTAAATCTGATTGGTTCTACGGATTTGATTTTGAAAGGTTCAATGATTGTCTTCATAATGCCTCTCTTATGAGCAATTAGAAATTTTCCTTTGATGAAAATTACAAATTATTATTCACGAAGAGATAAAAATGAGAGGGCACTATGTAAAGCATGCTTGACATTAAATGGGTTTAGCTTTATTTTATCCATAGAAAAAAATTATAAGGTAATGAAAAACATTCTCCCCGATTTGAGAGCAGAACGGAAAATTTCTCAAGAAGACCTGGCGAAACAATTAAACGTTTCGCGGCAGACTATTAACGCCATCGAACGTGAAAAATACGATCCGAGTTTACCGCTCGCATTAAAAATTGCTAAAGTGTTCAACAAAAAAGTTGAGGAAATATTTTTCCTGGAGGATAAATAAAATGAACTTCAGATATCTATCCGGCATTGTTGTAGGAGTTATTACAATAGCAGCAATTCTTCTATTCGGTGAAAAAGGTGTTATCGCACTTGCGTTACTTGCATTAAGACCACTGATTATGCGTTGGAAAAAAATGAAAGCAGATGAACGCGAGCTCTCCTTGTTTCATAAAACAAACTCGGTTACTCTCGGTATAGTCTTATTATTAATTGTAATAAGTATTTTAATTTATGGTCCCGAAGTAAAAGAATATTTTACTACTTACTGGCTTACTCTTTTAGCCGGTACTGTTGTAGGAATACAAGGAATAGTAGGTTTTGTCCTATTAAAGTTTAAGTAATATTAATATTTAAAATTTTACTTGCTCATAGAAAATTTTACTAAATTTGTGAAGCATACCAACCTTAAAAGGAGAAGTTAAATGGAAGAAAACTTAAACCAGGAAGTTCCCAAAATGTCTCCTACGGAACCGGAAGAAGTAGAAACAAGTCACACCGATAAACTCGTCGGCGTCTTTAGCGAACCGGGTAACACATTTTCTCAAATGGCAAAAACGGGACCCACGACATCGGATTGGATAATCCCGATATTAGTTGTAATTGTAGTTGCAATACTTTCTAACTTTATTATGATGAGTAACCCGGTAATCAAAACATCTATTATGGAAAAACAGATGGAGCAGTTCGAAAAGAATTTCGATGAGATGGTTAAAAACGGGCAGATGACTGAAGCTCAAAAAGAAGAACAAATGGAACAGATGCGTGAAAGAATGGACCAGGGAATGGGTGCCCAAATGATTTTTAGTGTTATAGGAATTGTAATTTTTACTTTTATTACTTTCTTTGTGATATCCGGGGTCTTTTTCCTCTTTGCAAAATTTGTTCTGAAAGGCCAAGGAACGTACAAAGAAGCAATGTCTGCGTATGGCTTACCACATTATATAGTTGTAATTCAAATTATTGTTATGGTTATACTGGCACTTGTTATGAATAAATTTTTCCAGTCCGTAAGTGTAGCAGACTTTGTTGATGCCGATAAAGCTACCATAACCGGATTTTTGTTAGGCAAACTTGATGTCTTCTCAATATGGTTTTATGCTGTGATCAGTATCGGTTTCGCCAAAATGTTCAAATCGGCAAGCACCGGTAAATATTTTGCTACAATATTTGGATTATGGATTGGCTTTGGTTTATTGTTCTTTTTCTTAGCTAAAGCTGTTCCGTTCTTACGATGGTTTGGATTCTAAAATAAATCTCTGTGACTCTGTGTCTTTGTGGTTTGAATTTTACCACGAGACACGGAGACACAAAGATACTTTGCAACTCAATACTTTCCATGTTTCCTTACAGCTTCAAAAAATGATTTCAATTTTACCTCATCAAGCTTACCGTTTGTACGCACACCGGAACAGATATCAACTCCATACGGTTTCACATGTTGAATTGCATTGCCAACATTACCGGAATTGAGACCGCCGGCAAGGAACATTGGTATTTTAATAGCTTCCCGGATTTTTTGACTAACGTTCCAATCATGCACTCTGCCGGTACCGCCCAGTTCTTTAACCTCTAATTTCTGATTACCCGAATCGAGCAGAATTGCATCGACATGTTTTGAAACTTCAACAGCTTCGTGCAAAGATTCTTCGCCGGTAACGTGGATTACTTGTACTATCTTAATTCCCGGTAATTTATTTTTTAATTCAGGGTAAGTTCCATGCAAGAGATGATCGCAGATTTGAATAGTGTTTGTTCTGCATCTCTTTTGTTGAGCTACTATTTCATCAACACTTTGTTTAGATGTTAACAGAAAAGTAGAAATTCCCGGCGGAACCGATTCGGCAATTTCAGTGATCAGTTCTTCGGTAATTACACCGGGTCCGCTCGGCATATTCGAAACCAATCCCAATGCAGATGCACCATACTTAATAGCTAAGTTAGCCTCTCCAATACTTGAGATGCAGCAGATTTTTACACGTGTCAAGTGAAGTACTCCTTTAAAAGAATATTAATAAATAAAGTTGTAAATATATTTTTTTATTTACAAAATCTTTCAGACTTTAATTGATAATTGGTACAAAAAGACAGTTACAGAATTATATTCAAGAAATTTTACATTCTCCCTATTGATAGAACTATCATTTTTATGATAGTCCTATCACTAATTTCGGTTAAGAGAAGTTATCCCTTTTATAATTCTTAGTTTTAGAAACGAAAACCAAGAAAATATTTTTAGTAACACTATCATATCTTTTCTCATTTCTTGTAGTTAAATTATTTCTGTAATAGAATTATCATTTAGCTGAAGAAAATTTTTTGATAAAAAGATGTCAATAAAATTGCATTTTAAATTTAATATTAAAAAAGTAGATTCAATTAAAAGATTGACAAATTAGTTATTGGCATAAAGTCAAACTTAGTTGAGATTTCATTAAAACCGAGACCCCTTATTTTAGTTATGCCACTTTTTGTTGTTTAATGTTTAGTTCGGATTTTATTGCCGTCCTCAATAGATGTAATTTATCA
>JBFMBS010000042.1:0-25029 GCA_040755055.1 Bacteroidota bacterium
ACTACTCACTGAAACAGACAACACTATTTCAAAGAACTAATTGTTTCCGTAAAAAGAATTATTTATCAAAAAAAACACACACAATACTTAAAAATATGTTTTACTAACTGTATTTTTCAGATGGTTCATATAGTTAGTATCAGATGATACTATTTTATCAGCAGCATTTTCTTTGTCTCGCTAAACACTGAACGGAGTGAAATGTCTCGAATCACTAACGTGTAAAAATACACTGCGCTCGGTAGAGACGTTGCACCCGTCGAGACTCGGTCTCGCCGAGGCTGATGGAACGTCTTTATATTAAATTCTACATTATATTTTCCCGGCAGTTGATATTCATTTACGAGTGTTGCGACTTCACGTCCGAGGATGTCGTAAACTTTTAAAGTTACGAACCCCCCTTTGTCCCCACTTTGATAAAGGGGGGAAATAGGGGGGGTCTGTGAGATTGTATAACTTATTGTAGTGCTTGGATTAAATGGATTTGGATAATTTTGTGAAAGCGAGTAACTGTGGTCTATATTATAATTAGTATTGACATCTACCAATCCGGCTGGTTTTAAAATCTCAAGATCATCTATATAAAAAATTACGGGTAAATAACCGCTATTTAAAAATCCACCCATATGGATAGGTGCTCTTCCTTTGCTTACATTCGAAGGAGTGGTAAACTTAAAGGTAGCACGGTGCCAATCGGTGTCAACAGTAAAATTACTTAAATTATACCATTCATTATATAACGGATCTCCGATAGTGAAATTTAAACGCGCACCCCATTTATCGGCTTTAACCCATACAGAATAAGTATATTCAGTATTCGGGGTTACATCAAATGGATCATTAACTGCCTGGATATTCCATGGATCGGATCCTATTTGTTCAGCAGTCACTTTTAATGCACGATTACCTTCGTATGTTGGGTTATCTACAACTTCAAATTTAGCAGACGCCGGTGAATTGAGCGTTAATTCCCACCCTGAAATTTCCCAACCAAATTTTTCTCCAAGTGTCGATTCTTCAAAGCCACCGTTTGGATTTATTAACCTATCTGATATTGATGGTAAAGGTAATAGTTCTCCTCCTCCATCATTGGTTTTCAAAATAATGCCATCGGTGCCAACTGCCCAACCATTTAGTTCATCACTGAAAGAAACCGAGTATAAATCATTGGTTGTGTTACTTAATTGAATACCCCAATCTTGACCGCCGTTTGTACTTTTTAGAATTAAACCATCATCACCAACTATCCAGCCGGTTAAATCATTCTCAAAGTAAACGGATCTTAGTAAATCATTATTATCTAAATTTATATTATTCCATGTCTCTCCAATATCATTTGATTTGAGTATTGTCCCATCATTTCCGACTGCAAAAAAAGTTTGATTGGTTAATGAAATAATTGAATTTAGATTGTTTGAAGTATTACTTGTTTTTTCAATCCAACTGCTTCCCCGTCGTTTGATTTAAAAATATTTCCGCCGCCGCCGACAATTAATCCTTGGATAGCACTAACAAAACAAATAGAGTTGTAATTCCAACTGCTTCCGGTTAAATGACTGCTCCATGAATTACCCCCGTCATTTGTTGAATAAACAATTGCAATACTGGTAAACCAATCATCTCTGCAGACAAACCAACCGGTATTTTCATTGATGAAAAAGATATCTTTAGCATGTCTGTTAGACATAGTACTAAATTGCTGAAACCAGCTTTCGCCTCCATTTGTAGTTTTAAGGATTGTTCTATCGTTACCGGCTATCCAGCCAATTTGTGAATTGACAAAATATATTGAATAAAGATTAACATTGGATGTAACTTCCAATGCTGTCCACGTATCACCGCCGTTGGCTGTCTTAATAATTATTCCGTTATTTCCAACTGCAATTGCTGTCTGTGAATTGAATGCAAAAATATCATTCAATGCAGATGCAACCGGAACTGAGTTCAAAACAATCCATCCAGAGTTCTGGGAAAGGGTAGTAATCGATAAAAAAAATAATAAGCTTATAGTGATAGCTCTTTTCATTTACGGCCTCTTCGATCTATTCCTAAATAAATTTTTTATCCGAAAAATCTATTTCTGAAATGGTCACTATAAGAAAAATGAATCTGTGTCGGTAAAAAGCAGCATCAGGATAGTTTACTAAAAAAGAAGGATTAACTACCGGATAAATTAAATTTCAAAGTTTAGTTTGTCAATAAATTTAAAAGGAGATAAAGAATCTTTTTGTTTATTCCAAAGTGAAGTTCGCAACAAGTGATTCCTAAAAGTGAGTGAGATAATTAGAGCAATACAAAAACTGCTAGTGGTGAGATAAAAAATGAAGTCACGCCAAATGACGCGAACTTAAAGATTAGATAAAAGCTTTTTCACTTCTCCAGGATTCTTTTTAACAAGCCGGTCCTTCTTCAGATTTTCTTTCATGATTTTATCAATCATCTTGTCTTTGCCAATCCATTTTTTAATGAAAGCGAAACCTAATTTCGGATTAGCAGCGGCAAAAACGCTGATAGTGAATTCTAAACCTTTCCGCAAAACTTCGAAATTATTTTCTCTGTCCATTTCTTTTAAAACAACCTCAGCAATTTGGAAACAAAATTTGGAATTCTCCTCATTCAGGAATTTGGGGTGAGCGAGAGAAACAAGCATTGCTCTCTTTTCAAGATTATTTGATTTTTTGATCCAGTCTGAAAAAATATTTTTCAATTCGCTAAAGTTATTTTCCCCGATTATTTGAAAACCGAATGCAACAGCTTCTCTCATACGCCATCTGCCGTCGTTGGCGGATTTTTTCAAGATGGAAATAATTTTTTTGTTCTTCTTTTTTGTATAAATCTTTCCGAAACATACGACTACACAAAAAGGCAAAAATGCTTCCGGTGTATTTGTATCGGCAAGGTCTTCGGTTATTCCCATCCACTCCAGCAGAACGTCCACATTGTCGTATGTTTCTGCAAATGCAAACGCTAATTCCAAATTGCCGCGCGGACCGGGGAGATTGCTGTTATCGATAATGAATTTCTCTAATTTCATTCGATCATCAATAACTAATTTGAGCCGTTCAGTCAGTTCTTCTTTTTTTTGCATTGATGTTTTACTTGCAATGATTCTTAGATATTATCCCCCACGAACAAACTAAATTCATTAACCGACTTGAACACATAATCCGCATCAACATTTGAATATTTACTCCGCGAGTAATCATCCCACAGAACGAGAGCAGATTTCACCCCGGCTTCACTGGCGGCAATCACATCAAATACAGCATCGCCTATCATCAGTACCCGTGTAGGTTCAAGCTTGTAGGTATCCAAGAATTTATGAATCCCTTCCGGAGATGGCTTATGTTCTTCCACATCATCACCGGTAATGATTAGATCAAAATATTTCAGTAGGTCTATTGCTTTGAGTGTAATTAAGGAGGAGTCTTTCCCCTTACCGGTAAATATTCCAAGCGGAATATTTTTACTTTTGATCAATTCAATTGTGTCGTATAGTCCGGGGAATATTTGCGCCATCTCATTGTGTTGGGCTTCGTAAAAATTGTAATAATCATCACGTGCAGTATCGTAATGTTCTTTCATCCAGTCTTTTAATATTACATCTTCAGTAGGACCAAAAAGTGCAACGATCTCTTCAGTAGTTAACCGCTTATGTAAATATTTTTCGGTTACATGATTAAAACTTGCAAAGATTAGATCATGGGTTGCGGCTAAAGTGCCGTCGATATCAAAAATAATTCCGTCGAAATTTTTCAAGATTACCTCACACTGAATAAGAGAACCCTTCCGTTCAAAGTGGTTGCCAATAAATTATCGCTGTTTATTTTTTTAAGGTCTATGATCGGGGAGTTATCGATTAATAAAATTTTTGTTTCTTTATTTGTATTATCAATTTTGCTTACCAATCCTTCATCTGTGAAAATTATTCTTTCTGCGAATTCGATTATCTCCGGCGATGTATTGCTTAGTATCTTATCTGTTCTAAATTCTTTTGATTTCTGTCCCGTTGAACAATTTAACTGTATAATCTTATTCTCTAATGATTCTGCTAACAAATATTTCTGTTCACTACCAAAACTGATAGAGGGAAATATTTTTATGTCATCATTCTTCCAGGTTAATTTACCTAACAGCAGATCAATGGAATAAACGGTGTTGTCGTATGATACTGCGTAAACATGTTTACCGTCGGTTAAAATTTGAGAGTCGGAAAAATCGGTTCCGGCTTTCTCTTTCCATCGCCAGATCAGCAGTCCGTTGCGAGCATCGATGCAGTAAAGAAATCCGTCATAGCTGCTGAATAAAATTTTATTTTCAATTACGACCGGCGGAGATTTTATCATACCTTGAGCATTTGCATTAACCCAGTACTCTTGAAGAGTTTCGAGGTCGTAGCAATAAATTTTCCCGGATGCCGTCCCGAACACAAGAGCATTTTTTGATTTTGTCAATTTAGGTATCATCAATAATTTATTGCCGGTGTATTCAAAAACCGTAAGACCGGTGGTTATATTTTCTTCAAAACCGATTGATTGAATCTGCTCACCGGATATGGCGCTAAGTGTAATTATCTCACCTTGTACTGTCGGCAAAGCAATCATCCTATCGGCAACAGCCGGAGACGAGATTAAAGTCCCGAATGTATCATAATCCCAATGGAGTGTGCCGCTTGTATCGTAACAGCTTACAATCCCTGATTCTTCTGCTGTGTATATTTTATCTTCCCAATAGACAGCACCTGAAGTAACGGATGACTTCAGATCAATATTTGTCTTCACTTCGGCAGAAAAATTTTCAAAATCATTTTTGGACGGTATAGTTATCCCGGGCTGAATAGTCTTATCGATTGCAAAGAGTATTTTTTCGTTTGAGGAAACAATGATCGAATCTTTTGTTATTAACAAATTATATACACTAAGATCGGTATTTATCTTTTCATAAGAACTTTTCAAGCTTAGCGAGTTAATGCCGAAAAGAGAACCCGATTCATTCTTAGCCGCATTAGTTGAGATTATCATTTTTAAATTTTTCTTTGCAAGGAGATTGATAACAGCATCCATGTTGCCGGTCTTTTCTATATCAACCGGTGCGAGGAAGTAAATTTCCTTAGCCAATGAAAAACTATCGAGTGTTTCCTCAAGCCAATGCAAATTTTCTATTGTGTAATGATGAATGCCTGAATACGGAGTAACGGGGCAGATACCTATTAAAACATGACTTCCGCCATTTATCACAAACTTATCATCACCAAATAATTCCAGATATTTTGAGTAACCGTTGAAGTCCCTCACATCACTTTTGTATGGCAAAACCGAATACGGCTTATGCAAAGTTTTCAGGGTGAGTTTCAACGATTCAAATTCTCCGGCAGTACCGGTCTCGGTAATATTACCAAGAAAATAGACCGATGAAAGAAGGGAATCCGAATTTAATTTGGCGATGAGCGAATTGAATTGTATCGATGAACTTGTTCCGTTGTATCGAGGATTAGATACAAGCGCTAACTTTGTGCTTTGCGGATATGAAACTATACCGTTCAGCAGCAGCAAAATTAATAACAACTTTTTCATAGTCTGTTCTTTTAACCAGACAAAATTAATAAAAAGGAAAGTTAGTTGTGAGATGGTTTAAATTCTGCACTGTATCGATTTAGTGAATCCAGTCTCTAACGGCTAATCGTAAAAGGAAACAGTAAAAGTAGAAGAGCAGTAGAGGAATTAAATTTGTTGCAAATCTGTAAGCTGGTTCCAGATCCATTAATTGAAATGTTGCAAGCGGCACTCCTACCATTAATACAAAGAAAATGATCCAGCCGAATTTCCGTTCCTGAAATAATACCTTCAACATGAATGGGGTGAATATAACGGCAGCTATCACAATTAATATTAAAGTGAATTGCCAAAACCAGCTTAGAATAAAAAGCAATATGGTCGATAACTCATAATCTAAGAACTGCTGTAGTCTAACTATGTTGTAATCTTTTGATACGTCGATTTCCATTTTGGTATAGATCTAATCTTTATAAATATACTCTGAGTAAAGTGTTTGCCGGTATGAGGAATCTTGCTTTTCTACTTTGAAAAGATATCGATTTAAAAGTAAACCTTCTAACTCAGCTCTTATATTGTAATTGCACATGCATTTGCAAAGATTTGCTGCGGTATCTTCTATTGTTACAACTATTGTATCTGTGCTGATTCGGTATTCGCCGGTAAATCGGTTGCTATCTGGGCAACAATTACCCGGGGCACAAAATTGAACCTTTAGATCATTATGAAATTCGTAGCTAAAACAAGAATCAGTCTGTCCGGCATCTTTTTTAAATGCTGCTGATGTACAGCCGCCAACTTGTTTTATTGAAGCTTTAGAATTTTCGTCAGATGTAACAGAGTCTGAGCATCCGGCAAAAATTACTAAGACAACTGAAAATAATAGCACGAATAATTTTTGGCAGTTCATCCTTCTTATTTTTTTGTTATAAATATCTTGTTTAGCTCATTGTATGAATTAATTTATAAACTGTTTCAACAGTTTCGGAACCATATCTTTTTAAATTCACACAATGAGTTTTAATAATATTAATTAATAAACTAAGGTCTGGATAGCGTGTGGGAGAATTTCTAATTCAGCCATTTGTGAGCCGACGAACAGTTTATAATTAATTTTCATATCACTCTGATTCATTACCACGGTAACCATTTTGCCGTCCTCGTTGCAAAATGTGGTGTTGAGCAATTGGCTTCTGCTCGCGACAGTACTAACTCTTTTTGCACCGGGACGTATGAATTTTGAGAAGTGCCCGATATAGTAGTATGATGGCGTATAGATAAGTTCGCCGCTTCGTGTATCAGCATGAACCGGTGCAAAGCAGAAATTCTGCACATGATTCGGTCCGCCGGTTTCATCGAGCAATATATTCCAGTCCGTCCAGCCAACAGTTCCATTGTTGAAGTCATTTATCATAGAGCGCCCGTAACGTTCTGCATTAGCCCAGAAAAAATATTTTTCTGGGTTGAATGAGTCGGCACATCCTTCGGTAAATAATAAATTTTTTGAAGGGAATGACTGGTAGATTTCGCCAACATTTTCAAACATCGGCTGACCGCCTGTCCATGATTCATACCAGTGGAATCCAAGTCCCCATGCATATTTTGCGGCAACTTGGTCGTTGAAAATTGTGTTGGCTCGGTGGTTCATCAAATCTCTGTTATGGTCCCACACGATTATTTTTTTACCACTCAAACCTTCTTTCTCAAAAGTTGGTCCTAAATAATTTTTAAGAAAGTCTCTCTCTTCTTCGGCAGTAAAGATACACGATTCCCATCTCTGTATTGCCATCGGTTCATTTTGAATAGTTATACCCCAAACCGGTATCCCTTCTTTTTCATAAGCATTAATAAATTTTACAAAATAGTTTGCCCACGATTGATGATACTCCGGCAATAATTTTCCTCCGCGCAGCATATTCTTATTGTCTTTCATAAAAGCCGGTGGTGACCAGGGACTAGCGTAGAGTGTCAATTTGCCTCCGGCAGTTTTAATCGCTCCTTTAATCAAAGGAATCCGGAATTGCTTATCATGTTCAATGCTAAAAGATTTTAATTCTTTATCATTTTCGGTAACATAGGTGTAACTCTCGCTGGAGAAATCGCAGCTATGAATATTTGTACGCGCTAATGTGTAACCGATTCCATTTTCTTTATCGAAATACGCTGTTAATAATTCTTTTTGTTTTTCTTTAGAAAGTTTCGCAAATACCTCTGCCGATGCGTCCGTTATTGCACCGCCGATTCCAAGGAATGTTTGAAATGTTTTTTTGGGATTAACAAATACGCAGATTTCTGTTTCAAGCGGCTGTATTGCCGCTTTGAATTCCAATTTATCCGTCTGTGTTAAGCGGAGATTGGTACTGTCCGCCGTAGTATAAACGGTAATATTTTTTCGAATGGAGAAATCATTTTGTTGTGTTGTTATTATTTCTTTTTGAGATGTGCAAGCAACTAATGAAGTGATCAACAGTAACGAGATAATTTGTTTCATAAAATTCCTCACCTTGAAAAAAGTTTGAGTAAATAAAATTACTTCAGTAAAATTAACTTTTTTGTTGAAGTAAATTGACCGCATCTTAATGTGTAAAAATATACTCCGCTTTGTAGGGCGAATCGCCGATTTGTCCCTACGCCAAATTTTATAGAATATTTCCCAGGCAGCTGGTATTCATTTACAAGTGTTGCAACCTCACGACCGAGGATATCGTAAACTTTTAATGTTGTAAAGACGACTCGCCGAGTCGTCTCTACGTTTGGGATCGTATATTCTATAGTGGTACTAGGATTAAAAGGGTTAGGGTAGTTCTGCATCAACTCAAATTTAGTAGGAATAGATTCGGAACCATTTGCTTGTTCTTCAACTTCGGTGATAACATCACTTGCTTGTATTGGAACCGCCCAGCCGGTATGCGTAAATATGTTTTGAGCTGAAATCCTTTTACTAAATGTCCCGTACTTAATCGTGAACCCGGCACCGAAAGTTGCAACTTTTGTATCAGATGGTATATCAAAGTTATCGTAAAAACTGAGTCTGTTATTGATCAGCTGGATAACACGATACTTGGCAGTGCCGGCATCAAAACCGATATGCGAATGTACAGCATAATCAATTCTATTATCGTTTATTGTGAAAAGAGGATTGTTTGTTATATCCATCAGTAAATAATTTTGTCCGCCGGGTTGCAAATTAGCCGGAAGAATCTGTAAAGTAACTTTTGGAAGTTGAACTGTTTCTTTTGCATATAGGACGGATACCATTTCAGATTTTAATGTATCACCGCTTGAATCACAAAAATAAAAGTATAACTGTAAATCTTTTGTCTCTTCTTCAATATCAAGATTTAATTCGCCGCTGAAATAATTACCGGATATGCTCTGATTGAGCAAGAGTGAATCATTCATATAAACTGAAAATGATGCGACATCATCAGTAGTGAAAATTTCGATAGGGAGTAATCCGCTAATTATCTCTTCGTTTTTCGGCTCGGTGATTATTGCCTTGTTATAAGTTTTGTATGCAGACCAAACCGGTCGCTCTGTTCCGTACTTATCATTGTAATTTGTGAACTCGATTAAGCCGAACCACTCTTCCGGACTATCATCATGCACAAATTCATTTCCGCCTTTCCACCATCCATCGTGATATTGAAAAACAACCCCGCCTTGAGTACCGGCATCTATTAAATTTCTGTACATTAAAAGATCGCCTTCCATTTGCTGCTGAACCGTGTTACTGCCGTATTGATATTTGTCCCCCGGTGTACCGGGTGAAACGGATAAACCGTATTCAGTTACTATAAATGGTTTCTGCTGCGCGCGATTTTCTTTTAGGAATTTTAAAAATCCCGAATAGCCGTGTGAATTTGAGATTGTAACCGGGTTATATATGTAAGCGTTGTAACCGGCAAAATCAAAAATATCCATGTTGATGTAATCGCCGATCATTGTGTTTGAAAACGAAACCGGAATACCCGGATCTTTTTGATGAATCAGATCAATAATTGTGTTCCATAGGTTGAGCAGATTTTGCGAACCGGCATCATAGATATGAGCAACTTGCGGCTCATTCATAATTAAATAGCCGATTATGCAGTTGTAATTTTTAGAATAGTTAAGAACTTCATTAACGTGATTGGCGGCAGAGTTTACAAAAGAAGTGCTGCCGAAATCGCCGTGAGGATCGATCCAGATGCCGAATAAAATTTTCAATCCCGATTCTTCAACTAAAGCAAGCTCTTCTTCTTTCAAAGCACCCCATGTGCGTATCGTATTGAAGCCGGCATCTTTTATTCTCTGCAGATCAACCCGGATTAAATCCGCATCGAAACTGTAGAGCCATGGTGCTTGTCCGGGACGTGTATGGGTTTCGTAACCGATTCCCTTCACGAAGAATTTTTTGCCGTCAATGTAGTACCATCCATTGGAAATACTTACTTGCTGCGCAAAAGTTGCACAGAAGAATGAAATAAAAAATATGATTAATAATTTTTTCATTGTACGATGTGGAATGTCTTTCAAAACTTAAATAAGTTTTTGGAAAGAATTAATACAAATTCTAAGAACCTTCGAGTGAATTTTAGAGTATTTATAATTCTCCAACATTTCATTAACAATGCGCCGAGATGAATAAAATAGAATCTTTATTCAAACCTTTATTGCTCGCTGATTAAATAGAGCCGGTTGTCTTCAACTTTGTAGAAAAGAGGAGCCACTTTTATTTTAGGATATCTTAAACGAAGCCGCCTGGCTTCTGTAATTACAAAATCAATTTCGTTGCCGATTTCAAATATCGGTGCGAAGTGCATAAAATGATCCTCGGCAGCTTCTTTGTTCCATCCTCCTTTTTCCACAAGACCATTTATAAATTGATCCTTTCGGGATATAAGATTTACCATTCCGCAGTTGTTGTGGCCGATTAGTGCTATGTGACCGATATTACCGACCGCTATGGCATACGAAACTTTGAATTCACTGTATCTTAAATTAGCACCGCCGGCACGGATAATAAATGCAAAGTTATCCGGTATGTGGAGATGCTTTCTGTTATCCATGCACATACCTATTAATAATTGTGCTTGTTTGTATGTTGTGTATTCTTTTTCAAGGTTGTGATACTCCAGCAGCAAGCCGATTGGTGTATCGCGAAACTCCGGGAGAATATCATGTGGTGTTGAAACGCTGATTAATCTATTCATGCGGTCCTTTCGAGCTTATTCAAGATGTAAAAATATTTCTATGTATAAAGTTTTTTGAAGAATTATAATTGATTTCCTAATAGTATACCGCTTAGTTGCATAAATTACTTTTGCTACGTTTTAAAATTTATCCTTTTACGTTGCACGTGTTTTGTTGTTAAAATAATATTTGCACGATTGAAATAGTAACTCGTCATCCGGTTTAAATCCGAGAAGCGATATATCTTTGTTGTCTGATAGTTTTATCACCGTGTATGTTACAGAGCCGGCTTTTGTTTTTTCGTCTGTCTCTTGAATGATATCGCTTATATCAGTCATAAAAATTTTATTTGTTTTGAAAATACTTTTAATAGTGATATGAGAGTAATTCAAATAAATAAAAATCGGCTGCTTACCGACAATAAAAAAAATTATTACGGACATTAAAAAGGAAATAGACGCACCAAGCATATTCCCTTCGTAAATAAACAATCCAACCGTTCCCAATACCAAAATTATCATAAAGAAAAAGCTTGCGAAAAATCCATTGGACTTCGGGAAGTAATCTTGCGGTTTAACTTTCAGCTGGTTAGCAAGTTTATTTTTAATTTCCTCTTTTAATTCCCGGATGCCGACTATAGTTTTCTCGATAGTTAACAATTTGTTATTCGAATAATCTTTCAATACAAATTTTAATGAGTCATTAAACTCGGCAACTGAGTAGATATCTTTAAATTGTATCTCCGTTTCAGAAATCAATGGATACTTACGGATTATTGAGTAATCGGTTAGTGTTATTGTACCAAGCGATTTGCAAAAAGCGATAAAGGAAAGCAAACCGAAGACGGTAAAGAATCCATTAACTAATATGGTTGATTGAGGATTGTTTCTGAGAAATATTATTAATCCCAAAAAGAAAGCTGTGCCGATAGCGTATGCAATTTTTTCCGATAACGGATACTTAAATTCTTTCATATTTATTTCAATCTTATTTGTGTATTGTTAATAGTAGGTTACTAAATACTCCTTTCCCCAAAAATTCCGATTAAGAATTTTTTATGTGTTACTTGTTTGTGAATTAAAAATGTAATTCTTCCTTATCCATTTTTTATCAATTCGTACTTTTTAAAATTTCTTCTTTTTTTAGCAACTGATGCCCTTCAAATACAGTAAGAATGTTAATGGAGTTTTGCTTAATCAAGTACACAATTCTATAATTTCCAAACAATAATTCTCTTATGTTCTCAAGTGACAATTCAGGAACTATTCTGCCTTTTTCCGGATTTGCGGTTATAGTTTCAGCCGCAGAAATTAGTTTATCGACAAACTTTATAGCAACAACTGGATTATCCTTGGAAATATATTCTTCAATTTCTTGTAATCTAATCAATGCTTCTTTTGCCCAGAGCAGTTTCATCTTTCTTTGCTGGTACGTGTTTTGCGCAATTCACTTTTAAGTTGCTCGGTTGATAATACCTCTCCTTTCTCAGAATTGGATAATCCGCGTGAAATTGAATCTATGAAAAGTTTGGTTTGCCTCAATTCATCAAATTCGGAAGGGGACATCAATACACCGGCCGGTTTACCGTTTTGTGTAATTATCAATGAATTACGTTTATTTTGAATTTCTTTAAGGTATTTTGCCAAACTGGATTTGAATTGTCCTACCGGAATAATGTCATTTGAAACCGATATATTTTTCATATATGTATCCTTATTTTGTCTTTATTTTTGACTAAATATAAGCCTATATTAGGACAATATCAAAGTTATATTTCGAACAAAAAAAACCGTACCGAATACCGGATTGTTACATCAGCCCCTTGTGATCAATATTGTTTATTTGTAAACGCGGATAAATATTTGTGCTAAGTGTGATAAGATAAATTATGTTTTATTAAGATTTTTCCAAAGGTTACAACAACATTTCCTTTTTTGTGTGCGGTTTCTACATAGCGATGAGCTTCTGCAACTTCTTCCAACAGAAAAGTTCTGTCGATTACCGGTTTCATTCTACCTTTTTCGATTAGTTCACAAAGGAATGTCAGATACTCTGCTTTTTCACTAGTTGGATGCTTAACTGTTAGATAGATCCCGTTTTGCTTCAGCACTTTTTTACAACTCGATTTTGTTATTTTACCAACTGCATCAAAAATTACATCATAGACCAAATTGCTCTTAGTGAAATCTTCTTTGGTATAATCAATTACTTTGTCTGCGCCTATTGATTTTACCAATTCGAGATTATTTGTGCTGCAGACACCGGTAACCTCCGCTCCAAAATACTTGGCAAGTTGAACCGCATAAGTACCAACAGAGCCCGACGCCCCGTAAATAAGCACCTTTTGATCCTTCCCGATATTTCCTTTTTTTAGAAGATGGAGTGCTGTCATTCCTCCGACCGGTAGTGCAGCGGCTTCATAGAAAGAAATTGCTGCCGGTTTTTTTATAACCACTCCCGATTTTCGTTTTTCAGGGACACAAACATATTCGGCATTGCCGCCGAATCTTAGACCGGTGGTTGTTCCAAAAACGTGATCGCCTTTTTTAAACCCGGTTACTTGATTCCCGGTACCTTCAACTTCGCCGGCAAATTCAACACCGGTTATTTCCATTGCTTTAAAACCAATAAGTATTCCTAGCGGAACGATAATAAGGCGAGGTATCTTTCGTAAGAAAACATCCCCTCTTGTTACTGATGATGCATGAACCTTTACAAGAATTTCATCGGGTTTTGGGGCTGGCTTCTCTACTTCACTGAGTTTAAGAACTTCCGGTTTGCCTGATTTTGTACATATGATCGCTTTCATATTCTATCAATGCTGATTTATATTAAAAATTAAAGATACAACATAGTGCAAATTTGTAAATATCAAAACAACAAGCTGATGTTTATGTAGCTACTATTCAGAAACTAATTGAATCCAATTGCCATCTGTATCGGAAACCATTAACCACATCTGGTGTTCTTTACCGGGGATGTTACTTTTCTGCAAATTAAATAAATATTTTACCCCCGTCTTTTTAAGGTGACTATCTGCGGCATCAATGTTATCCACTTTGAAAGTAAGTTTTGCAAATCCTTGTACCTCACTCTCTTTGGGATAATTCTTAATCAGCTCGGAACGCGAGATTGATTTTTTATTTTCAACGAGCTCCAATTCAAACCCGTTTGACTCGAGGATTGATATTTTTAGACCATAGTCGGGAAATTCTTTTTTGTCCTTGATAACAAATCCTAAATTATTTTTATACCAGGCTTCGGATGAATCGATGTTTGATACTTGAATGGCAACCAGCGAAGGACTTAGCGTGAAGGGGATATGATCCTGGCATAAAATATTTATTGTTAATAGAAATAAAAAAATTGCCGATAGAATAATTTTCATTTTATCCTCATCTGTTTACGACTCTGTTTGATGTGTCAAATTGTATTACTTCTACAGACTTAATTTTTTGGCATCGGTAAACTGGCGCATTTTGATATGTAATAATGTACGCCGGAGGCGTATCCACCTCCGGCGGAAATTCCATTTGGTAAAAACTCGTCGTCCGTCGAAACCCGCTCTTACCAAGGCTGGCACCGAGTCTCTACATCGAAAACCACACTGTATTCCCGTGTATTAGTGTTTGTTTCATCGTCCGGTAACATATTAAATTGCTGCTCGTAAAAACTAAATCAAAGATTAAGACGATATTAATATTCAATCTACCAACCGGTTAAACCCTTAACAATCCGCGGAATCCCCTTACGGCATAGTAAGATTCCGCACCGTTGTGATAAACGAATACTCTGCCGTAGCGTCGATCGCAGAAGAGGGCACCGCCGAGTTTTCTAATATCAGGAGGTGTTTTCACCCAGCTCGATGTTTTTAGATCGAACTCTCCAAGCTTCTGCAGCTCACGATATTGTTCTTCTGTTAAAAGTTCGATGCCCATGGTAGCGGACATATCAGCAGCATTATCTTTTGGTTTATGTTCTTTCCTTGATTCCAGCGCCTCACGGTCGTAACAAAGACTTCTGCGGTCTTTAGGACTTTCCGCCGAACAATCAAAGAAAATATATTCACCCGTTTGTTCATCATAACCAACAACATCCGGTTCACCGCCGGTTCTTTCCATTTCATAGAGCGACCAGAGTTTTTCGGGGGTGGCTTCCAGCTTTGCTTCTACCTTTGCCCACTTAATACTTTTATGGCGGCTTATGTTTTTTTCAAAACGGATTTTCAATGTTCTGAGTAATTCTTCACTCTTGTCCCGTTGCAACACTAAGCTATTGCTTTTGTTTTTCGCCGGTGACAACTTCTTTTTTGTTTCAGCACTTTTCATATATAGGTTTCTTTCTATTTTTATTAATGTTGTTGTAAAATCAAGATACCGGATTATCCGGGGAGGTTCAAGTTATTAATTCCACTCTATCACAGAGAATTTATAGTTTGAAAATCAAAAATTCCATGTTCAATATTCAAAATTTTTTTTAATATTATACTGACCCCAGCAGTTAATGTAACTCTCAAATATAGCCCTGGGATATAGGTTCTGAATTGGCTCGTCCGTAGCCAGAGAGGTATCAGTATGGATACGCTTCATAGACAATCCCTCTTTCTAATCCAACCGGATGAGGTTTTGTGTTCTTGAAGTCAAATGGAATTGTCTGATCACTTCTGCCGGTAAATGTTTTTGTAACATCAAAATGCAAATGAGGCGCACCGCCGCTTCCTGAGTTACCGCTCAATCCTACAGTATCGCCCGGCATCAGCTGTTGATTTATTTCGACGAGCGCTCCATTGGTTGTTAAATGGGCGTACCGGGCGAACGTAGAATCCTCATGCATTACGATAACAACATTTTCATGCCCTGGTGTCGGATCGTTATCTGAATTATTTTCGACAATATGAACTACGCGTCCTTCTCGAGCTGCTGTGATTGTGGTCCCAATTGACATGGCGAAATCTATGGAGTAACTGAAAGTACCATAGTGAGAGAAAGATGAATTGAAAGTCTGTGAACAAACATACGCTTTACCAACTGGATAGGGCAAAACGTACTCTGCTTGCCCGGATAAATTGCTGTTTGGCGAATTGCTATCACACGAAAGAATAAGTGAACAGACCGCAAGAAAAATTATTTTTGTTTTCATAAAACCTCTAAATCATCAATTGATAATTAGCTATTTGGATGTTCATCTATAAATGACAAGCAAAACAAATTCGAATATCAGATAAGCAAATGTCAATAACGTAGTTTATTAAGTTCTATTTACGGTAGAAATCAACTTAGCAAACTATTTATGCGTTCCCATGATTCTCATTCTTTGTTATAGATAACCGGGGTTTTATGTTTCCATTCTTGCCGCAATTGGTCGTTTGTTACCAGTTCTGCCATAAAATGACTAACGTTTATTCTGCTGGTTTTACCGGGATTAGAAATGGGACTTCGTATTTTATGATTATGTATTTCATATTCACTTTCATTTTCCTCATCGAAAAGCGAATCGGGACGAACAGCAACCCATTCAATGTTGGTGTTTGTACCTAATTTGAAAACAAGTTGATCAGCAGCCAGCATATTATCTTTGTGGGGAGGCAGTAACAATTTTAATAACGAGAATACTATCTTTTCTCCTAAGGTGTTTACTTCTCCTATCTTTCTATTTGTATATGCCGTTGTGCTCATTAAGATAAATTTTGGATTTTGGTTCAGCGATTTTAAAGCTTCAATTATTTTTGCGACAGTATTGGAAACTAGTTTGCGTGGATGACCAAAAATCCCTTTAAAACTTATATTGTGCCCAAGACAGCAGATAACAGAATCACAATCTTTTACAAGGTCTTTGATTTGTGCAATCCCAAAGTCATTAATATTACCTCGTATTATCTCAATGCTCATATCATTTGATATTTGACCAGGTATAATGGCAGATTCTCTCACAACTACCCGAACTTTAATGTTCTTTTTGGCAAGTTGTTGAACAACCAATTTCCCGGTTGCCCCACTTGCACCCAAAACCAGTGCTTTCATATTATTACTCCTTCATAGGAAAGTCAACACCAATATTGATTCACTAATTTGTTTTGCTCGCTAAATATCGATCATAGAATTTTAAAGAGACTTATGTAACTCAATACTCATATTTGAAATGGGATCATCTTTGGACGCCAAAAATGCCGAAACATTCGTAAGCAAAACGATCGCTTTCTTTGTCCCACGTTCAAAGATTACACAGCAAGAATATCCGCCGGTGCCTCCGGTTGCAGAAACAAATTTGAAATTATCTATTGCAAACCAGGTCCATCCGAGTCCCGCAAAGTTGTTTCCGGTATATTTGAACGTAGGTTGTTGTGTCATAAGGTAGAAAGTTGTATCCATCATTTGAGCACGAAGGTACTTTGCCATATCTTCAGCCGATGACTTGATACCGCCTCCGCCTACCAGCACATTCAATTCCCAATTTTGAACAACATTTCCGTTAGGGTCTCTACCCGGTATAAGTTGATTAGCACCAATATTATTTAATGAAACAAATGTATTACGCATATCGAGAGGTTTGCAGATTAATTTTCCTAAAAGATTTTCATATGACGTTCCGGTTATCAGTGTCAGCAAGTGACCGAGAAGTCCACCGCCAAGATTGGAATACTCACGTTTTGTCCCAGGTGTTGATAGAAGCGTAATCCTTTTTGAAAGGTAGTCGTATAATTTTGCGGTGTCGTAGAATTTATAAGGACTGCCCGGTATAGACCAGTCAAAAAATACATTGTCCGGTTCTTTAGGAAATCCGGAAGTATGATTAGCAAGATGTAATAGTGTGACCTCTTTTCCATTAAGAGAACTTTGATGCAGTTGTACCGGTAGAATGTTTTTAATTGGTTCATTCAAATCCACTTTATTATTATATACAAGTTCTGCAAGCATAGCTGCCGTAAATGTTTTTGTGATTGAACCGATTTCAAAAACCGCTTCGCGATTTTCAACATATATCAAAGAATCATTTCGGCGCCGGATTCCTACATATTTAGTGGAATCACCGTTTAAAAATGCTATTGCAATTTCCGTCCCATTAGGGAAATTTTTTACGTATTTGTAAACAACTTGAGCTTGAGACGAATCGAGTGAATTACTAATCGGTTTGCCGGGTAATTGTACTAATTTTTGTGATTGCGATGGGGAACAAGACGCAACACATATCAACAAGACACAAATAAAGATTCTATTATAATTCAGCATAAATCTGTTCTTCATCATTATTGTCAATTAATTAAACTTGTTTATTGCACCTAACGACTTTATAAACATAATTTTATCCTCGTGGCGGGGCGGTCGTTTTGAATTTCGGGTTAGGTGCTAAAATTTATAAATACCATTTTCTTTTATAACTGTTCCCCATAGACTAATATTTGGGAAAATTCTCTTTCTTAATAAATACAGATAAACAAATGTTACAACTGTTCCCACAGATGAAATGATAAGAAGCAAAGAGATTGGATATACAAAGAAATTATAAAGCAGCAGCACTAAGTATAATGAGTAGAGTGATACTGCTGTTGTGTAATAGAACAATTTAAATTGTAGAAAGCCAATAATGAAGAAGATGGCTATAATTCCTACTATGATTCTCCAACTCCAATCATAAATCTGCATTGCTTGGGAAGAATAAAATGAAGGTGTGATAAAACTAAAAACTAAACTGATAATTACAAATATTGCTAAAATATATGTATAGATAACGTTTCTCTTCTTTACATCTTCCTTAATATACGAAGCAATTTTCTTTGCAACAGAATCGTCATCATATGCCGGATATTTAGATTTGACTTGAGAATATATTTCGTTTTTAGGAACGCCACTTGTTATTGAATCAGAAATATATTTCTCAACTTCTTTAGAAGGGTTTGTTTTATCAATCATGCTTCCTCCAAAATATTCTGGCACCTAACGGCGTTGCGGCTAACTTGCTGCCAGGAACGGACGGCTATGTTAGAACGACTAATTAAATAATTAGAAAAATTTTTCATAGCAGTAGAAACTTGGACAAGAAATTTATGGACACAGACAAACTTAATAACAGCACAAAGCCCACGAGAAAAGAAGCGGTCGGGTTGAGTTGCTGGTTATATTGCGTTTTTATTTTTGTGTATTGCATCTATCAGAATATTGATATAATTTTGACATAAAACAAAGTAAGGAATTAAGATGCCAATCATAAAACCTATTTCTGATTTGAGAAATAAATCAAATGAAATATCTGAACTTGCCAATAATTCTAATGAGCCAATATTTATTACAAAGAACGGAGAAGGTGATTTGGTAGTAATGTCTATGGCTCATTATTCAAAGTTACAACTAAAACTTGATTTACTTAGCAAATTGTCTGTTGCACAAAAACAAAAATCTGAAGGAGATAAAGGTAAAACTCTTAAACAAGTAATGGCAAATATTAGAGAAACAATTAATGCCAATAGATAAATATCAAGTTCGACTTCTTAGTATAGCTGAAGAAGATTTTGCAGAAATTATATCATTCATTGCTGCGGACAATCCAACTGCAGCTGATGCAATTGCAAACAAAATTGAAAAGAACTTAGAACTATTATCAGAAAATCCTAGTCTTGGTCGAATCCCAAGAGAAGAAGAAATAAGAAATCTTGGCTATAGATATTTGATTGTTCAAAACTATCTCATCTTTTATACAATAGAAGAAAGAACAATTTTTATTCACAGAATTCTACACGGAGCTCGAAACTATAAAACACTTCTCTAATCTATCCTTCACTTACTAAGCAATATAACGGCGTGGTTTTTAAGCCGCCGCCCAACACAACTATGCAGCTTTGAAAACCAATGCCAATAATTTTTAATTTATTTTTCTTTTCTAACCTACTTCAAAGAGCAACTATGTTTTGTCAAACCAACTTTTATTTTACTTCAAACGACCGAATCGAAGATGCGGTCGGCTTGAAGAACGGGTTATGTGCTTATTTATGAATTTTATTTTTTAGCTTATGATTTTGATTATTCCATCCCGCTGATCCTCTTGAACCAACATAACAAATTAGTAGATCAGCAACTCCTCTTGATTCGACAAAGCATATTTTAGAATCAGCAGCACTATCAGAATCAACAAAGCACCATAATTCATCATTACCATAAGCTGGACTACGTGAATCAACTTTACAAACCAATAAATCTGCTGCACCTCTGGATGAGACTTCACATACTAAAAAGTCAGCAGAGCTTCTACTTTCTTTCACTCTTATTAAAGCCACACTTACTCCAAATATTATTTAAGAAAATAATGTATTCAAGTTCTATTTGTATTCTATCAATATTTTATAATCAAATGTATGCGTGCATCTTTTACTACCAATCTTACCAATACAATTAGTTGAATCATCCATAGATGTTTGCTTGTTATGAACCATCTCACTTAATAAACTCCCCAATGAAAATCCTCCACCTTTGCAAGATGGTTCTGAACAATCAACGTATTGAGATAAATTACTTTCATTAAATACTTGGTGATGGGGATAATATCCATCATCCTTTTTCCAGAAATCCTCATATTCAAAAACGTCTATAATTACCTTTTTAATTTGAGGAAATGCTTCAGCAAATTTGGATTTGCCAAATAATGGTTCTGAATTATTAAATATTTCATTTGCCTTCTTTTTACTTTTTGTCATAATACCGCCAATATTTATTTAGCACATAACGGTGTTGCAATTAAAGCGCCGCCCAAAACTACAATGCTACAATTGCAAACAACCTTTTTGTTTTAAATCTATTTTGTTAATTAAATCCAACTTACACAACAAACTAACTTTGAAAACGAATACCGATAACCACATCAAAAGACCGCATCAACGATAGCGGTCGCTTTGAATTGCGGGTTATAAGGCGTTTACTTATTTAAAAAATGATATATATGTGACTGTTAAAACTATGTGAAAATATTTTTTCTTCGTTACCAATTCTTAATCCCACTTACTTTCTATAACAGAAAAACTATTGCTAGCATAATCGTATTTATATAACTCTTTAGTGGAGTATCTTGTATTGGTTACGCCATTATAAGATATATTCATAGCAAGTGTGAAATCATCAGTAGGAGAAATCATACTTTTATAATCTGTTTCAAAAACCTCAGCCCACATTGAAGTATTTGACGGGAAAACATTATTCATAATAGATTTGTAATAAAATATTTTTTCTGAATTATGTTCGATGGATAAATTAAGAACAATTTCTTTTGCTGGAACATTGCCAAAATTAATATAGCGAAAGAAGGGATTGAGATGACCATTATCGACAAAGTTTATCCCGAACTCTGTTACGCCGATAAAGGGCCGATTTGATAACTCAAAATTTTGTTTGGTCAGATTTATGGATTTCTTCATCGAAAGCCACATTAATACCGTAAAAATCATATATGAAAATGTTGCGAATGCAATCACAAAATTCAGAAAGACACTTGAATCGGAAAATATTTTGTCGAATAGTTCACACATATATTAAGCCTTATAACGGCGTTGCAAATAAAGCGCTGCCCATAACTACAAAGCAATACTGAAAAGCATTGCCGATGATTATTTATAAATTCGATTTATTCACTAAACTCAAAAAGCAATTAACTATTACAACTCAACACTAAAATTTGTACAATGCCGCAATGTTTAAAGCAGTCGCTTTGATTTGCGGGTTATACGCATTTTATTCTAATGCATAAACAACTTTTATTTTTTGACTAATCTTTACAGGTTTTGCATATAAAGATGTTGTAGAAGAAAATATATCACTCATAATTTTTGTTGTTGGATTGAAGGGATTGGGATAATTTTGGTAAAAACTGCTCTCTTCAATATAAATTACTTTTTTAAGAGTTACTCCAAATTTATCTGCAATTTGTTTCGCTTTATTTTTTGCATCTTCAATAGCATTTTCTTTTGATTGTAATTTATACTTTGCTAAATCAGTTAAAGAATAATTCACGTTGGCTATACTCTCAATGCCAAGTTCACTCAAACTAATTATAATATCCTCTAGTTTTGATAAACTATCAACGATAACAAAGACGGTCATTAAAGTTTTAAAATCTTTGCTTGATGATAAAAAGGCTTTACCACCAAAGTTTTCTCCACTTTCAAATGTTGAAGTCGAAATGTTTTGTTTGGGAATACCGTATTTAAATAAAACTTGTGTTGCATTAGAAACTTTAGTTTTTGCATCTATTACAGCATCTCTGAGAGTAGAACCATATCCAAGGACTGAAAAATCAAATGAAGCTCTATCAGATTCTATGATTAAATCAGAACTCCCTTCAACGACTAGTTTGTTATCACCAAGATATTGCTGACCAAACAATGTTGAAGTAAATAATAATAAAATTGAAAGGCTCCTAATTAATTTCATATTATCCTCAATTTACTTTGCGTATAACGACCCCGCTGTTAAGCCGCAGCCCAGAACAGCAATGCCGGTTTGTTTAATAAGGTTTATAATTTAAAAACTTTCTCATAGAAGAACTACGCTACAAAGATAGCCGAACCGGAGCACCTAATTCTAAAATCACTCAAATGCCAGGTGCGATCTCGCTGTCGGCTTGAACAGCTTTGTTAGCTGTACTGCTTAACATATTTCTTCCTAGAATTACTTCTCTTAATTAATTCAATGGTCTCTTTATAGTGAATACTAATTGAAGAATCTACCATTTTAGAAATTTCTTCTAGTTCTTTACGTTTCTTTATTTCATCAAATTGACAATTAGGATGTGTTGAACACCAAAAATAAAGATACTCGTAATTGCGATTCTCCGGTGTCGGAGTAATTCTTTTCATAAATTCAGAATTAATTGATTCCGAATTTGGTGAAGAAATAAATCCTTCTTGTGTCAACCAATGTGGTTCATCTGACAGTAATTCTTTGGCTAAAGCAACTTCAATAATAAGGCGGGAACCTTTATATAAACTTTGAAGACTGACCGCCTTGGATAAAGTATTATTTATCGGAAGTCTCTTTTGAAAATTTTCTAATTCAAATCTTGGCTCAAAATCCAATTTGTCTTTAACTATTGCCCCACGCAGAAGAAGATTATCTGAAAGTAGTGATAAATATAAATTTTGAAGATGTTTTATCGCTGCAACTGACTCTTCACCATAAAATAGAATGCTATCACTAAACATAAATACCTTTGAATCTGGATAAGCATGACAATATTTTTCCAATTCCCTAAAAGTGATATTATAGAAGTTATTGAGTTTTGAATAAGCTAAATCGGCATCAAGATTATAACTAGAAGAAATCCCAAGTAAATCACCATAAAATGTAAAACTCATTTATACCTCTAGATTTAGTACAGCTAACGGCGTTGCAAATAACCGGCGCCCCAACACAAGAATGCCGATTAAAAGTACACTACCAATAATTTAGCAACCGGATTGTAAATTCAACCGTACAAGCCGGTTGCAACAATTTAGTTTATTACACTACTGCTGAACAGCAAATTTATTGATTTAATAAAACTTAAGAACAACACAAATGTCGCTTACATTACGGCGTCCGTGTTGATTTGCTTGTTAGGCACTATTCAATTGAATGCCAACTACCCATTATTTTTTGATCAGTAATAGAAGCTTTTTCAATGGTTTCAATAATCCTTGTTGATGGTTCAACAACGGCAAAGTTGTTACTCAAATTTGAGGCTGATATTAAGCCTATAAGTGTAACTTTACCTCTCAATGGTGAAAAGTCTAATACTGGACTACCACTATTTCCACCCAATATAGGTGCATCAATTAAGAGTACATTTTCATCTCTTAGGATTGGATTATTTTGAGCATCATTTGTTCTTATGAACGGTTAGTTTGCAGCCATTGCGACAATTCCAATTCTGCCAAGTGGACGTTGTTCTTCAAGATCAAATCCCAGTTCACCGGGGAATCCAAAAACAATAATTTGATTAGGTGGCTCAACTTTTATTAATGATATTTGATTTTTATTCTCATCATTTTTGTTGTAGCTAATTGTTCTAACTCTTCTATCTTTTATCCCAGGTAGTTTTGTTATTGCAACGTCTATTGGAAATATTTTTTCCACTTTTTCTTTGATTGTGATTGTACGAGCTTCTTGTGGATGATAAATCCAAATGTTTGGTGGCAATCGAAGTTCAATAACTTCAGTTTTGCTATTATCTAATCTTTGACTTGGCACTCTAGCTCTTAGTGATCTATTTGACTCAACTACATGACGTGCGGTCACTAAATAATAATGAGTTGAATCAATTTCAGTAATAATAAAAAATGCTGTTCCAACGGGTTTGCCGGTTGAAACATCTTCAAGTCTAATTATAGCACGAGTTAATTGTTGATAAAAAGATTCATCGTTTTGTGATAACACAGAACCAGGTAGTGCAATCAACAATATTGTTATAAAAAAATATTTTTGTATTACTTTCATAATATCACCTAGTAATTATGGTGCCTAACGGCATTGCGCCTAACACGCCGCCAGAACAAACGGCTAAGTTTTGTCAACGCAATTTTTATTTTATAAATCAGTTTTGTTTTACAAATCAACTTTACACAAGCAACTAATTCTGAAAAACTAAACCCGAAGCGACTCAATATGACCGCATCGAAGAAGCGGTCGTTGTTGAGGCGCTTGTTAGGGCGTTTTTTTGTTTTTTAATAATGATTTTATTGAATAATAAATGGAACGTAATAATTGAAAAAGTAAATACGGAACTAATAAAGAGAACAAAGTGCTATACTTATAATAACTCGAAAAAAGATGATCATGTAAGCGTAACAATCTATCATAAAAAGTTTCTGGAATATATTCATTCTCAAACTTTTCATAATTGCCAAGATGAGAATTTGTCCGGATTGTATCATAAAATAATTTTCGACTTGATTCATCGTCTATAATTTTCGAAAACTCTGTAAAACTCATAAATGAAAATAAACTGTCACTCAGTTTTATCTTTTTTGGTAGGTATTCATATTCATCGGGATATTTCACAGCTAATTTGCTTACAATTGAAGAATCATCCTCGAATAAATAATAACGTGAAAAGCGATTAATAATACCCTTCAATTCAGGAATATCGTGATAGCGTTTATTCTCTTTGTATTCATATTTAAGGGAATGATATAAGAAATCTCGATTAGATAGATAATCCGATGAGTCTTTGAAGTATACAATAACTGAGAAAATAACCCCAACAATGATTGCGATTAAAAATATCAACCACTCTCTTGCAATAATTCTCTTGTATTTTGTCATATTCATTTTGTATGCGCCCTAAC
>JBFMBS010000043.1:0-24854 GCA_040755055.1 Bacteroidota bacterium
GAAGGATACATCAATCATTGAATTATAAAACACCGGCAGAAATCTATTTCAACTGACCGGAGATTTAACTAAATTTTACACATTAAATTATGTCATTTTTCTGTCCAACCAATTGGGTACAGTTAAGATCATAGCAATTCAATGTATACCAATTAACACTCAAAAGTTTAAAAGTAACGGTATGAACACCTGGGGTAAAATATATTGTATATCCTGGAGGTGTTTGAGGATTATCACATAAACTATAGTTACAAATTACATCTCCGTCAACCGATATCATTAAAGCCGGATCCACAACATGATGTTCTCCGTCAAGATTGTAATATGTAAAATAATATGTACCATAAGCTGTATTACTTCCATATGGGACAGTAACTGATGTTGGTCCAGTATAAGTAAAAGATTGAGCAAAAAATAACTCGTTGAAACTGAATAGTAACAATAGCAAGAGAAAATACTTCGGTTTTGACATGGCTTACTCCTTGATATTTTTTTGAATAATGGGCATGTTTGTAACGTAAATAAAAAAGCGAAGCAAAAGTATTGCAAAAAAGGTGGTCAGCCTTGCTCTTTATTTACGGAGAGAAAGATGTGCCAGCATCTTTCTCTCAATTTTTTAAAGACTCACTCAATTTTTTATTTTAGTTTTCCATGCAAAATATAATTAGTGTTATCCAGTGTGTAGCAAATCATCAATGCTTCTTTTTCAAAAATTTGGGCGTCTATAATATTTCCTTCAGCATAATAGATGTTTACTAAATCATTACCATTATAGTGGCCAATATTCCATCCTTCATTTGCAGTGAAAAAATCTTTTATTGTCCGTCCGAATAGACGGCCGGCATAATCAGTGCTTGATAGATCAAGAGTCTCAAGTAATGCGCCATCTTTGTATTCGAATATTCTCTTGTTTGTATTCACATAGATTTTATTATTGACTATACTAAGATTGTAACTAGATTTTTCCCTACCTATTAGACTTATATTATCATCTTTTAGTCTGTATAATCTGCATGGTTCGTTTGGTTCTAAGTAATTTTGACCGCTAATTAGTATTTCGTTGCTCTTTTCCAAAAATATAACGCGCAAGAAATATTCTTTTAGTAGCGGCGTGTTCAATATTCGCCATTTTCTGCCGTCATAATAAACGACAATAGCAGTATAATCACCATCACCTTTTTCTGCAATCCCTACAGCATATAAATCGTTTTTGTAACCGTAAATATCTTCAAAAAGAATTCTTTGGTATCCATCCGGTATTATTGTTGTATCTTTAAACCATCTAGTACCATTGTATTTCCAAATATCACTTATTGTTGTAACCATGTAAATCTCTGAACTTGAGATACCATGAATTCTTATTGGTGCAGCAAATTGATCTAATAGATAATTTCTCCAGCTCATGCCATCAAAGTGCCAAACTTTATTTACGTATGTTGCAGCATCTCCTATTACCCAAATATCATTAGGAGCAGAACCCCAGATTCCGCTCAAAAATTGAAAACCAAATTCATCTGCCCTTAAAGTATCTCTTGTCCATACATAATCCCTTCTGCCCGGCTGTGGTTCGGGTCCGGTTATGCTTTCAGCGCAAGAGTTAATTATTATAAGGGTAATTACTACCAACATTAAGAGAATTTTCTGTTTCATTTTACCGTCTGTTTTAATTATTGATTTGTTTGGTATAGAAATGATTCTTGACTGCAAAGGAAATATACCTTTTATACATTAATTCCAAAATGCACTTAATATTATGTTTCTTTTAAGAAATATTTTGTTATAGATGTATCACAGCCAACTACATATATAATTTGTATCCAACAAAAATTTAACTACAAACAATGAGAAAAAAAATGATAGTGTTACTAAAAATTTTTTCTTCATTTTTATCGTGAAAACGTATCATTACTAAAAAAGAGTTCTCATCTTTGCCAATATTAGTGATAGGACTATCACAAAAATGATAGTTCTATCAGTACATTTTTTACTTTTATAAATCTTCGAGCGGCGTTTACCAAAATTTCATTTGGAATTAAAACTCAGGGGCTTTAATTTTCGGCAACTTTTAAGGAACAAATCATGCCTTCGTTCAGCCACTCATGGTTACCTTATATTTACTTATACGTTGCCGGCGGATTTTTTTTCTTCTTCGGCATGTATATAATTCATAAAAGCAATAGTCTCGACTTGCGTTTAAAGAAAAACCGGTGGTGGAGAAAAGTTCTCTACTTCGGGTTCTTCTATTTCATGATAATTCACGCCATTCTAATAATAGCAGCAATATACTGGTGAAATAATTTATGGAATCATTACACGGGCTTGGAACTGCTACCGATTGGGTAGTAATGATAGTGTACTTTGTAGGCATAATGCTTTTCGGAAGTTATTTTGCCAAATACAACAGAACAACAACCGATTTCTTTTTCGGCGGAAGAAGATTTGCCTGGTGGCTTATTACAGTTTCTATAGTTGCAACCGGTGTAGGTAGCCACAGTTTCGTTAAGTACTCCGCTAAAGGATTCGAGCATGGCATCTCATCAACGATGACTTACATGAACGATTGGTTTTTCGTTCCTTTCTTTTTGTTCGGCTGGCTGCCGATTGTGGTTTATACTAAAATCCGCTCGATACCGGAATACTTTGAAAGAAGATTCAGCCCCACAGTTAGATTTATTGCGACTGTTTTTCAATTGTTATATTTAATCGGTTATCTCGGCATCGGGCTTTTGACTTTAGGAAAAGTTTTTACTCCTTTACTTCCGGCTGAAATAAATTTATTAGGTTTATCAATACCGGTAAGTTTGATGGGAGTAATAATAACTATTGCAGTCATCACCGGTACATACACAACATTCGGCGGACAAACAGCGGTAATCTTCACCGATTTGCTTCAAGGATTGATCCTTCTTTTTGCCGGGTTTTTAATTTTTCTGATGGGTATTAATTACGTAGGCGGTTTAGATGCCTTTTGGCATTTGCTGCCGGTAGATTGGAGACTGCCGCTTGCTGATTTTAACAAGCCACCTGATTTCAATTTTGTGGGAATATTTTGGCAAGACGGCGTTGCCGGCTCGGTCGGATTTTTATTTATGAACATGGGATTGATAATGAGATTCATGTCGGCAAAGAGTGTTGATGAAGGAAGAAAAGCCGCCGTGTTCAATGTGTTGTTCATGTTACCTCTTTCTGCAATTGTAGTAGGTAATGCCGGGTGGATTGGCAAAGCATTAACCGAAATGGTTCCCTCCCAATTAACTACAAATGTAAATCCCGATGAAGTTTTTATTGCAGTTACACACATAATTTCTACAACCGGAGTTTTTGGATTTGTTATAGCTGCTTTAACGGCAACGCTATTATCAACAGTAGATTCGCTTATCAACGCAATTGCCGCAGTATATATGAACGATGTTCATCACCCGATAAAAAAATTATTAAAGAAAAAAGTTGGTACCGCCGAACAAGAGGCCAAAAAAGAATTGGGAGCGGCAAGAATTGCTTCAATTGTAATTACCGGATTGGGAATTATTGCAACAATTCCTTTCAGTCAATACCCGACAGTTTATGAAGCACACGGATATTTTCATTCAACATTAACGCCGCCTTTGGTAACAGCAATTTTCCTGGGAGTCTTCTGGCGTAAGTTTACACCGGCCGGCGTTCTTGCAACATTTCTCGGCGGTTCATCGTTAATGATTCTTGGCGCGCGTTACCCAGATATTTTAATAACACCATTTGCTCATGGAACACCGTTTGACCCGGTTCATCCGTACACTTATATAAGCGCACTTTATAACACGATCGTTTGTCTTGGTGTTGCGGTTATAATAACCAAAACTTTCCATTGGCAAAAAGTTGTTGTCAATAAAATTAGAAATTACAGCAATCATGATAATTTAATGAAAGTTTTTATTGCTGCAATTGCATTATCGTTGTTATTAGTCTGGTTAAATCTCGGCGGTCTCTATTTTCTATTATTCGCTACGTTAGTAATGACAATTTTAGTATCACTGACAGCACAATATTACATTCATTACGACCCGGCTAAACATACCGACGGATTAACTGCATGGTCAATTCACCGCGCAAAAGAAATTTTCAAGGGCGGAAAAATTAACGAACGCGAAGGCGAAATTGTAAAAGTAAATTGGAAACAGAGAAAAGATAATCACGATTATGTTAATGTTTCTTCCGGTGACATGAAAAAGATGGAAGCCGAAGTTGGCGACCTTGTTTACGTATGTGATGTAAGAAAATATCTCGGCGGTCTAAAATCCTTCCATTCAAAATTAGGCGAACCGCATGATGAACCTGGAGTTGTTTATATAAGTGAAGAACACAAGTTAACCGGTCAGTTCCAGGAAGGAAAAATTCTTTACGTTGAAAAAGAAATGTAATTTTTAGTATTAAGTAAATAGTATTGAGATATGAGACTAACAATTGATCTCACATCTCAATACTAACTACTATCAGTAGCTAAACTTTTCCTTAAGCTTCTTCAGTACAACCGGCGGAACAAATTCCGAAACATCCCCGTGAAATTGAGCAAGATTACGGACAATCGTGGAATTTAAGTAAGTGTATCTTGCATGCGGCATAAGCAGAATTGTGGTAATATCTCCGGCAAGTTTTCTGTTCATCAAAGCCATTTGAAATTCATATTCAAAATCACTAACAGCTCTTAATCCCCTAATAATTCCAATTGCACCGACTTGTTTAGCATGATCAACAACCAACCCGTCAAACCAATCGATGTGAACGCTCTTAAATTCCCGGAGACTTTCACGAAGCATTTCTACTCTTTCTTCAACGGTAAACAAACTTGTCTTGGAAGGATTTTTTGCAACAGTAACAATCACTTCATCGAACAATTCAACAGCCCGGTTGACAATATCGATATGTCCGTTTGTTACCGGGTCAAAAGTGCCGGGGTAAATTACTTTTGCCATAACTATTCTTTTTTTGGTTGAGTTAAAATAACGCCGATAAAAATTAAATTCTAATAAAAATTCGTGCTAAAATCATCTATTGATAAATTGATATACCAAGCTATCGCCTATTTTCTTAAATGGTTCGAATTTAAACGCCGCTATATCTTCATCCTTAGTTTGAATTGATCTTTCAACTAATATAATACCGCCTTGTTTTAAGAATTTTCTGCCAAGCAGATTAATAACAACATCATGTATGTCATTTTTGAAAAATGGGGGATCGGCAAGAATAAGATCATACTCATCATGCTCGCTTAGTCTTGAAAATTTCAGTGCTTCCATTTTGAATATTTTACATGAATCACCGGCTTTTAGGGAATCAATATTTTCTTTAAGTGTTTTCGAAACATGAAAATCTTTTTCTACAAAGTGAACTTCTGCCGCACCGCGGCTTAGTGCTTCCAATCCAAGTGAACCGGAGCCGGCATAAATATCGCAAACCTTTATGTCGTTAAGATCAAACGAATGAGCTAGATAATTAAAGAGAGACTCTTTTACTTTATCAGTTGTGGGTCTAACAAGATCGGATTTCGGAAATTTTATTGTTCTGCCGCCGTATATGCCGGAAATGATTCTCATATAATTCTAATTGCTATCCCGGTTGCCGCAGTAAAAGAATTGAATTGTGAAGTGATGAGACGGTTACTATTCAGTTTCTCTTCAATCTTTAACCTATCAAAAGGATTAATCTTGGTAATTGGGGCGTTTAGAATTGTTGAAATTTTTGAAAGGAAATCGTCTGTTACGCTCTGTCCCGATAAAATTATTTTACTTATACTGTTTAAACCAATATTAATTTCTTCGAGCTGCTTAACCAATAATTGCAGCTGGTCTAAAAAATTCAATCCGCTTTCATTTGTTACTTTGAAAAAGAACGGCGTAACCCCTTCAATAACAGCAATAGATGAATAACTTTGATCGATATAAATACTTAATGTGATTTCATTTTTTTCGAACGCTTTGGAAAGATGGAGAAAAGCATTTGATGCCAAATGTGCATTATCGATATATTTTAATTCAAGATTGTTCGATTTACAAAACTTGTTAAAACAGTTAATCATGTTTTTATCTAACGCAAAAACAATAACCTTATTTTGCTGGCGTGCAGAGGTTTTATTCACTTCTACAAACTGAACCAAATAATTTTGTTCATCAATTTGGGGAAACAAAACCGATAGTTCCCATCTCAAATGCTCTACCAGATCTTTCTTGGTTAGAGTAGGTTCAAACGGTACTTCAAAAATTTTAAAAAAATTGTTAGGAAGACAAAACGAATAATAGATAGAAGTGAGATTGTTTTTTTGATTTAATTTTGTGAAGGAATCCTGGAGAATGGCAATCAGTTTTGATTCAGGCAGATCGGGATTGATCGACTCTTTCAAGATTAACTGATCAACATTCTCCAGGTAGAATGAATCATTCTTATGACTTATTTCAACGAGCTGCAGTTTAGTTTCAGTAAGATTAATTCCAACTTGATTACGAAATAGAGGCATTCAATTTTCTTATTCCCATGATGCTGTATTCTTCATAGCATCGCTTCTAACATCACCTATACTGCCGTAACCATCGGGGCATCCAACAAAATATCTTTGTCCTACCGTTCTAACATTATCGATCTTTATAATATTTCCTCTTCTATCAATTACGGTATCCGCTTGTTCGGTTGTATCGATTTGAACAATGTATCTTAAACCGGATTTCGGCGAATGACTTATAGAATCTACAACAAAACTACCTACTGTAAGATTAACAAATGGGTTTGTTGATCTGCCGGTAACAGTGTCCGTACCTTCAATCGCTTTTTTAACACTCGGATCATTCTTAACAAATGCAACGAGACTATCCAGATTATCGGTGAACTTTCCAAATTTAATTTGCCACAATCTTTCAGCTGAACGAAGATTCGACATTCTTAATCTTGATTCCGATTTGTAATAAGCTTCTTTTTCTATTACTTCGCTAGGGTCTAAGTAAGCAACTTTAATAAGTACAAATACCAAGATTACTATAATAACGTACATTATAGTATGAACATACCACGAATTGCCTTTTGAGCTCATTCTTCCTCCAGTACTTTCTAATTTCAATTAGCAGTAATTATATTTTTTAATTTATCGAACTTAGCTTTACCGATACCTTTAACATTCATCAGATCATTTATGCGTTTAAAATTGCCTTGCTCAGTTCTGTATTTAATGATGTTTTGAGCGGTTTTTTCTCCGATGCCCGGTAAATTTGCTAATTGTTCAGCCGTTGCATTGTTAATATTAATTAATTCAAGAACGGTAGAACGATTATTCCCCTTGTTCTCTTCATTTTTTGCGTTCCTAAAATCCAAAAGTTCCCGTTTAGAAGCAACTCCTTTTTCCAACAATTTTTCAGTACTGTCTTTACTTTCAGCCTTTTTATCTGTGTTTAAAAAAATACTATCTTCTTTGTTGTAATCATATTCAAGAATTGTATTTTTTCTTTCACCATCTTTAATTAGATTGACTACTGCACCTACTATGAAAGCACTAATAATAAAAAGAATTATTTTGAATTCAGATTGAGTAAAACCAATTTTGTGCGATATTTTTTCGAAGAATTTGACGTTCAACTCCTTTATGTGAGAGCACAAATTCTACAGAAGATAAAATTAAGACGCTTTGATATTCGGCATTTTCTGTAATTCTTTAAGCATCTCCTTTTCTTTCCCGGAAACATTTTTGGGAACGTGGACATTTATTTTAACAAGCTGGTCTCCGGCACCGTGACTATTTAAATGCTGAATACCTTTCTCGCGCATTTTTAAGAATTTGCCTGGCTGTGTTCCGGGCTCTATTTTTAATTTAGCTTTACCATTTAATGTAGGAACTTCCACTTCAGTTCCTAATACGGCTTCGGGATAACTGATATTAAGTTCATAAATAACGTTATCGCCGTCGCGTGTAAAGTATTCATGCTGCAATTCTTCGAACACAACAATAATATCACCGGCAGAGCCGCCGTTTTTGCCGGCATTCCCCTCTCCACGTAAAGTCATATAACTATTGTCATAAACACCGGCCGGTACATTTATTTTAATTGTAGTTTCATCATGCACTCTTCCATCGCCAGAACAATCCGGGCAAGGATCGGAAATAACTTTGCCGGTACCGCCGCAATTATTGCATGCAGCTATATTTACAAACTGTCCAAATATTGAACGCGATACTTGCCTAATTTCTCCGCTGCCGCCGCAAACAGAACAAGTTTTAAATGCACTGGAAGATTTAGCGCCGGTTCCGTTGCAAGTTGAGCACTTATTATATTTTTTGATTTTAACCTTCTTAGTAGTCCCGGTAGCAATTTCTTCGAGTGTAAGTTTTAAGGTAACTTTCAAATCCGAGCCGGGGGTTCCGGTAGAGCGTTGTCTTGATCTTTGAGAAGCACCTCCGCCAAAGAAATCATCAAATATCGATGAACCGCCAAAGGCACTGCCAAATATATCCGAGAAATGGCTGAAGATATCATTTACATTTTGATAACTATGAAAATCTTGTCCGCCTCTTAGTCCACTGTGTCCGTACCGATCATATTTTGCACGTTTATCATCATTACTTAGAACTTCGTATGCTTCGGCAGCTTCTTTAAAATTCTCTTCGGCTTCTTTGTTGCCTGGATTTCTATCAGGATGATACTGCATGGCAAGTTTTCGATATGCTTTCTTAATCTCATCTTGGGTTGCAGATTTACCCACACCTAATATTTCGTAATAATCTCTCTTTGCCATTTTTACGGTTCCTGTATATTTGAATCCGAAGAGTTGTCCTGATCATGTGAAATCATTTCGGCACTAACAATAACTTTTGCGTGGCGGATAACTTTGTCCTTATACATATAACCATGTTCTATAACATCGAGCACAGTATGAGGCGGAACACCTTCCACCGGCTGCTGCATTAATGCTTCATGCAACTCCACATCAAATGGTTTTCCCTTTGAATCAATTTTCTTAACGCCTTGAGAATCAAGAATTTTGGTGAACTTATCGTAAACAAGTTCCAAACCTTTTTTGAGCGATTCAAAACTATTATCGTCGTTAACGTGTTCTAGTGATCTTTCAAGGTCATCATAAACAGTGAGAACACTTTTAATAAAAGGTTCGGCGGCATACTTCAAGAGATTTAATTGATCATTCTCGGTTCTTCTTTTATAATTTTCAAACTCGGCAAGTTTACGAATGTATGCATCTTTGTATTCGTTAAACTGTTTTTCAAGTTCTGCATTTTTTTCTATAACAGATTTTAATTCCTCTTCAACTTTGGGAATTTCTTTCTGTTTTCTCTCAATCTCAATTTTATTGCTCTCTTGCTCAGGAGTTATATCTTCCTTGTTTTCTATTTTTTTTTCTTTATTGTTTTGTTCGTTCATATTACCCATAAATTTAATGTTGTTTGGTTAATTCTTGCGTTAACTGTTCTGCTATATAAACAACAGCAGCAATAATCTTGGAATAATCCATTCTCTTAGGACCCATAATTCCAAGCGTCCCTTTTAAATCCCCAATTTTATACTCTTTTGTTATCATACTATAATCGGAAAATTTTTCATCCTCATTTTCTTCACCGATAGTTACAGTAACATCTTTGTCCGGTATAGGATTATCCTTATCCATGATGTGAATAATTATATCTTTATTCTCGATAAGTTCAATCACACTTTGAAATTGTTCGTGATCAATAAATTCAGGTTGTTTTAAAATATTTTTAGTACCGGTAATAATAGCTTTTTCACTGCTTATATCCGTAAAAATCTTATCAACCGAATCTAAAAAAACGCGAATGATCGGCTGGTACGGTTCGCTGTTAAAATTGCGTACACGGTACTTGAATGAATTACGTATTTCCGAAAATTTTAATCCGGCTAATTTTTCATTTAGAAATTGCTGAACGGTGTTAATCTGCTCATCTTTAACTTCTGCACTTATTTCTAATGTTATTGTTCTTATCAACCCGGCTTTTACGGTAACGACAACCAAAATTCTTGTTGAAGAAAGCTGGACTATTTGAATTTTTTCTAAAACAGCTTGTTCAAATTTTGGATATGTTACTAAGGCAAGCTGGTTGGTAAGATTGCTTAAAATGTGTGTAGTTATTTTTAACAACTCTTCGGTATCTGAAGAAGCACCGCCAAGATTAACACTTATCATTTGTTTCATCTGCGAATCCAATACCGGTGGATCCATCAATGAATCGACGTAAACACGGTAACCCTTATCGGTAGGTATTCTTCCGGCTGATGTATGAGGATGATTGAGAAAACCGAGCTCTTCGAGATCGGACATTACATTCCTGATCGATGCCGGCGAAAGTCCTATATCATATCTCTTCGATACATTCCTTGAGCCGACCGGGTTTGCAGTAAGTATAAATTGGTGAATCACAAACCTGAGTATCGCCTTTTCTCTATCTTTTAATTGGTATTCTGTCATCGCCACTATTCAATTAAAAATTGGGTTCAAAATTACCAAATTTTCTGCTACTTTTCATTATTAGCACACTTCAATACAAAGTGCTAAAAATAATCACAGGCAAATATATTCCTTAAAAAGTTCACTAAGTAAATTTGTTTATATTTGGAAAGTAAATTATCCGAGGTAAAATTGAGTATTGACTATAAATCTGCCGGAGTTAATATACAAGCCGGCGATGAAACCGTAGAAAGGATAAAATCGCTTGCAAAATCTACATTTAATAAAAATGTGCTTTCCGGGATTGGTCACTTCGGTGCGTTCTACCAAGTTGATCTTTCAAAATGGAAAAACCCGGTGCTTGTTTCAAGCGTCGATGGTGTTGGTACAAAACTAAAGATCGCTTTCATGATGGATAAACATGATACAGTTGGACAAGACCTCGTAAATCACTGTGTGAATGATATTGCTGTATGCGGCGCCGAACCTCAATACTTTATGGATTACCTTGCATTCGGAAAACTTTTTCCCGATAAAGCCGAACAAATTATAAAAGGATTTTCAATCGCATGCAGAGAAAATAATGTTGCACTCATCGGCGGCGAAACTGCTGAGATGCCCGGTCTTTACGATGAAAACGAGTACGATATTTCAGGAACCATTGTTGGAATTGTTGAACGCGATAAAGTAATCGATGGAAAAAATGTTCAAAGCGGCGATGTTTTGATCGGCTTCAAATCGAACGGCTTGCACACAAACGGATATTCGCTTGCAAGAAAAGTTCTTTTGGAAAAATTCGATTTGAAGGAGAGACCGGCGGAAATTGAACTTCCGCTCGGCGAAGAGTTGTTAAAAGTGCACAAGTCATATTTAAAATTGATTGCAGTGTTGAAAGAAAAAATTTCCGTGAAAGCTTTCTCGCACATTACCGGCGGTGGAATTATCGGGAATACAAAACGCGTTGTTCCGAAAGATCTTTCAATAAAAATAGATTGGAATGCCTGGCAGATTCCCGGAATTTTTAAGTTGATTCAGAAAACCGGCTCAGTCTCCGATGATGAGATGAGAGAAGTATTTAACATCGGAATCGGATTAATTGCAATTGTTGATAAGAATGATGTTGAAAAAGTTTTACGTGAATCATCTGCTGTTGGCGAGGAAGGAATTATTCTCGGTAATATATTCTGAGCGAAGCGAATGCCAAAGGCATCCCTTTGGGAGAATCTCTTACCTAAGAATGTAAAATTTCTCGCTTGGTTCTTCTTATACATAAATTAGAATCGTTTTTTTATAAGATTGAGATTCTTCGTCCTCCCGATTTCATCGGGACTCCTCAGAATTGAAGGGAAAAAAATGTTTATCGATACCCACGCACATTTGTTTTATCCGAATTTTAACGGCGAAGTTGATAAAGTAATCGAACGTGCGAGACAAGCCGGCGTAGATTACATACTCGTGCCGGCAACGGATGTTGCTTCTTCGATTCACGCAATTGAATTGGCGGACAAGTACGATTTCATTTACGCTTCAGTCGGCGTTCATCCGCACGATACAAAAGAATGGAACAAGGAAATTATTCCACAGCTCGAAGAATTGGCAAAGCATGAAAAAGTTGTAGCAATCGGAGAAATCGGTTTGGATTATTATTATGATTTTTCTCCGCGCGATAAACAATTGCAAGGGTTTGAGGAACAAATTGAGCTTGCACTCAAACTGAAACTTCCGGTAATCATTCACAATCGGGAATCGAACGACGATATAATGTCGTTCGCACGTAAATATAAAGAGCACGGATTACGCGCACAGTATCATTGCTTTGCCGGCTCGGTTGCCGATGCGCGCGAACTTATCGAAATGCATCATTACATTTCTTTCCCGGGCAACATAACATTTAAGAAAGCGGACACACTCAGAAATGTTCTGAGCCGCATCTCGGTAGAAAATTTATTGCTCGAAACCGATTCACCTTTTATGACTCCCGTTCCCCACCGCGGTGAGAGAAATGAACCGGCATTGATTAAATTAACGGCAGAAAAAATTGCAGAAGTACATAAATTAAGAGTTGAAGACGTGGCACAAACAACATCATACAATGCACACAAACTTTTCGGAATCGGGAACAAACCGCCGCTAAGTTTTACTTATCAAATCGGTCAATCACTTTACATCAACGTTACAAACCGGTGCAACGCAGATTGTGTTTTCTGCGACCGCAAAGGCGAGGCAGTGATCAACGGCTACAATTTGAAAATGAAAAAATCTGAAGAACCCGAAGCAGAAGTTTATATTAAAGAAATCGGCGACCCGAAAAAATATAACGAGATTGTTTTCTGCGGATACGGCGAACCGACAATCCGGTGGGACGTTGTTAAACAAGTTGCACAATACGTGAAAGAGAACGGCGGCAAAACAAGAATGAATACAGACGGGCACGGAAGTTACATCAACAAACGGGATATCGCTCCCGAACTTGCCGGATTGATCGACACGGTTTCTATCAGTTTGAATTCAACTGATCCCGAACAATATGCAAAATTAATGCGTGTTGATCCTTCGATGCACAAAGAGATGCTCGACTTCGCGAAGAAAGCAAAAAATTATACACATGTTGTTTTGTCGATTGTCGGATTAAACGAAGTTGATTCTGCCGTCGCTAAAAAATTTGTTGTTGAAGAAGTCGGCGTTGATTTTAGAGAACGAGAATATTTCTAACACCGGTAAACCGTGAATAAAAACAAATCAATCCTGATATTAATCTTTATTCTCTTTCAAAATAATTTTATCCACGCACAATCGCTCAAAGAACAGATTGATAGTTTATTAACCGATAATTTTTTCCAGGGCACTCAAATAGGAATTGATATTTTTGATCTCACATCAAAAGAACCTCTTTACAGTAAAAATGAAAAATATTTATTGCGTCCGGCTTCCACTTTAAAAATTCTTACAACTGCCGCCTCACTTTTGTTTTTAGAGGATTACAGTTTTAGTACTTCAATTTACTACACCGGCGATGTTGAAGATTCAATTTGTAACGCAGATCTGTTTTTGGTCGGCGGCCTCGATCCCGATTTCACTTCAACCGATTTGGATTCATTGGTCAGGGAGATAAAAAATCATGGCATTAACGAAATCCAGGGTAATTTATATGCCGATATATCGATAATGGATTCACTTTTTTGGGGCGAGGGCTGGATGTGGGATGATGATCCTTATCCTTTCGCAGCTTACCTATCCGCTCTTAATATCAACGACAATTCTATAAAAGTTATTTATGAACCGGGAGTAATTGGCAAACCGGTTTTAATTAAACTATCGCCTGAAACAAAATATGTTGAGGTGAGAAACCAATCAGTCACATTCGAAGGCGATTCCAGTTCACTTAAGATTAATCGTGATTGGATAAATAGGAAGAACGTTATTACAGTGGATGGTTTTGTACCGGCAAATCAAAAAATTGATACAGTAACTCTCAATATTTTCGATCCGGCTAAATATTTCACGACCTTGTTTCTTGAATCATTAAATAAACACGGGATTAAGAACAAAAAGAAATTTGAATTCAAAAATTTAGAGGAAGATTCTGAAGAAATTATCACAGTAGAAAGAAACATAGATTCGGTTATTATTAATACAAACAAAAACAGTGATAATTTGAGCGCGGAGATGCTGCTTCGTGCACTTGGTAATGAATATTATGGTAAACCTTCATCGGCAGCAAAAGGAAAAATTTTGATTGATAGTTTAATTGAAATCGCCGGTTTTAATCCTCAAAATTTTAGAATCGCCGACGGATCCGGGTTGTCATTCTATAATCTTGTTACTCCGCAATTATTAAACGGTATCCTGAAATATTTCTATTACGAAGAGCCGGAGCTATTTGTTAAGCTTTACAATTCATTTCCTATTTCAGGTTTTGACGGTTCTTTGCAAAAAAGAATGATTAATTCAAACTCATTCAGAAAGGTCCGCGCAAAGACCGGAACTTTGAGCGGTGTTAGTAATTTATCCGGTTATATGACGAATAAAAATAATCATGTGATTGCATTTACAATCATGATTCAAAATTATGTAGGCAGTGCACAAACAGCACGTGCTGTGCAAGATAGAATCAGCGAAATTATTTATAACTATGATATTGAGATTGCAAAATGAAACAATACAAGCAACTCACCATCCAAACATATCCACCGAATAACGAAACAATCAGCGGTTTACTGTGGCAGCTTGATCTATCCGGCATAATAGAAACCGATAACGGATTAATTGCATACACGGATGGATTAAATAAAATTAGCTTCGAGGAAATAAAAAAAATTTTAGAATCAGCGGTTGAACAAAAAATAATTTACAAGTTTGATATAGCAGAAGAAGTTTTGGAAGATAAAAATTGGAATGAAGAGTATGAAAAAAAAGTACGCGTTATAGAAGTGACGGACAGAATTGTTATTAAACCCTCTTTTAAAGATTACAACAAAAAAGAAAATCAAATCGTAATAACTATTGATCCCAAAATGTCTTTCGGTACCGGCGAACACGAAACAACAAGATTGGTCTTGATGATGCTTGAGAAATATGTTGCCGGAAATAATTTTGTACTTGACGTGGGTTCGGGAACCGGCGTGCTTGCTATTGCATCTGTTCTGCTTGGCGCTGAAAAAGCAATTGGGATTGATAATGATGAATGGTGCCTTTTGAATGGGACAGAGAATGTTAAAGCAAATAATTTGATCGACAAGGTTGATATTCGCCTTGCAGAATTAAATCAAATTGAAGAGAAGAATTTTGATTTGATAGTTGCTAATATCAATAAACATATTCTGTTAGAAATTTCAGAATTACTTCGAAATAAAATCAAAAACGGTGGCGCAATAATTCTTTCGGGACTGCTTTACACAGATGAGCCCGATATTGTAGCAAAATATTCTGATATAGGATTTAAAACGGTAGATAAAAATCAATTGAATGAATGGATTGTGCTGGTGTTGAAATAATTACAACTCAAATTTTTCTAATAACTGTATTACTTCTTTTTGTTCCTCTTCAGTCAGTTTGGAAGCAGCAGACAAAATATTTTCCTTATACGCCGGAAGTATTTGTTCAATTTTTTGTTTCCCTGAAGAAGTCAACTCGGCAAGAACAACTCTTCTATCTTCCTTTGAATGTACTCTTTTTATCAGCCCTTCCTTTTCTAAATTATCAGCAACACAAGTAATATTAGCGCCGGTAACCATCATTAATTCACTTATCCTTTTCAGATGAATCGACCCTAACCGGTACAAAATCTCCAGCACACCGAATTGCGGTATTGTCAATTTTGAATTTACAAGCAGCTGCGATTGCAGCTTCCTAAATTTTTCGTTTGCCCGGAACAATACTTCCAGAAGGTGCAGAGCTGTCCCGGTTTTTTCGGGATTCATCGCATCCCCCAATACTTAATTTCTAAAATTATGTTATAGAAGCGTTTTTAATGTAATGAAAATTTGAACAATATTTTAAAAAAGTAAACAATTTTTTTATTATGAATACCAAAAATGAGAGTAAAATGAAAAAGTTGATAATAATTTCCCTGGCGGTAATATTTTTTTCGTGCAGCAGAACCCAGGAAGTCGCACTAGTTCAAATATCTACTATTGATGCACTATTAACCGGTTTATATGATGGTGCAATACCTTTGGATGAAATGGTGCAAAATGGAAATTTCGGCATCGGCACTTTTGATAAGCTGGACGGCGAAATGATTATTCTTGACGGCGTTGTTTATCAAATTAAAGCGGATGGAAAAGTTTATCAGCCGGCACTCGATTTAACAACTCCGTTTTTTACCGTAACAAAATTTGAAGAGCCGGATTCTTCTTTTACTTTTTCGCCGGCAACTTTTAAGGAGTTCGAAAAATTTTCGGATGACTTAATCAACAACAAAAATCTTTTTTATGCGGTAAAAGTGAGCGGCAATTTTAAATATGTGAAAACGAGAAGTGTGCCTCCGCAAACAAAACCTTACAAACCTTTAAGCGAGGTAACAAAAAATCAAAGTCTGTTTGAAAAGGAAAATGTTGCCGGAACAATTGTTGGTTTTCGTTTCCCGCAATTTGCCTCAGGAATAAATGTGCCGGGTTACCATTTGCATTTTATTTCCGGCGATAAAACTTTCGGCGGACATGTACTCGATCTCTCGTTTGAAAATTGCAAAGTGGAAATTCTTCCGCTTCACAATTTTAAAATGATGCTGCCCGAAAGTTCGGAATTCAGCGAAGCCGATTTAAAAAAGAATAGAGCTGAAGAATTGAACAGAGTTGAAAAGTAAAAGAACCCACCCCTTTAATTCCCCTCCTTGGAGGGGACAAAGGTGCGGGTTATAATTATTCTTTATAACGCAAACTAAACCATACATGCATTGCTCAATGAGCGGATAAACTCCGGCAATGTTTTGTAATCTTCGTTAATCTTTTTTATGACTGCGCTGCCGACAATCACTCCATCACAAAACGGCGAAAAGGTTTTTATGTTTTCCGGCGAAGAGATTCCAAAGCCGATCAGCATTTTATTTTTTGTAACAAGCGAATAAGTTCGTTCCAAATTTTTTAATACACTTTCATCAAAATTAGTGCGTGTGCCGGTTGTGCCGGTAACGCTCACACAATAAACAAATCCTTCGCTCTTTTGGTCGATCTCTTTTATCCGCTCCTCGGAAGAAGCCGGGGTCGTCAACAAAATTTTTTCGAAATCTTTGAAATCATTTGTGTAAAAAGAATCGTACTCGTCAACCGGAACATCCGGAACAATTAATCCGCCAGCGCCGCTGTTAATCGCGTCTTCGCAAAATTTTTTCGTTCCGTATTTGATTATCGGATTCGCATAACCCATCAATATCAGCGGCTTATCGGTTTTTGATTTTATCTTTTCACAGAATGAAAAAACATCTTTCATGTTAACGCCGTTTTCAAGCGCAGCTTGTGACGACTGCTGAATAGTCGGTCCGTCTGCAAGCGGATCAGAAAATGGAATGCCGATTTCGAGCATGTCTGCGCCGTTTTCTAAAACAGATAAAGCAAGCTCAACAAAATTTTCTTTTGCCGGGAATCCGGCTGTTAAAAAAATCGAGAGCGCCTTTCTATTTGCCTGATTTACTTTTTCGATGTGTGTTGAAATTTTCATCATAAAATTTTATCGCCGATTTTATTAATGATCGTGTTCAAATCTTTATCCCCTCTGCCGCTGATATTTACAATTACAGTTTCGTTTTTGTTTGTCTGCGGTAGAAGTTTATTCAAATGTGCAATTGCATGTGCAGTTTCAAGCGCCGGAAGAATTCCTTCAAGTTTCGAAAGCAAAATAGTTGCATCAAGCGCTTCGTCATCGGTAACGGAAAAATATTCAACGCGATGAATATCTTTCAGCAGACTATGTTCGGGACCGACGCCGGGATAATCGAGTCCGGCAGAGATTGAATGCACTTCGGAAATTTGTCCGTACTGATCTTGCAATAAATAAGTTTTCATGCCTTGAAAAATTCCCGGCTCTCCCAAGGTTAAAGTTGCACAGTGCTTGCCGGAATTCAATCCGTATCCGCCGGCTTCAACACCGATCAATTTTACTTTTTCATCATTGATGAACGGATAGAAAATTCCCATTGCATTTGAACCGCCGCCGACACACGCAACGATGTAATCGGGAAGTTTCTTTTCGTACTCTTTGATTTGCTCTTTTGCTTCTTCGCCAATCACGGATTGAAAATCTCTCACGAGCATCGGATACGGATGCGGACCAACAACAGAACCGATTATGTAGTGTGTGTCTGAAACATTAGTAACCCAATCGCGGATCGCTTCGTTGGTTGCATCCTTCAAAGTTTTGCTTCCCGATTTTACGGGCACAACATCTGCACCGAGCATTTTCATTCTGAACACATTTAACTTTTGCCGTTCGATATCAACTTCGCCCATATAAACTACGCACTTCAATCCGAACTTTGCACACACAGTTGCGGTTGCAACTCCGTGCTGACCGGCGCCGGTCTCTGCAATTATTCTCGTCTTGCTGAGTTTCTTCGCAAGCAAAATTTGTCCGAGTGCATTATTTAATTTGTGCGCGCCGGTGTGGCATAAATCTTCGCGCTTCAAATAAATTTTTGCTTTGCCGAAATGTTCGGTCAGTCTTTGCGCAAATGTAAGCGGCGTCGGTCTTCCGTTGTATTCTTTCTGCAGAGCATCCAACTCATTCTGAAATTCTTTATCACTCTTTACTTGCTCATAAAGTTTTTCCAATTCATCGAGTGCGGAGATTAAAGTTTCCGGCACATACTTGCCGCCGTAGATTCCAAACTTCCCTTTTGCATCCGGGAAGTTATAGCTTGCCAGTCCGTTAGGCGGGATTGTTTGAGTACTCATATAATTTTAATTCCTTGTTTACAATCGGAGCGAGATCGCTCAACTTATTTAAAAGCTCTTTGAATTTTTTTGGAGTCAAAGATTGATATCCATCCGAGAGAGCATTTTCGGGATCGTGATGAACTTCGAGCATCAATCCGTCCGCACCGGCAGCAATTGATGCTAGCGCCATCTGCGGAACTTTATCCCAAATTCCAACTCCGTGCGAAGGGTCAACAATTATCGGAAGATGCGAAGCTTGTTTAATTACCGGCACTGCATTCAAATCAAGTGTGTTGCGTGTTGATGTTTCAAAAGTTCTAATTCCTCTTTCACAAAGAATGATATTGTAACTGCTTTGCGCCGCAATATATTCGGCACTCAATAGTAAATCCTCAACTGTTGCAGACATTCCGCGTTTCAGCAAAACCGGTTTATGCAGCTGCCCGACTTCCTCGAGGAAAGAATAGTTCTGCATATTTCTTGCACCGAGTTGAATTATATCTGCAACCTCCGCAACTTGATTGAGCGACTGCGAGTTCATTGCTTCGGTAACAATTTTTAAATCGAACTGCTCTTTTACCTCTGCAAGAATTTCCAAACCTTTTTCTTTGAGTCCCTGAAATGTATACGGGCTCGATCTCGGTTTGTACGCACCGGCTCTAAAAAATTTTATGCCCATTTCTTTTAATTGCTCTGCGATCGCAAAAGTTTGATCTCTGCTTTCAACCGAACACGGACCGGCGATGATACACAATTCTTTTCCGCCGACTTTGTTTCCGTCAATGTTAATGATTGTGTCGTCGCTTTTCATTTGTCTGCTTACGAGTTTATATTTTTTTGAAACTCTCACAACCTCCTGAACCGAGTGCATCATTTGAAAATCTTCTTCTTTGAGAAGATGTGTCAGCCCGGTAACTCCGATTGCAAGTTTCGATGAACCGGGAATTTCGTGCGGCGTACAGTTCAGCTCAATAATTTTTTGTTTCACTTTTTCGATATCGGCTCTCGGTGAATCGAGTCCCATTACAATTAGCATTTATTACTCCTTTCGGTTTAGTCATTATTATAAAAACTTTCTCTGCGTCCTCAGCGCCTCTGCGAGAAAAATTCAGCTGTTATATCTCGCAGAAACGCAGAGAGCGCAAAGAATATCAAGTAATTCTAATCAAGTTCATTTGATTGAACTTCGTTAAAAATTCTTTCAGCTTCTGCGGATCTTTTTTGCCGGTAGAAATTTCGAGCGACGACGAAACATCGATTGCCGCCGGTTCTATTTCGGAAAATATTTGCTCGAGTTTATCAATTGTTATTCCGCCCGAAAGAATAATTTTGTTTTTGTACTTTGTGGGAATTGTATTCCATTCAAAAGTTTTTCCCGTGCCGCCGTATTCATTTTGCGAAAACGAATCGAGCATGATGCCGCAATTTTTATAATTGTCAATTACTCGCCAGTCAAATTTTTCATCTACCCTGAATGCCTTTATCACCGGCAGATGAATTTTAGAAACATATTCGGTTGATTCATCGCCGTGAAGCTGCACAAGATTCAATCCTATTTTCTGTGCAGACTCATTTACGATTTCAGCTTCTTCATTCACAAAGACTCCAACTTTCATCAAAAACGGCGGAAGCTGATTTATAATTTCCTTCGCCTTCTCGAACGAGATATATCTTTTACTTTTTTCATAAAAGATAAATCCGATTGCATCGGCATTGTATTCGGCGCACTGCAGTGCATCCTCAATATTTGTTATTCCGCAAATTTTTACTTTCATTTTCTGCACCATTCGCAAAATTCTTTTAGCGATTTACCGATCTCTCCCGACTTCATAAAATGTTCGCCAACAAGCAGTGCATTTACATTTGCACGTTTCATTTCTTCAACATCTTCTTTTGAATTAATGCCGCTTTCGGCAACAACAATAATTTCCGGCGGAAAATTTTTCATGAGATCTTTTGTTGTGCCGAGATCAACTTCAAATGTTTCGAGATTGCGGTTGTTGATGCCGATAATTTTATTCAATTGAAAGCCGATTTTGTCCAGCTGGTTTTCCGAATGAATTTCGAGCAGAACTTCGAGATCGTTTTCAAACGCGATGCATGTCAATTCATTTATCTGCTGTTTTGAAAGCGCTTCGGCAATCAGTAAAATTGCATCGGCGCCGTTGGCTTTCGCTTCGAGAATTTGAAATTCATCAATGATAAAATCTTTGCGAAGCAGCGGAACTGATTTTCTTTTAGCGATCTCATTCAGAAACGAAATGTGGCCTTGAAAAAATTTTTGATCCGTTAAAACAGAAACCGCATCGGCACCATTTTCAAAATATGAACGGGCAATTTCAAGATGGTTGAAATCCTCTTTCAAAATTCCTTTCGACGGGCTCGCTTTTTTTATTTCCGCAATCACATTTATCTTTTCTTTTTTGCTCAAAGAGGAAATGAGACTGATCCTTTTCTTCGCAAACAATTCCGAAGCGTTGAAACTTTCACGTGTAAAATTTTTCCGAAGCCCGGCAACTTCTTCTTTTTTTACTTCTAATATTTTAGTAAGAATGTTTTTCAAAAAAATACCTCTCTTATCTTTCACCACTAAGACACAAAGGCACAGAGATTACTCTGAAAATGATTTTAGCGCTTTTAATTTTTCCATTGCTCTGCCGGAATTAATTGCTTCTTCTGCGGCTTGCGCACAAATTTTTATATCGCTCGAATAATCCGCGCAATACAAACCCATCGCTGCATTTGCCGCTGTTACAAAATATGCCGGAGTTTTTTCTTTCTTCTCAAAAATGTTCATAATTATTTCTGCATTCTCTTTTGCAGAGCCGCCTTTGATTTCTTCAAATCCGGGTTTCGGATATCCGAATGTTTCGTTCGACACACTGTAATTTTTTATCAAAGCATCCGCGGAAAATTCTTTCACCGATGTTTCGGCAGTCAAAGTAATTTCATCAAACCTTCCGGCTGTACAAACAAAGCAGACTTTTTTCATATCGAGATATTTCACCGCATTCGACATCAGTTCTGCAGCTCTTTCATTAAATGTTCCAATTAATTGTTTCTTTGTGCTTGCCGGGTTTGTCAATGGTCCCAAAATGTTGAATACTGTTTTCATTCCAAGTTCATTTCTCACCGGAGCGGCATACTTCATCGCCGGGTGGTAAACCGGCGCAAACAAAAATGCGATGCCGATTTCATTCAATGCTTTTTCGGATTGTTCCGGCTTGAGTGAAATATTTATTCCGAGTTCTTTCAAAACATCCGCGCTTCCGGAATTACTCGACACAGCGCGGTTGCCGTGCTTTGCAACTTTTACTCCGCACGCCGAAACAACAAATGCGGCAGCAGTGGAAATATTAAATGTTCCGCTCGCATCGCCACCGGTTCCGCAAACATCAATTACATTTTCATCACAGCATTTTATTTTTATCGATTTGTCGCGCATAGCTTTTGCAAACCCGGCAACTTCTTCGGCAGTTTCGCCTTTCGATTTCAATGCAATCAACAGTGCCGCAATTAGCGAGTTGTTCACTTCGCCGTTCATCACGGAATTCATTACTTGATATGCTTCTTCAACCGCAAGGTTCTCGCGTTCAATTATTTTTTCTATGAATTGTTTTATCATAATGCAAGCCAATTTTTTATTAAACTTTCTCCTTGCGGAGTTAAAACAGATTCGGGATGAAACTGTATTCCCTCTATCGGAAAATTTTTGTGACGAACTCCCATAATTACTCCGTCTTCTGTTTCTGCGGTGATTATTAAATCTACCGGAAGTGAATTTCTATCAATCACGAGTGAATGATATCTTCCGGCTTGAAATTTTTGCGGAAGCCCTTTGTAAATTTTTTCTCCGTCATGAATTATTTCTGAAGTTTTTCCGTGCATCAGAAAAGGTGCTTTCACAACTTTTCCACCGAAAGAAATTCCGATTCCTTGATGGCCCAAACAAACTCCGAGCACAGAAATTTCTTTTCCGCATTCTTTAATTACATCGAGAGAAATTCGGGAATCTTCCGGTCTGCCGGGTCCGGGCGATACAACAATTTTATCGGGCTTTATCGAATCAATTTCTTCGAGCGATGTCCGGTCATTTCTGCGCACAACAACATCGTTCGTTAATTTGCCGATCAACTGAACGAGATTGAAAGTAAACGAATCGTAATTATCAATAACTAATACTTTCATCGATCACCTCTGCATAATTTAATGCGTTGATTAACACAGCCGATTTGTTGTTGATTTCTTTCAACTCAAGTTCCGGTTTGCTGTCTGCAACAATACCAGCGCCCGCTTGCCAAAATATTTTTTCGTCTTTCGCGAACAATGTGCGGATCGCAATGCACATATCGAGGTTGCCGCTAAAATCAATATAGCCGACAGCGCCGGCATAAACTCCCCTCCGCAAATTTTCGTATCCGTTCAGTAGTTGTATCGCACGGATCTTCGGTGCACCGGTAACAGTGCCGGCCGGGAAACTTGCTTTCAATGCATCGATGCAATTCATTCCTTCGAGCAGATCGCCTTCAACACGCGAAACAATGTGCATCACGTGAGAAAATTTATGCACGTTCATTCTTTCAGTTACTTCAACACTACCGAATTTACAGACTCTTCCAAGATCGTTGCGTGCGAGATCGACAAGCATTACATGTTCTGCAATTTCTTTCGGATCTGCGAGCAATTCATTTTCAATCTTCTGGTCTTCAATTTGATTTTTACCGCGTCTGCGCGTACCGGCAATCGGCAAAATTGCCGCGCGTTTATTTTTCACTTTCAATAAATCTTCGGGCGATGTTCCGATTACAACAAAATCATTTTCATTTTTATCGGAAGAACTTGCAAGCTCCATGTAATACATGTACGGCGAAGGATTGATAATTCGAAGTGCGCGGTACACATTTAAGAGATCACCGCTGTAAGTTGTTGAGAATCGTTTTGAAAGTACAATTTGAAAAACATCCCCTTCAAGAATATTCGTTTTACATTTTTCCACAAACTCAAAAAACTTTTCTTTATCTGAACCGTTATTAAAATCTTTCGAAGCGGAAAATTTCAATTCACAATCAAGCGGTGCACTTAATTGTTTGCGGAGTTCGTGCAGTTTTTCTTTTGCTTGTTTGTATGCTGTTTCGGGATTTGTATCTGCATCAATCGTTACGTTCTCGATTAAAATAATTTGATGCTTGTAGTGGTCGAATGCAATCAGTGTATCATAAATGCCGAAGATCGAATCGGGAATTTGTAAATTCTTCTCGCCGGTAAATTGAATTACATCTTCGATCAACGAAACATTTTCATAACCGAGATAGCCGACAATACCGCCGGTGAAATCGGGCAGTTCGTCAATTTTTGCATCTTTGTACATGGAAATTTCTTCGGCAAGATAATCGAAAATATTTTTCTCGATTGTTGCAGTTTTCCCTTTTTCAACAATCGTTAATTGCGTCCCGATGTTCGTAAAAATTTTGGATGGATTTTTGCTGATGAACGAATAACGCGCAAGCCGCCCGATTCCTTCTACCGATTCAAAAAGAAAACTGTTCGAATTTTTCTCTCTGATCTTCAAATAAGCGAGCACCGGCGTCAAAAGATCGGCGGTTATCTTTTCATAAACCGGAATCTTATTGTATGTTTTTGATAATTCCAAAAATGTTTTGAAATCCATTTCATCCTCAATTTCTCTTTTTGCAGAGATACGTTTAAAACAAAAAACCCTTCCCGGTGAATCCAAGAAGGGTCTGCAAAACTTCTATTTTAATTATACTAATTCACCGGGTTCGTGTATTTCTCCGTATGCCACCACCAAAACCATGTAGCGTTAAAATTAGTATAATATGTTGCGCTGTTCATTTTCATTTGTTGCAAAGATATATCAAGGCACATGCTGTTGTCAAGTAAAAATGTCGATATCTTCCAAAAAAATTAATAATAGAAACCTCTGAAAAATTATAGAGGATTTAAAAACTTTATAAAGGACAGTGTTGTAAAAGAGTAAACAAAAAAAGAGAATGAAATGCGAAGCAATAAAGTGAATAATATGGATTTGTTTAC
>JBFMBS010000044.1:0-24779 GCA_040755055.1 Bacteroidota bacterium
GGGTAAACAAATCCATATTATTCACTTTATTGCTTCGCATTTCATTCTCTTTTTTTGTTTACTCTTTTACAACACTGTCCTTTATAAAGTTTTTAAATCCTCTATAATTTTTCAGAGGTTTCTATTACTCAGTTTATTAATCGCTTCCGATAGTAGCTCATTAAATTCACCGGGTTTCTCAAGCATCAAGAAATGGCCAACACCTTTGATAAACTTTACATCGAAATCTTTTACGATCTTTTTATTTTCTTCGATTGCAACGGGGTACATATCGCAATTGATCGAAATGATTGGAAGATTAATCTCTTTCAGGGTTGGTATTGGATCATAGAAGAAAACATTTCTTATAGAGCTAACTGCTGCTTCCGGCGGCGCAGAAGACATATCCTCTGCAACTTTTTTCACAAGATTGCTATCGGCGGTTTGCGGAAACATTGATTTCACAAATCTTTTTGTTGTTTCAACAAAATTTTCTGTAAATGATTTTAGAAAATTTTCTTTTTGTTCAGTCGACCAGTTATCGACAAAAGATTGATAAGTATCAACGCCGACAAGACCCAACACTTTTCCCGGTAATCTCTTCGCCGCCTCAATAATAACTGCACCGCCCATGGAATGACCGATTAAAATAACTTTGTTTAGCATCAGGTGATTTACAACAGCGGTTACATCTTCTCCAAAAAGTTCTACAGTGTAATTTTCCCGGTTCAATCCCGACGCACCGTGCCCGGCGAGATCTATTGCTACAACTTTATAATCTTTTGCAAATCCATCTTTAAAATAATTCCAATAAGATTTATCACAACTCCACCCATGTATAAAAACTAATGCAATATCTCCTTCACCTATCACATCGAATGATATTTCTACACCATCTATGGATTTTACTTTACTCTCTTTAGAATAAATTGGCGAATGGAATAGTTGTAATGTTAATAGAATGACAACGATCAAAAAGAGATTTTTCTTCATAGAGCCCCCTGATAATTATTTGATTTACAAAAATGATATTGATTATTCTTTAAGCTAAATTATCTTAATTGATTTGTGAATTCAAGAGAAGAAATAATTAAGTTTGGTTTATTCTTTTACAAACTCTTGAAAAATTCATGAAAAGACTCACTATCTGCTTACTTATCATCCCCTTCATATTTATAATTTCTGCTTGTTCCAGTGAAAGTAATCCGGTTGAACCAAATGACAATGATTTACAGGGGGACGTATTTGAACAAAACAAACTTCTCGGCAAGGGAATCAATTTAGGAAATGCACTTGAAGCACCCAACGAAGGTGATTGGGGAGTAACAATACAAGCCGAATATTTTTCTGTAATCAAGAATGCCGGTTTTAATTCAGTTAGAATTCCCATCAAATGGTCGGGACATGCGTTGCAAAATTCCCCATACACAATCCAATCATCATTTTTCCAGAGAATCGACTGGGTTATTCAGCAAGCATTCAATAACGATCTTGCAGTGATAATCAATATCCATCACTATGAGGAGATTATGCAAAATCCTTCGGCTCATAGAGAGCGCTTCCTTGCTCTTTGGGACCAGATTGCCGAACATTACAAAGATTACTCTCACAAATTATTTTTTGAAATTTTGAATGAGCCGAATTCAAATCTTACTGCCGAGTTATGGAATGCTTACTACTTGCTGGCATTACAAAGAATCAGGATTACAAATCCAAAGAGAACAATCCTTGTAGGATTGGCAGAGTGGGGAGGCCCGGGTTCAATAAGTAAATTTGTTTTACCAACGGATGAAAAGAATATGATCCTGACAATTCACTATTACAATCCTTTTGAATTCACACATCAAGGTGCCGAATGGGTAAGCGGCAGCAACGCTTGGCTTGGTACAACATGGAGTGGAACGCTTTCCGAAAAAAGCGAAGTTGAGCAAGATTTTCTTTCGGTTATCAATTGGGCAGCAAGTAAAAATATACCGGTTAATCTCGGTGAGTTTGGTGCGTACTCAAGGGCAGATTTAAGCTCGCGAGTTAACTGGACTTCGTTCATTGCACAACTCTGCAATCAAAACAACATCAGTTTCCACTACTGGGAATTTTGTTCGGGCTTCGGTATTTACGACACAACAAATAAAAAATTTATTGAATCACTTTACCGTGCATTAATTCCGGCTAATACATGATTATGTATAACGGAGGGATTATGAAACTGAAATATTTATTGGCTCTGTTTCTTTTCTTAACTCTATTTCAAATAAGTTATGCCCAGGATAAAAGCACCGACAGCTTATTAGAAAAAAAATTTGAAGCGTTGGATCATCGTGTTGACCGTCTTGCAAAAGCAATTGATGATATTCTTTGGTACAATAAAGTTGGCGATGTTGCAAAGATTGATAAAGTATTTATTGTTGGACCGCCGCCGGCTGTTGTAAAAAATCCAACGGCAATGGGTGCAAACAATCCCTTAAAATTTTGGAGTTACATTTTTACTCCAAAAAAAATTGATGTCGAGGAAAAATATCCTTTGATAGTTTTACCTCACGGCGGCGTTCACGCTGACTTTACAACATACCACACTCACATCATCCGCGAATTAATTGCTCAAGGTTATATTGTAGTTGCACCGGAATACCGAGGTAGTACCGGGTACGGAAAAAGTTTTTATGAAAAGATCGATTACGGCGGATTGGAAGTTGCCGATAACAATGCCGCACGTGATTATGTAATTGAAAATTACGGCTTCGTTGATCAAAACCGCGTTGGTATTATGGGCTGGAGTCATGGTGGATTGATAACATTAATGGATATATTCCAAAACCCGGATGATTACAACGTTGCTTTTGCCGGCGTTCCGGTTAGCGATCTCGTTGCGAGAATGGGTTACTATGATGACGAATATAGAGAGATGTTCTCGGCAGATTATCACATCGGCAAAACCGCACAAGAAAATGTTGAAGAATATAGAAAGCGCTCGCCGGTTAATCATGCCGAAAAGCTTAAGACACCATTGCTGATCCACACAAATACAAATGACGATGATGTTAATGTGCTTGAAGTTGAACATTTGATACGAGCACTAAAAGCTACCGGTAAAAAATTCGAATACGAAATTTTTAAGGATGCACCGGGCGGACACAGTTTTGATAGGATCGATACCAAATTGGCAAAAGAAATACGAATGAAAATCTATAAATTTTTAGACGAATACTTAAATCCGCCATTCCCTTTTAAATCATTGAAGGATTTGGAGAGAGCTGCTTATTGAAGTAACCGTCTGATTAAATATAATGGTCTCCGGAAATAATTTTATCAATTAAAAAATGTAGGAAAATGTTAAACGGGAAAAAATTTTTGTTGGCCGGTTCAATAATCAGTTTAGGAATTGCACTTCTACATATTGTAATTATTTTTATAGGGGGAGAAGGATATCGCTATTTCGGTGCCGGTGAAGAAATGGCTTCGCTTGCCGAAAGCGGATCGCTACGGCCGGCGCTAATTACTTTTGCAATTACAATTTTCTTTGCACTATTCGGATTGTACGGACTTTCCGGCGCAAATCTTTTTAGGCGTCTCCCTTTCCTAAAATGGGTTCTTCTTGTAATCGGTTCAATCTATACATTAAGAGGTCTCGTTGTAATTGGTGAGATAATTACGTTGTTCGACAATACGGAATATCCCATACGCATGATACTTTTTTCATTTGTCGCATTAATTACCGGCATTTTCTATTTGACCGGAATTAAAAAAAATTGGAATGACCTATAAAAATATAATTTCTCCTAGATCATTAAATTAGCCCGCGACTTAAGAGATTGCGTGAAAATTGTAGGCCGAAACTTGCCCCACATTAGTTGGGCGGGTGCCGTTTCGACCATTCGAGGTAAATACAATTTTGAATTCCATGAATATTTAAATGGGCGATTCAGCGAATCGCCATACAGATTTAATTTTTCACACAGCATCTTAAACAGCCAGTTAACGAAAACCGATTTTCTTATTAATATGTTTCTCAGAAAAAACCCTCTTTTGCAACAACTTTGCAATTTTGTTTATAATTCGCAACGAGAGTTTTATTGTTTTAATTCTGGTTTGGTAAGCGACCAATGCGTTTGAATTATTTTCCAATTGCTGTCCGCTTCGAGCCGGTAAACTTCCGTGCAATTCCATTTATACTCGTTGTCATTCTCGCGCGCGTTGAAATTAAACGTAAGCACAGCCATCTCTTTGCTCAATTGCACTTTCGGATTAATCATTTCATATTGAGCGGCCGAAACTTTTCCGCGTAAGCTCTCGTAAAGTTTTGTTAGTTCTGCATGCCCGTCCAATCTTTTTTCAAGGAAAGGATCGAAGTAAACAACATCCTCTGCCGAAATTTCTAGAAAGCCCGATGGATCGCCACCACACCATCTTGTAAGTGCGGATTTTTCCATTTCGATAATTTTGTTTGCAGTTGCCTCGCTTTCTTGTGCAAATACTGTTGTGAAAGTAATCATAAAGAATACTCCTATAATTTTTTTCATGATTGCACCGATTGATTGTTTGTAATTATGTTTTGTTTTTTTGCGGCGTTATAATAAAAATATAATTAACACCATGACTACAACTTAATAGCACACAGATGAAACAGATCGAACGGATTAAAACAGATAAAATCTGTAATCCGAGCAAATCGGTTTTATCCGTGGTCTATTTCTTTTTATATCAAGCTTCCTCTTTTCTTCACAATTCCTTAACACCCGGTCTTTCACTCTTTCCTCAAAATCACATAATTTTACGTATGAAAATTTTATTAAGTTACCCGGCAATTTAGTTAAATTTTAAACTCCTGGAGAAAAAATGATTTACCAGTTAATCCCAAAAGAAGAATTTGACAAAGTAAGGGCATACAGCGGCGATTGGAAAACTAAGATGGAATTGTTTGCAGAGATGTGCCGATACAACACGTTAGTTGCAGTTAAGAAAGCCGGTTCGGGTCATCTTGGTTCATCACTCAGCGCTATGGATGTTATAACTTATCTCTATTTAAACGAGATGAATATTTTTGAAACCGGGCTCAACAGTTATGACCGCGATATTTATTTCTCGTCAAAGGGTCATGATGTACCCGGACTTTACTCATTCTTCTATGCAGCCGGTATTTTACCCCATGAAAAACTTTTGATGCTGCGAAGACTCAACGGATTGGACGGGCATCCTGAAGTTAGAATTCCGGGTATCGAAGCAAGCACCGGTTCGCTCGGTATGGGTATCTCGAAAGCGAAAGGTATGGCATGGGCAAAAACGTATTTGAAAAAAGGCGGACATGTTTACGTGTTAACCGGCGACGGTGAATTCCAGGAAGGACAAATTTGGGAATCGCTTCAAGCTGCCGCACATCAAAAAATTAACAACATTACCGCTATAATGGATCACAATAAGTATCAAACAGATATGCTTGTTTCGGATGTTAATAATATTGAAGACGTTGTTGAAAAGGTTAAAGCTTTCGGATGGCATGTTGTTAGGATTGACGGACATAATTTTGATCTTCTTAAAAAAACTTTTACGGATCTAAAAAAAATAACCGACAAACCCAAAATGGTTATTGCAGATACAATCAAAGGTAAAGGTGTTTCTTTTATGGAAAGACCGGTGATGGAAACTGTCTCCGGTAAAACATATTACAAATGGCACAGCGGCGCACCGGATGACGATAGTTACATTAAAGGGCTGGATGAACTCTCCAATAAAATTTTAAGTCTCGCTGATAAATTCGGAACCGGGAAAATTGCATTACCGGAGAACAAAGCCGAAGGAAAAGCAATCACAAAACTCGATAAGGAATTTGTAACTGAGGCTTACGGTGATGCACTTGTTGAACTAGCAAAAACAAATGACAAGATTATTGTTCTTGATGGAGATCTATCTGCCGATTGCAAGCTAAGGAAATTTGAATATACTTACCCGGATCGTTTCATAGAAAACGGAATTGCAGAACAAGATATGGTTTCAATGGCGGGCGGATTGGCAAAAATGGGATTGATACCGGTAGTAAATACGTTCGCAAGTTTTCTTGCAGCGCGCGCCAATGAACAGATTTACAATAACTCAACGGAAAAAAATAAAATTATTTACACTTGCCATTTCTCGGGGATAATACCGGCTGGACCCGGCAAATCGCATCAAAGTGTTCGTGATATATCCCTCTTTTCTGCGCTTCCAAATATGACAATAATTCAACCATGCAATGCGCTTGAAACAATAAAGACGGTTGAATACTGTATCAACCAGGCAAAAGAAAATTGTATGATACGATTGGTAATTGGCCCTTCCCCCGAAAGAATCCAACTGCCGGATGATTATGAATTTGAAATCGGGATCGGGACTGAACTAACCGAGGGAAACGATGCAATACTTTTTGGCTACGGACCGGTTATGCTTCACGAAGCATTGGTTGCTGCCGATTTATTAAAAGGATCCGGATTCGGTTTAAAAGTTGTAAACATGCCGTGGCTTAATAGAATTGATCTCGATTGGATTGAATCAATCACAAAAGATTATAAAAAGATTTTTGTATTGGAAGATCATTCTGAAATAGGCGGACTCGGCGATAGAATTCTAGATGCACTTGCCGAAATTCATAGTTTGCAAGGCAAAAAATTTGAAAAAATCGGTTTAGATGATTACCCGGAATGTGGTACTCCGTTAGAAGTATTGGAATATCATTCATTAGATGGTAAGTCGCTTGCAAAAAGAATTTCTGGGATTGATGACATAGATTCCAAGTTAGAATTAGAAAAAGTAGCCGGGAAATATACCGAAGAAGCTCCACAGTAAAAATGTCAACTAAACTGTCTCAATTCATTTATGAATTGAGACAGCCGTTATTTATCAAAGATTACTATTGCCGTCCGATTTCTTTTCTTCAAGTCTGTATTGAATATTCACAAACTTTCCTTCTCTGATATCAATTGTAGGGTTCTTCTTATCCGGTCGGGATGAATATGAAGCTTTCTCGACAACAAACTCAAAATTACCCGAAATAGTTTTAGTACTTTCATCAACGGCAGTAATAACCGCCTCCCCTTCAATTGTATTCCATTGAGGACCATCGGCACCATCGGGGGCCCAAATTGATTCTGCATCGGGTGTTTCGCCGGTTTCATGATTATGCTGGCGGTAAACTAACGTAAGCGGTACCGGGTTTTTGAATAAAGCAGTTTTCAAATAGAGGTACAAAACTTTCTTATCAAACATTGCATGAATTTGCAAATACTCTTCTTCACCTAAATCTACAAGAACGGCATCGTTTACCGTCCCGATAAATTCATCTCCGTCAATCTCACAAGTGAAAATCATTTGAGCCTTGGCGGAACTAACCAAGCTCAAAAGCGAAAACAAAACCCCCATTAGAAATAATTTGTTTCTCTCCATTTAGCGTCTCCCGTTTTTGCTATTTCTTTATAAGGCGCACACAAAGTAAAATTTTTTACTTTTTGCGTCAAGATAAATAATAAGGAATGGATGGGGAAATACGCCAAATCCATCTTAATTAATTCATCATACAACTGAATAATTTAAATTCTCTTTCTTATTGTTTATTATAACACAGTAAAAAAGAGTTTGTATCTGTGCCGTTAAGAAAATTAGTATTAGACTTTAATGCATTCTTCGCCTCGTGCGAACAACAAATGAAACCGCAGCTCCGCGGTAAACCGGTTGCCGTTGTGCCGGTAATGGCAGATACTACTTGTGCAATAGCCGCAAGCTACGAGGCAAAAAAATTCGGCATTAAAACCGGTACCATAATTAAAGATGCAAAAAAACTTTGCCCGGAATTACTGATTGTTCAAGCGCGCCATCGAATTTATATAGAATATCACAACAGATTGGTTAGTGCAGTTAAATCATGCATACCGGTTGATTCTGTTTTATCAATTGATGAAATGGCTTGTACCCTTATGGGTAAACAGCAGAAAAAAGAAAACGCAATTGCTTTGGCTTTACAAATAAAAAAGGAAATTAGGGAACAAGTTGGTGAGTATTTAAAATGCTCAATCGGATTAGCTCCGAACCAGTTTCTTGCTAAGACAGCAACGGATATGCAGAAACCCGATGGACTGGTTGTGATCGAAGAAAAAGATTTGCCGCAATGCCTCTATAAATTGAAACTCAATGATCTTGTTGGCATAGGAAGAAGAATGGAACCGCGTCTAAGAAAATTTGGAATTGATTCGGTTGAAAAACTTTGCAATGCAAGTAAGAGTTTATTGAGAAGAGTTTGGGGCGGAATTGAAGGCGAAAGATATTATTCACAGTTACGCGGCGAGGTTGTGAGCCGTCCGCCCACACACAGATCAACTATCAGCCATTCACATGTTATGTCGCCCGAACATAGAACTATGGATGGTGCATACGCAGTATTGCACCGCCTATTACAAAAAGCGGCAATGAGATTAAGATATATGGAGTACGCAGCCGGTTCAATGTCTATCGGGGTTAGATTTCTAGACGGCGGAAAATGGCGGAACGAAGCATCTTTTTCCTTCACACAAGATACGATAGTGTTGATAAAAATTTTCGATGCACTATGGGACGAGTTAAAAAATAAAAAATACAAACCGATTAAAGTATATGTTGCATTTTATAATTTAGTACCGGAAGAGCTGATTACACCCTCCTTCTTTGAAGATTACGATAAAATAAAATCTCTTAATACGGCGGTAGATAAATTGAACAAGAAATTCGGCTACGGCGCTGCTTATTACGGCGGTTCTCATGCAGCACTGAAATCTGCCCCGATGAGAATTGCATTTACCCAGATACCTGATGTGGAAATCGAAGAGGACGATATAGAAGAACAAGTTTAACTCTCAATCCGTCTAAACATCTGACGATGAAATTTTTTTATGCCTTTAGAATTAAATCTGTAATTTTAACTAAACACTAAAAGGTCTATTCATTGCAACCGCACAAAAATTTCTTTTCCGATAACACAACTAAATAAAGAGGTCGTATGAAAAAACATTTCTTTTTTTTATTACTACTCGTACCATTCATTAATAATAGATGCACGCATAATGCAATTCCCGGATGTATCGCAAACGCAGATAGTATTTTACTACGCCGGTGATATCTGGATAGCACCTAAAGAAGGCGGTACCGCACACAAATTAAGTTCGCCAAAAGGTCAGGAAGTTTTTCCCCGTTTCTCTCCGGATGGCTCCAAAGTAGCTTTCAGCGGCAATTACAACGGTAACATGGATGTTTATGTTATCCCGACAAAAGGCGGTCTGCCAACACGAATTACTCATCACGGAATGAACGACCGCTTGATTGATTGGTACCCCGATGGAAAAAATCTTTTGTACGTATCATCAATGAACAGCGGCAAACAAAGGTTCAGCCAATTTTTTAAAGTTTCTCCTAAAGGCGGCTTGCCGGAACAATTAAAGGTACCTTACGGAGAGATGGCATCTTTCTCACCTGATGGTAAAAAAATTGCTTACACAATTAAAACAGAATCATTCCGGACATGGAAAAGATACCGCGGCGGCGATGCGGCTGACATCTGGATTTACGATTTAGAGAACAATACTTCCGAGTTAGTTATTAAGAATGATGCCGGCGATGAAATACCGATGTGGTACGGAAGCAAAATTTATTTTATTTCAGACAGAGGTCAGGAGAAACGATTTAATATCTGGTCGTATGATATCAACTCCAAAGAAGTAAAACAAATAACAAAGTTTTCGGATTTTGATATTCATTTCCCGTCACTCGGTCCATCAGAAATTGTTTTTGAAGCCGGCGGAAAACTTTATCTTATGAATCTTGCCGATGAAAAAACTAAGGAAGTAAAGATTAATGTTATTACCGATGAAATCACTTTGTTGCCAAAAGTAGAAAACGTTTCCAAGTTAATTCAATATGCATCAATTTCGCCCGATGGCAAGCGCGGTCTAATAGAAGCACGCGGAGAAATATTTAACGTACCGGCTGAAAATGGTGCGGTAATAAATCTAACCAAAAGTTCCGGAGTGGCGGAAAGATACCCGGCTTGGTCGCCCGATGGTAAGTACGCCGCTTATTGGAGTGATAAATCCGGTGAATATGAATTAACAATACGTGATATGGAAAAACCGAACATCGAAAAAAAATTGACATCATATCGTGAAGGGTATCGCTACCAATTGTTCTGGTCGCCCAATAGTAAAATGGTTGCTTTCATCGATAAAGCAATGGAAATAATGATCTACGATATAGATAAAGACAAAACTTATAAAGTTGATAAAGCTAAAACATATTACCAGGGCGGATTGATGAACTACTCTGTGAGCTGGTCTTCAGACAGCAGATGGCTTGCTTATCAACGCGAAGTTGAGAATCTAAACAATGCTATTTTCTTATATGATACTAAAGAATCAAAAAGTTTCCAGGTTACATCGGGTTATTATGCCGATACAAATCCTTCTTTCGATCCGGACGGAAAATATTTATACTTCTTAACCAACAGAACTTTCAATCCAATTTATAGTGATGTTGATAATACTTTTATTTATCCCAACACCACTAATCTTGCGTTGGTAACATTGAACGAAGAAGTTCTTTCCCCCCTTGCACCAAAGAATGATACAACATCAGTTAAAAAAGATGAAGCTAAAAAAGATGCGAATAAAGATGACAAAAAGGAAGGTTCAAAAGAAGAAAAGAAAGACGATAAAACCAAAGAAGTGAAAATCACTCTAAATAATTTCGAAAATAGAATTGTAATACTTCCGCCTCAAGCCGGTAATATTGGAAGAGTGAGTGCTGTAAGCGGCAAAGTTCTTTTCCATAGGAATCCAAATACCGGATCCTCAGATAAAAAACATCCCGTTATGTTTTATGATTTAGAAAAACGTGAAGAGAAACAAATTGTTGATGATGCCGATTTCTTTAACGTGAGTGCTGATGGTAAAAAAATATTGATAGCAAAAAGCGGGAACTACTCTATAGTAGATGTTGGTGCCGATCAGAAAACGGATAAAAAAATGCCGACTTCTCAACTTGAAATGACTATTAATCCGCGTGAAGAATGGAAACAAATATTTAATGATGTATGGAGATTGGAGCGTGATTTCTTTTATGACCCAAACATGCACGGTGTTGATTGGGAAAAAATGAGAGAGCAATACGGCAAGCTAGTCGATAATGCAGTTACAAGATGGGATGTTAATTTTATAATCGGCGAACTGATCTCGGAATTGAATGCTTCACATACATACCGGGGAGGTGGTGATACCGATGAAGCTGATTCAAGAAATGTCGGTTGCCTTGGAATAGACTGGGAAGTTTCCAACGGTGCATACCGCATCAAAAAAATAATTAATGGTGCTGCCTGGGATAATGAAATCCGCTCACCACTCTCCTTGCCCGGTTTAAAGGTAAGAGAAGGAGATTACATTTTAGAAGTTAACGGTGAAAGTTTTGATGTGTCGAAAGATCCGTGGGCTGCATTCGATGGACTTGCAGAAAAAACAGTAGAATTAACCATAAACGATAAACCATCACTAGAAGGCGCTAGAAAAATTGTTGTGCAAACTCTTTCCAACGAAACACGTTTGCGTAACCTAAACTGGATCGAATCAAACAGAAAACGAGTTAATGAAGTTTCCAGTGGTAAAGTGGGCTACATTTATGTTCCAAGCACCGGTACAGACGGACAAACAGAATTAGTTAGACAGTTTGCTGCTCAATACAACAAAGAAGGTTTGATAATAGATGAAAGATTTAACAACGGCGGACAAATACCGGATCGTTTCATAGAACTATTAAATAGAAAACCATTTGCTTATTGGGCAGTTCGGGATGGCATAAATTGGCAATGGCCTCAAGTTGCGCATTTCGGTCCGAAGGTAATGCTGATAAACGGATGGAGTGGTTCCGGCGGAGATGCTTTCCCGGATTACTTCCGCAAAGCCGGACTCGGACCGTTGATCGGCACAAGAACGTGGGGCGGATTAATCGGTATTACCGGCGCACCGGCATTAATTGACGGCGGGTCCGTTACAGTTCCGACTTTCAGAATGTATGATCCGGATGGTAAATGGTTCAAGGAAGGACACGGGGTAGATCCCGATATTGAAGTTTTGGAAAACCCGGGTGAACTGGCAAAAGGAATTGATGTTCAGCTTGAAAGAGCAATTGAAGAATTGATGAAGGCAATTGAAAAAAATCCGCCGGTATTTCCAAAACAACCGGCATTTGAAAAAAGATAATTATTATTTTACGCACAACGATTTCAAAAAATTCGGAGACATGGTTCTATAGACCAAGGCGGCGGACTTAGCTGGACGCCGCTGTCTCCGCTAATCAAAAAGTTAAATTCTGTCTCAGCTTTTCATTATCACTTTAGAAATCAAATACACATTATATTTTTGTAGTTTCTTCGAATACTTGTCTATCCATTGTTTTTCATTATTAGAAACAAAGACAAGATCACCGGGAAATATTTTTTCTTTAAAACTTACATATACAATATCTCCCGACTTAACAACCGGATAAATTTTTTCACACATCGCCTTTGTTACTTTTACACGGAATACTTCAATATTTTCTTTCGCCATTTCTTAAGTTTAGATTAATTGACACTATGGGATAAATTGCTACTATGTCATTCTTATCAATTATACGAACGCCATAATCGGGGTTATCTGAACTAAGTTGGATAAATGCAAAATTTAAATCTTTGTATCGCTTTATATACTGATTACCGTTCTTTAATTTTACCGCAACAAGGTCACCATCCATTGGCTGCAAGTCCATATCAACCAAAACAATATCTCCATTTCGTAAAGTCGTTTCCATCGAATTACCATTCACTTTGAGAGCAAAACATCTATGATTGCGACGAAAGTATGTAAATGATTCATGCTGACTTACATATTCCACATCTATCCTATCCGGGTTTCCGGCAAACACTTCACTTAAGATTGGATATTCTATGATCTGAATTTTGTCATCAAAATCTGTTTCCTCTTTCTTTTTCTCAACCGGTAATTTTATGTAAGATAGATTGTTGGGATCGCTATCATCAATTTTTATGTTGAATGCGTTTTCAATAATCTTAATCGTTTGTGTATTCGGCTTTTTCGTAATTCCATTTAATATCTTCCCGATAGCTACATTACTCACCCCGAAATCTTTTTCGAACTTATAGGTATTATATCTATGTTCCCTGAAAAGCTCTTTGATTAATTCTGGCCAATCCATTTCTAAAATCCTCTAACTTTCTCAAATAAATATAACCAATTATTTGCAAATGTCAAATAGTTAGAATATATTTGACATCAGAAACAACGGTAGTTTGATATTGTTTGATAAAATCAACGTCACTATTTGAATTTTAATTAAAAACAATGCTAAAATTCTTAACAAACGAGTTAATAAACGACATGCTTGAGGTTTTCCTCAAACACAATGTAGTTGATAAAACTTCATTAAGGAATTTTCTAATCAGAAAGCGTTATGCCGAATTGTACTACAATCAAAAAATGAAAAGCAAAGATGCACGTAAATTAATTGCCGAAGAATTCAATGTTGGTGAGAAAACTATAGAATACATTTTGTACTTGCAAAAAAAATAAACTACCTTTTTCACACGCACATAATCCGCTTAATTTTTCTCTCTCCTTTAACCTTTGTTCCTTTAATGTTTCCTTAATCTATAACAAAGTCCCTCTTCATGATCTTGTGTTTGTTCTCGTTCTTACCCTGATTCTTTTGATAATAATTAAGAATAGAACATAAGATCGAGCCAAAAAAATTTCGCAAAAAACAGATCATAAAAATTTACACTGTCCTAAACCTTTTAGGATGATTACATAATTCCGTAAGCATAGTTTGCCCACCGAGAATCTCAAGAGAAAAAAGACCGGTCTTTTACAATTATGCTATCAAATAACAAGGGAGGAAAAAATGAACGATGAAAAAATTATTCCGGCTATCAAGCTCGAACAAATACCGGCACAAAATAAAGAGGTACAAATGGAAGGGATTTCGCTGCCGGAGAAACCCGGTATCGGTTTTGGTATCGAAGAAACAAAAGATGTGGTCGTTTTCGGAATTAGTCTTGCAAATTCAATTATTAAAGCTTTCCGCGACGGGAACATAACTTTAATTGATATCCCATTATTTATTGCTCCAATAACAAGACTACCGTCTGCTTTATCAGGTATCAATATGGTTCCATTCGAAATAGGTGATATCGAAAAATTCGAACTGCAGCAGCTAACCACTTTTGTAAAAGAAAATCTTGATGTTGACGAGCGTGAGGCCAAAAATATAATCGAGCTTTCACTCTTAATGATCTATGATATTTATGATTTAATCAAAGCTATCAAACAATTATAAGATGGATTAATGATGAAAGAGATATTCGAAAAAATCAAGGTGTATCCGGGAATAGTCTGGAGATGGCTTTCCGGCAAGAAACGAAGGATTGCTATAATCTCTTTGATGTTGTCAAAAATTCTTCCGGCACATTCAAAAGCGTCTCTACTAACAAAATATGTATCGGGGTACTGCGAATATCTCTTTTATCTTTTTGGGAGTACTGATATAGCAGAAGTTGCTATAAAAAAATCAAAATGTTTTCTGATGGAAAGGAAAATAAAAAATGATCAACGAAGAAAAAAAACATAGACTTACAAAATACTGGCAGATCATTCTGTTTATTGCAATTACACTTTTCAATATCGGCTATACTGTCGCAAGGATGGAAACGTTTGCAACAAAAGAAGAGGTAGCCGTAAAAATTTCGGAGGAAACACAAAAACTTAAACAAGACACACAAAAAGAATATGTGAAAATTGATCAGATTCCGGGACTTACCGAGTCATTGATCTCAATCAACGGAAAATTGGACGATTTAAAAAATCGTTTCGAAAAACTAGAAGACAAAATCATTTACAGCAATAAATAATACTCGAAATTTTTAAAAGTGAGGTATAAAATGTTAAGAAAAATATTTATTGGGATAATATTTCTCTCTTTATGCAATACTGCATTTGCTCAAGATGAAATTATCCCGGTTTCAAGCGCCGAAAAATTTAATAAGCGCGGTATATACAATAACGGCGATCTTAATTTCAATGGCAAAGAAATTATTAGCGATTATGACGGAAATTTGATGATTAAATATTCCACGCCGGTAAATATATCTAATGATTTAGGCAGTGAGCTCACAATTATCTATAATGCAAATGTTGAGCATAGATGTTTTATTGATGGTCCGTCTGATGGCTATTCAATTAACACTCCGGAATGGATAATCGGATACAAAGGATTTGCATTGCAAACATTAAACTTTGAAACGAATTATCTAATTAATTTCATTACTCAAGACTCTCCTCAAGACATTCCACTTCTAATTCCGGGGTATCATTTTAGTAATAAAATAAATCTTAATGACAATTCTTCAAAAGATTATATCACAATTCTAAGAGCTGATGGTTCAAAATTAATTTTAGAGAATTCTGAAACGCAAAAGGATACTGGATTATATATAGAAAAGGGCATTAATACTTATGGTTTTGCAATTGTTAAGGGAATTAATGCTGTTTCAAGAAACATATATTATAAGCCAGGTGACGGACTTACATATGTTTTTGAGGAGTCGATTAATAAACTTGGCGGAGATACGACTACTTTGAGATCTGTTTACTTAAAAAAGATAATGTCAGCTGATACTTTTATTTCGGCCAGTGAATTCTCATCATTTCGCGAAGTAACGTTCCAATATGAATTTTATGGTAATTATTTCAATAATAGCACACAAAACGGACGAAAAATATTAACAAGTATCAGTTCATCTGCTACACTAGGGAATAATGAAGTTGATTTTATATGGTCGTTTCAAAATAATATTTGTAGTATAAATATTTATAACAATAACAGTAATGATAATCTTACGCTTTTAGCCTATCCTTATCCTGGAAATATTTTTGACATAACGCAAGATAATAGCTTATCAAGGATTTTAAGTATCAACGAGATTAAAGATAAATCAAATCGTAGTGACACATTTGATTACTATGGTTCCGGTGATAATGTTACTCTTAGAAAATATAGAGTTGGTATTGAAAACATCGATATATTTTATAATTCCCTCTTGCTTAAAGAACTTGTTACATATTCAGGGAAGAAATTTGTTTATGGTTACTGCCAACAAGTTTTTGATTCACTATTAGAAGATTTTCCAAACCCCGAGATCATTTCTTTGAATTTTTCCCTTGGTGATTATGCAATATATCAAAATATCGATATAACGGGTCGTGATTGCTTTACTAACTTCATGTTAAAAAATAGAAATGTCTATGCAAAACAAAACTCTCTACTTTACCATGTGTTGGAAGAAACCTACGAATACTATAAAGTAGACAGTCTCGGTAATAGAACAGCTGATGGCACTTTACCACCATTAACTTCACATGGTATAATTACAGCAATCACTACTAAAGACAAGATTGGAACGGATAATTCAGCAAGGCTCATAATAAAAAACTTTTCAAGGTACTCGGCTGAAAAGATTTTAAGCTTTGTACTAGATGCCGGTTCAACAATAAGATTAATGAATGAAAAAATATACGGTGGTAATTTAGAAGACTACCAGCTGGTTAATGTGAACACGTACAATTATGACTTAGGAGAGTATTTGCCTGATCCTGGTACTCCGAGTAGAAGTTTCTGGTCCGGAACATTTACGGAATTAGAAGAAACAACAACCAAATATGCCGCAGACAATTCCAATTTTACCACGAGAAAATACAGAACTGTTGACGATATTCAATTTGAAGAATTAAATTTTTTTATATCCGAACCTGGATTTCCGATTTACACTAAAAAAATAGTCAAAAGTGAAAAATGGTATGATTCTAAAAGTTTGATTATTGAGAAATCTTATTACAACTATTTATCAAGCGAAAACCCAGGCAATCTATATACAAATACTGAACTAAGTTACTTCCATAAAATCAATCTGCCGGAGACTGAACGCATTTACTCCACACAAGGAATAACACGATCATATACAAAACACAATTATTTCTCCCAGGATGATTTATTCCGCAAAGGCAGATTAGAATCAATAATTTATGGTGTGAATGGCGTAACGGATACTGTAGAATATTCATACTGGCTTGATCCATCTCAATATAACTACGGTTTACCATATTTAAAAAAAACTAGCAGAGGCATAACACAAGAGTATCTTTATTCAACCACTTCTCTAGATAAAATAGAAAGCTCAATTATTTCTTCTGCTCAGGGTACAATTGTCGACTACGTTGGAAATTTGAAAACACAAACTTTTACCCATTCCGGTTTTTCTTTGACCCCCTTTTCTACTACTATCAAATTCAACAACGGATTTACGCTCGGCTCTTTTATTACGGCAAATAATACAAAAGAAAAACCCGACTTTGAAATTGACCTTAACGGTTATTACACCAAATATGAATACGATGAAAATGGCAGACTTACAAAAGCTGTATTACCAGGCAACTATCAAAAAGAAATAGATGGTTTTGATTTTTATGAATACAACCCGATAACAATAATTTACAACGATAATGCTTCGGGACAATTTCCGCTAAATATTGTTGAGAAAAAATGGCTGAGCGGCAGCAAATTCCTCGAAACACAAATTGAATTTGATTCTTTCGGCAGACAATGTAAAACCTCGGTTAAAAATGATGCCGGTTCTTTTGAAAAAAAGTCTCTCAAAGAATTTGATTACCTCGGTAGAGTTGTTAAAGAAACTCAAGGTGATAGTTACACACATTACAACTATTATAATATAGTTGGTGATCTATTAAATGTTACAAATGCCGATGGATCTGTAAAAACCAATACTTATCATTACGGTCCGGGAACCATTGACGATCAGACTTATTATGTGCAGATTACGGCCACTGATGAAACCGGCAAAACAAAAACATCATATTACGACCAGGTAGGCAACCTTGTAGCGGAACAGTTTGGTTCCAACAATCCGACATTATTCTATTACGACAGTATTTACCGTTTAACAAAAGTAAAAACACCCGAAGGGATTGAAACAACTTACCAATATGATCAGAATAGCAATGTAATTTATAAACACTCTCCTGATTTCGGCACGTATAGGTATGCATACGACCGTTTCAATCGTCTCCGTTTTCAACTGCATGTTGAATCACAAGAGTTCGTATTCAACAATTACGATCCGCTCGATAGACTTCTTTACACCGGCGTTATCAACAATTACAGCGAATCATCATTTAACACATTAAATGCAGATAACACTTATTCATTCGAGAATGATGCGAATAATCTTGTTGCAGTAAATCAGTATGATTCATTTGTGCAGAGCGGCGTTTTTGTTAACTCAAATTTGCCTCAGTCATTCACTTACGAAAACCCGAAGGGGCGGCTCACTGCTTCTGCTTACCGCGATATACCGGGACAAGAGTGGGATTATAAGCTCTACTCCTATGATCATCTCGGAAGAATAAAAGATCAATTTCTTGTGGAGTAAAAAGCGGTTAAAGGAAAAAACATGAAAAAGGAATAGAACGCGGAAAATACGGATGGAGCGGATTTAGCTGATTAAATTCGAACTAATCTGTCCAATCAGCGTCAACTGTGTTCTATAAAATAATTACATCAAAACGATATTAGTAATTAAAAAAGTTTAGCGAGGTATAAAATGTTTTTCAAAATAAATCAAAAATTTTTAGGGAATGTCTTTCTGTTTTTCTGTTTGTTGTTAGTGACAACACAGATGAAAGCACAACCGGCTATGAGTCTCGGTCTCTATGGTGCCAGCCCGGCATCAGGTACACAAACAGCACCGGCTAGTACAACAATAACTTATAACATTAATGTTGGCGCAACCGTTAAATTTTATCTTAACACTGTTCTTGTATCAACAGTTACACAAAGTACAAGCGGATATTTTAATTATACATATAATAATCTTCCTCCCGGTACGAACACATTCACAGTAACAGCAACTTCTTCATGGAACTCTTCTGATACGGAAAACATGACCTACGTTGTTAACAATGCCCTACCGGTTCCAAGTATCAACTATATTTCTCCTACTTCGGGCTATTACGGACAAACATTCACAGGCGCCGGAAACGCTTCCGACCCGGATGGCGGAACTATTCAAGCTTACCAGTGGGTTTGCAGTGGACTCGGTCCGATTAGTTCAACAAACACATTCAGCTTCAATGCTATTCTAAGTCCAGGTACGTACACATTGACTTTTTACGCTCAAGATAATGAAGGTGCGTGGGCAAATACTTCAACATCTATTACAATTAACAACTCACTGCCAACAGCTACTATTAGTTCAGTTACTCCAAACCCGGCTAACTGGGGAGCGAGCGTTTCACTTAGTGGAAGTGGTTCTGATCCCGATGGAGGTGCTATCCAGGGTTATAATTGGAGATCAAACATAAGCGGACAGTTGAGCACGGCGGCTTCATTCAATGTTGCCAATTTGCCTCCGGGTACACATACAATTTACTTTAAAGTAAAAGACAATGAAAACACTTGGTCGAATGAAGTGAGTCAAACATTAACAATTAACAATGCACTATCAACAGCATCTCTTGGTTCAATAACACCAAGCCCGGCAAACTGGGGTGCATCGGTTTCATTCAGCGGCAGCGGTACCGATCCAGACGGCGGAACTATTCAAGCGTACAATTGGAGATCAAGTATCAGTGGGCAGCTAAGTACAGCGGCTTCATTCAGTAATACCTCTTTGCCACCAGGTACCCACACAATTTATTTTAAAGTACAAGATAACGAGGGTGCCTGGTCCAACGAAGTCAGCACAACGTTGACTATTAACAATGCACTTCCCGTTCCGAGTGTTAACTATATTTCACCTACTTCGGGTTATTATGGGCAAACTTTTACGGGTGCCGGGAACGCTTCCGACCCCGATGGCGGAACCATTCAAGCTTACCAATGGGTGTGCAGCGGCATAGGTCCCATTAGTTCTATAAACACTTTTAGTTTCGTCGCCAATTTAAGTCCGGGTACATACACCCTAACCTTTTATGCCCAGGATAATGAAGGTGCGTGGGCAAATACTTCAACTTCTATTACAATAAACAATTCATTACCAACAGCATCAATTAGTTCGATTACACCGAATCCAGCTAATTGGGGTGCCTCTGTTTCACTTAGTGGTAGTGGTTCTGATCCCGATGGAGGGGCTATCCAGGGATATAATTGGAGATCAAACATAAGCGGTCAGTTAAGTACATCATCTTCTTTCAGCACCTCTACTTTACCGCCGGGAACACATACAATTTATTTTAAAGTTCAGGATAACGAAAGCGCATGGTCGAACGAAGTAAGCACTACACTCACAGTTAACAATGTTCTACCTTCGGCTACAATCGGTTCAATAACACCAAGTCCGGCAAATTGGGGTTCTAGCGTTTCATTCAGCGGCAGCGGTACCGATCCCGATGGCGGAACTATTGAGGCGTATAATTGGAGATCAAGCATTAACGGGCAGTTAAGCACCTCCGCTTCTTTCAATTCATCATCACTTAGTGTAGGCACACATACAATTTATTTTAAAGTCCTGGATAATGAGGGTGCATGGTCGAATGAAGTAAGCACAACATTAACTATCAACAATGCACTGCCAGTTCCAAGTATTAATTATATTTCACCTTATTCAGGAACATACGGACAAACTTTTACCGGTGCCGGTAATGCTTCCGATCCCGATGGCGGAACTATTCAAGCTTATCGTTGGGTTTCCAGTATCAATGGTGTAATTAGCAACACTAATACTTATAGTTATGTTTTGAGTGTTGGTACTCATACTTTAACATTCAATGCACAAGACAACGAAGGTGCATGGGTAAGTGTGACAACAACTGTTACCGTAAACAATGCATTACCAACTGCTGCCATCGGTTCGATTACACCTAACCCGGCAAATTGGGGAACAGAAGTTACTTTTAACGGAAGCGGTTCTGATCCAGACGGCGGAACTATCCAAGCGTATAATTGGAGATCGAGTATCGACGGACAGTTAAGCACCTCTGCTACTTTCAGCGATAACACTTTAAGTCCGGGGACCCATACTATTTACTTCAAAGTTAAAGACAATGAAAATGAGTGGTCGAACGAAGTGAGTCAAACATTAACAATTAATAATGCGCTGCCAACTGCAACTATAAACTCGATAACTCCTGATTTTGCTGTACAAGGGACAAACATTTCATTTAACGGCAACGGTACTGATCCCGATGGCGGAACAATTCAAGCGTACAATTGGAGATCGAGCATTGATGGGCAGTTGAATACTTCAGCATCGTTTGGCAATTCTACATTGAGTGCCGGTTATCATGTAATTTATTTCAAAGTTCAGGATAACGAAGGCGATTGGTCAAATGAAACAGCAGATTTAGTTACTATCTATCCTCCAACATCAATTTCAATCGATACCGTTCAACAAGCAATTGGTTCCGGTTTCGGTCCACTCGATATTAAAGTTACCGTTACATATAACCAGCCCGGTACAATTACTATTTCGTTTTACAGTCAAGCTTATGATACCGAAACATTCGAGGTTACATCTGCCGGTACAACTACAAAAGTACTAACTGCACCGTGGCCCGGAAATTTTACAATACATGCATTATTAACTACTTCTTATGTTACTGTTGATGATTTTTATAATCACACCGTAGAAAATTCCCTACCGTGGGCAACTATAAATTCTATTTCTCCAAACCCCGCCGATTGGAATTCAAACATAACCTTTTCCGGAAGCGGCTATGATCCGGATGGAGGAACAATACAAGGTTACAACTGGAGATCAAGTATCGATGGTCAATTGAGCACATCAGCTTCCTTCAGCGATTCTACTTTGAGTCCCGGGACCCATACTATTTACTTTAAAGTTATGGATGATGAAAATGCCTGGGGTGATGAATCGAGCCAATCTTTAACCATCAATAATGTTCTACCGACAGCATCAATTACTTCAATCTCCCACGATAGAGCATTACAGGGAACCACCGTTACTTTTTCCGGCAGCGGTACTGATCCCGATGGCGGTGCAATTCAAGCATACAATTGGAGATCGAACATCGCTGGTTTTTTAAGCGACTCAGCTTCGTTTAGTACGTCTTCTTTGAGTGTTGGTAATCATGTAATATTTTTTAAAGTTCAGGATAACGAAGGTGAATGGTCAAACGAAATTGGTGATCTTGTTACTATCTACCCACAAACCTCAATTGTCATCGATACGGTTAAACGCGCTATCGGTTCGGGTTTTGGTCCTCTCGATTTAGAAGTAACACTTTCATACAATCAACCGGGAACAATAAATATTGCGTTCTACAGTTCGGGTTACGACTCACAGACATTCGAAGTTACCTCCGCCGGAACAATTACAAAAATAATGACTGCACCTTCACCGGGTAATTATACAATCCATGCTTCACTAACTACACCTTATGTTATGGTCGATGACTTTGCTAATTATACCATCGGCAATGAAATCCCTACGGCAGCAATTAATTCGATATCACCTACTAATGCTTACTTAGGGGACGAAATAAGTTTCAGCGGCAGCGGAAACGATCCCGATGGCGGAACAATACAAGCTCATTTATGGAGATCGAACATTGATGATACAATAAGTACTACATCTTCTTTCACTACGACATTATTAAGTGCCGGTACGCATACTATTTACTTCAAAGTAAAAGATGATGAAGGCACATGGTCTGCAGATGATACCGGTTCAGTTACAATTAATATTCCTCTGCCCCAAGTAACATCATTTAGCATCAACAACGGGGCGGAAACAACAACAAACAACATTGTAGTTCTTAATAACACCGCCACAAATTCACCTACACAATCCATGGCAAGCGAAGACCCAAATCTTCCCGATACAGTCTGGTCAGGTTATTCACCCTCGCCATATTTTGAAATCAATCAATCCAACGGATACGGTTTGAAGGTCATCTACTTTAAAGTAAAGAATCAGTACGGCGAGTCTAATGTTGCAAGCGACAACATTAATTATTTACCTGAGCCGCCGGCTATTACTTCATTCTTAATTAACAACGGTTCGGAACACACGTTGTCTGCAAATGTAGATCTTAATTTTACAGTTTCTTCGCAAGTACCGGTTACATACTACCGCGCAAGCGAGTCGCCCGATTTTACCGGTGCTTTATGGCTTCCATTTATGCCGGCCGGAACACCGGTCTTTGAATTGAGCGCTCCATACGGAAACAAAACCGTTTACTTACAAGTGAAAACCGACTGGGGCGAATCGGTAGTTACAAGCGATGATATTTTAAAAGCCGGTATTAGAATTGTAAACGTTACCCCTCCATCCGGTACAACACCGGCACCCGATACAGTTGACTTGGAATTTACAACCGATGCCGGTACCCTCAACTTTTTTGTTGATGATCTTAACACCGGTGGAGAAGGAACCGGTGCCGGTACTTATCATTACTACTTTAATAACCTTGATGCCGGCACACATGAACTAAAAGTTTCTGTTTTAAATGAAAACGGAACGAGTGCAGATTCTATTAGTTACATCGTTAACGAAAAACTTCTAATAACAAATGTAGAACCACAATCTCCGGCTGTTCTGCCTGATACCGTTAAACTCTACTTTATACGCAACTTTGGCGGCGTGTACAAAATTTTTGACAACGGTGTAAATCTATATACCTCCGGCGCCAACAGCGGTAGTTTTGTTTATGATTTTGTTAATCTTTCGGTTGGCGAGCATACCTTAAAAGTTGCAAGCAGTAACCTTGCAGATTCGGTCAACTATCTTGTTACCGATCCGCCTACCGTTACTATTGACAGCGTTACTCCTCCTTCTGCTTATGTACCGGAACCCGATACGATTACTGTTTCTTTTACAACCAACAGAATTGGATCTGCTAAATTATTCTGGACACCCGATTCCCTCCTTTCCGATTCCACTGCTGTTGACTCAATGATAACAAATACCGGTTCCAACCAATTTATTGTAAGCGGTATAGAAGCCGGCGAGCGTAATTTTATTGTTACGGTTACAGATTCTACCGGAACGGGTGCCGATTCACTCCTTTATACTTTGAACAAAAAATTACAAATCCTTGTAGATGAAATTGATCCGCCTTCACCTTCCGCTGGTCCTGATACGGTTAAGTTCTACTTCCAAAGAAACTTTTCCGGCTTATACAAAATCTACGATAATGATTCACTGATTACCGAAGATAGTGCCGGCATTGGAAAACTGGTGCATAACTTTACCTATTTGAAAACCGGCGATCACTTATTCAAAGTCGTAAGCGGCGAACTTTCCGATTCACTTCTTTACAATGTGATCTTAGATAGAACAAGAACTATTTCTTATAAGTACGATAACCTCGGCAACATGACGCAGATAGATGTAGATAGTCTTTTTACATTTAATTATGTTTACGATACACAGAGCAGATTACAGCAAGTGAACACAACAACACCAAAGGGCAATGAACAAACTGATGCTGTATATTCTTACAACACTGCTGACCAGGTTGATTATTTCAGTCTTGGTTCTATTGGAACTATTGATTATGATTACAACAAGTACCGCGGATGGTTGAAAGATGTTATTCATTCGGGTGGAATGTTCACCGAATATTTGAGATTTTCTGCTAGCGGTAACATTGATACACAGAAAGTTCATAATGTTGGCGACGGAACATGGGGCGATTATACTTATGCTTTTACTTACGATAACATGAACAGAC
>JBFMBS010000045.1:0-24410 GCA_040755055.1 Bacteroidota bacterium
CGTTTATCCAAATCAGTTGTCAGTCAGTATCTTGATTTAATTCCCACTGACTCGTAATTTTATCTTTACCTTCCTTTGGTATCATTTGATACTATTTGATAAGCAACATCTTTTTTGTTTCCTGAAACACTGAACGAGGTGAGGTGTCTCGAATGATTAACGTATAAAAATATAGGCCGGAGGCGTATCCGCCTTTGGCGGAAACACCGCTTGGTAAAGACGCACCTTGGTGCGTCTCTACGTCAAATTTTACAGAATATTCCCCGGGTTGTTGGTATTCTTCTACTAGGGTAGCGATTTCTCTCCCGAGAATATCGTAAACTTTTAATGTTGTAAAGACGACTCGCCGAGTCGTCTTTACGTTTGGGATCGTATATTCTATAGTGGTACTAGGATTAAACGGGTTAGGGTAATTCTGAAATAAAACAAAACCGGTAGGTTTTGTTTCAATCTGAGGTGCAGAAGTAGTTTTAAATTTATCGCGTATCAAACTCCATAATTCTTCTCTATTTCCGTCATAGCCAATAGCCCAGATACCAACTCCTTTCAAGTTTTTTTGTAATGCTAAGTCATATTTTAATGAGAGACTTAATGAATCGTCATACCAAACCTGGTTCCAACTGTCATCTTGCCAGGTAATCCATGGTGTTTGCGATATATTGTCCCAGGATTTGTTATACAACATTGATAAAGTATGTGCAGAATCATATACGACAAAATCTTGCCAATCATTATAAGTAGAATCCGGGTTGTAAGGTGTTACCTCTGCATATGGAAATGATGAATCGGTCTTCCAATAATTACCGTAATAAGGAACACCCATAATTAACTTTTCGGGAGGAACATCTTTGTATTCTTCTTCAAATATTTTTGTTACGCTAAAAAATGTACCGGTAAGAGGTGATGAAGGACCGGTAGTTGTACTCCAGCTGCCGTAAAAATCATAACACATAATGAATAAATAATCACAAGCTTCAGCTAATCCTTTGAAATTCCACAATCCATAGCCGTAAGATGGAGCTGCAAAAGAAATTTCAGCCCCAGGGCGATCTTTTTTAACGGAATCAGAAAGCTCTTTCATAAAATTAACTATGTATTCCCCTTTGTCTTCATCCTCCAAATTTTCAAAATCAATATTAACGCCGCTCATTATTCCTAAATGTTCTTTAATGTTTCTTATTAGGTTCTGTCTGATAGAATTATTTCTCAGGAAACCATTAATATGCTCACCGTTAAAACTCGTGACCGTCATGATTACACTTATATCCAAGGGCCACATCATAATTTCATAATTCAGGATATCATTCCATGGCCAAAGAGGCGGCGGCGTTAAATTACCAAGACTATCTGCCTCGAATGAAAAGACTGCAATCCGGTTTATCAACTCAGGGCGGTGATTATAGTTATCGGTTATATAATTCCACCATGGCAAATATCCAAACACAGTTTTGATTGCGTTAACTTTATCCGGATTGAACTTAGTGTTGTTCTGCTTCGGGATATGCGAATCGGTTATTTTGCCATAATCTCTCTTAAAAATTTCATTCTGTTTTTGATGGACTGATTGGCCTAATACTATAATCATCGGTACTAAAAACAGAACAACTATTTTTTTTAGATACATAAAGTAATCAAGTGATTTTTATTCACTCAGAATCTAATAAAAATAATTGAAAACATTCTACACAAATAAAAAAGCCCGCCAATTGGCGGGCAGTGCGAAAATTAAATTTGCAAAAAAATGTCTCTAAATAAAGAGTTTATCAAAATTAGAAATCATCATAGTTCATCCAATCCTTCTTCTATTCTTTTTTCTCTATCTTGATCCTGGTTCTTTTTATTATCGAGTCTGTAAGAAACACCTAAGTAAGCTACACGGGAATCCGGCTTTCTTTCACTGCTCATATAAAAGCCCATACCATTCGTCTCGGAATTAAATTCCCTCGTATTAAAGATATCCGTTATTCTCAATGTTAAAGATAACCGGCCATCCAGAAAATCTTTTCGTAGAATTGCATCGAGGGCATATTGTTCTTTCATTTTTGTTTGTCCGCCTGAACCGCCAAAGAACATTGGTCCGCCGCCAAATCCCCGTACATGATCACCCACAGTAACTTGTATTGTTGGCGATGAGTACGATCCAATCAATTGCAATTGAAAATCTTCCAGCAAAGTCATATTGGAATTTATTCTTGCAAGCCAGCTGTTACTTTCTCTTGCACCGCCTATTGAGAGATCATCTTCAATTCTATTTGTAAAAAATGAGACTGTCCCGTTGAGCCGCCACCAATCAAATACCGGCTGCATAATTATAAACTCAGCACCATATGATTGTCCCTTTGCTACGTTTTGATAAGTAGTGTACGTAACACCATGATCAAGTAATGTGCTGATAGAACTGATCATATCATTGTTCTGCTTAAAAAATACCGATGTTACAACAGATGTTTTACCAAAAAATTTCGAATATCCAAGTTCTAATGAATTTATATACTGCGCTTTCAAGTTTGGATTACCGGCAAAGATATTTAATGAGTCGGAATAATCCACGTACGGATTTAATTGATTATTCCTTGGTCTATCAACGCGGCGGCTGTAACTAAACTGCAATTCTTCCAATTCAGAAAAATTATATCTTAAATGCACCGATGGGTAGAGACTGAAATAATCGTTTTCAAAAGTCTGCCCGGTAGATACAACATTACCGTCAATCAATACTTGTTCTGCTCTTACACCAAACTGATACGAAAAACTTCCATAGTTGTTTGAATAAATTCCATATGCTGCATGAACCTGTTCTTTATAATCATAAATATTGTTTACCGGTGAGGAATTTACCCATTCAGAAGTTGAAGGATCGAATAGAATATAATCGTTCTGCATTTTCAAATTTTTCATCGTACTCTTAAATCCGCCCTCCAACCTTCCTAACTCATTCAGCGGTTGGATATAATTTGCTTGAATTAAGAAAAGGCGGTTTGAATTATCCGAAAGAGATTTTTGCTGTGATAGATCATCATTTGGCTGTCCGGTTTCAACATCAAAGTATTGCTGGTTAATATTGGATTCACTGTTCATCGCACTGTTCGAATACATAATATCTGCCGTAAGTTCCCGGGTACGTTTATCAAAAGTTTTTTTATAACTTAACGTATAGTTCTGCGATCTGAATTTTCTAAAACCGCTGCTTACTCTCTGGTAATAATCTTCTAATGAATTTTCATTGTCATAATTTTTATTATCAATAATACTGCTGTTGTCAAAATCACCAATTCTAAATTGTGCCGATAAACTTACTATATCTTTCTCCGTAAAATAATAATCGCCTCCTACGTTGATGTTGTGATTGTTCATCTTGTTATTGTTGTCCGATAATTGATCTAATGTTGATGAGATTCCATTATATTCTGTTGTGCGCAGTGAATTTGATGTGCTGTTAAATCTGTTTATCCGTGCATCGTAACTTGTAAAGATGTTAAAATCATCGGATCTTAAATTCAGATTAAGTGAAGTGTTATATCGTTCACCGGTACCGGCGTTAGCTAAAGCACTCCCGTTTACACCGAGACTGCTTTTTCTTTTTAGAATAACATTTAATATTCCGCCGGTTCCTTCGGGATCATATTTAGCAGATGGATTAGTTACAAGTTCAATACTTTCGATCTGGCTTGCCGGAATCTGCGAGAGTACATCGGAACTTCCATAACCGGCGAGTGCGGATGGTTTGCCGTCAATTAGTATATTAACATTTGGATTTCCTCTAACAGCTACACCGCCATCAGCATCAACTGTAACGGATGGAATATTTTCAATAATCTCCAAAGCAGTAGCACCGGAGTTTGCCAGATTTTGATCTATGTTTAAAACTTTCTTGTCTAAATTATAAATCATGGATTCTTTCTGTCCTTTAACAACTACCTCGCCAACATTTACAGATTTAGGTTCCAACTTAATAGTACCAAGTTTAACTTCGGGTGCATTAGGTCGTAATATCAAAGAATCGATTAATTTATTTTCGTAACCGATATAGGTTATCTTCAGATAATATCTGCTGGGCATTAGTTTTTCAAACATAAAATCACCGTTATTGATACTAACAGTACCATTCACCATTGCCGAATCTCTCATTCTGTAGAGTACAAGATTTGCATATTCAATCGGCTCCGATGAATTTGAATCAATTATTTTCCCGGAAATTTTTCCAACCGGTTGGAATTTTGATGGGTCAAAATTTCTTTGCTGGGTATTTTGTGCAATAAGTAAAGTTGAAAACAACAATAAAAGAACGGAAATAGGGTAAACGCTTTTCATTTTTCTCCTTAAGTGTAATATTCCTCCGTATTTAACAAAGCATTAAATGACAAAGTTTAATTAGAATATTAACAAATAATCGTAGTTCTGATTTTTTTTAATGCAAATCTGGATTGAATAAAATTTACTTTAATTACTAAAAGATAGGATTTGTAAGGGGAGAAAAATAACATTCTGAATTCTCTTTAACATGTACCGGTAAGGTCAATAATTTTGCCTATAAGAATATTCTCTGATAGAGGTCTCTGGAAACTATCGTTTGTCATTTCGATCCCGATTCATCGGGAGAGAAATCTTTGGTTCTGATAAGATCTCTCAGTCGCTTCATATCTCATAATTGCTCGTCAATGCTGGCGCTTCTTCGAAATGACATTTTCGAGTTTTTCGGAAATCTTTGTTATTTAATTAATAAACACTTCTTAACATCGATAAGATCGTTTGATTGAAGTACCAGATAATATATACCAGAAGTTAAATTGCTGCCGTTAAATTCGACTTCGTAAATGCCGGCATCTAATTGTCCATTTACCAATGTTGTTACTAACTCTCCGAGAATATTGTAAACTTTTAATGTCACGACCCCTCCCTTATTCCTCCCCTTAGTAAGGAGAGGGTTTAAGGGTGGAGATGGGATTGTATATTTTATTGTCGTGTGCGGATTGAAAGGATTTGGATAATTCTGCTCTAACTTTAATTGGTAAATATTTTCCATACAAACCGAAACAACCTCAGAATATTGATAACTTCCGTCAAAATCGATTTGCTTTAATCTGTAGTAAAATTCTTTTCCACCAGTAGGGCTGTCAGTAAATGAATATTCTTTAGATGAGTGGCAATTACCGTGACCTTGTACAAAACAAATCGTTTCCCATAGTAGAGACGGGTCATAACCCGTCTTTACAGCAGCACGTTCTACATTAAAACCATAATTGTTAACTTCTGTTGCTGTTGACCAATTAAGTGTTACAAGATTTCCATTTGCAGTTGCGGTGAAAGATGTAAGTTCGACGGGAAGCGGAGACGATGCACTGGTATCAAAATAAAATTGATCAAATTCTGCATCGTTTATTCCACTTGCTGTATAAATTGCCATAAAACCAAAATATCCATTTGAAAAATCTGAATATGTATTATCGGTTACAGTACCTAAACTCACGTTTGTATTTGTAGAATTTGGTTGATCAGTAGCAACAGCACCTGAACTACTAGAAGTTGGTAATGTAGAAGAATAGAGTGACCATGAGTTAGAGCTATTACGTGTAACCCTTACTAAAAAACCAATATCTGTTAATGCATTTGTTACAGAAGAAGATGATGTCAAAATAACTGTTGCTACATTATTGTCTACCCTTTCTAAATAGATTTCGTCCCCTCCTCCATCGTCACCAAACCTAATTCTATAACCATCAATTGTTCCAGAAGTTAAATCACTTTCGTTAGCCCAAAGCCAAATTACACTTTGATTTGATGCAGTTGCAGCTACCCCTCTCCTTCCAATCCAAAAACCCCATGATTGTTCCGTCCCCCATGAGCTAGTCCTTTGTGTCGATAAATAACTTGTTCCAGCAATAGTTGCATTTAACCTTAGTGTATTAGAGTTTGTTGGCCCAGAACTAACATCACTTGATGTTACAATCTCCCAATCTGCACTTCCGCTCCAAGCTGGATTTGATGAATAATTGTTATCTCCAAATGAATCGATGACCGGTGCTATAGTTGCCGCCACAGAAATATCATCCAATCCAAACTCATCCATACTTCCAGAACCAGACACTTCATTTCCTGTCCATCGTATGTAAAATTCTGAACCATCTCTGATATCTAAGTTTGCTATCGTGGTTGATCTACTTGGAGAAGTTTCTACTAAACTCCAAGTAGGTGAGCCATCGGCTATTTCTGTAGAACTATAATCAAGTGATGAAATCGAAGTGTACGTTGAATTATCTGTAGAATATGAGAAATTAAACAAATTTGATTTGCCCTGATCATTTCTAACATATAAATCATATTCAACTGTAACTTGAGTTATTGTTGAACCAGTGTTATTAACAATTTTTAGGGTTATAGTTCCTGAAGTAAAATCTGTAGAACCAGGCTGTAACATTAATGCCGGATCAGAACTTGATTGAGGCGATCCAGTATAAGAATAAATCCCTCCCGTCGTTACTGATGTAGATACATTACCACGAGCTAAGTCACCAGAAGTAACTGTACCTCCAAAAAACAAATCACCTGAATCAAATCCGGTAACAGCCCACGCGTCTGAATCTAACTGACCTGATGATGGGATCGGTTGAAAACCAGAAGCTGAATAAACTCCATTAATAACTCCCGAAATAGTTGTACTAAAATCAATCGTTTGAGTTGTTGTTCCAGTTATCGACCATTGTCCAAATGCTATCGATGTGTACAATAATAAAACGCATACTAAAACCTTTCTCATATCACCCTCTGTAAGGAATGATTATGTATATCGTCTATATTGGTAGGATTGGAATTTTCTTTAAACAAGCTAATAAATTTTATTAAAAAAGTAATTTGAATTTTTTGTTAATCAACATTGTTCTAACTAAATAAAAGACATCGTGACTTATGAAAAAGAAAATGTTTTCGTTAACCAATATAATCTTACTTTTAATTTTACTTGGCTGTAACTCAAATGCAAATAATAATATTGAGAAGAAGAATGAGGCAGTAATGATCGATTCATCAAAAGTAGAAATGGCAACTTTCGGTTCCGGCTGCTTCTGGTGCACCGAAGCAATCTTCGAAAAATTAAAAGGTGTCATAGACGTTGAATCGGGTTACTCCGGCGGCAGTGTTCCTAACCCAACTTACGAAGCAGTTGGATCAAGCTTAACCAAACATGCTGAGTGCGCACAAATTACATTTGATCCTTCTGTTATCACATTCACGGAGTTGCTCGAAGTGTTTTTCAAAACTCACGACCCGACAACATTGAATAGGCAAGGTGCCGACGTTGGAACGCAATACCGGTCTGTAATTTTCTATCACAATGAAGAACAGAAAGCCGCAGCAGAAAAAATAATTAAAGAATTAAACGAGGCAAAAATTTGGGATAAACCGATCGTTACCGAAGTTAGCAAGTTTAAGAAATTCTACAAAGCCGAAGATTATCACCAGGACTATTACAGAAATAATCCGTACCAGGGATATTGCAGTTTTGTAATCACCCCTAAAATTGAAAAGTTTAAAAAAATATTTGCCGATAAGATTAAAAAAGAAGAATAGAGGATCCAACCCGGAGAGAGAAAAATTTGTTTGTTTGATTGTAACCTAATATATCACGTTGCCGGATGTTTCATCAAAAAAATGAATTTTGTTTTTGTCGAACCCTAAGCTGATTTTTGCACCATGTTTATATTTTATATCGGGTTTTAGTCTCGCTGTTAATTGAGTTTTATCGATGTGAAAATAGACATAAACTTCGCTACCCATCTGTTCAACTACCTCCAGTTCAATATTTAGTGAATCGTTTCCGTTCGATTCAAAAAAATTTTCAGGACGAATTCCAAGTGTTACATTTTTATTTATGAAGCTTTTTAATTTCTTAGATTGATCGCCGCTGACCAAAAACGAGATCAACCGATTATCAGTTTCAAATTTAATTCCGTTTTCACCTACAATTTTTCCGCTGATAAAATTCATAGCCGGGCTGCCTATAAAGCCGGAAACAAATTTATTTACCGGGCTATCATACAAATTCATCGGCGTATCAACCTGGTGAACAATCCCGTCCTTCATTACAACAATTCTGCTTCCCATCGTCATCGCTTCTGTCTGATCATGAGTAACATACACAACAGTAGTCTCAAGTTTCTGATGAAGACGTGCGAGTTCCGAACGCATTTGTACACGGAGCTTTGCATCAAGATTACTCAACGGTTCATCGAACAAAAATACTTTTGGCTTGCGGACTATTGCACGACCGACCGCAACACGCTGCCGCTGTCCGCCAGAAAGCTGTTTGGGTTTTCTATCTAATAAATTTTCAATTCCTAAAATTTGTGCGGCGTAGTTCACGCGTTCTTTGATTTCACTCTTTTCAACTTTTCTTAATTTCAATCCGAATGCCATATTTTCAAAAACAGTCATGTGCGGATAGAGTGCGTAGTTCTGAAATACCATGGCAATATCGCGGTCCTTAGGAGGAATATTGTTAACAAGTTTTCCATCAATGTAAATTTCACCTTCGGAAATTTCTTCAAGACCGGCAATCATTCTAAGAGTAGTCGATTTACCGCATCCGCTTGGTCCAACCAAAACGACAAATTCTTTATCTTTTATTTCAAGGTTAACATTGTTAACAGCTCTGTTTTTCCCTTCATAGATTTTGCCGACACTAACAAGTTTTACTTCTGCCATGCTCTCTCCTATTTTTAATTCTGAGGAACGCCCGCTTCGATGAGCGAAGCGAGGCGAGAAACGACGAAGAATCTATCTTTCTTTTTTAAAGTCACAAATCCATCCTTTACTTTTAGTCCTTATTTGAGACCCTTCACTTCGTTCAGGGTTAAAAAAATATCACTCTTTCACGCTCCCCATCATAATACCTTTTATGTAATATTTTTGCAAAGCAAGAAAAACTATAAGAACCGGAAGAATTGTAATTACCGAACCAGCCATCATCAATTCGGTATCTTGAACGTGTTCGCTCATCAAGTTAGAGAGTGCAACCGGAAGCGTGTACATATTCATGTCTGTCATTACAATCAACGGCCAAAGGAAATCATTCCACGTACCCATGAATGTAAATAGTCCAAGAGTAACAAGGATCGGTTTGCACAAAGGTAGAATCACTCTTGTATATATCTGCAGTTCCGTTGCTCCATCCATTTTTGCAGCTTCGATCATACTATCCGGAATTGAGAAGGCATATTGCCGGATCAAAAATATCCCAAAGATGCTTGCCATTGCCGGAACTAAAATTGCCCAGTAGGTATTGATCAATCCCATATTTTTTAAAATTAAGAACACGGGCAGCATCGTTACTTGTCCCGGGATTATCATCGAACTCAACAAAAATTTGAAGAGCGATTTTTTCTTGTTGAATCTAAACTTGGCAAACGCATATCCAGCCATCGAATTAAGCAGCAATGAAAATGCCGTCACACCGAGCGATATTATCGTGCTGTTGATGAGATAACGAGTTAAGTTTAGTCGCGTAAACAAATTTTTGTAATGAGAAAAATCAAATTGATCCGGGAATAATTTCGGCGGGTAAGTATTTGCAGCTCCGCCCGGCATAAAGGAAGCAGAGAGCATCCACAAGAAAGGCGTGAATGTTATGACAGCGACAATTATTGCAATCAGGTAGATTAAAAATTTCTTCATCATTCGCTCTCCTTCTGCAACCTAAATTGGATCAAAGTACCGATCAGAATAATTATGAAGAGAGCAAAAGCGATTGCCGTTGAATAACCGATATTCCACCACCTGAAACCTTCCTGGTACATATACAGCACAATGCTTAGTGTGCTGTTCAATGGACCGCCTTGAGTCATCACATATGGTTCTGCAAATAACTGGAAGTAACCGATCATAGTAATAACACTAATGAAAAGTGTTGTAGGCGCAAGCTGCGGAATTGTAATATGACGGAATTGCTGCCATGCGGTAGCGCCTTCAATGCTTGCTGCTTCATAAAGATCTTCCGGAATATTTTGCAGACCGGCTACGAAAATTATCATGTTATAACCAAAATTTTTCCAGACAGCAAGAATGATAATCGCCGGCATCGATAGATTCGGGTCGCCAAGCCAATCAAACGGGCCCAATCCTAAAAATCCTAATATGTAATTGAGCATTCCAAACCGGGGATGATAGAAATAACGCCAAATAATTGAGACTGCGACCAATGTTGTTACAACCGGAAGAAAGTAAACGAGCCGGAAAATGCTTTTATATTTAATCAATTTGGAATTCAGCAGAATAGCCGCACCGAGTGAAGTGGCAACCGATAGAGGTCCGCCTACAACTACAAAGTAAAAAGTATTTTTTAATGCTTTCCAAAAAAGGGGATCACTCAAAAGTTTTTCATAATTACTCAATCCCACAAATCGCAAATAATTAAGATTACCGAGCGAGTAAATATCAAAATCAGTGAAGCTCATCGCGAAAGCAGCGATGACCGGAAGAAAAAAGAAAACAAAAATCACTATTAGTGATGGTCCTAAAAATAATATTAACGCACTTAACTTTGTGTTAGATTTCATCTTACGCTCTGAGCGTCAGCGAAGAGCCTCTTACGAATACACATAAGAGATTCTTTACTGCACAATTATCCCTTTAAATTTTTTAGTTACAACCACCCCTTTAATTCCCCTCCTTGATAAGGAGGGGACAAATGGGAGGTCTATTCATTCTTTTGTAACAGCCATCTCCTTTTTTCAAGAATGTTATTCACATCTACATCAAGCTGTTTTAATGCTGCATCTATAGAAATTTTCTTACGAGCAATTGGTTCTACTGTTTGCTGCTGAATTTTCTGAAATACAATTTGTTCCCATTCCGGAATTTTAGGAGTAGGTTTTGTTTTCTGAAGTTGCAAATAAAAAGCTTGCATGTACTTATTGTTCGCAAACTCCGGGTTCTCCCAAACTTTCTTTACCGCCGGTAATGACGAAACAAGTTTATAAAATTCATATTGGGTTTTTTCACTTGCCAAATATTCAATCCATTTCCAGGCAGCTTCTTTGTATTTCGAATTTGCGTTCAGTACAATACTAGAACCGCCGGCTAATGAATATCCCGGGTAATCATTTATCGGCGATGGAAGCGCTGCGGTCATCCAATCATCTTGCAAATCCTTTGGCAAACGGTTCTGAAATTCAGTAACATTCCATGGACCGGTGATGTACATCGAGAAAAATCCTTCGCCGAATGCCTGGTAAACATTTAAGACTTGCTGCATATCCACCGGCGCTAAATCTTCGTGGTAGAATTTTGCAAGGTACTCTATCGCTCCCTTAAATTCTCGGCTTGTAAAATCACCATATTGATTTTTATCTCTTAAAAGTTTTGCATTATTCTGAATTCCGAAAAGTACAAAAGGGAGCCACTCATTTGTCGGTATGAAAAATGAATAACTGTTGTACTTCTTTTTTATTTTTTTTGAAACGTCGTAGAGCTCTGCCCAAGTTCTAGGTGCTGAACTATAACCAACATTTTTAAGGATATCTGTCCGATAAAAAAGAACGCGCGTATCAACATACCAGGGAATCCCATAAACAGTCTCATCAATTTTATTCGTTTCCCAAATCCCTTCAAAAAAATTCTGTGCAGAAATTACATTAGATTTTGCAATATGATCATTAAGCGGATCAATAGAGCCGAGCGATTGGAATTCCGGTATCCATGTGTTGCCGAGCTGAAATACATCGGGTAACGTTTCGCTTGCAAATGCAGTGATTAATTTTTCGTGAGCCGCAACCCACGCTATCTGCAGTACTTTAACTTTAATCCCTGGATTTTGTTTTTCAAATTCAGGGACGAGTTTTGAGATTGCTTCGCCTTCAACACCCATAGCCCAAAAGTTTAGCGTGATTACATTCTCTTTCTTTTGTGAGCAGCTTGTAAGAAAAAAAACAGAAGTCAGAAGACAGACAATAAAAATATTTTTGAGCTTATTCATAGTTTATTTTTACAGCAAGAGTGTAAATTTATTTTAACAAAAGCATTTTACGTACTGCAGAGTACTCACCGGTTTTTAAAGCATAGAAATATACACCGCTCGATAATTCTAAATTCTGAGTTCTGAATTCTACACTATGATTTCCCGGTTGTTGGTATTCATTCACGAGTGTTGCAACTTCTCTTCCAAGGATGTCGTAAACTTTCAAAGTCACGACCCCTCCCATATCCCTCCCCTTAGTAAGGGAAGGGACTAAGGGTGGGGTTGGAATTGTATATGTAATTGTTGTTGTTGGATTGAACGGGTTCGGGTAATTTTGATTCAACTTAAATCCATCAGGAATTTCTGTTTCATCTTCAACATCTGTCGGTGTCGGTGAATCATAGAAAGGAAATTCACTCCACGATGTTGAAATATCAGGATCAGCCATGAACAAATTCCATAATAATTGCGAACGATAATTTTCAATCATGCAGATAATTGGTCCCTGATCTATTGCAAGATAGCCATCGCTGAACCATTCGCCGCTAACTCCGTTAGAAGCATAAGTCAAATTGAAAGCATCCTTAAATCCAAATTTGTCCCACAACTTTTCTTTGAATGTTCTATAAAAATATTTCATTGCTTGCTTTGAAGCATACGGTGTGTACGGCATTGAAGACAAAGCGGCAGTTGGTGCAATTGTACCGTTATCGTTGTTTGGTTCGTGAGCGGAGTAATATACTCCCGGAATTGAATAACTAGCAGTTAATCCCCAGCAGTTTTCATTATAACCAACAAAACCCTTAGGATTATCGACACAATAAGAATAATTAATTAGACTTTGGTTGATGTTCTGAGCAAAATAATTTGCATACAAATCCCGTTTAACCCGCGGATCGAATCCGATGAATGAATAATGGGTAAAAAATAAAGGACCACCATAACCATTGCCGACATAAAGTTCATAACCATACTTAGGGGAACTAGTGTATTTAATTCCGCCATTAGTCGCCCAGCCGCTTCTGTAAAACTGTGTTTGAATAGAATGCGTGGGTGAAGCAACCGCCAGCAAATACGGCATCAATGTTTCGTTCCATCCGTGGAATATAAATGTGTCGCTGAAATTAAAACCCATAGTTGGCGACCAATTCCAGTAGAGCCCGGTTGAATTATTCCGGTAGAAATCCCAATCGACATTTTCCCAGAGTTGTGTAATTAAATTCCTGATTTGTTCTTCTGTAGCGTTAGCTTCTTGGAAATATTGTCTTGCACATAACAACCCTTGAATCATAAACCCGGTTTCAACAATGTCTCCTCCATCCTGAATTCCAAAGTTTACAACATGACCGGTAGTACCATTAAACCAATGAGGGAAAGCTCCGTGGAATTTATCAATCTTGTTTGCAAGGAAATCAACAATCTTTAATATTCTTTCGGCACCTTGTTCACGGGTAACAAATCCGCGTTCAATACCTACAAGAATACCCATCACGCCAAAGCCGCCGCCGCCAATAGTATTTGTTTTATCTTCTTCGTCTGGATGCCATCGTTCACGCGCAACACCCGAATTCGGATCACCCCAATCCCAAAAATACCTGAACACCGCGCGCTGCACCATATCCATAAATTCATCATCGGTCATTTCATGTGTCGTTATTTCTACTTCATTACTCATCGAGGAATAGTTATTGGAATTATCCACAGCTTGAATTTTATATTTTTCACTGACACCCGTATAACCAAACCATATCATTTTAAATGTTTCGCCCGGGAATATTCTTTCTAAAAAGATATACGATGAACCATTCCATTTATACAAAATATAGCTGTTAAAATCGGGTTCGGTGTTTGCATCCCAATATAAATCTCCGTGCAGTTCATATGAATAAGCTCTAAAATTACCAGGTGTTGCCGGCGGAGTTGTGTCTTGTGCTGTCAAATAAATATTTGATGATAGTACAATCAACAAGAAATAAATTATTCTTTTCATTTTTATCTCCTCCCTTATCACACAATCATAAATGTTTGCAGCTCGTGATCAGTGATATCGATTTCACTATTTGGTGCCGTATAATTTTTTCTTTTTAATTACCTTGCATGAAAACGGGTTTAATGAAACTCGTTTACCTCCTACAGAAATAACCTTTTTCTGATTATGATAGTTTAACAAAAATAAATAGGAATATTTTTTACCTTTACGCAAAACAAATTGTATATCGGGATCAGAAATTTTATCATCTTTTTTAACCTTATCCAAAGATACAATTTTCTCTAGGAGTTGAAGGTGTTCATCACTTGTATAGCCGAACGCAAAGCCGAGCGCAGTAACTTTTCCACTGCCTACCTTCTTAGTTATACCGCAGACTTCATTAGAATTTGTTGTTGCGGCAATTGTTTCGTTATTGTCAGTACTAAAAATCTGTTTATCCATGAATACAGTAAAAACATCTTCTATATCAAAAGCATTTATTTTGTTCGGACTTATAGAAGTCGAAACTTTGATATCCAGTTCATCTTTTAATACAGTGCACGGATTAAGATACTGATCGAATGAAGGAATTACCGGATAGATTATAAGATGGCCGCCACCCTTAACATATGATGCAAGTAATTTCTGTGTATCGCAATCCATAAATTCTGTTGTAAGAACCCAGAGCTGTTTGTACTTCAACAAATTTTCGAGAGAACTGTTTTCGAGATCACGAACATCATAGTTAATATTAATAGTCTGAAGACCTCGCAACAAACCGTTAAAGAAAATTTCCTCTCTTATAAATCGCGGATCGAGCGAAAGTCCAAGTTTTTCTACATCAAGCCGCTTCTCTTTTAGAAGTTGTGAAGTAGTAAGTTCAGTATAAAAGTAAGGTTTGTAAAATCCGGCACAGATTTTTGCGTTCGACTCGCTTAATAAAAGTTCATCTTTTTCTTTGTTAATAAATTTGTTCACCTTTTTAACTGTATCATATAACGGAGAACTCTCTCCCCTTGCACTTAGCGGTGTTTGATAATAAAATGTTTTTCCGTAAAAACCTTTGCCCTTTGGATTTGTTCCTTGAGAAAACATATAATAGTTAAAACTTTTTAATCCATGTGCTAAAGAAGCGTAATAAAATGTTTCCAGATCATTTGAATCGCATTTTACATGGTGCTCACGCGTACCGGCTTGAAATTCTGCCGCCCATACCGGTCCGTACGGCTGCATTGCCTCAAGAATTTTGTTACATGCCAAATCCGAATGAGCATTTCTGAATGAAACAAACTCTGGTATGTGATCTAACCCAAAGATAATGTCGGTTCTTGTTCGCATAATTTCTTCATAGGTGCTGATTAACATCGGTAGTTCTGCCGCATTACCGTAAATCCAACCGGGAATGTTGTGGGTTAGCTGAACTTCAATCCCGGAACTTCTTATTTTTTTAATCAACGTATCAAGGTACAAAGCAAAGTAATGACGATAGAAAAGATGGAAATCGTAATAGGCACAATAATCTTGTTTGTTATCTATTTTTCCAACCGGCGCATTAATTTTTTCAAATGAAAAGTAACTCGTTCCGTAAGTTTTGTTCAAAATTTCTATTGATGAGTACTTATCGCTCAAAAATTCTTTGTACAGCTTGATAACGGAATCGTTATAATCAATTTTACCGGAGAGCCATTGGAAAACACCAACTTCGTTACAGACTTGCATCATAATTATGGGACCGCCATTACTTTGTTGGTGCTGTGCAATCACCGGCATTACTTTATCATACCAAAGAAATGAGTAATGAAGAAACTTGTCCGACATATAACACATCAAATCAGGTGAAATTATATTTCCGTTTTCATCTAATGCGTGCATCTCTTTAATATTCTTTTGAATCAACCAGCCCGGCAGTCCTTGTGATTCATACTCGGCAAGAATATAGGGCCCCGGTTTTGCGATTAGATCCAAACCAACTTTTTTACAAAGTTTTATATACCTGATTAAATTTCTTGCCGGGTCAGTCACACCGGTAAAATCAAACTTGCCTTCTTCGTATTCGTGCCAATCCCACGGAATATATGTAGAGGTTGTATTAGCACCGGATTGTTTTAACAAACGCAAATGTTTTTCCCATTTGCTTGGAGCTAGTCTGAAATAATGTATTTCTCCAGAAATTATGAAGTGTGGTTTTCCATTCTTAAAAAAATTTCCTTTTTCTGCAATAAAAGCCAAAATATTTTCTCCCGATGAATCCAGTTTAAAGTTCTAATTTTCTCAATAATAAACCAGAACCGTCGCTGGAAAAGTTTTAACATAAATTTTATCATTAGTAAAATCCGTTGCTTCCGCTCCGTTAACAACAACTTTTGCCGGGTTTTGTTTACCATTAAAATTTTTTATTACTAATCCACCCTTAGGAAGATTAATATTACCATATAAATTAATGACATACATGTTTTCATTTTTACCGATTGCGTAGGAAAGCTCGCCGTAGTAAGTTGGTAAATTTTCTATCTTAATTGTCTCGGGTGAATCGATCCACTCCTGGTATAAACCGGCGCCAACAACAATTGTAGAATCGTACTCATTTTCATAGACGAACATCATTCGCATAGAATTAACAAAATCGGAACCGACCCATGTATGCGGCATATCGCCGATGAAACGTGGCAGACGTTTATCTTTCCACACAACTTCCGCCCAGTGGTTCCAACCAGATGGACGTTGATCTTTTAAGAAATATTCCGTCATGTAATGTGCACGTTTTATTTGATCCATCAAGATAAATGAACCGATCGTGCGCATTTCGTAAGGGGTGTATGCCTCCCAATCTTTTTTTCCCTCTGCCCGGTCTTTTGAAAACTCAAAATATTTATCAAATGTATTTTCCAATTTCTTCTGAGGTAAATTATTTATTTCACCGCAAGGATACAGTGCAATTGTCGTTGATGTTGCATCAAAATCGCCAAGCTCAACGCAGCCGGGGATGAAATCGATTTTTTGTTCAAGTGTCGCCAATTCAATTGAGTTGTAAAGATTCTTTTTAAATTCATCACGGACAATAGTCATTCTTTCTGCTTCTTCCGTTTCGCCCAATATTTCTGCAATCTTCACGGCATCTTTAAGTCCTTTCATTCCCCAAAAACTATCCCAGTAAGAATGCATCGGTTTTGCAGAGTAACCTTCATGAGAAATCGATTCCGGTAAAATTCCATAATAAGCAAGAATACTGTCGCCACTGTTCTTGTAGAAATCTGTTGACCGTTGTGCAATCAATTCTTCAAGATAACCAAATGCTCGCTTCACATTTTCAAATTTTGACCTAAGAAAGGTTGTGTCCTTAGTATAATCAAAATATGTTTTGATAAGGTATATAAACTCGCCATGGCTGTCATTTTCGGGAACCGGATCAGGACCGCGTCTATCAACAACACAAGGTACCTTGCCATTTTCAAATTGATTAGCAGAGTACCATTCAATAAAATCGTGCACTTCTTTTACAATTCCATTTTTCAGTAACGCTGATGAAGTTAAGGCACCGTCACGAATCCATGACCTTTCGTAGGAACGGGAACCCGGTTGTATTCCGGCTTTGTCCCTATTGACTAAAATATAAGCGAGGTTGGATTTAATTGTATTTATAATCTTATCGGCTGATGACGGTAAGTGGAATTTTATATGTGATACCTTTTCATCCCAGAATTTAATTGTCCTATTTAATTCATCAACAACATACTGGAAATTTCCGCTCTTAATTTTATTAGAATAATTTTTATAGAAAGGAACGGCTACATAAAATGTTTTTTCTTCTTGAGGTTTCAATGAGAAACTAAACTTCATAGCACCTGAAGCATAACCAAAATTATCTTTTACATTTTTAACTGCCGGTAATTCGTTCTTTGACAAATACGCAACAATATTTCCCTCGTCGAAAGTTGCAGAACCAAATCCATCTAATTTACTTATCGGGATTATTTCTTTATCACCGTTTATTTTGATACGACCCGATCTATATTCAATAGTCTTAACCTTGGCCGAACCGCCGGTGATGTTTAATTCCTGGTAGTATGGATTGACCTGAAATGGCCTTAAAGCTAAAAACAAATTTCCGCTCTTCTTTTCCTTAGTAACATTTTTCACTGTATATGATAAAAAGAGAACGGAAGATTTATTCGCTTCACCGCTTGCAAAAGCTTTTGTTGTTAATTGAACATCATCCAGCCATTTTACTTGTGGGATAGGCAAATAATTATTTTCTAATGATTGAATTGTTTGGGCATCGTTCCATGTAACTAATTTTTTATCATAGTATAAAAACGGTTCAATTGAAAAATTGAGTTTATCAACTTCAACCATACCGTCTTCGTTCATCATGGCTTCTTTTACATCGTTGTTTACGCCGATTACTGTCCAATAAGATTTCTCGGAATTCAAATAGCGCGGATAATAACCGCGCGGATATTCACTCGCTACATTGATAAAAAAGCGGTTAATGTCGGCTGACCAATCAACTTTTTTAAGTTCAATCTCTTTGATTCCGTAACCATTCTTTTTAGAACTTTTCACAAGCTCTAATTTTATGAATGCCGATTCATATTCGTTCAAGCGGATAAAACTATTTCCGGCATTGTTGTTACTTACCGAATAAACTTTATCCCAATTTATTTTATCATTAGATGTGCAAACGTTAAACTTTTTTGCAAAATCTTTTTCGTCCCACCTAATAATCAGTCCTCCGTATTCACGTGAGCCCTTAAAATCAAAAATTATTTCTTGTTTCTCTTTTTCATCACTCAGCCAAATCGTTTCAAGTTTATTATTGGTTAAAAAAGATGTATTAGAATTAGGAGAGGTAGATGATGCTTCAACTAAAAAATCTTCTGATGCTGCACCGGTGCCGGGGAGTTCTTCAAAAAACAGTTCATCAATATAAACTGTTCCCTTACCGCCGTTATAAGAAGCAACCGTAAATTCAATTTTATCAATACTGCGCAAAGTTTGATCTTGTGTGGGTCCCCATGCAAAATTGATGTGCCGTTTCTTTACATTAAGTTTAGTCCATTCGGTGGGGAACTCATAATTTCGTCTGTTAACCCACCAAACATTGGCGCCTGATTTATCAAGAAATTTTGTCTCGAAATTATTGTTTGGCGATTCCGCTCTAACATAAAATGTAAATTGATAATTATCCGGAAGCTGAATCGGAAAGTCACTTTGAATACCAAAGTAGCCGCTTCCCTTGGTAAAGTTGTAATCGAGTTTAATACATTTTCCCTTGAAGCCATCTACAACAGAAACATTAACTACAACACCTTCCGTTGAAAAAGACCGCCAACCCTCTACCGAATTAAAATCATCAAGCAGCTTAGGTTGAGCAAATATTTGTATCGCTAACGACAGCAGTGCAAGTATTAGAACAACAATTTTGATGATGGCGCCTCTCATACTCCATCCTTATTTGTTGTAGAAAGATTTTATCTATTTATTTTTTCAAATCCTAATCTCTCTAATCCTTTCTGAACAATTGGATCTTTCATAAAATATTTCCAGACAAAACCGTTGTAAAAATTTTCGATCATTATAACAATCGGGCCCTGATCTAACCCGAGGTAGTCCGGATCGACCCATTTCAAATACGGATTAAACGAATCATAAAATCCATACTTGCCCATAACACCCAATGATTGATATTTCTTTGCCATATTTATTAATGCTGGTATTGTAATTTCCGGCGCAAAAGGAATCGAACCGGCAACAGCAGTAGGAACAATAGTCCCGTCATCAAATTCAATCGAATCGGGACCGGCATTACCACGAGCAGCATAACCCCAAAATTGTTTACCATTCTTTCTGAAATCTCCGGGTCCGTCAGCGGCTGTCCAGCCCCAGCACAAAGAATCATAACCGGTCCAACCTAATGGATTTTCTTTTGCATAATTCCATTGTGTATAAGTTGCACGACGTGAATTTTCGAAATAATCACTTCCTTTGGATTTCATATAGTTATCAACCAAACCGCGCATATCAAGAAACATCATGGAAAACTGATGCGAGAACAATGCCGGGAAAACAACGTGACCTAAACCATCATAAGGTTCCCGCCATTGATAATGTTTGATAAAAGTTTCTTTATAACCTTCAGGCGCTTTTTCCATATCCATACCGGCAGCAATTATCCAAAGGAAAAGAGCTTCGGTATAGCCCCACCAGGAAATTTCATATATACCTTCACGTTCATGCCATCCCATCGAAATTCCGTAAGGAAATTTTGCATTGGCACCGTGCGCAAAGTAATCGTAATTAGCTCTGCCGATTAATTTATCTGCTAAATCGCGAATAGCTTTTTCTTTTTCACTTTCACCGTTATAATAATTCCGTGCGAAAATCATTCCGCAGAATAATAATCCTGAATCGATTGAAGAGAGTTCACAATTCCAAAATCTTTTCCCGTTTTTCATATCAATAAAATGGTAATAAAAACCATGATGCCCGGTTGCCGAAATATCCAAACTTTGTTCCGAGTTATAAAAAAAGTTAAGCTGGTTGTAAGTTAGCTCGGTAGCTTTATCTTTGGTGATCCAACCTTTTTCAGCACCAATAGCCCAGATAGGAAGTGCAAACCCGGTTGCAGCTATAGTTGCCGGTGAAGTGTCGGTTGATCTATCCTTTACCAATCCGTTTTCGGGATTAATCTGCTCCATAAAAAAAAGAAAAGTTTTGTATTGAAGAGTATCGAGAAATGTTTTTTGTTCTGCCGAAAGTTCAAATTTGTTTCCCCAATAAGGTTTATACGTTGATTGAGAATTACTTGTACACGATATAGAAAGCAGCAGCATTACTATTAATGCAATTTTATTTTTCATGATAATCCTTTATTGATTTATCATTATAAAACAACTTCAACTTTTACATTTTTTTCCGATCGTGGTGCGATCAAATTTTCTTTTTGTGATACTCCATCAATAATTATTTCTTTAACTCCATAAGAAACATTACTCTTATTTTTAACAGTAATGTTATATACAGTACCCCTGAAAGCTCGCTTAACTTTATATTCTTTCCATTTCTTTGGAATACAAGGATCGATTAGTAATCCATTCTCAGTTGGACGGACACCAAGTATCCATTCAATAACTTCTTTTGCAAACCATTGAGCAGAGCCGGTGTACCATGTCCAGCCGGCTATACCATAGTTAGGCGAATCAGGACCATCAATATTCCCCGGTGTTACAAATGGTTCAGCAATATACTTATCGGGTTCCATTCCGCTCAAAATTGGATTTAATCTTTTATATGCTTCCCATGCATTGTCAGCGTCGTGCAACATAGAGTACGCTTGTATTGCCCACGTTGCAGCATGCGTGTAAACACCACCGTTTTCTCTTCGTGCCGGTGCATAACGGGAAAGATAACCAATATATTTATCGGGCTTGCTATATGCCGGCCAAAGGAGTAATGCCCCGTTATTTTTCAACAAATATTTTGTCACAGAGTTCATGGCGGATTTTTTACGATCTTCTATTGTGGTATCCGCAATTACACTCCATGTTTGTGCATTTAGGAATATTTTTCCTTCTTCGTTTTCATTGCTGCCAATTTTAATTCCATTATCTTTTGTTGCTCGCCAGAACCATTCGCCATCCCATGCATATTTGTTGATTGCATCTTTTAATTCAACGGCTTTTTGAGAATACTTTTTTTGAAGGTCATGTTTACCAATCTTCGCACAAATTTTTGAAAACCTTTCTAGTATCAAGTAGAAGAAATGTGCAAGCCAGATCGATTCACCTTTGAATTCAAGTCCAACCGCACTAAGGCCGTCGTTCCAATCACCGGCACCTATTAGAGGTAACCCCCTTTCGCTAAAACGGCTTAAAACAACTTCAATCGCTGCGACAGAATGATTGAATAACGAGTCGTATTTTTCAGGATTATCGTAATATGGTTCTTCTACATTTAAGAAATCATAATTATTAGTCTCGTCGATATAGTGAAAAAGAATATATGGTAACCATAGTAAATCATCGGTCATTTTTGTTGGTAACCCGGTATCACTTATCGGATGCCACCAGTGTAATACAGTTCCATCCACAAATTGATGACGTGCATGTAAACGAATCTGCTTCTCTGTCCGACTTGAATCTATCGGCAGATAAACCATGCTGTCTTGCAGTTGATCCCGGAATCCAAATGCACCGCTCTGCTGATAATAGGCTGTCCTTGCCCAAAGTCGTCCGGCTATCGCTTGATATCTAACCCACTTATTTACGAAAATATCCATTGCTTCGTCTGGAGTTTCAATTACTAATGTGCTCAAAAAATTCTGCCAATAATTTTTCACATCATTCAGCGCATTTATCATTTGTTCTTGTTCCTGGAATTTCTTTAGTGAAGCGGCAACCTCATTTTTATTCGGTTTAATTCCAAGATAAAATGCTACAGATTCTGTTGCACCGCTTGCAACAGTTTGTTTTACACGGATCGTACCAATCGAGTCATTCCATTTACCGGTTTTATTAGATAGCTTTTCTTGCTGTACACCTATCGGATTATCAAGGTTACCATATTGCCCTATAAAATTTTCCTTGTCACCTTCATAATCGAAAATTTTCTTATTACTAGAAATAAATCCATAGTATGGATATTCAATGTTCCAATGCCCACGATCTCCAAGTGGAATCTCCCACAATCTTTTTGTTGCAAGTAACGAATTAATATCCTCATAAAATTCAGTTTCAATAAATGTTTTGTGAAATTCTCTATGGTGATCTGCCGATGATCCCATACAAAACTCAAAGTAAGAATAGATAGAAAGATCAAGCAGATCTTTTGATTTATTAGTTATTGTAAAATTCCATACTTCCAAGTTTTCGCTCAGCGGAACAAATAGATCTAACTTAACAGAAATATTTTTATACTCGGATTTGAATGAAGCATACCCGAAACCATATCTAACTTCATATTCATTCAATTCTTTTTTAACCGGCGCCCACGTAGGATTCCATACCTCTCCGGTTCTGTTATTTTTGAAATAAAAATATTTTCCCCAGTCGTCACGTATTAAATCCTGGTGCCATCTATTTAATCTGTTAAATTCCGAATGCTCGTTAAAACTGAACCCCCCGCCGGTTTGCGAGATAACCAAGCCGTATGTTCCGTTTGAAATAACATTTACCCATGGTTTTGGAGTTTTATGATTTTTTATTACGTACTCATTCCCGTCGTCAGAAAAATAACCGTATTTTGTTTCGAACTTACCCATTACATTTATTACCTTATTTGATTTAACATGATTTTCGAATTACTAATTCAGTATTAACAGTAACCACCTGGTGTTTTGTCACGTCGCTGCCGTTGATTCGATTAATCAACTTTTCTGTTGCATATTTACCAAGCGTTTCAGTATCAACTTTGATCGTGGTCAAAGGTGGTGTTAAGTATTCGGAAATTAATATATCATCAAACCCTACCACGCCGATATCTTCAGGAATTTTATAACCGTTTTTTACAAGCGAGTTATAGCAACCGGCAGCCATCATATCGTTTGCTGCAAAAATCACTTCGGGTCTTTCCTTATTCTGCAAAAGTTGATTTGCTGCTTCCTCACCGCCTGATAATGTAAAATCACCCTTTACTATCCATACCGGGTTAATTGTCAATTTCAATTTTTTGCATTCATCGCAAAATCCCTTATAGCGTAGGATTGCATCTCCATTTTCATCCGGACCATTTATGTAAGCTATCTTCTTGTATCCTTTCTTATAAAGATATTTTACAACATCACGTGACGATTTATAATTATCGATAGTAATTATATCGTAATTACCAATGCTCGTATCACCGCTTATTGCAACAATGGGGATACTATGCGAACTCAATGTTTTTTTGATTTCGTCATTCACAGTACTTAGGAGTACAATTAATCCATCTACTATCCGGCTGCTCATCATCGTATTTATCGATTCTACGAGTGATCTGTTACCATGTGAACTAATTACCATCGTGAAATACCCGTTTTGATAAGAGGTGTCGTCCACACTTTTTATTATCTCAGAGAAAAATTCATCCGATATATCGGGTAATATCAATCCGATTATGTTTGTTTTACCCTTTACAAAACTTCGTGCTAAAAGATTAGGTCTATAGTTCAGTTCGTGTGCTATCTTAAGAATTTTACTTTGTGTCTCTTTAGTCACATTATTATTGCCGCTTAAAGCACGCGATACCGTTGCTATCGAAACATTGGCACGCTTGGCAATTTCTTTAATATTAATTTTTTTAGATTGCACAATATATTAATATGTAAACGTTTACATGTAAATAAAACATAAATTATAACAACCACAATGTCAAGTACTATTAATGAATGTTTATGCTGTACCCCAAAATTTGGACAAAAAAAACAGATAATTTAATGTGGTAAAAAAGGAGCCACAGAATGTCCAGAGGAAGAAAAACCTTCAGCAGTGAATTCAAAGCGAAAGTAGCACTAGAGGC
>JBFMBS010000046.1:0-23877 GCA_040755055.1 Bacteroidota bacterium
AAAAGAATTTGAGTTAGATTTCATTAAGATATATTTGCATTGAGGTGTCCTATGAAAATTTCAAGCTTACTGCGAATCTGTTTTGGCGGAATTATCCCGGTGCTTTTGATTGCATGCAGCTCTGTTTATGAAACAGTATATCCCACTTTAAATGACGGTAAGTACGACAGTGAGTTCCCGTACAAAAATTCATCGGCACAACTTGAAGAAATAAGCAACTCGATTAAACTCTTAAATAGTATAGCATTCTACACAAGTTACATTTTTCCCGAGGATAGACAGTTAAAACTTTCCGATCTAAAAGGAAAGAATTACAAAGAAACAGCATCCGAAGAAGTTTATTTTAACCGTTCCGCTTCAGGCACTGCAACAATTATTTATGAGAACCTCGGCAATGTTGCATTACTAACAGTAGCCCACATTGTAAATTTCCCTGATACGGTTATATCGTACTATGTAGATAATAATGGCACCGCAACTAAAATTGTTCAGAGTATATCGATTAAATCCAGACAGTCTAATTATGTACCCGATCTTCCTGATGGAGGCGAGTTAGATATTGTCCTTCTCGATAAAACCAACGATATAGCACTACTGGGACGGAAATATTCTTCGCAAACAACTATTAATCTGCCGGTCTTCAACTATCCGTGGGGTGAATCTGCCGACCTGGAATGGGGAAGTTTTATTTATGTTTTCGGTTTCCCGATGAATTACAAGATGATCTCCAAAGGTATTGTGAGCAGTCCGCAGCGAGAAAGACATTCTTTTCTAATTGACGCAGTATTTAACCGCGGTTACAGCGGCGGAGTAGTTCTGGCTATCCGCGATGGCGTTCCAAATTTTGAACTTGTTGGTTTAGTCCGATCGGTACCGGCTGATTATCAATATATTCTTCACCCCATTACAAAACAACCCGATATTGAATTTAACCCTATGCTGCCGTACAAAGGAGAAGTTTACGTTGAACGTGAACAAATGATACGCACCGGAATAACAAAAGTAATAGGAATAGAACTTGTGAAAGAGCTGTTAGAAAAGAATAAATCTTACTTGATGAATAAGAATTACTTCTTCGGACAAGTAGCGAAAAAATAACTATTGTTCTGATGAGGGGGCCACTCACGACAGAAAACAAAGTATATCATTGTCATTTCTCTCCCGACTTGTCGGGAGAGAAATCCACCACCTCAACAGCTTATCTCTTTGCTTTCTTTCTAACTTCACTATTAAAATCAGTTGCCCCATCAAAGTAACTAAAAAAATTGTACAAGAAAAATTATTCATTCCCTTTACGCAAAAAACAAATTTTTAAATTGCCCCGACATTCATGTCGGGAACTTATTAGACAAACAAAACTTGGCTTTAGCCACATTTTGAATATCCATGCGGCTAAAGCCGGTGGTTGCTTTGGGTTATTTCCCCGACCTGAAAGGTCGGGGAAATATAAAACTTACTTTGCGTAAGGTGAGAGGTTCATTGATTAGAGATTCTTCTCAAGGGGGTCCTATGGACATCACGTTCTTCGATTAGACTTCGGCGAGCTCAATCGAGCTGCTCAGAGTCGGGATTCAGAATTAAAAATCAGATCATCACTTCTTTAACTTCACCTTTAACAATAGAAACTATTTTCTCTGCAAACATATCGATTTCAGATTCGAGCGTATAAACATTCGGCGTAACTCTAATTCCTTTAAACTCATCATGTACAATCGGTACAACAAATATTCTATGCTGGTTTAAAAGATAGTTAACCATTTTTTGTACGTCAGTTCCTTCGATATAAAAGTTGACAAGACCGCACCAGTTCTCTTCATCATCAATATTCACCCTGAACTTAACATTATCAAAATCTCTAACCTTATCGATCCATCTTGAATGCAGATATCGGAACCGTTCCGCCTTTCTATCGATACCGATGGCTTCGTTGAAAGCAAGCGCCTCACCAATAGCATTATGATTGGCTGCCGGGTGTGTGCCGATTTCTTCAAACTTACGGATATTTTCATCCATCTCTTTCGGTGCCGCCATCAAAGGCCAGATAGTTTTAATCAAATCCTTTTTTACATAAAGCATCCCGGTACCGATTGGCGCGTAAGTCCATTTATGAAGCGACGTGCCGAAAAAATCGCATTGTAAATCTTTCAATTTGTACGGGATATGGTTGAACGAATGAGCGGCATCGCAAATGACCGGTATACCGTGTTCGTGGGCAAGTTTGCTCACTTCGAGCACCGGCAAAATCTGCCCGGTTAAGAAGCAAATGTGGCTTACAAGAATAGCTTTTGTCTTTGGTGTAATTCCGTTTTTGAAAGCTTCAACATAATCATCTTTATCTATTAATGGAGTGGGATATTTAACTTGAACAAGTTTTACTCCCCATCTTCGTTCGAGCTGGTTATAAGTAGTTAACATGCGCGGATAATCTTGAGTTGAAGTTAAAACCTCATCGCCTTCTTTCAAATTCATTCCTTGCTGAACAATCTGTAAAGATTCGCTTGCGTTGCGTGTAATAGCAACTTCTTCTTTATCACAACCGAAGTTGTACGCAAGTTTTTCGCGTATAGTTTCCACTTGCGGCTCAACATGCCGCCACATGTAATAAGAAGGCGCCTGATTATAATAATCGGTGTAACGTTTGAATGCATCTATTACGGTTTTGGGTGATGGCGATACGCCGCCGTTGTTCAAGTTGATTATAGAGCGGTCAACATCGAAAGCTGATTGGATCCTTCCCCAAAAATTTTCGTCCGATGCCAGTTCTTTAGGCGATCGATCCATTCCGAACTTCTCTACAGTTTCGGCAACACGCGCAAGTGCGTCGGTTTTTAGAACTACAATTGTTGAACCGGTAGTTATTAAAAATTTATTCAGGAACTGTCGGCGGGTGCTCATTGAATCTCCATCTTTGAGTGATGAAATGATATAATGCCGATGGCAAAATTCAAATAAGAGCTATAAAAAGCAAATGGAAATTACACAGCTTTTAATTACTATTAATGAACAGTATTTAAAAGCTATTTTTCTTTCCATAGCTAATTATTCTTTTCTTTTTTACTTTTTGAACGCAAAATCATTTTAATTCCGGGATATGAAATGAGACTTACCTTAAAATTACTCACAATGATTTTCACTCTTATCGCAATTCAATCAATTGCACAAACCAATGATGAAAGCTGGAAACTCTACGAGGACAGCGAAGTAAGCCGTATTTACATAGCAATGAATCAAGGTGCTTACGATTCGATGATGCAGAATCCGGACAGCGATGTAATGCGTAAATGTACAGTGAGAATTCTAAACGAACATTTTGATGAAACTATTGAGGATGTTGGAATACGAATCCGCGGAAACACATCACGCTACGCTCAAAAAAAATCTTTCAAACTCTCTTTTAACGAGTTTGTACCAGGCAGAGAGTTTTACGATGTAGATGAAATGAACTTGAACGGTGAACATAATGATCCGTCTATCACACGTGCAAAAATTTGCTGGGACATTTTTCAAGATATTGGTATGAATGCCAGCCGTGCTTCACATGCTGCTGTTTATATCAACACCATTTATCACGGACTTTATATTTCCGTTGAACACGTTGACGATGAATTCTTACAAAAGAATTACTCTGACGATACCGGCAATCTCTGGAAATGCCTCTACCCGGCTGATCTTACTTACAGAGGGACTGACCCTAATTCATATAAATTTTACAGCGGTACACACCGCACGTATGATCTTACTACTAACGAAGATCAAGATGATTATTCGCAGCTTGCAAAATTAATAAGAATAATCAACCAGACACCGTTAAACTCTTTGCCGGATTCCTTAGAATCAATTTTATTCATCGACGAGTTTTTGAAATACGAAGCTGTAAATATACTCGTTGGCAGCTGGGATGAGTATTGGTCGCTGATGAATAACTACTATTTGTATTACGAACCGTCCAAAAAAAAATTCCACTGGCTGCCGTATGATTATGATAATACACTTGGTATAAGCTGGATCGGCATCGATTGGACGCAAGCCGACCCTTATTATTTTCCTCAAATAGCTAACGGGGAAAGACCGCTGATTGAAAGAATGTTGCAACTTCCTGAATACAGAAATCTTTACACCCACTTTATAGAATTTTACAGAAACAATGTTCTCAACCTTCCTTATTTATACTTGAGGATTGACAGTTTAAAAAACATGATCGATGAATACGCAAACTCCGATACTTACCGCACCAGGGATTACGGTTTTACCATGGATGATTTTTATCTTTCGTTTACCGGGCTCACAAAATTACATGTACACAACGGTATCGTAGATTTTATTGATAAAAGATATAAATCGATCCCGAACAAAATAAATTATGTTACGGCATCACCGATTATTTATAAGATAGATTACGAACCTAAAAATCCGGGAGCTAATGATTCGATCTATGTTTATGCTTCGGGTTTTGACGAGAGCGGAATCGGGCAACAAACAATAAAATACCATCCGGGAGACTTGACAGTTATAGTCGATCACCCGATGCAATTCAAACCAATTAATTCAAAGAAAGTTGAAGATGCCGATAGGTGGGTTGGTGTAATACCGCCGCTCGGTTCAAACGGAAGAGGCAAATTTCAAATAGAAATAGAAGATAATACGGGTGTTAAAGAACTTTTTCCTCGCAATAGTTTTATTGAATTAAAAGCTGCGGATGAATCACTAACGGACCATCTTGTAATTAATGAATTTCTTGCAGATAATGTTAATTCAACTGCCGATCCGGTTGGTGAACATGATGACTGGATTGAATTATATAATCCAACTTCATCGCCAATAACATTAACCGGGATGTACTTAACGGACAAACGGGATAATCCGGCTAAGTGGCAGTTCATCGATGCTAATTTGGTTTTAAACCCCGGTGAATTTATTGTTATCTGGTGCGATGAAAACCATAACGACGGACAGCCGGGCTACCATGCTAATTTCAAATTATCAAAAGGCGGAGAGTTTATAGGGCTTGCTGCGAGCGACGGTGTTACATGGATTGATTCATTAACATTCGGTGCGCAACAGACAGATATTTCATACGGAAGATTTCCCGATGGTTCTGTAAGCTGGCGTTCGCTTTCTCCAACACCGGGTTCCGCCAACATACCAACTGATGTTGATGATGAAATATTAATTCCGACGGATTTCAAATTAACTGCTTATCCGAACCCATTTAATCCGGGGACGATAATACAATTTACCTTGCCGCAAGCTTCAGATATTTCAATAAAAATTTATGATTTACTTGGAAGAGAAATTTGGTCCGCTAATGAACAACCAAAAAGTGCCGGTACGCATTCTCTATTCTGGAATGGAGTTAATAATTCCGGGGCAAAAGTTTCGAGCGGAACATACTTATGCAGAGTTAGTTCAGAAAAATTTATTTCTACGATAAAATTACTACTAATTAAATAAAAGAATAAAATGGAACGTCCGAACAAAAACGAATATGCAGAGTATTATCATAAATATGTAGAGAAAGTACCGCAAGGAGATATTGTCGGGATACTGGAAGATCAGCTCGGTGCCGCTACTAATTTTTTCTCAAAGATAACGGAAGAGAAATCAAAATACCGCTACGCTCAAGGTAAATGGTCCGTCAGGGAAGTGCTTGGTCATATAATCGATGCGGAAAGAGTTTTTTCTTACCGTGCTATGCGTTTTTCAAGAAACGATAGTAAGCCGCTCCAAAGTTTCGATGAGAATTACTACATCCAAAATTCGAATTACGATTCTATTCCGTTACAAATGTTAATCGAAGAATTCGTATCTCTGCGCAGAACAAATATTAATATGTTTAAGGGATTTACCGAGAGGATGTGGTTTGCAAAGGGAATAGCCAGCGAAAACGAAGTCAGCGTTCGTGCACTTGCTTATATTATGGTTGGTCATGCTGAACATCATATTCGTATTGTTCGGGAAAGATATCTGTAATACAAGGATAAAAAATGTCGTTATTGGTTTTAGCGTATCCCTCAATCGAAAAAAAAGATTACGACTGGTTACAATCAGTCCGTGCAAAATATGATGAGCGTTATTTCAACATAGTTGAACCGCACTTCACTATTGTCTTCCCGGTATTTGATATTGACGAAAAAGTATTTATTAAGCATGTTGAAAAAATTACTAAGAACATTAAGACATTCTACTTTGTGCTGAGGTGTTCACAAGTAGTCAAAGACTCATTCAGCGATTATTACGATGTATTTCTTATCCCGGAGGAAGGTTACCGGATTTTTGTTAAGCTTCATGATTCACTTTACACCGGGATTTTAGAAAAAGAACTCCGCATCGATATCCCGTTCATTCCACATCTCGGCATAGGAAATAACAAAGATCCTTTCGCATGTAAAAATTTTGCGGATGACATTAACATCAAAGGAATAGAAATTGTAGGCGCAATCAATAAGCTTGATATTGTGTCTTATACAAATGATCGAGTTACGCTTCTACACCAGGTATTTCTCGATTAAGAGTCGCTTCCCTATTTAAAACCAAACAAAATACCATACGACTAATGTAACGTGCTTGATTCAATCTAAAAATTAAGGTATTATCTAAACGGATATTTTCGTTTAAATGAAAAGAATCTCATACTACATAAAATTCATAGAGTGGGAAGCGGTCTTATGGATTCTTGCGCTCTCCTATCTTGTATTCATCAATCCATATGAAATACAGCGATTCACATTATGTCCTTTTCATAATATTGGAATAGAAAATTGTCCCGGCTGCGGTTTGGGAAGGTCAATATCATTTTTTTATCATTTCGATTTTATTAATTCACTTAAAACACATCCATTAGGATTATTTGCCTTTGCCATTATCTCCATTCGAATAATTGGATTAATCAAAAAGATGTTCTCAAAATATCAACTAACAAAAAGAGGTGCTTCATGGCAACAGTTTACGAATTAATGCCCGAAATTATGGGTGAAGAACAAATGTACATTGCCAGTGTAATTAAAAACATGGACGAAAAACAAGCGCAGCAATTCGCAAATATTTACAGAACCCGTAGAAGAGATCCGCAAACCATCCTTCTTGTTACTTTGGTTGGTTTTCTTGGCATATCCGGCATACAAAGATTCCTAACCGACCAGATTGGCCTCGGTATTCTTTACCTATTAACCGGCGGTATCTGCTTGATCGGTACCATTATCGACCTTGTAAATTATAAAAAGATAGCTTTTGAATATAACCAGAAGCAAGCATCACAAATAGCAATGATGATGAAAAGTTAAAATTGATTTTTGTTTGTTATTAATAATTACTAAGTTATAACCAGTGAACAGTTAAGCTAAGCAGATAAACAAGTTTTAGTTTAGAATATTGTTCATTTAAGTAAGCTGTTTTAGCAACATTTTTAAAGGAGTTTTTTTCCATGGCTGATCGTGAAAATGGAACCGTAAAATGGTTTAATGCTACCAAAGGTTACGGTTTTATTGAGCGCAAACAAGGCGGCGATGTATTCGTTCATTTCAGTTCTATTCAATCCGAAGGGTACAAAAGTCTTGAAAAAGGTCAACAAGTTGAATTCACCGTTGGTGACGGGCCAAAGGGACCTCAAGCTCAAGAAGTAAAAGTTGTGAAATAATAGAACTATTATTTTTGCAACCTCGTTAAGCGGCAATAACTTGCCGCTTTTTTTATTTGGAACTTTCTTTTAAGAAAAATCATTTATATAGTTGCAATAGAAATTTTAAGAATTAAGTTGAAAAAAATCTTACATATCGATCTTTACAAAGAGACATCAAAAGCAGTTGCTCAATCCGCATTATTCTGTACCGCTTGCTGTATCTGTTGTTGTAACTGATTCATATCAGTTTTCTATCCTTAACTAAACAAATAATTAATTATATGGAAAGAAAATGGAAACCATTAAAAAGGATTCGTATAATCATTTTGTAAAAAGCTTTTTGGCAAAGAGACAAACACATTCATGCACATCTGCGTTAAAAACAGAAGCGATAAATTATCTTCTTCAATTGATTGATTTTATTTTTCCCCACTTCTCGGTCAAAATTTATAACAACGATGAAGAGGTGCTCGCAAAACTCCAATTATTAAAAAGAGACTTGGTAGAACTAATAAAGCTGTTGAACGGCCAGGCACCTGACGATATTGAAGAGCTATCCGGTAAGTTTATTCAAAAAATTCCTGAGATAGATAAAATGTTGTGGAATGATGCCGAAGCAATATTCAAAGGCGATCCGGCGGCTGAAAGCATTGACGAGGTTATACTTGCCTATCCCGGTTTTATGGCAATTATAATTTACCGCTTCGCGCATGAACTTTACCTTCTCTCCATCCCGATTATTCCAAGAATACTAACGGAATATGCGCACGAAAAAACCGGCATCGATATTCACCCCGGTGCAACGATTGGCTCGCCGTTTTTTATTGATCACGGGACCGGTATTGTAATCGGTGAAACAACAGTGATCGGCAAAAATGTAAAACTTTACCAGGGTGTTACACTTGGTGCGTTAAGTGTTGATAAAAATTTAGCACAAACAAAACGCCATCCAACAATTGAAGATGATGTGATAATTTATTCGCAAGCCGTTATTCTTGGTGGTAACACAATCATCGGTAAGAACAGTATTATCGGCGGCAATTCATGGATAGCTCAAAGTATTCCGGCAAATTCAATTGTATATAACAAAAGTGAAGTCCGTGTAAGAAGCAATCAAGAATTTGAAAACACAATTAATTTTGTCATTTAATAAAAGGAGATAATATGAAAGCGAATAACATACTCGAAACAATCGGGAACACGCCTCATGTAAAGATTAACCGGCTCTTCGGAAATCAGCATGAGGTGTGGGTAAAATTAGAAAGAGCAAATCCCGGTGCAAGTATCAAAGATAGAATTGCCCTCTCAATGATTGAAGATGCCGAGAGAAAAGGTATTTTAAAACCGGACAGCGTGATTGTTGAACCGACTTCGGGCAACACGGGAATCGGGCTCGCGATGGTAGCTGCTGTTAAAGGTTATGAATTAATTCTCGTCATGCCGGAATCGATGTCAATCGAAAGAAGAAAAGTGATGGCGGCGTACGGTGCAAAATTTGAATTGACTTCGCGCGAAAAAGGAATGAAGGGTGCAATCGAAAAAGCAAACGAGATTGCCACATCAAATCCAAAAGTTTGGATACCTCAGCAATTTGAAAACAATGCTAATGTTGAGGTGCATATCAAAACAACAGCGCAAGAAATATTAAAAGATTTCCCGGAAGGAATTGATTACCTAATAACCGGTGTTGGTACCGGCGGACACATAACCGGTGTTGCAAAAGTGTTGAAGGAAAAATTCCCAAATCTTAAAACTTTTGCGGTAGAACCAGAACTCTCCCCAGTACTTTCCGGTGGTCAGCCGGGTCCTCACCCCATACAAGGTATCGGTGCCGGATTCGTTCCGAAAATTATGGAGACAAATCTTTTGGACGGAGTAATTCAGATATCGAAAGAGGAAGCATTTGAATTCGCAAAACGTGCGGCAAAAGAAGAAGGTTTGTTTGTCGGCATTTCATCCGGCGCTTCGCTTGCGGCAGTTGCAAAAAAACTGGGCGAGATAAAAGAAGGAAGCAAAGTTCTCACGTTTAATTATGATACCGGCGAACGATATCTTTCTATCGAAGGACTCTTCTAAAAAATATTTTTGATAGACCACGGATGAAACGGATTGGACGGATCATCACTGATAAAACATATGCTGAGCTTTGTGAAGCATCCGTGGGGATCTGTGTTATCCGTGGTCTATTTTTTTGCTCGTGATCATATTCTTAATCTTGTTCTAAAATTTGAGCAAGAGCATGAACAAGAGAAAGAGCAAGAGTTTTAAGGTTTGATGGTGATGATATCTCTTATAACCGGTTTGATTCCCGCGAATACCAATTCAACGGCGATGACCATTAGTATCAATCCCATAATTCTCATCAAAACTTTGTTGCCGTTATCGCCGAGTAAGCGGAGAATTTTTCTGGCGCTCACTAAAATCAAATAAGTAATTAAGAGCACAACAACAATAACGGAAAGCAGAATTAATTTTTCTGCCGTGCCGTCCGCATCGTTGTAAAGAACCATTGTCATTGTGATTGAACCGGGTCCGCAGATAATCGGGATGCCGAGCGGAGTGATTGCAAAATCGTTAACGTATTCCGTGAAAGTTTGTCCTTGTTCTTTGATGCGGCTGAACTTTCCTTGCAGCATGTCGTATCCCGACATGAAGAAAAGTACGCCGCCGACAATTCGAAGTCCGTTCACGGAGATGTGGAAAAAATCGAAAATAAAATTTCCGGCGAGTGCAATCAGCACCATTATTATGAATGCAGTGAGTACACCTTTAAATGCAATTTTGTGAACTTGTTTGTATGTCATGTTCGAAGTAATCGAACTAAAAAGCGGAATCACTCCAAACGGAGTTACCATTGTAAACAGCGAAGTAAACGCGAGCAAAGTATATTGATAAATCCTTTCCATAAAGCCCATCCCAGACCCTTCCCGAAGGAAAGGGCAAGTTAAAATCAGATTTCCGATTACTAACTTCTTGTTATTTGCCCAACTTTATTAATTCTTGTTTAATAATTTCCCATGCAAGCATAACATGTTTTTCTTCTGTACGCAAGCCTGAAGTAACAAGTCGTATAGTAAATTTTCCGTTAAGTTTTGTATGAACGAGGAAAACTTTTCCGGTTGCATTGACCGCGTTCAAAAGTTTTTCGTTCAGCTCGTTCAATTTATTTTCATCTGTAATTCCGTTTGGCTCTGCACGGAAGCAAATCGTACCGAAATAAACCGGTGCCAAACGTTCGAACATTTCGTGTCCGTTGATCAATTGCGCAAATTGTTGTGCAAGCCGCAAATGTTCGCGTAATCTTTCTTGCAATCCCTCTACGCCGAAGTAACGAAGTACAAACCAAAATTTGAGTGCGCGGAATCTTCTGCCGAGTTGTATCCCGTAATCCATATAATTGATTGCAGTGTTGTCTTCGGCTGTTTTCAGATATTCCGGTACGAGACTGAATGCATTTTTCAGTACACCGGGTTTGCGCGTGTAGAGTATGCTGAAATCAATCGGAACAAAAAGCCATTTGTGTGGATTGACAACAAATGAATCCGCGCGTTCAAATCCTTTGAAATATTTTTTCATTTCGGGAAGAATTGCTGTAACGCCGGCGTAAGCAGAATCGAGGTGAAACCAAATATTTTCGCGCTCGCAGATATCTGCAATTTCTTCAACCGGATCGACTGCCGTCGATGATGTAGTTCCGATTGTTGCAACAACACAAAACGGAACAAATCCTTTCGCGCGGTCTTCTTTAATTGCTTTTGCAAGTTCGGATGAAATCATGCTGAAGTTTTCGTCAGCCGGAATTCTGTGGATATTCTCCATCCCGATTCCGAGTGTGAGCACAGCTTTATCGATTGACGAATGTGCGTGTTCGGTGCAGTATAAAATTAATTTTTGCGTATCGCTCAATCCTTTCGAACGGATATTTAATCCGGAGTTTTCGCGCGCGGCTGCTATTCCGTGCAATGTGCTGACCGATGCGGTATCGTAAACAACACCGAAAAATTCTTCCGGCAGTCCGAGCATTTTCTTAAACCAGTTTAAAACCGTCTCTTCAAGTTCTGCAGATGCTGGGTTCGATTTCCAAACCATTCCATTTGTGTTGAATGCAGCAGATAAAATTTCGCCGAGTATTCCCGGTCCGCTTGCAGTTGAATTAAAGTACGCCATAAAATTCGGATGCTGCCAGTGAGTAACGCCGGGCAAAATAATTTTATCGACATCGGAGAAAATATTTTTCAAATCTTCATTCTGCTGCGGAGCTGTTTGCGGAAGTTTTGATTTGATATCTCCCGGTTTCATATCCGGCAGAACGGGATATGTTTCGATGTTATCGAGATAATCCGCAATCCAATCGATTAACTCGTGTCCGTATTTTTTGAATTCTTCTTTCGGCATATCGCCAATAATCTTGCTCATGCTATTGCTCTCACCATTTTATTTTATTCAGCCAGTTTGAAATTATTCTTGCGAGTTCGATCCGTTTATCGGAATAGGAATGCCCGGTTTCCAAAAGGCGGTCTTCTACATTCTCCGCCTTCAATAATTTCAATGCTCCTACAAGCGGAACGTGATGAAGTTCCATCGGTGCAATCATATCGTGCTTGGCGCCGATCATCAAAATATTTTTATGCAGAAGTTTATCGAGATGATTGAGCAGATTCCACTCAACTTTATTTGCGATGCACTCGTTCAAAAGTTTTAGTGCAGATGCATTTTTCAGAAATGGAATTGTCGGTTCGATAGTTTGAACGCTGTAATCAAAAATCTCTTTGTTGATTTCCAGAATCTCTCCGAATGAACCGGAGTTGAAGACGCTGATTGCCGCAGCATTTTTAATTTCATCGCGATGTAATGAATTGTAAAGTGCCGAAAATCCTCCCATGCTGTGGCCGATTAAAATAATTTTATTTCCGTCAACTCTAAATTTAGTGCGGACTGTTCCACTCTTCATAAAATCAATTGCAGCAGATGTGTCGTCGAGTAAATTACTCCATGAATAATCGCCTTCACTGCCCCAGCATCCGCGGTAATGAAAAACGAAAACATTAAATCCTTGCCGGCGGAATACATGTGCGAGATCAAAATTTGTTTCGTTGCCCGGCGAACCGTGCAACAAAATTATAACCGGGTGCAATCCTTCGCCCGATGCGATAAACATTGTGCCGAACAAACGGCAGCCGTGATTTACAAATACTACCGGCGCCATCGATGCCGGGAAATCAGGATCGTGCGGCTGGTCTTCGGTTAGTGGATCAAATGTTTGCATTAGTATTTTCTATATAACCACCCCCTTTAATTCCTTCTCCTAAATTAGGAGGGGGATATAGGGGAGGTCTAATTATTAATTATTGCATCAATTTCAATTTCAACGAGACATCTGTCGTCAATAAGTTTGCTGATTTCAACCATTGTTGCCGCCGGACGAACATCTTTAAAAAATTCTGCGTGCGCTTTTGCTACTACTTCCCAATTTTTGATATCAACAACAAACATTCTTGTGCGGACAACATCATTCAAAGTTGCACCGGCTTCTTTCAGAGCTTTCTCAATCTTCAAGAAAATATATTTTGCCTGTTCGTAATAATCACCGATACCGTGAATCGTTCCTTCGGCATCAACCGCAACAGTTCCGGCAACAAAAACTTGCGAACCGATTTTCACCGCTCTCGAAAATCCTACAACCGGTTCCCACGGCGAGCCGGAAGAAATGTTAATACGTGTGCTCATTATTAACCTATTAATCTTAGCTCAAAGATAACAATTAATATTTACAACAATAAATTTCACCTCAATTTCCATATAGATTCATCATTTCTTATCTTTGCCCTTAATTTTCCAACAAATGCGAAGTTAGATGAGATTTAGTAAATCTTTTATCCCGACATTGAAAGAAGTACCGGCAGAAGCTGTGATACCAAGCCATATTTTAATGATACGCTCAGGACTGGTCCGGCAGTTATCAGCCGGAATTTACACATGGCTGCCTCTCGGCTACAAAGTTATCAGAAAAATTATGGATATCATCCGCGAAGAGATGAATGCAATCGGCGGACAAGAATTTCATTACCCGGCATTAAATCCAAAAGAAATTTGGGAACAGACCGGGCGTGTTGAAGCATTCGGCGATATTCTGTTTCATATCAAGAATCGCGAGTACGTTTTAGCACCAACACACGAAGAGATAGTTGCTTATCACGCAAAAGGTGCGCTGGTCTCGTACAAAGATATGCCGCAGATATGGTACCAGATACAAACTAAGTTCAGAAACGAACCGCGTCCGAGAAGCGGAGTTATACGCGGCAGACAATTCATTATGAAAGATGCATACACTCTAGATAAAAGTTTCGAAGATCTGGATAAAGCTTACGATTTGCATGATAAAGCGTATAGAAAAATTTTTGATAGATGCGGACTCAAATATTTTGTTGTCGGTGCATCGAGCGGTGCGATGGGAGGCAGCAAATCCGAAGAGTTTATGGTTAAAAGCGATGCTGGCGAAGATACAGTTGCATACTGCGAGAAATGCGGTTACGCCGCCAACGTAGAAGTTGCGCAATCTGTTTCTGCAACAGCACAAAGACACAGCGAAAGTAAAATGCCGTACGAAATCTCTACTCCAAATGTAAAATCGATTGACGAACTATGCGCGTTCTTAAAAATTGACGAGCATGAAACTGCAAAGTCGCGTGTTTACATGCATGATGGCGTACCGGTGCTGGTGCTGATGCTCGGTAATGACGAAGTGAACGAATCTAAACTTGGCTCCGTTCTTGGCGGAAATGTTCGCCCTTGCCATCCAGATGAGCTCAAAGAAATTTCAGGTGCAGATGCCGGTTCTATCGGACCGATTGGGTTCAAACATAGAATTATTGCCGATAATCTTTTGAAGGATGCGAACAATCTTTACAGCGGTGCAAACAAAAATGATTATCACATCGGCGGAATTGATTTGAAACGCGATGTACCGGACATCGAATATTTCGATTTACGCACTGCAGAGAGCGGAGAAAAATGTGTCCGCTGCGGTTCTAAGCTCGATGTTTTCAAAGCGATTGAACTCGGACATATATTCAAACTCGGCACAAAATATTCAGAAGCGCTTGGAGTAATGTATCTCGATGAACACGGTAAAGAGCATCCGATTGTTATGGGCAGTTACGGAATCGGTGTCGAAAGAATTTTTGCATGTTACCTCGAACAAAATTATGACGAGAAAGGAATCATATGGAAAAAACCTCTCTCACCTTTTGATCTTCATCTTGTCGGTTTGAATATGAAAAATTCACTCGTCAACGAAACATCAAATAAAATTTATGAAGATCTGACTAAAGAGGGATTCGAGGTTATTTTTGATGATAGACCTGATGTAAGCGCCGGATTCAAATTCAATGATGCAGATCTGCTTGGAATGCCGATCCAAGTAATCGTCGGAGAAAAGAATTTGAAGGAAGGAAAAGTTGAAGTAAAATTGCGCTCGACTAATGAAAAACAGATCATTGAGTTATCGCAGTTAAAAGATAAATTAAAAGAGTTAATTTAATTTCACACAAAGACCGCAAGGATTCGCAAAGACACGGTAATTACTTAGCGATCTCTGCGTTTAACTTTGCCGACTCCGCGTGAAAGTCTTTTATGAATGCCAAACTTTTCATAGTATCCACACCAATAGGTAATCATGACGATATAACCCTCCGCGCAATTAACACTCTCAAAGAAGTCGATTTCATAATCTGTGAAGAATTCAAAGAAGCGAGAAGACTACTTTCTCATCTCCAAATCGAAAAAGAATTAGTCTCTCTAAACGAACACAATGAAGAAGAAGCGTCACAAGAAATATTTCAAAAGATAAAAAATGGTAAGTCGGCAGCATTAATTTCCGATTGCGGCACACCTCTATTTTCCGATCCGGGTACTTTGCTTGTGCAAATGTGCATCAATGCTAAGATTGAAATCGTTACGGTTCCCGGTGCAAGTTCAATTATGACAGCGCTCGTTGGCTGCGGATTCAAACTTGATAAGTTTTATTATGCCGGGTGGCTTTCGCCCAAATCCGATTTGCGAAGGAAAGAACTTCTTAAACTAAAAAGTATTAAAGAACTGATCATATTAATGGAAACTCCTTACCGTTTAAAAGCCATCCTGACGGACATTTCGAAAATATTCAGCACAAAAATTGAAATGGTAATTGCGTTCAACCTTACACTGCCAACCGAACAATTCTACAGAGGGCAATTATCCGAAATCCTGAATATTGCTGAGACGAAAAAACTAAAAGGCGAGTTTGTACTTTTACTAAATAACAGATAAATATTATTACTCATTGCTTTATATTTACATCGGTGATAGTTAACCGGGGGTAGTATTCGCACTTAAAATTAAAATTATTTAGGAGTGGAACAATGAAAAAGACTCTGTATTTATTTCTCCCTCTTTTACTGATTTTAGTTACAGCAGAAATCTGCTATCCGCAAAACGCTGCACGCCGCATGTCAACCAAAGTTAGCGATGTATTCGAACCATATACGGCAGATGATTGGATTATTTCGCCAAACGAAGAGCCGAATGGTCCCGATGATGAATACGACCCGGAAGAATGTGATATTTATGGTGTGATCTCTTGTTATGATAATAATCATTTAAGGGTTGACATACTGTTAACAAACAACATTTCATTTGACTGGCTTACCGTTTATGCTATCAAATTAGAATACGAAGGGATGAATGAGTATTACACTTATCACACGGACAGTAAAGAGTTGATATACGAAAAAGAGGTTGACGGTAAAATTGTGAAAACCGAAAGAATTTCTTCGGAGAACGGGAAAGACGTTGCCGGCGTATCTAATTCCGGCGAAAAAGACAATGCAGATGTTTATTTTATTATCAATAAGGATAAACACATCGGCGGAGAGAAAGGAAAAAGATATTATTTAACTTGTAAATTCTTTTCCGGCTATATGAGCACAGATAATGAACTGACAATTGCCGATGAGACAATCCCGGTGGAATTGGAGTTTGAGTTTTAATTATCAAAAAAATTATTAAATTAGCATCAAGATATGAGTATAAAAACCGGTTAAGACCCTTTAGCGAAGAATTAATTTATATATTGAAATTTTCTGAATTAGTAAATTATTTTATAAATATTATATCGTTAGTCCAATATGAAATTTGATATAGAAGAACCAGAAGTGGTTTTGGAAGAAAATAATGGTGTGTACAATCCAAACAATAAGTTAAATAATCTCACTGGCAGAGAGTGGATTAAATTCACGAAATCATGGTTTATACATAGACCAAAAGCAAGGAAAGACAATGAGATTCTCCACCCGGCAAAATATCCTGAATCTCTTGTTAAAGAATTTATTGAATTTTTTACAAAAAAAGGGGAGTGGGTTTTAGATCCGTTTTTAGGAACAGGATCAACTCTTGTTGCCGCTCGTAGTTGCGAAAGAAATGGAATTGGTATTGAATTGATTGATAAATACTTTAAAATTGCAAAAAAAAGAGCTCAGTCTAATGACGAAGAACTTCAATTCACTACGGATATTAAGCAAGTTGTCATCAAAGGTAATTCTCTGCATATAAAAAAGGTATTGAAAGAAAATAACCTCAGTAAAACATCAATAAAGTATTGTATAACTTCTCCGCCATACTGGAACCAATTAAAAAGAAATTCAATTAGGCAAAAAGAGAGAAAAGAAAAAGGATTAGATACCCAATACAGTGACTTTAATAATAAGGAGGATATTGGTAATATTGATGATTATAACGAGTTTATTGAGTGGCAGGCGAAAATTTTCGATAATGTTTTTGACGTCTTAGTTCCAGGTTCATATCTAACAATTATCACAAATAATGTTTTTGCTGATGGCAGACTTTATCCCTTAGCTTATGATACAGCTATCAGCTTAACAAAACGTGGGTCGAAAAGCTGGGCATTAAAGGATGAAAAAATATGGTGCCAAGATGATAAAGCATTACTCCCACTTGGAATCAACAATGCTTGGGTGGGAAATAGAGCACATCAATTCTGTTTGATCTTTAGAAAAGAGTTATAAATAACATGAAAGAAGATGTAGTTGTAAGCCATTTTAAAAATTATCTTCAAAAAGAAAAATGGCAAATCGAGAACGCAATTCCTTCCGCTCACCTAAGTAATTCTGCTTATAGTTACATACCGGATATTTTAGCACATAAAGGTGAAGATATCTTAGTCGGCGAAGCAAAAGGAAGTGAAGGTTTAAGAGAATTACAAACTGCTATTGGCCAAGCGATAACTTATAGACATTATGGCGCCAATATTATAGTCGTTATTGTGCCTGAAGATTTTGGAAATGTTGCCAAAGATATTCTGCAACCGATCAATTTTGCTGATAACGGGAAAATCGGTTTATTTGTTGTTGGAAACTCCGGAAGTGTTAGAGAAGAAATCGCTTACAAAAGAATAACACTATCAAAATCTGAAAAAGAAAAGGGAAAAGAAAAACTTAGCACATTGGCTTTTATTAGGGATTTAAGGGTTCAGGAACTTAAAAGACTGATTGAAAAGATTTATTTATTAAAAAGAAAGTACCATTCAGGAGCTGAATTATACTACACACTTAAACCAAGGGATAAAGATTATATTTTTTCAGAGCAAAGTACGAGAGGAAAATTAACACAAAGAAGTTTTACTAATACTCTTATAACTACTAACAATATTGGATTAACCGAGAATGGTAAACTTACTCCTTTGGGTATTTCTTTAGCACTAACTATAAGAAATGAATCTGAAGAAAGATTCCAATTACAATTATTAAATCTTCTGTTAAAGAAAGGTAATTATTTACAAATTCTTCGCGAATTGAATTTCATTACAGAAAAAAGAAAAATCAGTTTTGACAGAGCATTGCCCAAAGTTGTTGAGAAGCTTAAAAAGAGAAAATTGCTCACTGAAAAAATTGTTAGCATCGAAGATTATACTTCAAGGATGAAGCAAAATCAATTAAAATGGCTGCAAGAGTTAGATGTAATCACTAAAGACAATAAGATTAACTGGCATTTAGTGTGTGATGCGCTTTCCATTTAAGTTTTTTACATATTCGAAATAATAACTTCAATTTAATTTATGGCAATTATTAAATCCATTGAATCCCAACCCAATTTTTAATAATCTTGTAGTAGAACTTAATACAATGTTATTGAGTTTATTAAGAAAAAGAAGAGGTAGTAACAATGTTAATAGTTCAAGACGTGGATTTAACTCCTAATCCGCAAGCATTAAAATTCATACTTAATGAAAAATTATTAAACCGGGAAACGAGAAGTTTTCAATCCAGAGAAGAAGCGCAGAACGATCCGCTTGCAAAAGGAATATTCGAAATTAACGGTGTGGTTTCAGTTTTCTATATGGATAAATTCATCACCATAGAAAAAGATTCTAAGACTCAGTGGGGACAGATACAAAGACCTTTTGTTGAGTTCATGAAGAATTTCGATAAGTCACTTATTCCACCGGAACAAGAAATAAAAGTAAGCAAAGAGGAAGAGACCGCACTGCTTAAAAAGATCAATGAAATTTTGGATATGCGCGTTCGCCCGGCACTTGCCGGCGACGGCGGCGGTTTAGAAGTAAGAGGCCTTAGCGGACTAACATTAAAGATACGTTATCAAGGCGCATGCGGAAGCTGCCCAAGTTCTATCCGCGGTACATTGGTAGCAATCGAAAATTTGTTACGGAGAGAGGTTAACCCGGCAATTGAAGTTGTTTCCGATTAGTAATTCAACATTTCATTATAAAATAAGGTTGTCTCAAAAGTAATTGTTGTCCGAAGGAGTCCTTCGGACAAATAAAAAACTTGCTTGCTGCAAGCAAGTCTGTGAAAATCTCCCGTACAGCGGGACAAGCTGTTTCAATCAGAGCTTGCCCGCCGTTTTATTGGCGGGTTATCTGCGTTCTATTCCTTAAAAAATTTACTTTTGAGACACCCTATTATTTTATTCAAAATTCTCCGATTCATCGTCATAAACATGTTCATGGAAAATATTTTCAAGTTCTTCTTCAAAAAAGAATTTTTCTTCACCAAATGCTGGTTTTAACTCGTCAAGCCAAATTGCTTTTTCATCGTATTGTGCAAAGAACGGCCGTGCAATCCAATTAGGATCCCTTCCTTGTAAAAATCTCATCACAATAACTTTTTCATCTTTTACATCGCTAACACCCAATACTTGAATTTTCCCCGGCGTTGAACTCATGCTTGGTCCGCGGACAGTTCTACAAACACCGCTCACTTTTTGATAGGCATTTCTAAAAACATTCCAAGCTTCAACAAGAGGAATTCCAAAAAAATGCTGTGCGCCGGTATCGCGCGCAACAAACATGTAGTACGGAATACAGTTGAGATTAACTTGCTTACGCCACATCTCCGCCCATAATTCCGGTTTGTCATTTATGTGTTTTAATACCGGTGATTGTGTACGAACCTGGGCACCGGTAGAACGTATTATCCGGACTGCTTCCGCAACTTCTTTCGTTGAAAGTTCTACCGGGTGATTAAAGTGAGCCATTATAGCAAGGTTCTTTCCTTTCTTTACTACTTTTTCAAATAATCTTATCAAATCGTCGGAATCATCATCGCTTAGAAAACGATAAGGCCAGTATGCCAATGCTTTGGTTCCGATTCTAATTGTTTGAATATTATAAAGTTCATCATCAAGCAGCGGTTCAATGTAGGCCGAAAGTAATTTCGTTTTCATTATCATCGGATCACCACCCGTAAACAAGACATCTGTTACCTCACGATGTTGTTGCAAATATTGATATAAAAGGTCACTTTCCTTCATTGCAAATTTCAATTCTTGCAAACCCACAAACTGGGGCCAACGGAAACAAAAAGTACAATATGCATGACACGTTTGACCTTGGCTCGGGAAAAACAAAACCGTTTCTCTATACTTATGCTGCACTCCGGGTAATTCAATACCATTTATACTCGGCACATTATATTTTTGTCCGGCCGGATGCGGATTTAATTCCATTCTAATGTTGTATGCTGCGTTATTGATAATTTCCTTTTCCGACCCGGCTGAAATTAGTTTTTCCATCTTTGTATAATGATGAGGCAGTAGCATTTCTTTCCGCGGAAAAGTAAGTGTAAAAATTGGGTCATCCGGGATATTATTCCAATCAATTAAATTTTCTACTACATAATTATTTGTTTTGAAAGGCAGAACATTTCCTACAACTTCGATTGCATATTTATCTTCTTTATTCAATTTTTCAATCTGTTGAATTTCTTCATAATTTCGAAGGGTATAGCTTTTATAATTATTCCCCATGATAAGTCTCCTTCTAGTTTTATGATAAAATGAGTATTAGTTAATTATTATATGTAGAATATTTACGAGATAAAAAAGAGAGATACTTAGAGTGATATTACGATTTGCAAGATAAAATTTTAGTCGGAAAAGTCAAGTAAATAAAAAGTTAATGTTAAGAAAACTGGAATTAACCAAAAAAGCCACCTATTACGGTGGCCTTTTCACTACTTAAGTGTAGTAACTTTGTTCACATCGTCGAGCTTAACAAATTTCTCGTGAAATTTATAAGAACCGTTAGCCGTTTTTACAGTTTTAATGAATTTAACATTAACGCCGGTCTGCTGAACTTTCTTCTTAGCTTTATCGCCGAATGTTTGTTGCTTTGCCATTTCAAATACTCCTAAAATTTCGGGGGCTAATCTAAAAAAAATCCGTTTTAAATGAAAATTTGATCAAATTAAATCAGCAAAACTTGCATTAATCAAGGAAATTAAACTGACCGGGGCAATCTTCAATTGCATTCCCCTTATACCGGCACTTACATAAATATTTTCAAAAAGTTGCGCGGTTTCATCAATGAAAGTCGGATAAAGTTTTTTCATACCGACCGGCGAACAGCCGCCGCGTATATACCCCGTTAATGTTTGTATCTCTTTTACTTTTATCATTTCTACTTTCTTGCTGCCGGAAGCGGCGGCGGCTTTCTTTAGATTCAACTCAAAGTTACCGGGGATAACAAAAACTAAAACTTCATTCGATTCATTTCTTGCGACTAATGTTTTGAAAACTGTTTCAGGCTCGGCGCCGATTTTATTTGCTACGGAAACAGCATCCAATTCTTCTTCGTTAAATTGGTATTCAATTGTTTGGTGTGGAATGTTATGCGCTTCGAGTATCCGGACAGCATTAGTTTTCATGATTTTACCTACCCCTTAAATTGAGGCTGTCTCATCGATGGGGGTGGTTACCCTACTTTTGCTAAAATCATATCTGCTAAAATTCTGCCGCTTTCTTTCAATTCATAATCACTTACTTTTGTTTCCTGGGCAGAAACTTCTTTTTTATCTTCAATTTTTATCCCGGTTATTTTTGCTCTCTCTTCTTCCCTCTTCTTTTTTCTCTCTTCAGCCAAATCACGTTCCTCTTTACGAACCTCTTTATTCAACGAAAATTCTTTTTTATCACGATTCTCATTGAACTCTTCTATATCATCCATCAGCATTTGGTATTCCGCGTCATTTTTTATTCTTGCTTGATGTTTATTTTTTAATGATGGTACAAATTTTTGCAAGTCGGAAAATTTATTAAACTGCGCCGGCTGAATTTGATCCCATGGTAAAGCACTCTTTTCCGAACTTTCACCAAATTCATGCGACGAGTAAATAGACGGTAGTTGTATATCGGGCACAACACCTTTATGCTGTGTGCTGCCTCCATCAATTCTATAGAACTTTGCAATTGTGAGTTTAAGCTGTCCTAATTTTTTATTTGTGACCGGTATAGAGCGATTCAAATCAATTAAGTTTTGAACAGTGCCCTTACCAAAAGTATTATCACCTAATATTAATCCTCGTCCGTAATCTTGTATAGCAGCCGAAAATATTTCGGAAGCCGATGCACTGAACCGATTAACTAAAACAGCAAGCGGTCCGTCATACAAAATAGTCGGATCGGGATCGCGGTTTACTTCGACAAAATTACCTGAGTTCTTTACTTGCACTACCGGTCCTTCTTTTACAAAGAGCCCGGTAAGTTGAATTGCCTCTTGAAGGGAACCGCCGCCATTATTTCTTAAATCGACAATAACACCATCGACCTTTTCATCGATAAATTTTTTCAAAATTGCTTTTACATCTTTGGTAGTACTTTTATAATCGGGTTTCCCGCTCCTTTGTCCTTCAAAATCGGTATAAAAAGATGGGAGTTTAATAACGCCCAATTTAAAGTTTACACCATCTTCTTCGATATCAAGAATTTCACTCTTAGCCGCTTGCTCTTCAAGTTTTACTTCGTCTCTCACAATCTTAATTTCGGTTGGAGCTGCATTAACTCCATCACTCGCTTTCAGAATTTGGAGACGAACAGTAGTTCCCTTTTTACCGCGTATTAATTGAATTGCATCGTCAAGACGCCAACCGATAATATCAACAAACTCGCCTTCTTCTCCTTGTCCAACTGCAACTATTTTATCCTCTTCCTTTATTAAGCCGCTTTTAAATGCCGGTCCGCCGGGAATAATTGTATTCACAACGGTGTAGTCATCATCGGTACGCAATGTAGCGCCGATGCCTTCGAGCGAGAGTTTCATCGATATACTGAAATTATCCGAAGCAATCGGCGAGAAGTAATCGGTATGTGGATCATAAGCTTGTGTAAACGAATTTATGTATAACGAAAAAACATCTTCCGCTTCGTACTGCAAAATTATCTTATGAAAATTTTGATATCTTTTTGTTAGCAGATCGACTGCCGCTTTATATTCTTTACCGGGTAAAATCAAATTAAGCAGATCATTTTTCAAACGTAATCGCCATGCTTCATCCAGTTCTTCATTATTTTTTGCCCACTGTTCGTCTTCACGATCCAATTTAACCGATTCGTCCGCCGTATAATCGAACTCTTCACCCAACCGTTTATGAATATATACCATTCTTTCGTTCAATCTTTTCTTAAAGAGATTAAAAATCTCAAAAGCCGCATCAAGCTTGCCGGTTTTCAGAAAATCATCAAACTGAAAACGGTATTTCTCAAATGATTGAATGTCGGTTTCCAGGAAATAAAGTTTGTTGCGGTCGAGATTTTTAATATACTCATCAAAAATTACAGACGATAGCGAATCGCTAAGATTCTGTTTGCGGTAGTGATAGCTTGACAAAAGCTGTGTTATAACCTGGTTAATTCTTTCATAACCTTGATCGGGTACAAGAACTTTTGCAGTATCTATTTTATGTTCTTTATTA
>JBFMBS010000047.1:0-21576 GCA_040755055.1 Bacteroidota bacterium
CTGGATCAGAATGAGCCCAGTCGCTAGGATTAGATAGTGTTGGCAGTAGTGGGAGACACCTTTCTAACATACCATGAATTTCAACTTGCAATCCTTCGATTGTCCCATCTTCATCTAAGTCGCCTTTACCACCAGGGAAATATCTTACATCGTCAAAATTTGCACCGAGGGAACTGCCATGGCAAGGAGCGCACGCTAACATATTATCTTGTCCACTTGGGGTACTCATAGAAAAAGTATGTTTGCCTGCCAATTGTGTTTTGGCTTCGGGATCAGTTGCACCTTCAGCCATATGACATGTTACGCAACCATTTTCTGCAATTCCAACATGGTTTGTGAATCCATATTCTTTACCAAATTTATAAACATTTTCCCCATTAATTATATCGGCGGGATCCGAATAGTGTGTGCCAAACCGAGAGTAAGAAGCTTTTTTCGCGACGTAAGAATCATTAGCATTTGTGCGGCTTTGATGGCAATTCATACAGAGTTTACCTTTACCACCAGCAGTAATCTCAACACCGTTAGTTAACTTAACTGTGACTTTTCTTAATTGATTTTCATTAGTTACATCATGTGGATCGTGGCAACCAGCACACGTAATTGGTTGATACGATGGATCAAAATAAGGATCATTGGTTGCAATACCTTTTGTATATTGTGCAAATCCTTTTGCTGTATGACAGCGTACACAACTTTCACGGCCTGGACCACTTGGATAATTGGTAGCTACTGCGTGTTTTGAGTAATCCCATTGCTGAGGGTAAACATGATAATGTCCATCATCATGACAAATGGCACAAGCAGAGGCATCAAATGTTGCTTGGATTCTTGAATCTTTTGTCTCACCAAAGTGTCCGCTAGCTGGTCCATGGCAAGCTTCGCATTGAATGTTTGCTCTTTTCATAGCGTCGGGAAATTGCTCAATCATACTTTGATATGTTCCAGTCGTTAAAACCGTTGGAAAAGTGAAAGTAAAATCATCGAATCCATTATTTACTGCAGTTGCATCGTAGCCGGTTGTATGGCAAGAAATACAATTACTACCATAGTGACTACTGAGAGTTCCCTCTAAACCTCTAACTAACATATTTGAATGCCCGGTCTGAGACCATTTTTGTACGTATGTTGGGTGGCATGTTTCGCAATTGACATTATTAACTGTATTCAATACTCCAATATAGTTTGCAGCATTAATAGTGATGGTTGCAGTATATGGAGCGTCACTAACTTGAACTACATATTTACCAGGTTTATCGGGTTTGAAAACAAAAATTATTGTTGAAGTATCTACACCTTCTTTATTGGCACCAAATAAATTTGCAGCAACGGATCCGGGTGCCCTTTCAATTGCAGTAAATGTTGGATTATTTAATCTCCCGCCAATTAATGTCGCTTTAAGATACATTGTTGTACCTACTCCAACGTTTGTTAATCCATTGTAGGCAGAAATATAAATATCTGTTTCACTGAGTCCAGCTTCTCTTGGAGATACACCGAATGTCGTTACTTTCATAGTTTGTGAAAAAACAACACCGGTTAAGAGAAACAATGCAATAGCGACAATTGTAAATCTTTGATTCATAAAGTTCCTCCGTTAATAAGAGTGAAATTAGTTACTGATATCAAATTCAAAAATATAATAATAAGACAATGTTAGTTTATTTTCTTTTTCTCTTTGGAAATATAAAAATTTAATTAAAGATGTCAAAGTCTAAATTAAAGTTGTTATATCTCTTTGTCTTATTATCGAACAAAATCTATTCCATGTTTAATTTGTATAAAGAGCCCTCTATTTGTATATTTTTTCCCAAATTCTGGAAAATTTATGAAAATTTACAACACTTTTTCTAAGACTAAAGAAGAATTTGTTCCGCTTAACCCGCCAAGTGTTACAATGTATATGTGCGGACCTACAGTATATGACTATTTCCATATTGGTAACGCACGTTCTTTTATTATGGCCGATATAATTAGAAGATATCTCGAATTCAAAGGTTACGATGTAAATTTTGTAATGAATCTGACCGATGTGGATGATAGGTTAATCAATCGATCAATAAAAGAAAATGTTACTGTTGAAAAAATTGCTGCTTTTTATTCTGAAGAATTTTTTAAGGATTTAAATTCTCTCAAAATTAAACCGGCTTCTTTTTTTCCGAAAGCGACCGCCCATATAAATGAAATGATTGATATTATAAAAAATTTGGTTGAGAAAGGAATAGCTTACGAAAGAAATGGCGATGTTTTTTATAATGTTAAAAAATTTGAGAATTATGGTAAACTGAGCGGTAAAAAATTGGAAGAGTTGGAAGCTGGGTCAAGAGTAGAGGTAAACGAGCAAAAAAATAATCCACTTGATTTTGCCTTATGGAAGAAAACTAAAAAAGGGGAACCAAGTTGGGAGAGTCCTTGGGGCAATGGTCGTCCGGGATGGCATATTGAATGTTCGGCAATGAGCACAAAACTTTTGGGAAAAACAATAGATATTCATGCTGGCGGCAATGATTTAATTTTCCCTCATCATGAAAATGAAATTGCACAAAGTGAAGCTTGCTTTGATCAGAAATTTGTTAGGTATTGGATTCATTTTGGGTTCTTGAATATACAAAACGAAAAAATGTCTAAGTCACTCGGCAATGTTTTCACTGCAAAAGAGATTCTAAAAAATTATTCAGCCGAAACAATAAGACTTTTCTTTATTCAAACATATTATGGCGGTCCACTAAACTTTAGTGATGAATTACTTAACGCTGCCAAGAAAGGGTATGAAAAGATTAAAAACCTGGCGGTTACGATTGATTATGAATTAAATAAAAATACTACTGATGGTAAAAACATCGAATTTGATTTTAGCTCGTACTATCAGGAATTTTCAAATTTGATGGATGACGATTTCAATACTCCGCGAGCTACGGCACTCATCTTTGATTTTATTAGGAACGTAAATAAACTGATTGCAGAGAATCCAAGGATCAATTCTGCTTTTTATCAATCAGCTAAAAAATTTCTGCAAGATACTGCTGAGAAGGTTTTAGGTATTATCCATTTCGATGATCTTTATAGTGAATCGAACGGATCTATTGAAAATCAACTAATTGAATTGCTGCTTGATATCCGTACGCAACTTAAACAACAAAAAAATTACGCACTCTCCGATCAAATAAGAGAAGGATTAAATAAACTTAAGATTGAAATAAAGGATAGCAAAGAAGGAACCACTTACACAAGAAATACATAATTGACCTTTTAGGAATTATATATTTTAATTCCTTAATTTGTTATTGAAATGATGAAGGAAATATGAAAAAGGTAATTGCATTATTATTGTTCATATCGATAAATACTACTTTTGTTTATGCTCAAGGTACAAGTGGAACAAATGCCAAATATGAATATAGAAATTTGATCGATATGCCGACTGCCGGAATTCTAAAAAAGGGGAATGTTGGGGTAAGTACGGATGTTATGCCGTTTGGTGTGTTGGTATCAAAAATAGAGGTTGGTGTTTATGATAATGTTAGCTTTGGGATATCCTATGGTGGTGCGAATATTATAGGGTCCGGTAAAATTGATTTGTATGATTTGCCAGGGGTTAATATTAGAGTACGCATTTGGAATGAAGATCAAATCTTGCCGGCTTTTACTCTTGGATTCGATTCGCAAGGCAAAGGATTATATAACGACGAATATGAAAGATATCAAATTAAGTCCCCCGGTTTTTTTATTGCAGCATCAAAAAATTTCGAAATAATTGGCTTTCTTAGTTTGCATGGTGTAATAAACTATTCCTTGGAAAGAGATGACGCCGACAAAGATTTAAACATTGGTATTGGTTTCGAAAAAACATTAGGTGCCCAAGTCTCATTTATTGGAGAATATGATTTTGCAATTAACGATAATACCGGCAATTCTCTTGGTTCCGGTAACGGTTTTTTAAATTTCGGCTTACGTTTTTCAATTGGTGACGGGTTCACAATTGGATTAAACTTACGTGATCTTTTAGATAATAAAAAAGTTTCCGATGATATAGCCGATAGAGGGATATTTGCAGAATATGTTCAACCTATCTTTTAATTTGTAGGCATTTAAAAACAATTAAGTACATTTTAATATACACCCTTCAAAATACTTCCTACTTTTTGCACTATACATTTAATCTTTAAAGGCATAATTTTTGTCCAAATACAAAGAAAAACCCAGGTGGTTGTATGAAAAATATTAAATACATATTAGTTTTTTTAGTTGTGATCTCCCTTGGAGGCTGCTATACACAACTTGCAGTGAGAGAGCGCGCAGAACCAAATTACGATGACGATGAATATGTTTATGAAGGTGAACAAGATACTCTTTCAGAAGATCAATATTACGAAGAAGGCGATGGTGATTATTATTATGATGATTATGATTATTACCGTTACAGAAAGTATTACTTAGGATATTACCCCTCTTTTGGATTTAGCATCGGTTTTAATACTTATTATGATCCGTTTTATTCACCTTATTGGTGGCATTGGGACTGCTGCTATCCTTCCATTTGGCCATGGTATACCTGGTATGGGGGTTATAATTATTGGCACTATTATGATCCATGGTATTATAATCACACGTACGTCTATTATCCAAGTACTTATCGTTATAGGAATGAATATACACGATTACGTGATTCCGGGAGTGGTAGAAATATTGTAACAAGGGATAGAAATAGCCGTACCGGCGGAGACAGAACTTCGAGTTCGATACAAAGGGATCGTAATACTTCTGATAGGAATGTTGATTTAACAAGAACCGGTGTATCAAGGAACAACGGTTCTCCCGGAAGTACTGTATCGAAAGAAAGTGCAACACGTGTGCCAAGCAGTAGTGCATCAAAAACTAATGTTAGGTCAAGAGATAAAAAAGAATCAACACATTCATCTTCAACACGCCAATCTTCATCACGTGGCAATAATTCGTCAAGGAAACGGAGTGATTCTAGTGAAAGATCATACAGACCACCATCTTCGAGCAGTGGAAACAGCGGTGGCCGGAAAGAATCACCGGGCTATAATCCTCCGCGGCAAGAACCACGATCAAATCCATCGTATTCACCGCCTTCAAGATCGAGTTCGCCAAGCAGTGGCTCACGTTCATCCGGTAGTTCTTCGGGCAGTTCTTCAAGATCGTCTGGAAGTTCAAGTGGCAGTAGAAGAAGATAATATACACTAAGAATTTTTTTTGGAGGAATTATGTTGAGATTAAAATACTTGACCGTCTTACTTATAATGGTTCTATTTGCGAGTGTTAGTAAACCGCAGAATTTTAATGATGCATTACGATTATCGGAATTGGAAATAGTTAATGGTGTGAGATCTTTAGGGATGGGGAATGCTTATACTGCTCTAAGCAATGATTTTTCTGCTTCTCTGTTCAATCCGGCCGGTTTTGGCTTGATAAAAAGTCTTGAATTAACGAGTGGTGTTGATATAAATTCTTTTAATAGCGAAACAGTCTTTTTCAACAATAAATCGGATGATAACATATCAAAACTTGGTTTGAACCAGTTGGGCTTTGCACTGCCGATACCAACAGTCCGCGGAAGCTTGGTTTTGGGATTTGGTTTCAATCAGACAAAGAATTTTAATTATGCAATATCATTTGATGGTTTTAATAATGGAAGTAATTCTTTAATTCAAGAATTAACATATGATAATGATGATATTGCTTATGAACTTGGTCTAAGTTATCCAACATATGACAACGACAATAACTACACCGGTGACGTTACAGAAATAAATGGTAAATTGAATCAGGATGGTAAAATAAAACAAGAGGGTTCGTTAAATAGCTGGTTGTTTTCAGGTGCAATAGAAGTTCAAAAAGATATTTTTGTTGGCGTAACTCTCAATATTATCAACGGTGATTTGACAAGAAATAGAGAGTATTATGAATCTGATATTGATGATTATTACGATGCTTCTGTATTGCTTGATCCAAATGAGCCGCTAACATCTGACTTTGAAACTTTTTATATAAACGATATCATTAAGTGGGATATCTCCGGGTGGAATGCTACTTTTGGCATACTTGCCAAGATGGGTGAGAATTTCAATATTGGATTAACCTATGAATTACCTAAAGAATTTAATATAAAAGAAAATTATTTAGTAAACGCTTATAGTGATTTCGGCTCCGGCTATCGCTTCGTATTAGATCCGCCCATCGACAATAGAATTGAATATGATATTTCAACTCCGTATAAACTAACTGCTGGTGCAGCATTTCTTAAAGATAATTTTACTCTGAGTGCGGATGTAAGCTATATTGATTATACCGAGATGGAATTCACCGAAGGTTTAGATGTTTTTGATCAGATAGAAAATAACAAGGATATAAAGGAAATTTTTACAGACGTATTCAATATTAACGCCGGTTTCGAATACCAAATTCCTTATTCAGATTTTTATGTTAGAGGAGGATTTATTTATATGCCTTCACCTTATAAAGAGGACTCAAGTGATTTCGATAAGAAATATATAACTGCCGGGCTAACTGTTGATAGCGGGCGAAATATTGTTTTTAACCTTGCTTATGCTTACGGATGGTGGAAGGATATTGGTGATAATTACGGCAGCAATGTATCAAGAACGTTCCAGGATAACAGTAAAAGCAATTTGATGCTGGGAATTAAATATAGATTTTAAATCTTTCACACTCCCTCTTAATTGACAACCCCCGAGAAGCACCTTATTTTATAGGGTGCTTTTTTATTAATACGGAGCTTATATTCAAGGAATTATCTTCAAAATTGAGAGCAAAGATTATTATGTAATTACTCCTATGAATGAAGAATATCGATGTTCATTAAGGGGTAAACTTAAAAAAGAATTTGAATTCAAAGGTAATAAACTAACCGCTGTAGATATTGTTACTGTTGGCGATAATGTTGAATTCGATTTAAATAGAGACGGCAGCGGTGTTATCACTCATATCGAAAAACGCAGCAACTATATTTCAAGGAAAGCACCCAAGATAAAAGGTGCTGGGATACGCGGAGAAAGATTAGAACAAATTGTCGCCGCAAATTTTAATAACCTTGTTATTGTTAGCAGTGCAGCTTCTCCAAAATTTAACAACAAACTCATTGATAGATTAATCGTAGCCGGCGAAAGTTCTCACGTTGACGTTACAATTGTTGTTAATAAAATTGATCTCGATGAAAGTGTTCACAAATCTTATGTACAATTGTACCGAAGGATTGGTTATCAAGTATTTGAAACAAGCGTGAAAAAGGAAATTGAGATTGAAGAACTAAGATATCATCTTCAGGGAAAGATAAATTTATTTTGGGGTCAATCAGGTGTTGGTAAATCGTCGTTATTAAATTTATTGTTCCCGGGATTAAAATTAAAAATCGGCGAGATTAGCGATTATACTTCCAAGGGGAAACATACAACTGTAACTGTGCTATTAAAAAAAGTAGATGCTAATACTATTGTTATCGATACACCGGGTATCAGGGAGATAGACCCTTATGGAATAACCAAACATGACCTCGGTCATTACTTTAAGGATTTTTCGCAATATATCACAAAATGTAAATTCAATACATGCACACATCATCACGAACCGGGGTGCGGTGTAATTAAAGCGGTAGAAGAAGGTGGAATAAATGTGGAGAGATACGAAAGCTACTTAAAAATTCTTGATACAATCGAAGAGGATCTTTTTTTCTAAAGTGAAATTATTTTCTTTTTCATTTCTTCAATCAATTGGATAACAACTTCATCCGGTACGCCATCCGGGTGGAGAGATTTTAATCTCATATCACACTGATCATTTATATAATCGATTAAAATGAATTGATGTTTTTTTGTCAGGGCAATTTCCGTTGAAAAATAATCAAGGAAGGTTAAGCGGGCCAATCTTCGTGTTATTTTAATTAACTGTTGCAAATGAAATCGTTTAATCTGCTTAGATGTAACCGGTTCATAAATATGAGTATGGTCGTCCCACCAGCAAGGTATTACTTTATTGAAAGCCCAAAAAATCCTGAACCAGGCACGCTTGCCGCTGATTGATCTCGGGTAGATTTTTTCTTGAACCAAATATTTTTCAGAGTGACTTTTTATGCGTTCATTTTGAATTTGTTCGATGGTCGAAGCGTTTTTTTCAACACCTTCACCACCGCCTGAAAAGAGTGAGGGTTTAATGATAAATGGAATGCCGATTAATCTTAATTCGTGGAATGTAATTTTTAATTCTTCATCCCGATCGTACGGTTGTATGATATATGTTTTAGGTAGCAGAAAATTCTTCTTTGCGAGTTTCTTATGCATGAACGCTTTGTCGGTTACTTTTCTTGCCTTATGATGCGGATTAATTATATGGCATTTCCTTTTACGCAAAATCCTGGTGATTGCTTCGAAATCAGGGTCTTCATCGCTGGCACGATCGAGATATGCTTTGAACGAAATCTTTTTAGTCCTTAAAAGTTCAGCTACTTCATGAACATTAAATTTTTTGATTACAAAAGTACGCAGTCCGTGTTTTTGTAACCTGATTTCAAGAAGATTAACGAACTCTTCGTCGAATTCCCATGTATAAGAGATTGCAAGATCGAATCTGGACATAGTGTGATTAAAAGTTTTACAAAGATATTGAAATGATTAAGACCGTTCAATCTTTGGACTTGTTAATAAAAAATTGATAAACTATCTTTTCAATCAAATTAAAGGAAATTATGAAGTTTTTTCTAACATCCATCGCATTAACTCTCTTTGTATATGGTTGTTCCTCAACTGTTGTCAAAAATGAAGATAATGTTCAGGAGGAACAAAGCAGCATTGTCGTTGATGCGAAAAAGATCGCTCAAAGCAAGTTTATCGAAGGATCAATTGCGGAAACAAAAGGAGAAATTGAGGATGCAATCAGATATTATTATGAAGCCGCACAACTTGATCCCCAACCCGGTATTTTTTATTCGCTTGCCAAGAATTACTATAGAATTAACAAATTATCATCTGCGTTAGGTTACTCACAAAAATCAGTTAAAGAAGATCCTACTAATAAAGAATATCTTTTTCTTCTGGCTTCTATTTACTCGGCTTCCAGGTTGGAAGATTCTGCCATAGTTGTGTATGAAAAAATTATTAATACTGACTCAACAGATGCGACCGCATATTTTCAGTTAGCACAACTCTACGAAAAGAATAGACCGGTACGATCCAAATCGTTATATAGGAAAGTTATTGATTTAATTGGACCGGAATGGAATGTCCTAATTCGTTTAATCGATCTGAATGAAAGAATGGGCAATATAGAAGAGACCGTTCAAACTATCGAGGAACTAATAAGTTTAAATCCTTCGGATCTGCGATTACAAAAATTGTTGATTGAAACGTATCTTAAAAGCGGCAAAGCTGAAAAGGCCGAAAAGTTAACAGATGAAGCAATTGCAAGCTTCCCGAATGATATTGATTTGCTGGAGATGCGAGGTAAAAGTTTTCTTCAAAAAGAAAATTGGCAAGGTGCCTTTAACATCTACAATAAATTAGTTGAGAATAAAGAAATTACGTATGAAAATAAACTTAGAATAGGTACTATATTTTTAGCTGCTGCCGAGAAAGATTCTAACAATTTATTTTTGGCAAAAAAAATATTTGAACGTTTAGCCGACGACTCCCTTGACTGGCAAGTAAATGCTTACCTGGGTGAAATAGAATTTAGACAAAAAAATGACACTGCTGCAATCAGTTACTTGACAAAAGCTGCCAATCTTGCCGAATGGAATGCACAGTTATGGGTCAGGTTAGGCGGAATTCTTTTTGACAGCAGAAAATACAGCAGTGCAATTTCTACTATGAAAAATGCAGTGGAAAAATTTCCAAATGATTTTGCTATTAATCTAATTTATGGGCTCTCTTTATCACAAGAGAACGAACATACATCTGCTAAAACTTACCTTGAACGTGCAATTAAAATTAATCCATCGGACATAACAGCATTAACAGCACTTGGATTTACGCTTAACCAGTTAAAGGAATCTGATGAAGCATTAAAATATCTGAATAAAGCTTTGCTCTTAAATCCTCAAGATGTGCAGACTATAGGTATGACGGCTTTAATTTATGATTCTAAAAAAGAATTTATTATTTCAGATTCGTTATATAACGAAGCAATGAAAATCGATTCCAATAATGTTCTTATTTTGAATAACTATGCTTATTCGTTAGCTGAACGAAAAGTAAGGTTGGAAGATGCACTAAGTATGTCGAAGAAGGCTGTTGAGAAAGAACCGAATAGTGCTTCGTATTTAGATACAATCGGGTGGATCTACTTTCAGTTGGGTGATTATGAAAAAGCTAAAATAAATATCGAAAAGGCAATAGAACTTGATAGTAAAAATGGGACTCTAATGGATCACCTTGGAGACGTTTATTTTAAGTATGGAAATGTATCTGAAGCTATGAAACTTTGGAAAGAAGCTTATGAAATAGATCCTACTATTGAAAATTTAAAATTGAAAATTGAAAAAGGAACACTGTGAAAAAATCCAGTTTGTTTTTATTTGTTAATTACATATTACTCGGTTTCTATTTAATAAGCTGTGCACCGTCAAAACCGGTTATGGAAGAAAGAATTTTATCGGCAGATAGATTAATAAAAAAACTAGAAGCTAATAGAAGAAAAATAAAAACTTTTAGAGGTACCGGTATAATTACAGTTAACTCAGCCGATTTAAATGCTAAGAGCAGCTTTGAGGTACTTATCAAAAAACCCGATTCACTGAAAATTTCTTTTTACGGGCCGTTCGGGATTGATCTCGCACAAGCAGTTATTACAACTAAGGATTTCCGTTTTTATGATATCATTAATAATACATTATACCAAGGCAATGTTAAAAGCGGTGTTATCAAACAGATTCTTAAAATTGATTTGCCCCTCGATCAAGTGGTAGATGCTCTTGCCGGTTCGGTTAATTTAACCGACAAATTGAGAATTGAACCTACAAGCATAGAATACCTGGATGACTTTTATAAATTAAATTACATTGATTCGGTTTCAATGATGGAACAGATATACTTAGTGCGGTCCGATGATCTCGCGGTCAGCGAAAATCTTATAAGAGCAAACGGTAAGGGCTTGTTGGAAGGCAAATATTCAAGATTCAATTTATTTGAAGAAGTCCCGATCCCTTATGAAATAAATATCGAAAACACATCGAACAAAGAAAGACTAAAATTAGAATACCGTAATGTTGAAGTTAACAAAAACGACTTCAACTTTAATTTGGATTTACCCGATGATGTAAAAATTATAGAATGGTAAAACTATATCTTCATATCATTTATTTTTTGTTAATTACCGGCGTAACTTTTCCGCAATCCAAAGATAGCCTCCGTTTAAAAAATCAACAATTGGAAAACATAAGGAAAGAGATTGCTCAACTTGAAAACGAGCTCAAAAGTAAATCTGTCAAAGAAAAGGAATCGCTGCAAACATTGGAAAATATTAACCGGCAAAAACTACTCCTGAACAAGCTGATTAATAACCTTGTTGAAGAAGAAAAAGAAAAACAATTTCAAATTGATAAAACAAGCAATAAAATATCCGGGGTTGAAAATAGAATATCACTGCTCAAGGAGAAATATTCTAATTATGTTGTTTGGGTTTACAAAAATCGTGGTCTATCGATGCTGCGATTTTTGCTCGATGCCGGTTCTTTTAACCAAACATTAAAACGCTATCAGTATCTTCAATACATATCCGACCAGAACAGAAAAACTTTATCGGAACTTTCCGTGAATAAGCAAGAGTTGACCGGTCTTAGAAATAAATATGAATCGGAACTTTCAGAGAAAGAACATTTAGTTTCAAGAAAAAAAGAGGAGCAGACTCTGCTTTTTAATAAGGAATCGGAAGGGAAAAAGCTGTTGAATAATCTTCGGTCTGATCAGAAAATGATCACAGCCGAAATAGAATCAAAGAGACGTGCAGAGATTTTGATAAAGAACATAATTGCACGTTTGATAGAAGAAGAGCGTGCAAGAAGAGCAAAACTCCTCGAGAAAAAACCTTCGGATAGAAAAGCTATACCCACTTACAACTACGGCAGTTTTGAAAACTTTGCACAGTTAAAAGGGAATTTAAGCTGGCCGGTTGTTCAAGGGAAAGTATCAAGAAAATTTGGTGAAAATAAAAATATTAGGCTGAATACGGTAACATTGAATTATGGAATCGATATTTCAGTAAGCGATGATGAACCGGTGAGAGTCGTTGCCGAAGGTGTGGTTTCGGCTATTGATTGGATACCGGGTTATGGCAGCATTGTTATCATTACCCATAGAGATGAATTCCGCACCGTTTATGGACACGTTACGGATATTACTGTTAAAGAAGGCGAAAAGGTGAAAGGAGGAAAAATTTTAGGAAAGGTTAATCAAAGTCTCGAAGGTAATATTCTTCATTTCGAAATTTGGAATGAAAGAAATTACCAGAACCCGGAGGTTTGGTTAGCTAAGAAGTGAGCGGATATTGTGCTAATTTTTACGAGATAAATTTTGTTTGGCAAAACTAACAATCGTATTTACAAATTTTTTCCGCTTCTGTTGTTTATTATTAACCTTGTTTTCTACTTACCGGTTATTTTTTCTTTCCCGGGATTTATCGTTGATGATTACATTATATTTTCATATTTGCAGAATGATCTGTTTAAGCCGTTTGCAGCAACTACCAATTCACAATTTTTCATTTCTTTAAGACCATTCAGTTATTTCAATCTTTGGGTAGATTTTAATCTATTTGGGAACAATTATATAGCGATTAAACTCCTGAGTCTTGCATATCATTTGGTACTCGTATTATCGTTTTATTTTTTAATGAAAAAAGTAATTAATCTTTTTTCTTTGCAAGTTGGTAATATTATTCCGTTCTTGGTTACGATTATATTCTCAATTCATCTTGATAGTTTGGTATGGATTTATTGGATTAGCAATCGTACCGAACTGTTGATGTCACTGTTTTATGTATTATCGGCACTTTTTTTTCTAAAATATTTTGACAGTCCGAAGAAATTATTTCTGCTGTTGTCATTAGCTTGTTATATCATTTCCGTATTGTCAAAACAAAGTGCGCTTCATTTGCCATTGATTTTATTGGCTATTTTTGTACAGAACAAAGATAAATACGAAATCAACCGACGTAATTTTAGTTACTACTTTATACTCTCGATCCTGATTTTAATTCTACTATCGATTGTTAATGCGCTGGTATATGGTACCGGTATGGAGTTGATTTCAAATCTCTGGAAAAAACCATTCACTCTTTTTGGTATTTTTATTCATACGCTTATCCCTATTTACTCAACTTATATCTACAATTATTTTTTAGTGAATAAAATAGCTGCCGCCGGTTTATTAATTTCTTTGTCTGTCGCCTTATTTTTAATATTAAAATACCTAAAGGTGAAATGGCGGAATGTTTATTTGATTATTCTATTAATGGTAATAATTCTTTACCCGAGAATATTTGCTTATGGTAGTCAGCGGCTTAATGGAATAATTATTATCTGGCTCTGCATTGGATTACTTTTTCTTATAAGTATGATTCGGAACAAATCGATTGGGATGATAATTCTTACTTCAATAGTTTTGCTTTATACTTTTTCATTTATCAGCAGATCGAATGAGCTGCTAAGAATTTTCAAATTTGAAGAAGACAACTTTCAAAAGCTGACCACATACCTTGAGAAAAATAAAGGTAAGACCTTAATAATCTGTTCCGACTCCTATGATCTGCTTCCTTATAAATATTATTATTACAAGTATAACAAATTCGGTGTTGCTGGCAATTTGATATCGTCGCCTATATTTTATGAACTTGTTCTCGTCAACAATCATCTGCAATTATTCAACAAGGAATTTATAAGTGTAACAAAGAACCGCAACCGGTACAATATAAATTCGTCCGATCCGCACATCTATCTCCTTGTAAATAGTTACAACGCAAATTATAGCCGGTTCAAAATTATTAGTCGTATAAGCAGTGATATAGGCCGCGGCTATAAAGAATTAGTTATTGAACCAATGTTGATCGAAAATGTGGTATTAGATAATGTAGTTTATTTCACGGGCAAGGAGTGGGTTGAAATAAAATGATTTCCGTTTTGATGCCGACATACAATTGCGCCGGATATATCAAGGGAGCTATCATCAGCATCCTAATCCAGTCTTACCGGCAATTTGAATTTCTGATTATTGATGATGGATCGGAAGATAATACCGAAGCAATTGTTAAATCGTTCAGAGACGATAGAATCAATTACATAAAAAAATCTCATTCCGGATTATCAAATTCAATTGATTATGGATTAAGTATTGCAAAGTTCGATTTAATTGCGCGTATGGATGCTGATGATATAGCTCATCCACAGAGATTAGAATTGCAAATTAATTTCCTAAACTCACACCCGGCTATAGATGTTCTTTCTTGCTGGTATGCTGTTTTCAAGAATAACAAGATCGAGTACCTTGTAAAAAGAAGCATCGATCATGATCGGATAGTTCAAAATCTTTCTCTCTATCCCGATATTTGTCACCCGGCTGTAATGTTTCGCAAACAAAAATTATTGAACGCCGGTGGATTTGCCGTTGAGAAAGAATTTGATCCGTTTGGAGATTATGCAGTGTGGCTAAGAACAAAATCGCTATTGAAATTTCATAATTTACCGTTAGTATTGCATTACTATAGAGAACGGGCAGATTCTTTTAGTAGTATGGATATTAACAGTAAAAGAAAATTAATTTATACAATTCAAACACCCTACTATAAAAATAATTTAGAAGAAGAATTTGGTTTAACAAAAGAGGAAGCGATTATTAATAAAGGGTGGCGCGAATATTTATTTGGTGATGTAAACTTAGCTGTTCAATACTGGAAATCACTGCAAATTAAATTGCTTAAACACCCGGCAATGGTGGTTGCAATTTTACTTAAATACTTACCGGGTAAAATGTTCTTTAGCTTTTTGGGGAAAAGAATATCACAAAAGCTAACGTATAAATTAATGTTCATCAGCAATATAAAGATTGATGCTGCGCGGAATTTGAAATTGATTTTGCAACGGACTAATAACTATGGAATGTAAATTAATCAACAAATTCCCAGTTATAGAAACTTTTCTTACTGGTTCTATAAGTAAAAATGTTTTTCTCTATGGTGATTTCAATGTTTTGAACTACCTATATGAATCTGAATTGAAGTATGATACCTCCGCCGTTAAAATCTATCCGGATTCCACGGCTGTTCATTTTGCTCTAAAAATATTTTCCAACCGGAAAGAAAAGATGAACGTCAGTACTGATATACTTGATAGTTTACTGAAATCAGCGGTATCAAAAAGACAGAAGATTTTTTTCTTTGGTGACTCTGACGACGTATTGGACCATCTCACAACTAATTTGAAAAAGGAACATGATAATATTTTAATAAATGGTGTTCATAATGGATATTTATTCAAGGATGACGAGGTGATTGAAAAGATCAATGATGCTAATACTGAGATTTTATTTGTGGGGCTGGGTGCCGGAAGACAAGAAAAATGGATTACAAACAATCACGTAAAATTAAACTGTAATCTTATCGTATCATGCGGAGGATGGTTTCAGTATTTGGCTGGGTATAAAAAAAGAGCGCCATCGATGATGATACAACTCCATTTAGAATGGCTGTACAAATTAATAACTGAATTCTCACGTGTTTGGTACCGGTATTTAATTGGCATTCCGAAATTTTATTACCGCATCATTACTAAAAAAATAATTTTGAGTTTTGACAGTTGAGAACTAACCCGATTACTGTTTTAATGCCTTTGAAAAATGGTATGCCGTATTTGAAATCTTCGGTGGATTCTATCTTGAATCAAACCGAAAGTAACTTCAAATTTCTGATTGTGGATGATCATTCAACTGACAGCTCTATTGAATATCTAAAGAGTATTAATGATCCAAGAATTGAAATACTGCAAAACGAAGGGGACGGGATTGCCGATGCTTTAAACACCGGCTTGCAAAAAACAAATTCCGAATACGTAGCTATCATGGATTCGGATGATATTAGCATTTTAACACGGCTCGAAGAGCAGAAGAAATTCTTAGATAGTAATCCGGATTGCGCCTTAGTCGGTTCATCAATAATATACATTGGTAAAAGCAGCAAAAGAAAATGGAAGCTAAAATTGCCGGACAATGATAAACGGATAATAACAGATTTAAGAAAGGGTAGATTTGCATTGGCTCATTCAACGGTAATGATGCGTACGAAACTGATCAAAGAAATCAACGGTTACAGCAATGTAGATTATCCAAATATCGATACTAATATGTATTTGAGAATGTCGGGGAAAGGTCAGCTTATGAATTTGAGTGAAATTTATAACTATGTTCGTCTTCACGAGTTTAGTTATACCCAGGTTAATCTTGAAAAAATTGCTAGGCAGAATTATTTAAGGGATAAAAAAAATATTTTTTCATCTTCATACGTTTATCCCTTTTATCTATCACAAAAATTCTACAAAAGAGGTTTAATGTTATACCTGGACGACAGCAAAATAGTTTGGTTGCTTTGGTTGTTGTTATCCGCTCTGCTTTATCCCAAAAGAGCTATTAATTATATTAGAAAAAAGATTTAAGTATGATTAAGTGCAAATCTTTCATAACAATTTATTTCCTTCTTATAAATTCATTGATTGTTGTTGCGCAAAATTTATCTACCGATAACAGTTGGATTAGAAAGGATAGACAATACCTTAAACTTGGTGTTGCAGCAGATGGAATTTACCGGGTAGAGTATTCAGACCTTACTTCTTATGGTATCAATCCCCTTTTAATTGATCCTCAAAAGTTTGTTTTGTACAAGTCGGGAATTAAAGTACCTATATATGTTGGCGGCAACGAAGATGGGCGGTTTGATGAAAATGACTATATCGAATTTGTGGGCATACGAAATATGGGCGGTGCTCATAGAAAAATTAATAATTATGATGAACCGTATAATGAATACCTTGGCAGATATACAGACACAACAGTGTATTGGTTAACCTGGAACGATACATCGGGATCAGCAATCAATCTAACTAACCCCTTACCGGCAGTAACACCGATCGCTTCCTTGAATTACTATCATCAGGTTATTCACCTTGAACGGAATATCGCACTCGATTATTCAATCGCTGATCTTGTAAGAAAGGAACTTCCTTTCTGGACAGAAAACAAAACGTGGATAGAAAGCTTATTAAACGTCGGCACAAAAACATACCAGTTAAGTGTTGCAAATATTTATCCCGATAAACCGGCATATATTTTTGCCAGGATGCAAGATTACGCCTCGGATATCCAATCGAATAATCATGTTGTTTCAATCGGGATTAATAATTCTACAATGTACGATACCACGGTTGTTAATCGGTATGAGCAAGCTCTGTTAAGCGCTGAAATTAATTCCAACCTTCTCGTTGAAGGAACTAACAATTTGAAGGTTCAGTCTTCTGCGAATAACGCCTCAATAAACGTGCTCGCAATGGATTGGGTTGAATTAGAATATCCTAAGCATATAAAAGCGGAAAACGATTCACTGCTTTTTTCTTTTCCATATTTGAATGAGCCGGGTATTTATGAAGTTAAAGTTGAAGATATAAATTCAGGTAGTCTCGTTTTATGGAAATTTAATGGAACTGCAGAAAAATATTTGGCCCAAAATGAAAATAACTCTGTTAGATTAATTGATACTGTCTCGGCGGATGATAAATTTTTAATCTGCCGCGAAGACCAGGTGCAGAAACCTAAAATATATTATTCCAAAATTTTTACGTCTTTACAGAGTAACCAGGATAGTTATGATTACATTTTAATCACCCATAAGAAGTTTAAAAATAGTGCAGAGGAATATGGACGGTTCATTTCTGATACTTATAATAAAAAAGTTAAAGTTCTTGACGTAGATGATATATATGATGAGTTCTCGTACGGTTTCTTCAATCCTGAAGCTATACAAAACTTTTTAAAATCAGCTTATGAAAACTGGAGCGAACCAAAACCTGAATTTGTTTTTTTAGTCGGCGGCGCTACTTACGACTACCACGGTAATAAAAATAAATATACCGGTTCACCAAAAGTTTATAATTATGTCCCGTCATTCGGTGTCCCGGTTAGCGATAATTGGTTTGTAATGTGGGATGAACAGAACCCTATGAGAGTGTTTATGAGTATTGGGAGATTACCGGTAAAAACAGTTGAAGAGTTTAATTGGTATTTCATTAAACATAAGGAGCTTGTTCAAAATCGTTATGATGCTTGGAATAAAAGGTTTTTGTTTTTCTCAGGCGGTACCGGCAATAATCAAAACCAAATCGATGCTCTCCGTAATGTCAACCAGAAAATTATTGATTCATTAATAGTGCCCGATCCTATCGGGGGAGTATTTACACATTTTTATAAAACATTAAACCCGGTAAGTAACTTTGGACCTTATACTCAAGAACAGATACAAAGTGCAATAGACAGCGGCGGAGTTTTTATTTCGTACATAGGACACAGCGGAACACAAACATGGGACAATTCAATTACCGATGTTAACCAGCTAAAAAATTCTATTTCACGTTATCCTTTAATCACTGATTTCGGCTGCTCAACAGCAAGGTTTGCTGAACCGGACGTAACTTCATTCTCTCAACTCTTTGTCAATAGTTCTGATGGTCAAGCGATTGGCTACATAGGTAATACTTCGTTAGGATTTACATCCACATCATATTCATTCCCCGAAATATTTTTCCGTAAGATCATAAGAGATTCGGTGCTATCGATTGGTAAAGCTCATCGTTTGGCGAAAGAAGAATTGATCTCTAAGTACGGGACAAGCCCGGTCCATCAACTTTTTATTCTTACAAATACTTTAATAGGGGATCCAATCATCAATCTTCCTCTCCCGGCAAAGACTAATTTATTCTTGTCGGAAACCGGCGTAAAATATTTCCAGGAATCATTTTCTGATAGTGAGGACAGTGTAAAAATTAAATTGATTTATTTCAATTATGGTTCGATGAACAACGGCAAGTTTAATGTAACGATTAAAAAAAATTATCTTGGAACTGACGAAACAGTTACGCTCAGTAATATCGATGTTCCTCACTTTAAGGATTCGTTAGTATTTAGCATACCGGTAAAAGAAAAACCCGGCAGACACACAATATCTATCTCACTTGATAGCAGCAATTTAATAGATGAGATCTATGAAGATGACAACACGATATCCTTTGAGTTCAACGTTGCAAGCAGTACAATCAAAGTGTTGACTTCTTACAAGGATGAGGCAGAGCTGAAGAACCCGGTACTTCTTCTTTCTCCTACAAATAATCCGGGTACTAACTCTATGATTGTTGAAACAGCGGATAACAATTCATTCGATAATTATGAATCTCTCTTTTACAAAATAGATACAGCATTTACACAAATTAATCTAAGTAGTAAGTATCGGGATAAACGTGTATGGCTCCGGACAAAACTTGAAAACAGTAACGAATACTCGCAAACAACATCGTTTGTTTTAGGTGATACAAATAAATATCTGATGAGAGACAGTTTAACTTTTGCTAAATCTGATTTAACGAATCTTACAGTAATTAGAGATAGTCTGTTTGCGAAGAAGGATACACTTCATTTGAGCGTGCTATCAGCCGGATTTCACGACGGCAATACCGCATTGATCCAGGTGAACGCGCAGAATTATATTCCCGAAAATACTTTGCGGGGTCATCACGTTGTTGTTTTCGAAGAGAGTAATTTAAAATTTGTTTCGTACCGGCGGTTCGACACATATACCGGCGGAGATGTACATAATCAGTACTTACAATTTTTAGATACACTGTCATCAAAGTATATTATTGCTGTTGCGGTATCTGATGAAGGGAGAATAACAAATTCAGCACTGAGATCTAAACTTAAAGAATATGGAAGCGTATATATTGATCAGTTAGTCTTTCGAGGATCGTGGGCATTTATAGGTAAAAAAGGCGCAGCTCCCGGTATGTATGATGAAGCTGTCTCAAACCCTTTTAATGGGAGAGTACATGCCAATCATTCAATTAGTAAAGAAAATCAGGATGTAAAATTAATAACGACAACAATAGGCCCAGCTGTAAGATGGAAATCAGTTAACATTTCTATTGATGAAAATTCATCGTTCAAAATTATACCACTTGGAATAAAGAATGATAACAAGATTGATACGCTTACTTCGCATTTCAGCAGCAGTTTTGACATATCCGGGATTGATGCTGATAAATATCCGCGTTTAAAATTACTGGTTGTAGGGGATAATATTTCTGTTGAACAACCTTTTCTGAATTCAATCCGGGTTGATTATGATCAGCCTCCCGAGTTAATATTAAATTATCAAACTGCGGCCGTAGAAAAAGATACATTAGAGCAAGGGGAAGAAATCAGCTTATCTCTCATGTTTGTTAATGCCGGTTACTCCACTGCCAAAGATGTTAAACTCTCCGTTGATTTGATAACTCCACAAACAAAATATGAAGAAATTTTTACCGTAATGGTTGATTCAATACAGCCGGGTGGAGTCAAAAAATTATCATGGCAATACAAAACAAATAACGTAACCGGCGATATCAAGTTGGGAATTAATATCGATCCGGCGAACAGTATTACAGAGTTTTTTGAGGATAATAATTTTTTTGAAATTCCGGTCTTTGTAAAGAAGGATGATAAGCAGCCGGTGCTGCGTGTAAAGATAGATGATATTGATATTATTGATGGGGATTATATTTCATCCGATCCAAATATTAAAATTGAATTATCCGATGAATCGATACTTCCTATTGTAGATACAACGGCTGTGGATATTTTTTTGAATGACACACGGTTAGATTATTTAAGCAATGCTCATCTTAACTATAACTTTTCACCCGTTAATCCCAAATTTGTTATAAATTATAATCCGCATCTTGACGATGGGAATTATAAATTAAAAGTAACTGCAAGCAATGTTTATAATTCCGAAATTGAGAAGGATGAATATTCTAAAACATTTATAGTATCAAGTAAGACTGAACTGTTACATGTTTATAACTATCCCAATCCCTTTGCCGATGAAACGTATTTCACTTTTAAACTGACGCAAATACCTGATGAGCTTCGTATTAAGGTTTTTACACTTGCCGGGAGAATGATTAAAGAGATAACAAAAAATTCACACGAATTAAATTATGATTTTAACCGTATCCATTGGGATGGCCGGGATGAAGATGGTGATCTAATTGCCAATGGTGTGTATTTGTACAAAGTAATTCTTAAAAAGGGAAATGAGACTGTAACAACAACGCAAAAGCTGGCTGTGGTCAGATGAAACAACAAATATCATATAGTATTACGTTCAGGTTATACAATTTTTTTATATATAGAAACCTCTGAAAAATTATAGAGGATTTAAAAACTTTATAAAGGACAGTGTTGTAAAAGAGTAAACAAAAAAAGAGAATGAAATGCGAAGCAATAAAGTGAATAATATGGATTTGTTTACCCAAAC
>JBFMBS010000048.1:0-20637 GCA_040755055.1 Bacteroidota bacterium
GGCTTTAACTAAATCAATTTTGTCGAGTTCACTCATAGGATACATACCTTCTTCCGGAGAAGCTGGTATCATCCCCAAAATGAATGCAAGAGCGATTAACGATAAAAAGTTTTTAATCAATTGAACAGATTTTCTTGGCGGAAACATAAAAACCCCATAAGATTGTTTTTGTATGATGTAAATAAATAACCGAGCTTACGTAAGCTATGATTTAAATTTCCTCGGCATTTAAAGTCTGTTGCAAAACCCTCAGTACACTCTGTGGCTACTCCGCGGTTAAAAGATTTTCACGCAAAGGCGCGAAGAATGTGCAAAGTCCGCAAAGGGAAAAGCAAAATTTAAGTTACGCGACACGCTCTCTATGTCGTGGTTCAATTCGTTTTCTCAAATAGTATTATGGAGAAGAAATTTAATTAATGAAATGTTTCGGCATTTCTATGGTAAAAATAGTTCCAACTTGTTCATTTGATACAAAAGAAACTTTGCCTTTTAGATTTTGTTCTATAATTAATTTTACACTGTAAAGCCCGATACCTCTTCCTTTTTTCTGTTTTGTGCTGAATGATCTCTGGAAAAGCTGAAGCTGAACATTTTCAGGAATTACTAAAGGATTTGTTACATTAAAATAAATTCTATCGTCGGTTTTATATGAATATAATTTTACCTCATCTTTTTGTGATGATGCTTCAAGTGCGTTCTTAATAAGATTGCAAATAGACCGTACCAGCAAAGTTTTGTCAGTTGAAAGTATAGTATCGTCATGCAGATAACTAACCACGAAATTTTTACCGACAGCAAGCTCATGATTCTGATATAATTCGAAAGCAGATTTTAGAATGTCGTTAACACTATGCTTTTTAATATTGATTTGTAAGTTGCCTTCTTCGGCGTAACGTATTTCTTGCTGAGTTACAATCTCGTTCAGCAGCTGTTCCGAAGAGAAAACTAATGATTTAATCAGTAGTTCACGTTCTTCGGCATCATCTTCCTTATTCAATAACTGTGCGATGCCGTTAATTGCGCCGGATGTATTAAGAATATCATGAAAAAAGATTTTCTCTAATGTTTCTTTTCGCTTGACGCTTGAAATATCTTTTACGGAAAAGAGGGTGTAGTTATTTTCTTTAAATGTAATCGGCTGAGTATAAACAGAAAACTCATATGAAATTTCTTTATCGTTTTTAATGCCGGTTATTTTGCACTCTTCTTCCGATTTTAATTTAGTATCAACCGTATGTTTAATTGCTTGTGCCGCACCGCATTCTTTACAGAACGAAGAAGTTCCGCATCCACCGGGCATTAATTTGCTGTGGATGCAGTTGATTGCTTCTCCTACGCGTTTACCTAAAATTTGTTCCGGAGTAGCAGCACTGAATGCTGTTAATGCTTTGTTATTAAATGCAACAATTTGACGGTTCTTATTCAGAATTACTACAAATTCGGGGAAACCTTCAAGCACTTCGCTTATTAAAGGATTTACTCTAAATAAAAGGTAGTCGTTAACTATTTTGTCTGTATCGGCTCTCTCGGGTGAATCAAAATACGTTTCTATATTCATCAAATTTCCTATTTAAAAAAATACCGTACTCCTATAGCAGCATCAAGATTTAGGGATGTAGCCGGAAACAAATTAAAGACCGGTACAACTTCAATAAAAACGTCAATAGGAACATCGTCGTTTAACCATGCAACTCCAATAACACCCCTTGCGCCAAGTCCGGTATCTTCATTTTGGATAATTCTAATCCGCGCTCCGAATCCGTAATAAACCGGTATGCGCAATTTTGATTCTATAAGATCAAAAGCATGGTAAAGATAATCAGCATGTATAGAAAAAGCACTATTTTTTCTAATGAAAGAATAAGCTAATCCGAAATCGAGAGCGTTGTCTTCATCGAGCCAGTATTTTGCGCTTAGCCCGGTAGGTTCGCCTAAAATTATTCCGGCGCCGAATCCGCTATCTTGTGCGGATATATAATTTATCGAACCGGTTAGTAATATTATTAACAAAACAAAGAAAGTCTTTTTCATTCTATTACCCAGATCATTTATTAAAATTGTTACGAATTAAAGAAAAAAACTGAACATATAAAAGTCAGTTTTTCATAAATTGATTAATTAGACGGTACAAGATAAGTCTAATATTCTTAAATTTACTTTAGTATCTAAGTTCAATAAGGATAAATAATGAGCAGCTCCCTTATATCAGAATTGACCGCACAATACTCATCCGCTTTTGATTATAATAAAAAAGAAACCGTAATTATTTTAGCTGCCGGGCACGGTAAGAGAATTAAATCCAATACTTCCAAAATGCTGCATAAGATTTGGGAGATACCTACCGTTGAACGGGTTTATAATGCTTGTACCAAGGCATTCGATAACGCCAATGTTATTTTAGTCGTAGGTATTAAGGCGGAAGATGTGATAAAAACAATTGGTAAAAAAAATAATCTGGTTTACGTTTACCAGGAAACACAAAACGGAACCGGTCATGCGGTTCAAGTAGCTTTGCAGAATGTTGATCAATCGAAGTACGATGGAACGGTTTATATAATACCGGGGGATATGGGCTTAATTAATGAAGCGACCTTGCTAATGTTCAAAGAAGAATTTTTTAGATCGAATTCCGATATGATGGTGCTAACCGGGCAATATGAGGGTCCGCATGAAAATAATTATTACGGAAGAATTGTAAGAGTAGGAAATAAAGATTCAAAGGGTAAAAGTTCGGGTAAAGATAAGGACAACGTAATTGAAATTATTGAGTATAAAGATATTATGAACCTTGATTCTAAGAAACCTTACAAAGTTAAACACAATAAGAAAGAGTATTTGTTTAAAAAGAAAGAGTTGATAGAAAACCGAGAATTTAATTCCGGCGTATTTGCATTCAGCTTTAAACCTTTAGCTGAGCAGATTACAAAAATTAGTAATGATAACGTCCAAAATGAAATATACCTGACAGACTTAATTTTTCTTTTCAATCAAAACTGTTATAAAGTATCTGCGGTTAGCCCTAAAGAACAATATGTACTGATGGGCTTTAACAATAAATCTGTTTTAAAAGAAATGGATACTATTGCACGCAAGTTAGCATATGAAAAACTAAAAGATATAATCATGATCGATGATCCGGATGATTTCTTTATTGATGAGAATGTTATCGAAGAAATTATTGAAATGGATAAGCTTGGTGTTCCCCTTGATATTAAAATTGGTAAAGGTGTTTATATTGGTAATGGAGTCAAACTTAATAGCAACCTGGCATTGATGAAAAATGTTCATCTGCACGGAAATATTATTTTTGGCATAAACGTTTGTGTTAGAGGGAATGTTCAAATGTCATGTTTCTACGGACAGAAAATTTTTATTGGCGACAATGTTGAAATTTTTAACGGTGATATAATTAAAGGTAATGTTACAATCGGTGAAAACTCCGTGATTGAATCGCAAGTTAGAATAACCGGCAGTGATGAGTACCCGGTACAGATAGGCAAACATGTAACAATCAAAGGTGTTAGCTACATCTTTGGTTCTGTTATTGATAATAATTTTATTATCGAGCATTCTGTTCTTAAATGTAAAAATGTTGCCCGGCCAGAGGAATCAAAATCGGAAATATCAAAGGTTAAATATTATTTACCCGAAGCTGAAGGGATTGAAACTATTAATAATTTGTTATAAAACCTTGAAGGTAGATTGCACCTTCAAGGTTGTGAATAACTATTTGAGCAACAATAATTTTTTTGTTTGAACAAAATTGCCGACTCTCAATCTATAGAAATAAACACCACTCGGTAAACCACCCCCATTAAATTTTATTTCATAATTCCCGGATAGTTTTTCTTCATTTACTAAAGTTGCTACTTCTTTACCAAGAACATCGAAAATTTTTAAAGTAACAAATTGAGTCTCCGGAATAGAATATGAGATTGTAGTTGTTGGATTGAAAGGATTGGGATAGTTTTGTTTCAATTCAAAAGAATATGAAATATTTCCGTATCTATCATTTTTATCAACAGAAGTTACTGCAGTAGGTTGATATACTTGATCTACATTACCATCGCCATTTTCATCCATTTCTATGAATATTTCAAAATTTGAATTATCTAAGTTTGCAGTTGAAATCGAATTAATACTGATAGGTATTTCTTCAAAATATATATCTTTTAATACCGTACCTTCATCAATATTAATTACATTAAAATCGAAAGATCCATTTGTTGTTAACGAATTTATTACAAACCTATAATTTTGTCCGCCAGGTAGAATTGCGATCTTTAATGAATGTTCATCTTCAAGATTACCAGAAAAGAAATAACTCCCAGGTATTTCATTCTCCCAAGTTGTGTCATTTATATTCCCAGTATGTCTTCCTTGCGAATCATAAACATGTAGTTCAACCGGTGAATGTACGATCGCTTGTGTTGAATTTGCATAACTCGCATAATGAATATTTGGGAATGCGTAACTATGATTATAGGGCAATTGAAATAAATTTTGCGTTGATAAGTCTGCTGGTTCTTGCAATAATCTTTCTATAATATCTGCTGCATTTGAAGGTAAGTCTTGATGATCAACACCGTTTAAATAATAATCGGCATACGTTTTGGCTGAGTTGATTAATTCAGCACTTTTTAACGGTACAGTTCCATCACCATCTAAATTATATATGCTATTAATTCTAGGTGCACCATTATTCTTATAACTTATGTCAACTCTGCCTATTGTTGGACTGTTATAACCGACAATATTGTAAACTTCAATATCTCCAAATGCTAAATCTGATATGCTGTTTCTAAATGAATTGGAATTATCAACTAAATTATCATTTAGTGTAAAATTATCTTTGCCCACAAAGTTTTTTAAATTTGTCTGAATCTCGTCATAACTTAATAACCAATTGTTATCAACTAAACTATTGCTGTACAAATCCTTACCATATAATGTCCAAAAGTTTGTGAAATTAGTGTTGTGGTAGTCTTTTGTTGGTAATAGTTCATAAATTGAAGGCATATTTCTGGATATTTCTTTGATCTCCTTATCAGTGGTTATGAACCCTACAAAACCATACATATATCCCATCATCATAGCTGCATATGATTTAGGTGCTCCTTGGTGAGGCGTCCCAATAAAAATCAATTTTTTTATCTTTTGCGTACCATAATCGGCGATGTACCTTTTTGAAACTATACCACCCATGCTATGTGCAATAATATTAACCTTATCCGTTTTATTCCAATCATTGCAAATATTATTTATTAACTCATTTAACATTTGCGCATTGAACGAACCACTTTTTCTCCAATCGTAGGTAAAAACATATAAATTTTCATTCACGTTATGATCATCATTAAAATCATCAAGCTCATAAATACTTGAAGTATCTAATTGATCAATTATATCCTCATAATAGCTTAACGGTTTGAAGTCTAACAATCTCTCAATTGTGACTTCTTGATCATTTCTTAATGGTGCAACAAAAATACGGTAGTTTGAATCAAATGGACTTTCTCCATCATCTTGTAATCTCAACACATCTAAAAAACTATCTCCAAACCATCCCAATTGATTTTGATCGACCCAAATAAATTCATCATGTGTAAATGGTATATTACTAAACTCGAGAACCCCATTATTATTGGTATCATCAAATAAAGGAGAGCCCATAATCCCTGGTATAAAGATTACCGGCGTCTGGGGATTTACCGTAAAGCTCCAAGTCTCTACATAAGGTAAATTTATACCTTCTGCTGATTTTACATCTGTTGATACTGTTACTTGATATTGTGCCCCTTTCTCTAAGTTATTACCAGGTGTGAACGTCCCAGTTCTCGTTGATGCTTCGTAGTTTACGGTTCCAGAGATACTATTTCCGTCTTTCCTTATGATAAAGGTATTTGTGTTTATTGTGGAACCCATCATATCTGTGTTGAAAACAGTTTGTATTATAATGTCATCTTCAACTCTTGCACCATCTTCAGGTTTTTTTTGTATTACATGTGGTGTAATTACAGAAGCAGTTTCAAAATTTGTATAACTATAAAATTGTGTATTGTATGCATCGATTATCCATCCGTTTATATTTGGATTATTAACTTGATATATTGTTGTATTTTTTAAATGATACGGTCCATCAATACCTAATGAATTTATATCTTTACCGCTGAATCTTAAAATTACTTCTGATTGACCGCTTTCTAAATATACTTCTTTTGAATCCCAGGTGATTTCTAATTCATTACCGGTTTTTAACACTCCGTTCATATTAAAATTCCCACTCGAACCTGGATCTACATTCACCGTAACTACAATATCAAGATAATCATATTTTCCATTTCCATTTTCATCAACTCCTTGGTCTGAATATGATGTACTGAATCCTACTCCATTTGAGCTTGAATTTATTGGGGAAATAGCTGCCCAATCAATTTCGACAGCCCACTCCTCACAATTTTCAATTTTTCCTAATACATCCACATATACTACTATTTCATTTATTCCGGGATTTGACAGTGTTCCGGATTTTACCCATTCTTTTTTTATTTCAAATGTAGAGATACTCCAACTATTATTTGTGCCCGTTAATTTCCCAACGTAATATCCATTAAAATAAACATTATCTACTTCGGGTATACCAGAGCAAGCTCCTACACCGTCTGCATCTACATCATATGCACTTATTATCAAAGCAAAATTTGTGTATGTTGAGATGTCTTCGTTAATTAATATATCAAAATCCAATGGTGGATCATATACATCAAATTTACTATTGCCCAACCATCCCACATATTTGTCTAAATCTACTCCGGTTTCTACAATCCATTCTGTTTGGCTTTCAGTTTCAATTATTACATCATCAACGTACCAACCATTATAATTCAATGAAGAATCCGAATCAATTAGAAATACAAAATATATTTCCATACCAGCATACTGTGATAAATCTACTTCAGATTCTATCCATCCATTACTGGACCCACTAACACTAAATATTTCTGCCCAATTCCCTCCGTTATCTGTCGTTATATAAATCCGCCCAAAATCATATCCGCTCTCTAATTCAAACCAATTGTAAAATCTTAAGTAAATCTTCTCTCTGCTTGAACTAATAGTTGGTATACTAATTATTGGGCTATATAATCCGTCCCATGTATTAGATGGGTAATTTCCATCTAAATTAGTAGCAGCACATTTTAATCCGCTGTATGCTTGCATCGGTCCTGAAGTAGGAGTGCCAATTTCCCAAACTCCTTCACCATTCCAAAAACTCCAGGTAGTGGTATCAGCTTCAAAGTTTTCACTGAATATTTCATTACCTTCTTGCTTAAATAATTTTTTTTCAGCAAGTGAGATGGGCTTATTATACACTTTAAGCTGACCTTTAGAAAAATTTTCATTTCTCTCATCACTAAATATTCGTTTTGGATTTTCTTTTGTATCATTTCTCAAAACTGCTTGTCCAAATATGTTTAGACTCATAAATTGCATAATTATTATTAGAGCTGACTGTAAAATTTTCATCTTACCCTCTTTATCAATTAATAAAATTTTTACTTCACTATAATAAGTTTAACATTTTCACTGTTGACAAGATTATAAAATCTTCCCGAGAACAATCATTAACATTTTAATGCATATTTCACTTTCTAGTTTTTGTCAGTAATGCAATAAAATAATTATTTAAGATTTTTATCAATTTCAACTTGAGCTTTTCTTCTATCAAGTTCATCTCTTATAGCAAGTTTAACACATTTTTTAACAAACTTAAATAAATCCCTAACATTTCCAAATTAACACCTTTAGACTAAGTAGCATAACACAAAAAATGTTAATTATAAATATTTTATAACTTAAAATGTAGCAATTTTTTTAGTCCACTTTTTTCCCTTCTTTTACAATTGGTGTACTGCTTAAAAAATCAACCACAACTTTATAAATTTCTTCTCCACTTTCATCGAATGGTAACACTTTTAATGTTTGTGCTTAATATTCAATAATATTTAACAATTACAAAATATCAAACTCAATAAACAACATTATTCTACTCTTCAAACAATCCATTCTCATATTGAGCAAAAAATTTCTCTAGTACTTTAGCTCTATGTAATATTATGGTAACAATAATTTCAAGTATCATAATCCATAGTAGACTAAAAAAGGCGTACTCAATTTTGTTAGTTAGTAAATTCAATATTGCCCAGCCAATTGATATTCCAAGTAACAGACCAGTAATAATTCTATAAAAATTATTGTTGTTAATAAAACCGATTTCATAAAGTGTAAAATTAAAAACAGCTGGTAATGGCAAAAGAAAAGAAAGAAGTAACAATAAGTTGATATCTATCCCAGAATAAAAAAGAAATGAAATAATAATACCTATCATTATACCAGTACAACGGGCACAAAATCTATATTTGCCTAAAGAAATTGTTCTGTTATATTGACAGGGGGGATGATGTGAAATTAACATCCCCCAATTAATTTTCTTTAACACGAGGTTACTTGCCTAAATCATTTGCATGTGCTGGTCCAAAATTATCAGCTTTACATATCGGACAAGTTTTTTTCTTGATCCACCAGTAATAAGGTAAATAAAAAATCCCACAGCAAAAAATGAAAACAAGCCAATTGAATTCTTTTTTAGGAACAACATTCCTATTACAAAGATTACACCATTGGGGAGTGTCCATGATTTAAACTCCATTAAAATTAGAAATATATTTTTTTTCAAATAAAAGATTTTTACTAACTATTATACACTAACTAAAAATCATAGTATTTTGAAAACTATTAAGACTAAGCTCACTGGTAATAAATTATCTTTTTATGAAACCGGCTTTCTCCCTAATTTCAGGTACTTGTTGTCTTACATGTTCTAATTCTTCTTTAGCTAGCATGTCCCAACCTCTTTGCATAGTTGTTTTATAAAAACTAGATAATGAATTTGCAATGGGATTGTGCACTCCAGGATCGTCTATAGGAACACCGGTAGAACCATATTTGTACTCTGCTTCGGCCTCCACTGTAATATCTTCTTGTGGGACAGGAACGCTTTTTACAATTAATTTTTGACGTGTAAATGTTTCAATTATTGAGATAGTAATTTTACCACTAAGGTTTAATGTACCATTATATTTGGAGTAACCACCGCTAGTAATACCATAACCATAATTTGTAAGTGGAACATGATCCCATCCTCCAGATGTTTCTTTTATATTTAAATCAATCTCAATATCTAAACCTAATTCACATTCATTTTTGTCTGAATAAGTCATCAAATCATAAGCTTCATATGGACCTTTTAAAATATATCCACGTGATGTTAATATTTCTTCAAAATCTCCCCCCATACTTTTACGAAATTGCTGAAAGGGTGCTCTGTTGGAGAATAAAAAATTTCCAGAATAAACTGGATCAATCAAACCAATTTTTATTCCAGCACTTCCCGGGGCCTGAGGACTTGGGGGTGAAAATTCAAAATCAGGAACCATCAAAGGAGTTGTTGCAACTTTCAATGATGAGCCGCAACCTATACAAAATAATGTAAGTAGTAGTAGAGTAAGTATGGATGCGAAGTTTTTTCTCGTTCTCATAATTTCTCCTAACTTTAATTTGGCAACGCTTTTCAAGTTAAAGTCAGACACCCGCGCATTGCCGTTAAGCGAGATGTATGACTATATGTTTATTTCACTTATTGTCATCTGCTTTAGCCCAGTAGAAAAAATAATTGTCTATGGAAACGAATATGAATCGTTTGTTGTGGAGGAAATACAGAATAGTTTTTACACTTGTGTACTTCATTGTTATTCATTTTAAAACAAAAAAAGGACGCAACTTTCATTACATCCTGAGTCGAGGCACTGGTATGCCCAAATCCAAGGACATAAGAAAGCGCGTCCATTTCTGGACGCAGCCCTCTTTGCTTGTTCTTGGATTTTTGAAAATTACCAGTTTTCGACTCAGAACACAGCAATAGCTGCGTTAATAAATTATTTAAGTATCTCTTACTTTATACCATCCTAAGTTTGTTCTGAAATTCTGTTACAGATAAAATTTTTATTCTACGCTCCTTATCGATAATTTACAAATCAGCAATGCGTAATTTCTCTATAATTTCTTTATCAAAAGTTACCAATCTAGATTTAAATTCTCTTGAAACTTGAATTAAAACAGCATCCATTCCTCTAAGCCCATACTCTGCATTTAGATTAGCAGTCTTAAGTGCTCTTTGTTTATCGATCTCAACAAAAACAACAGAGTCCAATATGTAAATTTCATTAGCAATTGCAATCGCTAATTCTTCAGAGCCGGTTTTTCTTCTGATTGCGGCAGATACTTCTATTAATACCGTAGAAGGGAGAATTGCGACTATTTGCTTTGTCAAAACTTGATTCCAAATTTCCTTTGCTTTTTGATAGTGAATCTCATCTTTAAGTAATGAAGAAACAATTACAGAGGAATCTATAGTAAACCTTTCATTCATACTTTACTCTTTGTTCTCTAATCACACCCACAGCATCTTTTTCGCCTTTCCAAAGCCCGGTCACTTTTTCTGCAAGGGTTTCCCATCGCTTAGTTTTCGAACTACCTTTAAATGGTTTTTGTTTAAGCAATCTAGTTTTCAAGGCAATTTGTTCTCGTTTAATTTCTTTAAGCATCTTTGAAAGTTTTTCTATTTTTTTATCTATTGATAATGTTCCCATTAGCTATTGCTCCTAAAATATAATCTGAGGTCTTCTCCCAAATGATTATCATTAATAAAATAAACTAATTATACTTGTAGTTTAATCCGCCTTCGCGCCCGCTTGCCTCGGGCAAGTTCCGCTCCTCGCTTCGCTGAAGTTTTGCAAAGGCAAATCTGCGGACAAAAGGGTGCGTAAATTCTCCACCGCTTTACTGCGATTAATAAAATTGTTTTTATGTGACTCTATGTTATCGACGAGGAAATTCATTGATGCAAGCATAAAATTATTCTTTGCTTATCATACCTATAATAAATTAACTTATTAAAAAATAAAATGCTATCTATTTTTTAGATACATAGTTTCGGAAAATTTCGGTTAATAGGATTTATTGAAAAAGGCAATCTTTATAGGATTGCCTTAAAAATTTGAGGAATGTTATTAATATTATTTTGTTGCAGTTAATTTATTAACGTGTTTAGTAAGAGCCGATTTTTTTCTTGCTGCGTTGTTTTTATGAATTCTGCCCTTTGTAGATTGCTTATCTAATGTTGCAACCGCTTCTTTCAAGAAAACTTCTGCTTTTGCCTTATCATCCGTGCTATATACTTTTTTAACCAAGGTTTTAATCTTTGATAAAGCCGTTTTATTTCTTATTGCTCTTTTTTTAGTACTTCTGATTCTTTTTTGTGCCGACTTATGATGAGCCATTAAATAATCCTAATTTTGTTAAAAAACGTGCGTAAATATAGCACTCTACCTTATGCGAATCAAACATGTAATTCTATGGATTCTTTAGGGAAGATTTGTTGTTTGGTTATTAATATGATTGTTATCTTTTGCACACAGATACGGAAATTTTAGTAAATGTTAAAGGTCAATGAAATATATTATTCGATCCAGGGGGAAAGCTCAAAGGCCGGGCTGCCTTGTGTTTTCATCCGGTTGACTTACTGTAATTTAAGATGCTCATATTGTGATACCGAGTATGCCTTTTATGAAGGAAGCGATAAGACAATCGAGCAAATAATTGATGAGGTTAAAAAATATAATTGTAACCTGGTGGAACTAACCGGCGGAGAACCGTTGTTTCAAAGCGAATCTTTTGAACTGATGAAAAAATTATGTGATGAAGGTTTTGATGTTATGCTCGAAACCGGAGGGAGTTTATCAATAAAAGATATCGATGAACGTGTTATGATAATTATGGATTTGAAATGTCCATCCAGTAAAATGATGAAAAAAAATCTTTACGGGAATATCGAATATCTTAAACCAACTGACGAAATTAAATTTGTTATTGCTTCGCGTGAGGATTACGATTGGTCAAAAGAAATAATTAATAAATACCGGCTACATGATAAATGCGCAATATTATTTTCCGTTGTGTTCGGTAAATTGCAGCCGGTTACACTTGTTAATTGGATTCTTGAGGACAAATTAAAAGTTCGATATCAATTACAGATGCACAAAATAATCTGGCATCCCGAAACAAAAGGTGTGTAATGAAAATAGCAAAAGAATTTAACTGGGAAATGGGACACCGTTTACCTTTTCATGAAGGTAAGTGTAGGAATCTGCATGGGCATTCCTATAAATGTATGGTTGAAGTAACCGGTGAACCTGATAAAAACGGAATTGTTCTGGATTATTACGATTTGAAAAAAATCATTGATCCGGTAATAGATCAGCTCGATCACTCATTTATGGTTAATACCAGCGATAAAGAATTGATAGATGCTTTAGATAAACTTGGATCAAGAAAAGTAGTAGTTGATTTTGAAACAACAGCAGAAAATATTTGTATCTATCTATTGAAAAAAATCTCCCAGGAAAAACTTCCGGGTAATATCTCATTGTTAAAAGTAAAAGTGTTTGAAACAGAAAATACTTACGCGGAAGAGTCATACAACCTCGAAGGTCTTTAGCGACCTTCGAGGTTTTCCTAATATTATTTTCTCACTTCTTCCAAAATCTTCAGTAATATCTCGCCCGATTTTCCAAACAGCGAATAATCTGCATAGTTTGATAATTCTGTTGGTTCAGTATTAATTTCAACAAGATAAGCACCGGCACGTTTAGCGCTCATCGGTATATAAGACGCCGGGTAAACAACAGCACTTGTCCCGACAACGAAACAGATGTCGCTCCATTCGGCTGCAGTTTCACCGCCGCTAAATTGATCTTGAGGCAGCATCTCTCCAAACCAAACAACATCCGGTCTAACTAATCCTCCGCATTTTTTACATGTAGGAACATTGTTCCCGTCTTCATCTTTCATTGAATAGAATGTATGGCAGTCGATGCAAAAATTTCTTTCTATGTTTCCGTGAAGTTCAAAAATTTTTGTGGAGCCGGCACGTTTGTGAAGGTTATCAATGTTTTGCGTAACAACCGTAACGTCAAAATATTTTTCAAATTTTGCAATTGCATAGTGCCCGGCATTCGGTTCACAATTGTGGATAATATTTCTTCTGTGCTGGTACCATTCCCACACCAAATTGGGATTGCGCAAAAACGCATCGAAGCTGGCAAGTTCTTCGGGTTTCATTTTATTCCATATCCCGTCTTTGCCGCGGAAGGTAGGAATGCCGCTCTCGGCAGAGATACCGGCACCGGTGAAAAAAACTACTTTCTTTGCGGATTTAAGTTTGCCAAGGAATTCTAGTTTGAATTGCATAGTGATAATTCTTCTGAGCAAAAGCGAAGAGCCCCGTAATAAAATTTATCGAGATTCTTTCCCCCGCACAGCGGGGGTCAGAATTTAAAATGTTATTCGTCTTTGATATCAACGAGCGTTTGCTTTGCTTCGGCTTTCCGTTTTTCATCATCCTGATGAGCATTTGTAATTGTTAAAGCTTTGTTCAGCATTTCGCGCGCAGTTTTGTATTCATCTTCTCGAATAAGCGAATGTGCGTAATCTACATAAAACATTACATAGTTGGGGTAGAGCTCGATAGCTTTTTTATATTCTTTTATTGCAATCTCATTATCAGCCCAGCCAAGACCTAAAATAGCACGAGCCGGTTTCCATTTTTCACTTGTGCGTGCATGAGTTCTGGCTAAAACATAGTGAGCAACTCCTTGAACAAAATTTCCCCCGTTGTTTAATTGGATTGCTTTTTCAACATCTGCGCGGACAGAATTGACAACACCGGCAACAGAAAACACTCCTTTGAAAAGCGCAATCTTTCCATTGGCAATTGCTCTTCGTAAGAAAGTTGCGGATTGATTCGGTCCTTGTTTAACGGCTTTATCGGCATATTCGAGAGCTTTCTGGAAAGTTGCAAGTTGTGCTTCTTCTTGTTCATCCGTACTTGTAGGCATTCTATCACCGATATCAACATAAGTTCTGCTTAACCGCCAAAGAATTTCCCAATTATCAGGATCTATTTTCTCTGCTTTCGTAAAAACTTCCAATGCCTTTTCGTTATTGAATTGCGAATAATATTTATCGCCTTCTTCGATTAATTGATCTACTGTTTGTGCTTTTGATTGTAAAGAGAAGAGGAATAGAGCTGCGATTGCATAAAAAGATATTTTTTTCATTTTGGCTCCTCTATTTATTGTAGAATTACATTTATTCAATATCGGTTTCAGGCGTAATGTAGAGCGATGTATTCGCAAGAGGAAGAAAACGTGTCCAATTATTTCCTTTTGCTCTATCCATTTCGATGGCATATTTATAAGCGTTCGTTTTTGCACTTAGTTCATCTGCCTGGTAAAGTACAATTGCTTCGAGTGTTTTCGGTTCAACCGGTGAAGCAAATTCCAATTTGCCTTGATGACTGAGTATTAAATGTATCAATTGATTTTTAATTTCCGCCGGGAATCCTGGAATTGTATCGATTGTTTTCTCTGCAATTAAGGCACCAATCATAATATGCCCGATCAGCTTACCTTTGTCGGAGTAATCAAAAGCAGAATCATACGTTAGTTCTTCAGTTTTGCCGAAATCGTGTAGGAGTGCGCCGCAAATAAGTAGATCACGGTTAATATCCGGGTGAATCATACACATCAAATCGCAAATTTTTACCAGCTCCAGTGTATGTTCTAATAATCCGTGAAGGTAGGAATGGTGCCAGCTTTTGCCGGCCGGCGTTTTAACAAACTTATCAAAATTATCCCCAGAAAAAATTTTACGTAATAAACTTTTTAGGAAACTATTGCTTATCGAACCGATTGTTTGATTTAGTTCGTCGATCATAACGTTAAGTTGTCGTGAAGATTTAGGCAGAAAATCTTCGGGTGAAACGTTATCCTTTTCAGTAGCGGCGCGGATTTTACTAATTTTAATTTGTGGTGCGTTATTGAATTCTTCAATTTGTCCGGTTACTTGAACAATCGATCCCTCTTTAATTTTATCCGCTATATCATCAAACCGGTCCCACATTTTTGCCGGAAGGAGAGCAGTTCTGTCCCGTAGTTCAAGATTAAGGTAGGGTTTGCCGTTCTTTGCGGTTTTTATTTCAGACTTTGTTATAATCAGAAATAAAGTAAAATCTTCCCCGGTTGAATATTCACTTAAATTTTTTTGATCAATCATTATTCTACAATTCCAGTTCTAACTGATTATTAATTTATCAAAAAATAAGGGAAGGGAAAAGGATCAACTCTTAATAATTTTTATAATGCTCTCTTTAGGTAATCTGACTAAGACGGATCTCTGCAAAAGATCGACTGAAACAGCAAGATAATTTTCACCTTTTTTATATTCTGTAACTACACCAACAACACCGTTAAACGGTCCATCAACAATTTTAACTTTGATGCCGGTTTCGATTTTTTCGCTTATAAAAATTTCTGGATTTACCGAGAGCATCTTTTTCAGATTTTCAATTTCCCATCCGGGAATTATTGAAGGTTTGCCGTTGAAACAGATAGTTTGAATAATTGCCGATTGCTGGAGTGCGATTAATCTTTCTTTTTCATTTACATTGATAAAAATATAGCCCTTGAATACCGGTTCCTCAATTTTTTTCTTTCTATCGCTCCATTGTTTAGTTACAACTATAGTTGGCAAGTAATATTCAATCGAAACGGAATGGAGCTGCGACTTGGCTTTAAACTCGTGTTTTGGTTTTGTATAGAGAGCGTACCAATTTCTATTTTGTGGATTATCTTGCATCAATGTTGGTGATTTTATGATATATCCAGATAATTAGTATAAACATTCTTTCATTGTATCAACTAAATTATCCAGGTTGACCGGTTTGGGGATAATTTTATCGACGCCCAATTTTGAATAGGTCTTAGTTATCTCATCGTTCAATTTAGCCGATATGACAATAACCGGTATAGCACGGTTGGATTCTTTTTTATGTATAGCTTCTACTAATTGTATTCCATTCATAAGAGGCATATCGTGATCTGTAATAATAATTGTGGGGATGATATCTTTTAACAAACTGATCGCTTCGTAGCCGTTATCGGCAACTTTTATTTCAAAATTGGGCAGCCCGGTTTCAATAACTTTTTTGTATAAAGTTCTAACTGGAACTTCGTCCTCAACAATTAGGACTAAGTTTTTTGCTTCAGGCATTGTAAAATGAAATTCGCTTCCTTCACCTACTTTGGAATAGAACCAAACTTGTCCGCCATGTTTATCGATAATCTCTTTCATCAAAGTGAGTCCGAGACCGCTTCCTTTTTCGCCGCTAGTTCCGGCCAATGAAAATTTTTGATCGATGCGGAAAAGTTTTGATTGGTTCTCTTCGGAAATTCCCATTCCTTCGTCGCGCACAATAATTTCGACCATACCGGCTTTGAATCTTTGAGCGCTTATGTGAATTTCTTTCCCTTCGTTTGTGTATTTAATTGCATTGCTCACAAGATTAACTACAGCTTGAGAAAATAATCTTTCGTCGGCATTTATAAATAACTCTTGGGGGATATCAATTTTTACATCAATGTTCTTGCGGATAGCATCGCCGGTTAACGGGGTAATTGCATTCGCTATTATAGATTTAACATTTAATCTTGTCGGTTCTACTTTTATTCTCCCGGTTTGCAAACGCGACCAATCGAGCAAAGTGTTGATTAAATTCAGTTGAGTTTTTGATGCATCGTATATATACCTTAAATATTCATTGCGTTCTTCTTCGGAAAGATCTTGTTCGTTCAGTAATATTTCGGAAAAACCAAGCAGCGTTGTGAAGGGTGCACGTAGATCGTGTGATATTATCGATATGAATTTATCCTTTGCTACATTTATCTCTTTTAAATTGTTACATACTGCTTCTGATTCTAATTCTTTATTTTTTATTTCCGTAACATTAAACAAAACACTTTTATTCTGTATTATTTCACCTACCGGGTCACGGACAACATTCATAACTTCTTTCAGCCAAATATGATTCCCGTCTTTCGATTTGATTCTGTAATTGAATTCAACAAGGTTTTTCGAACTATCGCTTTCAAATTCTGTTAATATCTTTTTAAAGTTCGGAAGGTCTTCTTCGGAAATTAATGAATGAATACTTTCAGGTAATATACTAATCTCTTCGGCGCTGTATGTGGTTACCTCTTCGATGTTACTGGAGTATTGATTCTCTCCGTTCTTGTCGAGGATAATAAAAGAAATATCTTTCATCCCTTCAAACAATTGAGAAAGAGAACTAATATCGGACCGGTTCAAATTTTTGCCCTCAGCATAGGGTTATTTTATCTCAAATATAACAAAAACTATTTTTTAACGCATCCGGCTATTTAAATTCACCTTTGTGCTCAGCAAGCAAGTAAGGGACGGTCTTAAACGGTTCCTACTCTTCTTCTTTCGGCGATTTTGTCGGGATATTTAATTCATCCATTTTTCTATATAGTGAAGATAGCCCGATATCCAAAGCTTTAGCAGCTTCTTCTTTGTTATAGTCGTATTTTTTAATTGTTTTGAGAATATGTTCTCTTTCAAAATTTCTTAATGCGTCTTTTAGTGAATCGGGATATCCCAATGCAATGGTACCGCCCTTAACATAATCCGAAAGATCGTCTGTTGTTAGTAAATCTTTATTGCAAAATATTATCGCTCTCTCAATTATGTTCTCCAATTCTCTTACGCCTCCGCGCCAATCGTGTGACAGTAATACTTTCAAAGTATCATTATCAATGCCAATAATTTTCTTACCCATTTCGTTGCAGTATTTTTCGACAAAGTGATTAATAAGTAGCGGTATGTCTTCCTTGCGTTCATTAAGTGTAGGGAGTTTAATCTCGACAACGTTTAATCTGTAATAGAGATCCTCCCTGAATTCGCCGGTCTTTGTTTTATCAAAAAGATTTTGATTTGTTGCAGCGATGATTCTAACATCAGTGCTTACCGGTTTTGTTCCACCGACCGGGAAGAATTCTTTGTCTTCAATTGCACGTAAAAGTTTTACTTGCATGTTAAGCGGCAGATCGCCGATTTCATCGAGTAGAAGTGTGCCGCCATCTGCAACTTTAAACAAACCTTGTTTATCATCCGCTGCGCCGGTAAATGATCCTTTCTTGTGCCCGAACAATTCGCTTTCAATTAAATTTTCCGAGATGGCACCGCAGTTAATCGGCAAAAATATTTTATCCTTTCTTTTACTGTTGAAATGAATTGCTTTTGCAACAAGTTCTTTACCGGTTCCGCTTTTACCCATAATCAGAACATTACTGTTTGTTGGCGCTACCTGGGAAATTATATCAAAAACTTTTTTCATCGAATCGCTCTTGCCGATTAGGTTTGTAAAACCGGTATCGGAGGAGATTCGTTGACGTAAAGATTTATTTTCTACAGCAAGCTTTTTATAATCGAGCAGACGTTTTATTCGTATAATAACATCATCAAATTCTACCGGTTTAATCAGGTAGTCATAAGCTCCCAATCTTAATGCGTCTATAGCAGTTTTTACGGACGCATAAGCAGTCATAATGATGAAAAAAGTTTCAGGGACAGTCTTGGAAGCAGTTTCTAAAACTTGCATACCATCTAACTTCGGCATTTTTATGTCGGTGATTACAATATCGAAATTCTCCGACTCGATTTTCTTTAAAGCTTCTTCGCCATCTGCGGCAGTATCGGTTGAATATCCCTCTTCTTCCAGAACCATTTTAAGTGAATCGCGGATCGGCTTTTCGTCGTCTGCTATAAGAATTTTTGCCGGCATCTAAACTCCTTATTAAATTGTTGCTATTGGTAATATAATTGAGAAAGTACTTCCTTCGTTCAATTTGCTCTTAACTTTTATTTCACCGTTATGTCGTTTAATTATACCGTAACTTACCGAAAGACCTAAACCGGTACCTTTACCAACTTCTTTAGTAGTAAAGAAGGGATCGAAAATTTTTTCAATTGTATTTTTATCCATACCGCAGCCGTTATCTGTAATTTCAATATAAACATTATTTTTATCATAATCGGATTTAACGAAAATAGTTCCGTTACCCTGGATAGCATCCAATGCATTAATTAAAATATTCACGAACACCTGGAGTAGTTGATCGGCGGCAATATTTATTTTCGGTAAATTGGTTTTTAAATCGGTATCAAAATTTACTTTGCGAACCCTCTTATCGTATTTAACAATTCCTAATGCAGTCTTAATAATATCTGTAATATCTTGAACTGCAAGTTCATAACTTGGAGGTCGTGAGAAATCTACAAGTTCTCTAACTATGCGGGTAATGCGGTCGATATTTTCTTTAATGTTTGCCAACTGTTCATTGATAAACGGTTCCTGGGACTTCCTCTGGAGTATTTGTACAAGTGATGAAATAGATGCAAGCGGATTGCCGATCTCGTGAGCTACTCCGGCTGCAAGCTGGCCAATAACGGCTAACTTTTCAGACTGATCAATTTGTGCCTGGAGTTTCTTATACTCGGTGTGGTCTTTTATTATGATCGATCTGCCGATATATTCTCCCGAGACACTCGGTAATCTTGAAACACTTAACTTAACGCTCAGTATTTTTCCGTCTTTTGTTCGCCTTTCGGTATCAATAATTTTTATATGTGTCGTCTCGTTTGCATGCTGACGGATATCATCCAATTCATTTGAATATTTATCACCATCCGGCAGCAAAAAGGAAGAAGGTTTGCCAAGCATTTCTTCTTCAGTGTAGCCGAAGATTCTTTCAGCACCCTTATTCCATGTGATGAATTTTTCGTTTTGATCGACAACCATGATGGCGGAATCAGAGCTGTAAAGAATATTTTTTAGGTATTGCTGGTTTAATTCGAGTTTGGATGCGAGGCGATCGCGGTCATATTCCAACTCTTTCATTTTGGATTCCTGGTGAACAATTCCATACCGTGCATAGATTTGCTCGATGATATCGTCAAAATAACCGAGTAAAATTACCGGGTCGAACTGACCGGTGTTCTCTTTCTCAATTTCATTCAGTACGGCAAATCTGCCCTGGCTAAAGAGCTGGCTTATTTCCAGGAGATTTAAATTTGCCTCCGAGAATAATGTGTAGATATCAATCAAGTACTGGTCTGCTTTGCTGTAATCGCCGCTTTCAATAACATCAATGAATACCGATAAACTGTTTTCAGCAAAAATACGAACCTGGGATTCCGTTAATTTCTCTTTGATAACTTGTGCTACCTGGAACGACCAGTTTTCAATGATAAATTCGAAGTGCTTCTTAAGAAATTCAATTAATAGTTTTTTCATCTAAATTTAGAATAGTAATTAATCTTGTGAGGTATTTCGTCATTAATGGTGGCTAAAAATAAACAAAGCCATAGTCTTTTGAAAGATATGAATGAATCTCCTCGCCGCAATCCGCTCCGACTAGATCGTCTGACCGAGGCAAGGTATCGGGGAATTCAACCCTCGTCCGCCTCCGGCGGATTAAAAGCAGCCTGGTTTTTTTAGTGTGGAACAGAAAAAAATGATTTATGTATAAGAAATTGTTATTAAATTTTGAATAAAATAATTACAAAGAGGGTGTATGAAAAGAAAAATTTTTGTACTGT
>JBFMBS010000049.1:0-20246 GCA_040755055.1 Bacteroidota bacterium
ATGATAAATTACATCTATTGAGGACGGCAATAAAATCCGAACTAAACATTAAACAACAAAAAGTGGCATAACTAAAATAAGGGGTCTCGGTTTTAATGAAATCTCAACTAAGTTTGACTTTATGCCCCGGGTATTTTTTAGGGAATTTAATTATGAATTATTTGGTTATGATTAATTTATAAAAAAACCTCTCTTTTTTTTGAGAGGTTTTTTAACAAAAGCAGTTAACTTATTTCATGAATATTAGTTTTTTAGCCGAAATAAACACCTCATCACTGCCGTTAGAAGGTATCGCGATTATTTGATATATGTAAATACCGCTGGCTAATTCACTGCCATTGAATTGAGATGAATAACTACAGGGTGATAATTCAGAATTTACCAGAGTCACTATTTCTCTGCCTAACATATCAAACACTTTTAGGGTTACTTTGCTTTCGCTCGCTATGTTATAATTAATTGTTGTGATAGGATTAAATGGATTGGGATAATTCTGCATCAATCCAAACTCCGTAGGAATAGTTTCTTCCGCGATCTGTTCATAAATTGCCAATGAAGCGCCGGCAGTAATTTTTGCTGATTGAGGTAAAGATTTTATTGCTTTACCCCAGGATTTTCGATAATGTTCAATACCACTTTCGTATTTTGCATTTAATATTTTGTTATCACCTTTAGAAAGTTCTTCATTTGCTTTTGTAATATCGTTTGTATCTCCTCCAAGATTAACGGCATCATTAATTGCTATTGTCGCAAGAATCCGGTCAACCTGAACTATGCGGTCTATGAAACCTTGAAGAACACCAGGCGCAATCGAACTTTTTTTCTCTTTCATCAAATCACTTAATTTATTTACAGCGTCTTTCGTCTTGTCGAATATTTTTTCACCTTTTTGTGATTGTAAATGATCGCCATCGACCCAATAATCGGTGTCTAAAGCTTTGTTCAAATATTTGATTGCCTCATCTATTTTTTTCAAGTCGTCTTTTCTGGTTATAGTACTGCGTAATGAAATAAGATCATGGAGGATACCTTGTAATAATGAATAAGAGTTCTGGATAAATGTTGCTGCAACGGATTTATGTCCATTCATAGTAATTGTAGCAGCACTGGTACCGGTGGCAGCACCAGACCATCCGGCGAAAGATGAACTTGCGTCAGGTGTGGCGGTGAGTGTAATTACAGTGCCGGCGGTAAAGGAATAACTACAAGAAGAACCGCAATCTATGCCGAACGGGTTAGAAGTTACAACCCCCGAACCACTGCCGATTCTTGTTACGGTTAGTGTAAATGTTTGCTGCGAAACATTAGTTGTTGTACTCGATGAGTTGTCATTCGAATTCGGATCGGGAGTATCGGCTACAGTGGTAGATGTATTTGTAATTGTTCCATCAGCATCGACTGTAACAGTTACGGTAACAGTTACATCATAATTAGTTTGCATAGTTCCCAGATTCCATGTAACAGTACCATTCGTATATTCACCATTGCCGGTAGAAGCAACGTAAGTAGTACCTTGAGGAAGAGGATCAGAGACAACAATACCGGAAGATGCAGTTGGACCACTGTTATGAACACTGATAGTATATGTAACTTGTTCGCCGGTTGTTGCTGTTGGTGGACCAGTTTTAGTTGTTGTAGTATTTGCACTGACTAACCCGGCATCATGTGTTTCGTCAAGGTAGCTGAATGAAAGTGTGAATGGATCGGAAATGCCGGTAGTTTGCTCAACATCGCTATCGATTACCGGATTACCCCCTTGTTCCTTGAGAGTAAATCCCCAACCGGAAGGAGGAATAACTTTGATTTTGTAAGTACCACTTACGACAGAGCTAAAGGCATAAAATCCACTTGCATCAGATGTGGTGGTTGCGAGAGTTATATTCGTTGAATCTAATAGATTTACTTGAACATTGGCAAAACCGGGTTCACTTCCATTCTGAATACCGTCACCGTTAATATCTTTCCAGATAAAATTACTAATAGTACTTGTGCTAATTACAAAAGCAGCAACAAGGTTTTTATTACCATCCATGGTGATAGTAGCAATACCGGTACCGGTGGCAGCACCTGACCAACCGGCGAAAGATGAACTTGCATCAGGAGTAGCTGTGAGTGTAACGACTGTACCGGCAGAAAAAGTATAATTACAAGTAGTACCACAATCAATCCCGGTAGGAGAAGATGTAACTGTACCCGAACCACTTCCGGTTCTTGCTACGGTTAATGTATATGGCTGATGTGAGAAAGATGCATTGACGGTTTTATTGCCATCCATAGTAATTACGATTGTAGAACTAGTTCCTGAAGCATCACCCGACCAGCCGTCAAATTGATAATCTGTATCGGGAGTTGCTGTGAGTGTAACGATTGTACCAACATCGTATGTTGCAGAACAAGCAGCTCCGCAAAAAATACCGCCAATATCTGAAGTCACTGTTCCTTGCCCGGTCCGGTTTATAACTAGTGTGTATTGCATTTTGGAGAATGTTGCAGTAACAGATTTATTTCCATCCATAGTGATGGTGGCGTTACCGGTACCGGCAGCAGCACCGGACCAACCGGAAAATGATGAACTTGCATCAGGAGTAGCAGTAAGAGTGACGACAGTACCGGCAGTAAAAGTATAACTACAAGTAGCGCCACAATCGATCCCGGTAGGAGAGGAAGTAACTGTACCCGAACCACTACCGGCTCTTGCTACGGTTAATGTGAATGTTTGTGGTGATACCGTAGTAGTAGTGCTTGAAGAATTATCATTAGGATTTGGGTCGGGTGTATCGGCAACTGTGGTAGATGTGTTTGCAACATCACCAGAAGAAGTTGTAGTTACTGTAACATCGAAAAAAGCATCGGTATCATATTGTATGGTACCTACATTCCATGTAACTATACCATTAGCAAATTCCCCATTACCGGTAGAAACAACATAAGTAGTTCCTTGCGGCAGAGGATCGGTAACAACGACACCGGCAGCCGCTGTTGGGCCGTAGTTGTGAACTTTGATTGTGTAAGTAATATTTTCTCCTACAATAGCTGTAGAAGGACCAGTCTTTGTTGTAGTGGTATTAGCACTAACTAATCCGGCATCATGAGCTTCATCAAGATAATTGAACGAGAGGGAAAAGGGATCGGAAATCCCGGTTGTTTGGTCAACATTACTATCAAGAACCGGATTACCACCCTGATATTTAAGAGTGAATCCCCAACCGGTAGGCGCTATAACAGCAATTTTATAAATGCCATTTGGAATAGAAGTAAATGCATAAAGACCGTTAGCATCAGTGATAGTAGAAGCAAGAACTGTATTTGTAGAATCTAATAAGTTGACTTGAACATTAGCGAAACCTGGTTCGCTTCCGTTTTGAATGCCATCACCGTTAATATCTTTCCAGATAAAATTACTAATTGTACTTGTGTTGATAGTAAAAGTAGCAGAAACAGACTTATTTCCATCCATAGTAATGTTAGCATTACCGGTACCGGTGGCAGCACCTGACCAACCGGTGAACGATGAATTTGCATCCGGAGTAGCAGTAAGAGTAACAACCGTTCCGGCAGAGAAAGTATAATTACAAGTAGCACCACAATCAATACCGGTAGGAGAAGATGTAATTGTGCCCGAACCACTTCCGCTTCTTATTACGGTTAAAGTAAATGTTTGTGGTTGATCATCATTCAGGATTGTACCCACGCCCATTTTATCACCGAGCTTTGCATTTGTTGGGTTTGTTAATGTTATGTTAAAAACTTCGTCAAGTTCTTCAGTTGTGTCTCCGTAAATGTTGATAGAAATATTTTTAGATACTTCTCCCGGCAAAAATGTTAATGAGCCGGTATTAGATATATAATCTGAACCGGAAAGAGCTGTGCTATCGGCTGTAGTAAAATTAACTGTTATTGTTAATGGCGACGGTTGAGAGAGTGATACATTAAAGGTCATTGCTGATGTGCCGGAATTTCCTTCTGTAATTGAAACATCATTGATTGATAAAAACGGGTAGTCGTCTGTTATGATTGCTCCAACACCTCTTCCTTTCAAAATTGTAGCATTGACCGGGTTGCTTAGATCAACATAGAATTCCTCGTCCCCTTCAATATCTACATCTCCGTTAATCGGTACGTCAACAATCAAAGATGTTACACCGGGATTTAAAACTACAACATCATTTTTCATTGTGTAATCATCCAGTCCCGGTACTGAATTGCCAGTAGCCGTGTTATTAACTGTAGCGTAATTAACACTCGTACTTAATGAACTGGGTGAGGAAAGAGAGATTGTAAAATTTAACAGTTTTATACCGGCATCTCCTTCAAGTATACTTACATCATCAATCGATAAAGTTGGCAAATCATCATCATTAATAATTGTGCCTTGTCCCTGGGCAATGCTTATGGTTGCGTTAGTAGGACTCGATAGTGTTATGAAGAAATTTTCATTTGTCTCGTTTGTCAAATCACCTACTACCTGGACTGTGATTGTTTTAGTTGTTGTGCCCGGAGGAAAAGTTATAGTTCCGGATAATGCAACATAGTCGCTTCCGGCAATTGCATTTCCATCAGAAGTTGAAAAGTTTACCGTTACGGTCGATGTGCTTGCCGAAGAGAGAGTGACACCAAAATCGGCGTTTGTATAACCTGAATTTCCTTCAGATATAAGTGAACCACTAATGGAAAGAGAGGGCAGCGGCGCACTATCATCGTTGAATATCGATCCGGTGACTTTGTTGATTGTGCCGAGTGAGGCATTTACCGGGTTAGACAGTGTAACATAAAAGTTTTCATGCGATTCTATGTTTGTGTCGCCAATTACTTGAACGGTGATTGTTTTACTTGTTTGTCCCGGATTAAAAACAATCGTACCGGAAAGAGCTACGTAATCGCTTCCGGCAAGTGCAGAGCCATCCGATGTTGCAAAATCAACGCTCACAATAGCCGAACTTGCAGCAGAAAGATTAACAATGAAAAGTAGATTGGTATAGCCAGAATTGCCCTCGCTTGTTGCTTTGTTGCCGGTGAAGCTCACTAACGTTTGGGCATGCGCTTCTGTTGTGAACAAGGTTGTTAGGATAAGTACTATAAATATATTCAGAATCTTTGGAAATGGTTTAAGCTGTTCCATATTGCACCTTCTTAGTTTATTAAAAGACATTAGGTATTTTCTTGATTCAAAGTAAGGGGATTTAAGCAAATGGCACAATCACATAAAAATGTGAAATTGTATTTTGGGTAGATTAAAAGTAGAAGTTTGATACTATTTTAGAAGAAGCATCTTTCGGGACTGAACAAAGGAACCAGCTTGAAGTTTATAAAAATAGACTCCATTTGGTAAAGACGCACCATGGTGCGTCTCTACATTAAAATGTACAAAGTATTTCCCCGGTTGTTGATATTCATTCACAAGTGTTGCTATTTCTCTACCAAGTATATCGTAAACTTTTAATGTCACATAGCTTGAAGCTTGCAGCTTGTAACTGATAGTTGTGCTTGGATTGAACGGATTAGGATAATTTTGGTATAAAACAAACTGTTCGGGAAAAGCAATTACTGGTTTTATAGATACCGGTGTTGATGTTTGCAAATGAATATATTTGTCACGTTGTATTTCTTCTTTATACCATTTTGCAATGTAAGTACTGTTCTGAATGCGTGCGTCTCCCCAACCAGGGAAACCACTACTTTCCCATTCTGCATTGATGTAATTAAAACCCTTTATCTCAGTATGATTATCTATAAACTCCCAAAATTTTGCGAACCAATTACTCCAATCATTTGCAGAATCAATACTATCGGCTGTAATATTAATTGCTTTAGCAGAAGTCTCATTTAAAAATACCGGCTTCATTTTTGTGCGAGCCATTTCAAGAAAGCGTTCTGATTTGCCTTTCTGTGTAATTACACCTCTGTTATAATCGGGAAGAGATTGATCGAAGTGGAAATAATCAAACACATCTAATCCAAACCAATCTACGTATTCATCTCCCGGGTACCAAAGCGGTCCATTGATTCCAACAGAATCAAAATCGTTGGCAGCATCGGGTTCATAGCACCACACGGTAGCAATTGAATCCCTGAAATCTTTTGTAGCAAACATATCCACGATTTTTCTAAATGCAATTACATAGTAATACGGATGATATCCGCCGCCGTTCCACCAGCCGTTAAACTCTCCGCCTATCCTTATAAACATTCTTTGGCCATAGATCCGGCAAACCTCTATCAAACTATCAATGAAATAATCATATTCGGTGGAAACTGCAATAATGCTGTCAGTGGCACCGTTAGGAATATCATGGTTAGTTTCGAGGAAAAGACTAATCTCGGGAATGAATCCAATTGAATCTGCCTCGAACAGAAATTTTCGCAGATTATTATAAGTTGTTGCCGGCGGACGGGTACCGGGAACAGCTAAAAAAATACCTCTGACAGCTGGATTTAATGTTGAATCGTTCAGAGCTTCAATATATCCTAGATGACTCTCAAAAGCGATTTGAGTACCGTGATAAATTTTTCCGTCGGGCGGTTCTAAAAAGGATTGAGAATAAACTGATGTTATAAAGAAAACAATTATTGTAATTGTTTTTTTCATTTTAAATGAAATCCAAGAGAATTATTTACTCATATGTGTATGCTTTCTTCATCTTAGCAAAATCATTTTCTTCATTTTCTGAAATTCTGAGGACTCCGGTTTATCGGAGGACGAAGAATCTCTTACACGTAACACATAAAAATAAACACCGGAGGATAATTGAGAATTGAGAACTTGTCTGCCATTAGTTTGGCTGATGGAAAATTGAGAATTATATTTCCCCGGCTGTTGGTATTGATTGACAAGTGTCGTTACTTCTTTACCAAGTATGTCGTAAATTTTTAATGTTACATAACTGGCTTCTTTAAGCTCGTAGCTAACGGTTGTACTCGGGTTGAAAGGATTGGGGTAGTTTTGGTATAAAGTGAATTGTGTCGGTTTGGCATTTTCGTTGTTAACATCTGTAATAGTTAAAATTTGATGAAGATAAATATATGGTGAGCTAAGTATGAAAGAATCTTTATACTTGATATTTGTTAAGTTATATTGATTAACAATTTGTCTAAGCTGATAATTATAAACGGTCAATGAGTCATTGCTAAGAGTTACAAAGTAATTGTTATCATATCTGAAATAGCCTGTAATTCTATCAAGAATTATTTCTTTATTGATGAATGTCAGAGATGATAAATCAAACTCCTCTTTGATAAAATTCCATTCGCCATTGAACTCGGTATAGAATAAAGTATTGTCCTGAAATATCCAACTATAATAGAAATTATTTTTTAGTTCTTTAATGATGGTTAAAGTACTGTCATTTAAATTTGCTAAATAAAGTGCTGTAGAGATTTCGTTTTTTAATAAGTACAGAGAATCATTAACTTGTTCAATTCTAGACGGCAAATCAAAGTCTTCATGATTATAGTTCAATTTTATTTGTGATATGAATTGGATTTTGGGTGAGTTTGATAAATTTGCAATATAATAATCATAAGTAGGGTATGTTGTATCTCTTTTTACGGCTAAGAGGTAATGATCCTTAACTTTTCCGATAACACTCGTGAATAAAGGCTCATTACCAAAATATGAACGGTATTCGTAAACCGAGTCTTCTCGATCAATGAAACAATTCCCGCGTATCCCGAAAGAGAACCAGTTACCATTTTCAATTTGTAATAAATCATTATCTATGGATAAATAGGGTTCCCATATTACATCAAATAAAACTGCTAGTCCAAAGTAGAATATTTTTTCCTTTGTATTTTCGTTGTAAAAATAGAATGCTGTCCTTCCCCAACTAGTTAGGTAATCATGATAATCCCCCTCTACACCAAAAATATAATTAGTATCATTATTATTAAGGATTCTCGTAATATAATTTGTACTGGAAAGAGGTCCCTCTTTTTTATCGAACCAGCTACCAAGTGTATCACTTAAATCTATTTCTGGTTTGTTAATATCGATACGTAAAATATTTCCTTTAGTTTCAGTTAGTTGAGCGTATTCAGTTTCAACCGATAAAACTATTATTAAAAATAAAAGTGATAAAAGCTTCATGATACTATTTTGAAAATACCATCTTCTTCGTTAGACTGTAACTGCCTACTTTTAATTTATATAAATAAACGCCGCTTGGCAATCCATATTTATCGGCATCGAATGATACTCTGTAACTGCCAGGAGTTTTTGGTTCGTTAACTAGGGTTGCTATTTCTTTTCCAAGGATGTTGTAAACTTTCAAAGAAGCGACCCCACCCTCGGTCCCTCCCCTTAGTAAGGGGAAGGATATGGGAGGGGTTGAGATTGTATATGCAATAGTTGTACTTGGATTGAAAGGGTTTGGATAGTTCTGATATAATTCAAATGAAGTTGGAGTTACAAGGTCGTCGTTGTCAATTTTAGTTATAGAAACTATTTGCTTCAGAATCCAATTATCCGGATCGAATTCCATCTTTGTTACTGCACCATTCATTTCAGTTTCAAAAACTTGTTCTTGTGCATTGTTAAAATATGTTACTGTTGTGTCACCGCTAAGAGTCCATAGTTTTACTTTGATTGGCATTGTAAAAAATTGCGGAGAAGAATTTGTTTCCTGGTTGATTCTTAACTTAAAAGTATGCTTGCCATTTCCTTTTGGCGTAGAGTTCCAACCTAGTTGGTACCTCGGGAAATTTTCCCCGTATATCCATTCATCAAAGAAATAATCAAGATCGATTCCGCTTATTTGTTCGGCAACTCCTTCAAAATCTTCAGTAACTGCTACACCATAAGCATACCGTATGTCATTTGCATATTGATTCATCAATAGGAAAAATTTTTCATTGCCAACAATACCACGTAACATGTGTAAAACCGCCGCACCTTTAGCATATGTTCTTACATAATTAAAAATTGAACCTACGCTAGATAAGTCCTTAACATGAATTGTCCCTTGTGCTATAGATGCATCGGCAAAGACATCACTCATAAGTATTTTAAAAGTTTCACTACCGTATTTTGCTTCGTGGTATAATTTATCTAAGTAAGTAGCAAATCCTTCGTTAAGCCAAATATGATCCCATGTTTTGCAAGTAATTTTATCCCCGAACCATTGGTGTGCAAGTTCATGCGCAATTGTACTTTCGCTATTAAGTGCGCCCCAACCCATTGAAGTAGCAGTCTGATGTTCCATGCCGCCGCCCCAACCAAACTGTGCATGTGCGTATTTCTCGTTCAAGTATGGATAATCACCGAACATTTCAGAATAGATGCGGATCATTTCATTTGTTAAATCCAATTTTGCTTTTACCTGGTTCAAGTATTCGGGATAAACATAATGAACAACCGGCATGAACAAGCCCGGTTCATATTCGTAACTTTTTTCATATATGGAATAATTTGTTATTGCAACAGAGATTAAATAGTTGGCAATAGGATGACTGTTTTTCCACTTGAATGTTTTTGTTCCATTATCATTCGCAATTGTTTCCACAAGTCTCCCATTTGATACTGCAACAAAATCAGATTGGACGGTCAACCAAACATCTGATGAATCGACTTTATCCGCCGGTGTATCCTTAGAAGGCCACCATTCACGTGCACCGTAGGGTTGGCTCAAACTCCAAATTACCGGTACGCCATTGTTACGATATTGATCGGAGTAGCCGAAACTTTCGAAGCTGTCTGGATTGCTGCCCGGAATTCCCTCATATTGAATCTCAGTAGAGAATTCTTCACCGGCATTGTAAGTGCGGTCTAAAAATATTTTTAATTGATTTGAGCTTGTAAATATTGTATATGTTAATGCTGTCCCGTCTTTAACTACTGAATTAACAGTCATACCGGCTGATAAATCGAGGAAAAAATTATTCGTTGATTCCAATACTTGGGCTTTTACCGTTACAATGCCATTTAAATAGTTTGGATTAGTTGTGAAACTGAGATCCAGCTTATAATAGAGCGCATCAATTTTGCTATCACCCGGATATGCAGTTTGTAATATTTTATTTAATCTCTTTTCATTTTTTACCTTGCCTGAAGAACAATACTTAGCTCCATCCTGGGCGTTAATTATTATAACGGAAAGTAAGATCAAAATAGCTGCTTTGGTTTTCATTAAGAGCCTATTAAATTTCTAATGAAAGATATTCAAGATCATATTTTAATGAAAGGGGAATATTATACCACAACTTTTTGTTTGTAAAATCAAGGGTACCTTTTAGATAATTATTTCATAATTTGATTATTAGAAATCCCAAATCAATGGAATTGTACCAATGAGAAAATTTGCTCTGCACACAAAAATATTTATTGGATTATTTGTTGGTTTAACATTAGGGATAGTTGTAAACTTCTTTTTTAGCGGCAGCAATTGGGTAAGCTGGTTTGCGGCAAATATTGCCCAGCCGGCCGGACAAATCTTTTTGCGGATGATTTTCATGATAATTGTTCCGCTTATCTTCACCGCAATTGCCCTCGGAGTTGCCGATTTCCGGGATCTTAAAAAGATTGGCAGAATCGGCGGAAGGGTTCTTCTCTTTACATTTTTTATTACCGCTGTTTCTGTTCTTATCGGAATATTTTTAGTCGATTTATTTCAGCCTGGAACCGGAATAACCGAAGAGAATCGTTCTGCGTTAATGCAAACACTTCCGAACAATCAAACCGTAAGCGGAATTATTACTTCCGCACATGAATCGAAAAGTTTTGTGCAGATTGTTTTGGATTTAATTCCGCGCAATCCTTTCCAAGAAATTGTTTTTTATCTTGACCCGGCTTACCGCGGCGGAGGTCTGCTCGCATTAATGTTCTTCGCTTTAATATTCGGACTCGGAATGGCATTGACTGAATATGAAAAAGTTGAACCATTAATAAAAACGTTACAAGGTGTTTACGAAGTAGTTATGAAGATGATTGACTTTGCTATGAAGCTTGCACCATATGGCGTAGCGGCGTTAATCTTTTCTACAGCATCAACACTCGGTTTTAAAATCATCCTAGTTTTGCTCAATTATATTTTGATTGTGCTCGGCGCATTGCTTATTCATTTCTTGTTTACGTACGGCGCAATTTTAAAATATGTAATTAAAAGAAATCCGGTAGAATTTTTCAAAGGAATCAGTGAGGTAATCATCACGGCATTCTCAACAAGTTCATCAAATGCGACTCTTCCAACCTCAATCCGGGTCACGCACGAAAAGCTTAAAGTGAATAAAGACATCACCAATTTTGTATTAACTGTCGGCTCTACTGCAAATCAGAATGGTACTGCACTTTACGAAGGAATTACGGTTTTGTTTCTCGCACAATTTTTTGGTGTTGATTTAACTTTCACACAGCAATTGATAGTTGTATTTCTTGCAATATTAGCCGGGGTAGGAACCGCCGGCGTGCCGGGCGGTTCGCTTCCGCTTGTTGTTATGGTTTTGCAAACTATCGGGGTCCCGGCTGAGGGAATCGGAATTATTCTCGGTGTTGATCGTCTGCTCGATATGTCGAGGACTGTCGTTAATGTAAGTGGAGATATTGTACTTGCATGCTGGATCGATTCATCGGAGAAAAAGCAACCGGCATCAAAGAAACTGTGAGTAAGTACGAGGTACGAAGTTCGAACTCAATTTTGGATTTACGAATTACAATGTAATATAAAAGAAACTCTAAACTCAAGACTACAAACTCGAAACCATCTGTAAGTACGAAGTACGATTTACGAAGGACGAATTTTTAAAAATAACAATCAACAAATCACAAAAAAATATCCAGCATCCCCGGGGGGGTTCTTCGCGCGAGAATCCAGCATCCTCGAAGGAGTGTGCGGAGAATCATCCGGCATCCAGTGCTACTTTTTCTTCTCACTTTCCTTGATTACAACCGAAGCAAAAATTGAAATTGCGAGTGTTGCAATAATTACAATCAACGAAACCTGAACGGGGATATGAACCATTCCTGAAATCAACATTTTAATACCTACAAAGAAAAGTATAAACGAAATGCCGAACTTGAGATATCTAAACAATCCTAAAATTCCGGCGAGTGCAAAGAATAACGAACGAAGTCCGAGTATCGCAAACAAGTTTGATGTAATAGCAATGAACGGATCATGTGTAATTGCAAGTACAGCCGGAATCGAATCGATAGCAAAAATTAGATCGGTGGATTCAACCAGCACCAAAGTAATGAAAGCTACTGTAGCGTAAGTCTTTTTGTTATGTCTGACAAAAAAGTGATCGGAATCCTCATCCGTTTTTATTCTAAAAAATTTTTTAGAGAGTTTTACAAAAATATTTTTCTCCGGATGAATCTCTTCATCTTTTGACGTTAGCATTTTATATGCTGTATATACTAATACTGCACCAAAGACGTAAATCATAAAATGGAACGTGGTAATAAGCCCAACACCGGCAATAATGAAAAGTATTCTTAAAACTACCGCACCGATGATTCCCCATTTCAAAATTCTCGGCTGATGTTTTGTCTTAATTCCCATCACGTTGAAAATCATGATGAAGACAAAGAGGTTATCGACCGAAAGGGAGTACTCTACAAGATAGCCGGCGATAAATTCGAAAGATTTAGTACCGCCTTCCGGGAAAAAAAAGTAGATGAAAATGGAGAACAAAAAAGCGGAAGAAATCCAAACCGAAGTCCAGAGTAAAGCAGTCTTCACGCGGATCTCGTCTTTACGGTGATCCGTCATGAACATATCAATTGAAAAAACTATGATAAATAGTACTGCAAAAATGACCCAGAATAAAAAATGTATTTCCATAATTAGGTTTTTATTAAATTTTTAGTTAGACAAAGATAATTAAAGAGACATAATTCTGTGAAAAAATCGGAATAAAAAAAAAGCGCAGATTGAAAATCTGCGCCACATTTAAATCAGCCCAAAAAGAACGAAAGAAGAATACCGGCAGCAACAGCCGAGCCGATTACACCGGCAACATTTGGCGCCATCGCGTGCATCAGTAAATGATTTTTCGGATCATACTGCAAACCAACAACTTGCGAAACACGAGCACTATCCGGTACGGCAGAAACGCCAGCGTTGCCAATCAATGGATTAATTTTGTTCTCATCACTTAAAAACAAATTCATAATTTTTGCGAACATTACACCGCCGAATGTTGCAATCATAAACGAAACGGCACCAAGAGCAAAAATACCGATTGACTTTGCCGTCAAAAATGTTGTGGCTTGGGTCGATGCACCGACTGTCAAACCGATTAATATTGTTACGATATCAATCAAAGCTCCTTTTGCCGTATCAGCCAAACGTTTTGTAACGCCGCTCTCTTTCAAAATATTTCCGAAGAATAACATTCCGAGAAGCGGCAATGCACTTGGAGTTATAAAACAAGTGAGTATCAGTCCAACAATAGGGAAGAGAATCTTTTCAAGCTTGGAAACTTGACGCGGCGGTTTCATCTTTATCAATCGTTCTTTATCTGTTGTCAAAAGTTTCATGATCGGTGGCTGAATTACCGGGACAAGTGCCATGTATGAATATGCGGAAACAGCAATTGCTCCTACAAGTTCGGGTGCTAATTTTGAAGAAAGGAAAATAGCAGTAGGTCCATCTGCGCCTCCGATAATTCCAATTGCTGCCGCTTGCTGCGGAAGATAGCCGAGCGCCAACGCAATTGTGTAAGCGCCAAAAATTCCAAGCTGTGCGGCTGCGCCTAGCAAAATTAATCTAGGGTTTGAAAGCAGTGTTGAAAAATCCGTCATTGCACCGATGCCCAGAAAAATCAGCGGCGGATAAATTCCGTTTGTTACACCAAAATATAAATAGTTCAGCACACTTCCTTTTTCATAAATACCGATTTGAAGATTTGCGTTTTCAAGAAACGGAATGTTACCGACGAGAATTCCGAAACCAATCGGGACAAGTAAAAGCGGTTCGTAATCTTTTGCGATTGCCAGATAAATAAATGCAAACGCTACCAAAATCATTATGCAATGACCGATTGTAAAATTTGCAAATGCGGTGTACCGCATAAATTGATCGAAGCCGTGAGCCGTAAATTCGAAAAACTGCTGCATGGTTAACCTCCGATCTCTACAAGAAGGTCGCCTTCAAGAACCGAATCACCCGGTTTCACTTTTATGGAAATAATTTTTCCTTCTTTATCGGCGTTAACGTTGTTTTCCATTTTCATCGCTTCGAGCGTTAGAAGTTTATCGCCTACTTTTACCGTGTCGCCTTCTTTTATATGAACATTAAGAATAACTCCCGGCAGAGGAGATTTTATATGTCCAACTCCCTTTGACTCCGCTGGACTGCTAGTCTTTGCAACTTGCTTTACAATATCTGTTGAAGGAGAAACAACTGATCTCACTAAACGTGGTGTTTTTGTTGCTTGAATTTTTTTATCGATCTCTACTTGATATGAAGTACCATTCACTTCTATTTCAGCAACGTTATCTTCTACATTAATTATATCGACTTCGTATTGATTGCCGTTGATTTTCAGTTTGAATTTTTTCATCGCTTCAATTCCTTATCGGGGGTATTGTCTTAATCCGTAGATTTTAGAACTCCACGGTGAATAAGTTTTGGTTACTTTGTTAATTGTTAATACAGTGTTTTCGTGGTCATGCATTTCACTCATATAAAGATGAAGTGCAACTGCAATTGCAGCGTTGATATCACCAGAAGTTTCAAAAACTTTCTTGACTTCTATTTCTTCTTTGCCGGCTTTTTGCAAACTTCTCTTCAACCTTATGTTCAGAATCTTTGTGATGTTCAGAAATAAAATGTAAAGCAATAGAAGTGAAAGAAACACAACAGCCATCCCGATGAAAGTCATACCGACTCCCCATGGATCAATTTGATTAAAACGTTGTGCGTTCTGTTCAATCTTTGCTTTGGAAAGAGAATCTAAAGCTGACGCGCTTGCTTGTGCTATTATTGCAATTATCATTTTATCCCCCTTATAACGGCATGTTTGAATGTTTCTTTGGAGGATTAACATCTTTCTTTGTCGATAACATCTGCAACGCACGGATTATTCTGAATCGTGTATTCCGAGGTTCAATTACATCATCAATAAAACCGTACTTGGCCGCAACGTACGGATTGGCAAATTTTCTTTTGTACTCTTCTTCTTTTTTATTGATGAACTGAACACGTTCTTGTTCATCGTTAATTTCATTTATCTCTTTGCTGTGAAGAACCTCGATTGCACCGCGCGGACCCATAACTGCAACTTCTGCGGTAGGCCATGCATAATTGATATCGCCTCGTAAATGTTTGGAACCCATTACATCGTAAGCACCGCCGTATGCTTTGCGAAGTATGATTGTAATTTTTGGAACGGTCGCTTCGCCGTATGCAAATAAAAGTTTTGCACCGTGAAGTATTATTCCTCCGTATTCTTGAGCGGTACCGGGTAAAAATCCTGGAACATCAACAAGTGTTACAATTGGAATGTTGAATGCATCGCAGAAGCGTACAAATCTTCCGGCTTTACGTGATGAATTAATATCGAGTACACCGGCAAGATAGTTCGGCTGATTGGCAACAATGCCGACAGAGATTCCGTTGAAACGTGCGAAGCCGGTAACAATATTCGGTGCATAGTGTCTCTGTACCTCAACAAATTCGTGATAATCTGTGACAGCGTGAATTACATCTTTTACATCGTAAGGTTTGTTCGGGCTTTCGGGAATAATTTCGTTGAGAGAATCTTCGAGTCTGTCGATCGGATCGTCGCAAACCGCAAGGGGCGGATCTTCCAAATTATTTTGAGGCATGTAACTCAAAAGTTTTCTGATAAGAAGAATCCCTTCTTGTTCATCTTCGGCAACAAAATGTGTTACGCCCGATTTTGAGCCGTGCACCATTGCACCGCCGAGTTCATCGTCTGTTACTGTTTCCCCGGTAACTGTTTTTACAACTTTCGGACCGGTAACAAACATGTAGCTTTTGCCTTTTGTCATTATTGTGAAATCTGTAAGAGCCGGTGAATAGACAGCACCGCCGGCACATGGACCAAAGATTGCCGAAATCTGCGGTACAACTCCCGATGCTAAAATATTTCGTTGAAAAATTTCTGCATATCCGCCGAGACTTTTAACACCTTCTTGAATTCTTGCGCCGCCGCTGTCGTTAATTCCAATTACCGGCGCACCAACTTTCATTGCTTTGTCCATCACTTTACAAATTTTCTGCGCATACATTTCGGAAAGCGATCCGCCGAAGACTGTAAAGTCTTGCGAGAAAACATAAACGAGTCTGCCGTCGATTGTACCGTAGCCGGTTACAACGCCGTCTGATAAATAAGTTTGCTTGTCCAAACCGAAGTCAACTGTTCTGTGCGAAACAAACATGTCGAACTCTTCAAAGCTTCCTTCATCGAGAAGCATCTCGATTCTTTCGCGAGCAGTGAATTTTCCTTTTTGATGCTGCGATTCGATTCTTTTTTCGCCGCCGCCGAGTCGTGCTTTTTCACGCTTATCCAGTAATTCTTGAATCTTCTCTTGAATAGGCATTATTCCTCCTGAATAGAGTGATGAGTGAAGAATGTAGAATGTAGAATGAAGGGATTTTTTTTGAAGTGATAATCAACCTTTGCTACACTTAACTAATCTTTCGTATTCATCACGATCTTTAATTTGCTGTTTTATTCAATTGCTGTAATAGATCTATTTTTTATGAACAATTTCCATTTATGATTTTTTAATGAACTACACGCTCTTTACCCGCCAAAATGACGGCGGGCAAGCTCGTCACTCTGCGTTCGTTCCCGGTTTCTCACACAGTTCCGTTAAAACACCATAAGTAGATTTTGGGTGAAGGAACGCAATGTTCAAACCTTCGGCACCTCTGCGCGGTTCTTTATTTATTAATTGAATTTCTTTTGTTTCAATTTCTTTGAGTGCGTCTTTCAAATTATTTACGGCAAATGCAATGTGATGAATTCCTTCTCCTTTTTTTTCGATGAACTTTCCGATTGGTCCGTCCGGCTCGGTCGATTCGAGCAATTCAATTTTTGTTTGACCGATCATGAAAAAAGCTGTCTTCACTTTTTGATCTTTCACTTCTTCGACTGCGTAACATTTCAGCCCGAGAACATTTTCGAAGTACTTAAGAGATTCGTCCAAATTTTTTACAGCAATCCCGATGTGTTCTATGTGAGTGAGTTCCATTTTAATATCCGATTAATAATTTTATCTATTTGTTTTGATCTTGGTGTTATTGCCAAATTGTTACATTGTCTAATTGTTAAATTGTCGTTGTGTTATACGAAAGAACGATTGTTGCCGGCAATTAAACAGTTTATCAATTAAACAATTTAGATTACTACATGCTCTTTGTATTCTCCAAACACTACTCTCATTGTATTACAAATTTCTCCGATGCTTGCATAAACTTTTACGGCATCGAGAATGTACGGCATAACGTTGCCGCTTCCTTCCGCCGCTTTTCTCAAGGCATCGAGTTTTGTTTTCACTTCCTCGTTATTTCTTTGCGCACGCACTTTGTTCAAGAATTCAATTTGTTCGCGCTGAACTTTTTCATCGATCTTCAGCAAGTCGCTATTCTTTTCTTCTTGTTCAACAAATTTGTTTACGCCTACAACTATCCGCTCGCTGCTCTCCAATTCTTGATTAAATCTGTAAGCGGATTTTTGAATTTCTGTTTGAATATACCCGGCTTCGATTGCATTGATTACTCCGCCCATCGCATCAATTTTGTTGATGTACTCCTCGGCTTCTTTTTCTATTTGATCGGTGAGCGCTTCAACATAATATGAACCGGCAAGCGGATCAATTGTATTTGTTACTCCGCTTTCGTAAGCAACAATTTGTTGTGTGCGCAAAGCAACCTTTACGGATTCTTCGGTCGGCAGCGCAAGTGCTTCATCGCGCGAGTTTGTGTGCAAACTTTGTGTTCCGCCAAGTACTGCCGCAAGTGTTTGAATAGTTACGCGAATAATATTGTTATCAACTTGCTGAGCCGTAAGAGTTGAACCGGCAGTCTGTGAGTGGAAGCGAAGCATCATCGATTTATCTTTCTTTGCGCCGAATCTTTCTTTCATAATTCTTGCCCACAATCTGCGAGCGGCGCGGTACTTTGCAATTTCTTCCAATAGATCGTTGTGTGCATTAAAGAAGAAGGAAAGCTGTCCGGCAAATTCATCAACATCGAGCCCGGCATTAATTGCCGATTGAACGTAAGCCATTCCGTCTGCGAGAGTAAATCCAACTTCTTGAGCGGCAGTAGATCCGGCTTCGCGGATGTGATAGCCTGAGATTGAAATTGTATTCCACTTCGGAACTTCTTTCGAGCAGAATTCAAAAATGTTTGTAATTAATCTCATGGAAGGTTTCGGCGGATAAATATAAGTGCCGCGCGCAACGTATTCTTTCAAAATGTCATTTTGAATCGTGCCGCTTATTTTATCTCTGCTTACTCCTTGTTTTTCCGCAACGGCAATGTACATTGCAAGCAGAACCGAAGCCGGTGCGTTAATTGTCATCGATGTAGAAACATTATCGAGTGGAATTTGATCGAACAAAATTTCCATATCGGCAAGAGTGTCTATTGCAACGCCGACTTTCCCAACTTCGCCCAAAGCCATCGAGTCATCGCTGTCGTAACCAATTTGCGTCGGGAGATCAAACGCAACAGATAGACCGCTTTGTCCTTGCGATAATAAATATCTGTATCGTTCATTTGATTCTTTTGCCGTACCGAACCCGGCGTATTGCCGCATTGTCCAAAATCTTCCGCGGTACATTGTTGGCTGTACGCCGCGTGTGAACGGATACGAGCCGGGGTAGCCAAGTTTCTCGTCATAATTTTCTAATGATGAATCAACCGGTACGTAAAGCGGTTTAACTTCTGTGAATGATTGCGTTGTAAAATTTTTCAGTCGTTCGGGAAATTTTGCGATTGATTTTTTGTAATTAGAATCAAACCAATTTTTTAGTGATGATTGTATTTTTTGTTTAAGCATATTTAAAGTATCCATAAGGAACCCCAATAAAGAGATTTGAAATAATTACAATTAATGTGCCCATAACTGTAATAAATGAAGAGAGAAAAAGATTAACGTATAGTGAATTTAAGTAATAGTAACAATTAAAGAGAATTAGTCTTAAAAAATAAAAAGAAGTAGCTTCTCAATAGTTGGAATAGGGTTATCTTAATTTGGAAATTAAATAAAAAAATCTTCAGCGATTACTTGACAAAAGAGAATCCAACCTCTATTTTTAGACCTCAATTTTGTTGTTATTTAAGATGAATTCCGCGGTAGCTCAATCCCGATAGATCAGGATGCGGCAGTTATCCCGACAAGTCGGTATGTAGGTTCGAGCTGACTAAAACATGGAATGGTTCTTATATATTCTGAAGTCAAAAGTTTGTGGAAAATATTACGTTGGGGTTTCACAAGATCCGGGAAGACGTTTAATATTTCACAATACAATTGAAAAAGGTTTTACCTCTCGATATAGACCTTGGGAAATAGTGTTTATTAAAGAGTGTGAATCAAAAAAAGAAGCATTAAATTTCGAAAAGAAGATCAAGGGTTGGGAGAGCAGATTAATCATTGAGAAGGTGCTGAAAGGTGAAGTTCTGATTTAATTTTTACTTCGATGTTTGTAGGAAAAATTTGTATTCCGCGGTAGCTCAATGGCAGAGCATGCGGCTGTTAACCGCAGGGTTGTAGGTTCGAGCCCTACCCGCGGAGCGAAAGGGCTTGCGGTAAAAACGTTAGCCTTTTTTTTTGAACTTGAGCAATGTAGTTTTGTTAGTTTTTATTAACAAATTCACTCAGGTGCTCTGTTCGTATAAACTAATTTATAAATTATTTAGGAGCATCTTTAAGATGGCTGAAAAAGTAAAAGGGACCGTAAAATGGTTCAATAGTTCAAAGGGCTACGGCTTTATTCAACAACCAGGTGGAAGTGATGTATTTGTACATTTCCAGGCAATAATCGGTGAAGGATACCGTACGTTACAAGAAGGTCAACAAGTAGAATTTGTTATCGCTCAAGGGCAAAAAGGACCACAAGCGCAAGAAGTAAAGGTCCTGAACTAGAAAAATATTATACTTTATTAGCACAAACCCCAACCTCTAGTTGGGGTTTTTTATTTTAAAACTTAACTGTACCCAATTGGTTGGACAGAAAAATGACATAATTTAATGTGTAAAATTTAGTTAAATCTCCGGTCAGTTGAAATAGATTTCTGCCGGTGTTTTATAATTCAATGATTGATGTATCCTTC
>JBFMBS010000050.1:0-18084 GCA_040755055.1 Bacteroidota bacterium
TTTTAACGGATTTAATAGAACCGAATTCTTTGAATAGGTTTTCTAATTCTTGATCTGATACTTGTGGGGCTAAATTGCCAACGTAAATATTCATTTGTTGCTCCTTTAATTGTTCTTGATTAATTGTGTTCACAGCTTTAGTACGATTCAAAATGCATTTAAGAAAAATGATACAGTGAAAACGATATAGCAAAATAATAAGGGGAAAAATTCTTTTATCTAATTTTTGGATGTTTATAAAAAGACGCCCAAAGTTGGTTCTAAAAAAATGTTATCCGGCGGAGTTATATATTTCCTTTATTCCGGAATCAATTTACATTTTTTCTACTTAATTCCATAGTCAACTTTTTTGGGAAAAGTTCAATCGCATTGCACAGCAAATAAATTAACCCAGGTAGATTTGGGAAAAGTCTTAGCGAATAAGTTGAGGGTTTTCTACACATTAAGAACAAATATTTATTCTGCTTGACAAAATATACCGATCGGTATATATTTGAGGTGCACATGAGTAAAAGTAAAGGGATATCGAAAGCAGAAAGAACACGGCAGTTTATTATTGAAAAAGCTGCACCGATTTTTAACAAAAAGGGTTATACCGGCTCGTCGCTTTCCGAACTTGTAAAAGAAACCGGTTTAACAAAAGGTGCCATTTACGGTAACTTCAAAAACAAAGATGAAATTGCCGCCGCTGCATTTGAATTTAATCTTGCGCGAATAAGAGAAGTGATAGAGCTCTCAAATGTAGACGAGGAAAATGCTGTAAAGAAATTATTGCGCATACCTGAATTCTATAGAAAGAAAGCAAGAGAACTTGGCGCAAGTGGTGGATGCCCTATTTTGAATACCGCTGTTGAAGCTGATGATAATAATAGTTTGCTATACAAACACGTCCGGCAAACGGTTAGCCACTGGACAAGCAACATTGAAAAAATAATTAATGAGGGAAAGACGAAGAAGCAAATTAGAGATGATGTCTCTGCCACAGAGCTGGCTGTAGTAATAATCTCTTTGATAGAAGGAGGTATTATGCTTACTATGATAATGAACGAAGCGACCCAACTAATGACAGCGTTAGATAAAGTAGAATCGCTCATACGTGAAGCAGCAAAATAAATTTTTTTAATTGATTATATACCGATTGGTATATTTCTAAAAGGAAAATATTATTGTGGATATTAACAGTCATCCCACTGTGATAAATATTTATCAACATAACAAGTTGAAGAGATATGTTGAAAAGACGGATTGCATTACTCACAACGAACTACGTGAGTTATGTCTGAGCGCCGGTGCAGAAGATGTCGGTTTTGTTGAAATAGATCGTAAAGAAATTACCGATCAACTTGATGATATATTAAAAACCTTACCCGGGACAAAAACCCTTATCAGTTTTGTATGCAGACAGAACCGAGAACCAATTAGGAATCCGGCACGATCGATAGCAAACCTGGAATTTCATCACACGGTTGATGCCGTGTCTGTTGCCGGGAAAAAAATTGTTGCTGAACTTGAGCAAAGGGGATTCAAAGCATTGAATCCATCTCCCGGTTTTCCAATGGAGATGAATAATTTCCCCGGTAAAACATGGGTCATCTCGCACAAACCAATTGCCATTGCTGCCGGTCTTGGGAAGATGGGGATTCATAGAAATGTTATTCATCCTAAGTTTGGAAATTTTATTACGCTCGGTACAATTTTAACCGATGCCGTAGTAACTGAATACAACGCAGAGATAGATTATAATCCTTGTCTGGAATGTAAGTTATGTGTCTCTGCTTGCCCGGTTGGTGCAATAGGAGCCGACGGATATTTTGATTTTTCCGCATGTTATACACATAACTATAGAGAATTTATGAGCGGCTTTACGGACTGGGTTGAAAACATTGCGGAAAGTAAAAACAGAAAAGATTATAGAAAAAAAGTAAAAGCATCGGAGTCTGCTTCGATGTGGCAAAGTTTGTCTTATGGTGCCAATTATAAAGCTGCGTACTGTATTGCAGTTTGCCCGGCTGGTGAAGAGGTTATAGTGCCGTACCTTTTAGACAAAAAAGGTTTTCTTAAAAAAGTTGTGAATCCGCTGCAAGAAAAAATTGAACCGATATATGTTGTAAAAAAATCTGATGCTGAAGAATATACTGCTAAAAGATTTCCGCATAAGGTAGTAAGAAATGTAAATAATGGATTAACCCCGACGAGCATTAGAGGATTTCTTGAAGGACTGCAGTACTCTTTTCAGAGAAAAAAATCGGAGGGTTTAAATGCAGTTTATCATTTTGAATTTTACGGCATTGAAAATGCCAAAGCAACAATTATCATAAAAGACAAAAAGATACAAGTGATGAAAGATCATTCGGGAAATGCAGATATTAAAATAACTGCAGATAGTAGAACATGGTTGAAATTTCTGGCTAAAGAGAAAAATATTTTCTTTGCACTGTTGATGCGCAAAATAAAAATAAAAGGGTCACCTAAATTATTGCTCTCTTTCGGAAAATGTTTCCCATCATGATTGTGATGATGTTGGAAAGTGAGTAAATAATAATCGCCTTAAGAGTTGGCTTTTAGATAAGAACATAGATAAGAAAATCCGGAACATTCTTTTTATGATTTAATAGAAAGATAACAAAGTGAAAACAAGAATACTCACACCATACAAGCAGCCGTTGCAAGTTGATGTAGTTCTTCTTTTTATTAGAATAATTTTCGGGTGCGCGTTCATATTTCACGGGTGGGGCAAAATGCAAAATCCATTACATTGGATGGGCGAAGAATCTTCCTTCCCGTCAATCTTCCAATTATTAGCTGCTATTTCCGAGTTTGGCGGAGGGATAGTAATAATCGTTGGTTTCCTAACTCGCTTAGGTGCACTTGGAATAGGATGTACAATGTTTGTTGCCGTCTGCAAACATCTTTTCGTTAAAGGCGATCCATTTGTTAGTCTGACTGGTGAGTCTTCATACGAGCTTGCATTAGTTTATTTTTCAATAGCTTTGTTGTTGTTGATTCTTGGACCCGGAAGATTTTCGTTGGATGAGAAAATTTTTGGGGCAGAATCTTGATGCACGCGACAGCTAAAAAAAATGTTAAAGCGAAAAGAAACACATGGACTGAAAAATGATTACAAAAAAAAGTTATACCGTATATCAGGTTGATTCTTTTACTGTTGAGAAATTTAAAGGTAACCCGGCTGGTGTTGTCTCCGATGCTGATAATTTAACAGAAGCAGAAATGCAATTGATTGCCAGGGAATTAAAGAATTCTGAAACCGCTTTTATTTTCACTCCTGAAAAAAAGAGCAATGACTATGACGTCGAGGTCAGATTCTTTACACCGACAACCGAAGTACCTATTTGCGGACATGCAACTGTTGCAGCTCATTTTGTAAGAGCCGTTGAACAAAAAGCAATTCCCGGCGAAGTAGTTTATCAAAAAACGAAAGCTGGAATTCTGCCCGTCAAAATAGAAAAAAGCGGTAACAACTTTAGTATCAAGATGACTCAAGGCAAAATTAGTTTCGAGAAAATTGCCGGGGATTATCAACAACAAATAAACCGGGCGATTGGTTTGCAGCAAAACGATCTTCGTAAAGATTATCCGATTGAAATAGCTTCCACTGGACATTCTAAAGTAATGATCGGCATTACCTCCAAAGAAACACTCAACTCGCTGTCACCCAATCTTGGCGATCTAAAAAAGTTAAGTCCGCTAATTGGTTGTAACGGTTATTTTGTATTTGTAATTGATTCGGACGACGACGGCATTTTAACGCACGGTAGAATGTTTGCGCCGGCAGTTGGTATTGATGAAGATCCGGTCACCGGTAATGCCAATGGTCCGCTTGGAGCGTACCTCGTTAAAAACAATTTGGTACAACACAACGGCATTCAATTTTCTTTTACGGCTAAACAAGGCGAAGCGATGAAGAGAGAGGGAGCGATGAAAGTTACGGTAGATATTGAAAATAATTATCCGCAGAAAGTTGAGATAGCCGGTGAAGCTGTGATAGTTTTTAAAACTACGATCGAAGTGTAGAAAATATTACTAACTGAAGTTACGCAGAATTCATATTTGGATACTGCGAGTTGCCACGACTTTTAAGTCGTGGTTTGAATATCAAAGAACTGTTGCGGTTTTAACCGCAATTAAAAAACACAACTTGCGTAACTTCAGTTAGAAGAACAAATTTTGGACAAATGTTGTTATGTAGTAAAAATGATATTTGATGAATAAGCTATTAACCGTCACGAACAAAAAAAAGCTGTCGGGATTTCCCGATGAATAACAAACTATAAAGCTAATTACATTAAAAGAAAGCGTACGAATGATTCCTATAAAAGAAATTTTTCTTTTTGCTACGGCAACATTAATTCTGGCAATAACACCCGGACCAAATATGATCTATCTGATTTCTCGTTCCTTATCGCAAGGAAGAAAAGCCGGAATGGTATCGCTGCTCGGTGTGCTATGCGGATTTTTGTTCCATATAATTATGGTTTCTTATGGGCTAACCGCTGTGTTTTTTGCAATTCCGATGGCATACGATCTCGTCAAATATATTGGTGCCGGTTACCTAATTTATTTGGCGTTTGCGGCTGTGGGATCAAAAGGTGAAAATATTTTTAATCAAGATAAAAAGCTGCAACAAGATAATTGGATTAAACTTTTTAACATGGGTTTTTTCACTAATGTGCTGAATCCAAAGATGGCAATTTTTTATATATCGTTTTTCCCACAGTTTATAAAGCCCGAATACGGTTCCATACTTGCACAAAGTTTCGAACTTGGACTTACACAAATAATGATAAGCTTTATGGTAAACTTCATAATAATTCTTTCAGCGGCAAGAATGTCTGGTTGGTTTTCTAAAAATCCGTTGTGGGTTAAAGTTCAAAAATTTTTTATGGCAAGTGTACTAACCGGACTTGCATTGAAAATGGCTTTTTCAAAAGCGAAATAGTACAAGTCAGCGCACTGTTACAAAATATCTTTTGTGTGTTGAACAGAGCACAATAATAATTACTTCTTCATAATTATTTGTGAAAGGATTTTTAATATGTCGACAAACAATATCAAGGACATGAAGGTGACACGAGTACGAGTCGATAGTTTTACTATCTCACTTGACGGATTCGGAGCCGGACCGGATCAGAGCATTGATAATCCGCTCGGCGTAGGCGGAAAAGAATTGCACCAATGGGTATATCCTACGCGTACCTTTCAGCGGAACCTATTTGGTGTTGACAGCGGCACCACTGGAATCGGTGACGACTTTGCAGCACGGGGCTTCAAGAACGTCGGTGCATGGATCCTCGGACGAAATATGTTCGCACCAATTCGTGGTGCTTGGCTCGATCTAAACTGGAAAGGTTGGTGGGGAGACAATCCGCCATATCACGTTCCGGTTTTCGTTCTGACACATCATGCGCGTCCGTCAATCCAGATGGAAGGCAATACCACATTCCACTTTATTACCGGAGGCATTCATGAAGCTCTGGACCGGGCACGCGAGGCAGCTAACGGGATGGATATACGCATTGGTGGCGGCTGCAACATTATACGGCAGTATCTTCGTGCCGGTCTCATCGATGAATTGCACATTGCAATTGCACCGGTTTTGCTAGGTAGCGGAGAATTGTTTTTCGCCGGAGTTGACTTGAGAGTGTTAGGTTACGAATGTGTTCAATTCGTATCATCGGAGAAAGCCACTCATGTTGTTCTCCGGCGGAAGGGTACATAATGAACAACCGGAATAAAATGTTTGCCGCTGCGTTAGGTGCATTGGAGAATCTTTTCAAACTTTCAACAAATGATAATATACTTGTCTTAACAGATACTTATTCCGCAGTAATAGCCGAGGCATTTAAGAAAGCCGGGGTAGAAAAAGGATGTTCGGTTAGCTTGTACCAAATAGATAACGACAGACGCCCACTGCAAGAAATTCCCGCTGATTTGGAAAAGCTTCTTCCCGGAAAAACTATAGTGCTTAACGTAATCAAATCGATCCCGGAAGAAATATCATTCCGCATAAAATGGATTCATAAAGTCGAAGTGGACAAACTTGCAAGGATGGGGCATATGCCCGGTATAACTGAAGAGATGATGCTGAGTTCTGTTAACGTTGATTTCAGCAGAATGAAAACAACCGCGGATATGCTTATTGAAAAGCTTACGGATGCTGTGCAACTTCATATTACAACCGATGCCGGAACCGACATTTTGATCGGAGTTGCCGGTAGAAAATTTATTGGCGATATTGAAATTAACCCGGGAAAGATGGGTAACATTCCTTGTGGGGAAATATACTGTGCACCGCTTGAAACCGAGGCAAATGGCGTGATAGTTTTTGATGCAAGTATCGGCGATATAGGACTGCTTAAGCAGCCGTTAAAAGTTTATGTAACAGACGGAAGAATTACAAAGTTTGAAAGTAACGACAAGGAATTAGAAAAAAGAATAGCCGAACTTACTAGTGTTGATGATGAAGCAAGAGTAATAGGTGAGCTTGGTATTGGCGTTAATCCCGGTGCTCGTATTACGGGCAATATGCTGGAAGATGAAAAATCACTTGGTACTTCCCATATTGCTTTCGGGAATAATGCCGGTTTCGTTGGCGGTGGAAAAAACAATTCAAAGATTCATAGAGATTATTTGTTTTACCGCCCAACTATAGAAATATATTATGCTAAAGCCGGTGAGCAGACTTTGCCGGAAAAACAGACAGATAGAAAAATGCTGATGAAACAAGGAGAATTTGTTCTTTGAATTACGGGAAAAATTTGGAACGTTTATCAGACTTTAACTTTTTTACTTAAGTTAATCGTCACCAAGTATGGGGTTAAAACCCCTTATAATATTGGGAGGTTTCATAATCCACGTCCTGAAGGACGTGGCTATTAGCTCCGACTTTTAAGTCGGGGAATATGTAATGCTCCAAAATCCATCCGGGCTCCAGCCCCATTTTACAAGGCGGTCACTTGAATTTATTATTAACGAAGAAATCGTTATGCTTGGGTAAACTGGGGGAACTAATTTTATTTATTCGTAATTGTTTTCATTTACCATTTGTTATCTCTTATTTACCGATATACTATTAGTGTTCGCCGAAAAAATATTTTGTGCTAATCGTTGGTAAAGTAATTTGTTACACCAAAAAATAATCAAAGGGGAATACGATGGTAAGTCATAAAGGTTACAAAGGTGTAGGCATGAATGGTTTCATTGCCCGTTCATACGACAAAAATGCTCAACGTTACAGTTTGGAAATTTACAAATACTGGGCACTGCAGTTAACAAAACAGATACCTGAAAATAGTTGTGTACTTGAAGTAGCGCCGGGTCCCGGTTATCTTGCAATCGAGCTGGCTAAACAGAAAAAATATGATATAACCGCAATTGAAATCAGCGAAACATTTGTTGATATAGCGAAAAAGAATGCTGCTGAATTTGGAGTCAATGTTAATTTCCTCCACGGTAATGCCTCATCAATACCGTTTGAAAAAGGTTCATTCGACTTCGTGATTTGTACTTCATCATTTAAGAATTTTAGCGAGCCGATGGAAGCATTAGACGAAATGCATAGAGTTCTTAAGTCGGACGGTAAGGCATGGATCAGTGATTTGCGTGGTGATGTTACTGATGGTACAATAAATGACTTTGTCAAAAATGAAATGAAAGCAAAAGGATTAAACGGTTTTTTCATGAGACAAACATTTAAAAAAATGTTGAGACCACGTGCTTATACCAGTGAACAATTCAAAAGAATTGCCCAGAAAACAGAATTTAGTAGAATTACGATTACCAACAACGCTATGGATTTCGAGGCACTTCTTGAGAAATAAATTTTGAGCAAGAATCGGATTGTTAACGCAAGACAATACAACTAATTTTGCCCCATGAAAGATAATTATCATTATAAAATAGTTGCCGAGGCAATCCGCTTTATATCAAGGGGTTATCAATCGCAACCGGAACTCGAGGAGATTGCAAAATATGTGCATCTCAGCAAATTTCATTTGCAGAGAGTATTTCAAAAGTGGGTTGGTGTTAGCCCTAAACAATTTTTGCAGTTCACTACAATAGAACATGCAAAAAGATGTTTGTTAGAGGGACGTACAACATTGGAGGCAGCTTACGAAGTAGGTCTTACGGGCAACGGCAGATTGCATGATTTATTTATCAAGATTGAAGCTTGTACTCCCGGCGAGTTCAAAAATAGAGGGGGAGGGGTTCAAATAAAATTCGGCGTGGTTAATTCTCCTTTTGGAAATACATTGATTGCCGAAACAGAAATTGGAATTTGCCGGCTTTCATTTTTGAAAGAAGATGAAGAACCCGAATCTACTTTGAGAGCGATTTTTCCTGAAGCAAATTTCACAAATGATCTTGGGAAATATGGAAAGCTTGTTAAGCAATACTTTTCAAACTGGCAAATACCTAATCAAAAAATTGTACTGGATTTAAGAGGAACCCCATTTCAAATAAATGTTTGGAAAGCTTTGCTTTCAATTCCGTCCGCACAATTTTTGGCTTATAATGATATTGCAAAAATTATTAATAAACCCGGTGCAATAAGAGCAGTAGGAACTGCTATTGGTCAAAACCCAATTGCTTATTTGATCCCTTGTCATCGGGTAATTCGCGAATCCGGTGATATCGGGAATTATCACTGGGGCAGCGAAAGAAAAATCGCTATCAATGGATTTGAGAACATACGCTTAAGTAGCAATCCGGTAGCTTAAATTATTGGATGAAAGGCAAACAAATGGAGCACAATTTTCAAATAGAAGCAATAAACTATTCGGAAGTGAAATATCTTTTTCAATTAAGCGATGAAGAACTTTCAAAAGTTAATGCCGTCAGAATGGTTGTTGATCAAAAACCGGGTTACCCTTGCAGAGTTAGCTTGCAAGATGCAGAAATTGGTGAAGAGGTTATTTTGTTTCCATATATGCATCATGATGTAAAGTCTCCATACAAATCTTCTGGTCCGGTATTCGTAAGAAAGAATGCCGAAACAGCACAGTTGAGAATTAATGAGATCCCGGTGATGCTGAATCACAGACTGCTTTCAATAAGAGCGTATGATAAAGATTCAATGATTGTGAAAGCAGAAGTTATCGAAGGTAATATTATTGCTGATGCTATAGAATATTTTTTATCGAACTCCAAAATAGAGTATATCCATGTCCATAATGCCAAACCGGGATGTTACAATTGCAGAATCATGAGAGTTTAATGCGAGAATAAAAGCGTTTACACTAAAAATTTTCACACAGAAATTAAAGATGAGGTGTGAACTATCTAAAATTCCAAAATTATTGTGCTGATGTTTGTAGATGATTTTAGAACGTATCATTAAATTGTGTTACAAATAATTCAATAAAATATAAGTCTGATAATTAGACAGTAATGGGGAGTATTAAACCGGAAGATAACGTTGATGGGTAGCGAAACCAGAATATTATATCAATCAAATTTTTACACGATAATAGACTTTAAGTGTAACTGTAATCTCAAGGGAACGTCTTGCGTTGAGTACCAGCCGGATTTTACTATGAGTTATGTTAGGAAAGGAAATTTTCTTTTTAATGTTTTCAGAAATTCCTTAGACGCATACAACGGATGGATATTACTAAACAAACCGGAACATGAGCATACAGTTACCCATTTTGACGGATTGCCGGATGAGTGCACAATATTTAAGTTCAATAAAGAATTTTATGAAACAATAAAATTAGATTTTGAAAATCTTCAAGAAAAATTTTTTAATAATAATGATGTTCATTCAGTACTAATTAAAGCCGATGCCGAATTTGAGCACATGCATTATTCAATACTCCAGACTCTTCGAACAAAAAAAATATCAAACATGATAATAGATTCATTTGTTTTGGAGATGCTCTATTCAACGCTTACCGCTCTACATGACTGCGAAGAACCGGTTACTTTTTCAGAAAGGTTTAAGAGGAATCATCTTACGACCATTGAAAAAGCAAAACATTTTATTAACGAAAAATTCGAAGAAGATATTTCACTTTTCGATGTTGCCGAAAACTGTTTCGTAAGCCCGTTCCATTTCAGCAGAATTTTTAAAACTATTACGTCGTACTCACCTTATCAATACTTGTTGAACGTACGATTGAAGAAGGCTGAGATATTATTAAAAACAACCGATCTGCCGGTAACACAAATATGCTTTAAGTCCGGCTTCCAGAATCTTGAACATTTTTCTTATGCGTTTAAGAGAAAATATCAAATAGCCCCATCAAGACTCAAAAAATAGACTCCCCAAAAAAGAGCAAGATTTCTTAAATCAAGCTCTTTCGTGATTACTACTATTGCACCGTCAATATTAAAAAAAGGAGTTGTCATGAAAGGAAACACAGCTGCATTAGTAGAAAAAGTACAAAATTTTTATAACGGTGAACCGTATTACGGAGACCCAATATTAAAAGTTCTTAACGGAATTAATTCCGAAAAATCATTAACAAGAGTAGGTAAAAATGCCCATAACATAGCCGAACTGTTAGCACATATTATCGGTTGGGAAGAATATGTGATTAAACAATTCAAAGGCAATAAAGAATTCCAAATGGAACAAAATTTTTCATTCGACTGGAGTAGAATTGATAAGAATGAAAAAAGTCTTTGGGCAAGTTTAACTGCAAAGTTGGATGAAATCCACGGAGAGTTAATCTCGATTCTTAAAGATGATAAATATGATTTCGGAAAAAGGGCGACAATGGTAAACAATATGATGGAACATGATATTTATCATTTAGGGCAGATTGCAATTCTAAAAAAAATTATAGGGTAAGAAAGAAGGAAATAAATGCAGCGGTTATTTAAGCTACTGGTTATAATCTACGTTATAACTTTAAAAATGGTTTTCTCCCAAGAAGTTTTTCCACCTCTGCCTGACGAGGAGAAACTAAAAATAGCAGCGACTAAAACAACCGAAAAAATTATTGTTGATGGATTGTTGGATGAAAAAGTTTGGAGCTTTTCTCAGACAGCGGCAAATTTTGTTGAATCATATCCCCAACAAGGTAAGAAAGCAACGTATGATACAGAGGTTAAAATTTTGTACGATGATTATAATCTATATGTCGGGGCGATTTGTTATCATCCCGATGCTAAGAAGGAGCTGATAATAAAAGATTTACGTCGAGATTCGAAGTATGATGAGAATGAACTTTTCGACGTATCTATTGAACCATATCGCAACAGCCGGATGCCGGTTTATTCATTCTGGGTTAATCCTTACGGCGCACAAACCGATCAAGTTTCTTATGACGATATTATTTTCGATTATGATTGGGATGGAATTTGGACAGCACAATGCAGTGTGCAAGACAACTATTGGGTTGCAGAAATTCAAATTCCGTTTTCAACTTTGCATTATCCCGTGAATTCAAGTAGATGGAATATTAATTTTAATAGGAACATACGCGACCTCGGTGAGATAACTGCATGGTCGCCGTACCCGACAACTTTTGATGCTGTTAAAATGGAATATTCTGGAATGCTGGTGGAGATCAATCCTCCTGATCCAAAGCTATCTTTAAAAATAAATCCTTACTCGTTGCTCAATTCATCCAAAGGTAATGGGCAGAAGTTCAAAAACAAACCTCATGTTGGGTTAGATGTTAGATGGCAGCCCAACACAGATGCATATTTTGATTTTACAATGAACAGCGATTTTGCCCAGGCAGATGTTGATAACCAAGTTGTGAATCTGGGGAGGTCGTCGGTTTTTCTCCCGGAGAAAAGGCAATTCTTTTTGGAAAACGCACGATTATTTTCACTTGGCAAAGATGAAATCTTTCAACCCTTTTTTAGCAGAAGAATAGGATTGAATGAAAATGGTGAAACGCTGCCAATAAATTTTGGAATTAGATTTACTCAACAAAAAACCGATCAATCAATAGGGATGTTGTTGATTAATCAAGGAGAAAAAAATAATTCTCCCGGTGCAACCTTTGCTGTTGCCAGACTTCAAAAAGATATTAATGAAAATATTAGACTCGGCAGTATGATCGGGATGAAGTACGGTGAACCTTTGAACGGTAGCCACGCATCTCTGAACACACTTGGCGTTGTGGATGCTTCTTTGAAAGTCTCGGAACTACTTCTTATCTGGTCTATGTTTTCGTACTCATACGATAGGTACTTGAAGAAAAACGGATTGGCATTTTTATCCGAAGTAAGTTACTTCGATAATATTTTTGTTTTCAATTGGCTTGAGACAATTGTTAGTAAAGGATATACCACGGATTTAGGTTTTCTTGCAAGACAAGATTTCATTTATTCCAACCCGTCACTTGCAATGAATTTATCTTATGATTGGTTACCCAAAAGTATAGTTTATTTTAATCCAAGTATTTCAGCCGCTGTTTTTAATTCTGCTTCTAGTGGTAAATTTGAAGAAGCACAAATTACAGCTACGCCAATCTCGTTCTTCTTTCTTGATAAAAGTAAAATATCGTTCAGTGTGATTCCATCGTGGGAAACACTCAATAATCTTTTCGAACCGGTTGCTGATATTCTGATAGAACCGGGTGATTACAAATATTTGCGGTTCAAGATTGTTGGTAATACCAATTTAAGTGCGCCAATCAGCGGACAACTGAATTTATCAAGAGGCGGATATTATAACGGATCGTTGAATAGTTATTTCTTCTCTGTGAGATTTGCGCCTTCACCGTATGCTGCTATAGCAGTAGGATATACAAGAAATGATTTTCACAATGTTGGGGCATTGCATGGTAATAAAACCACACATCTCCTTGTGCCTGAGTTAAGAGTTGCATTAAATCCTTCTATTCAATTCACCTCATCTTATCAGCATAATACGGATACAAATAAAGGCATATTAAATATTCGCTTATCGTGGGAGTATAAACCTTTATCATATTTCTACATTGTTTTTAACAGCATGAAAAATATTGATGCTGAAAAATTCACTTCGCAAATTGATCAGCAAAATGCTATCGTAAAAATTTCTTACAGCAGTCAACTTTGATTGGATAAGAGGTTCTGCCATGTTCAATGAACTGAATAGATTATTTTTCATTCTGCTATTAGTCAATTCATTTTCAGTTAAAGGACAACCAATGAGTGATGTTCAAAAAACTATTTGGCAAGGGAAACTGATTAATACAATGGAATTTTTAACATTAGAAGAAAAAGATAACAGATTCGTTGCCAAAGGAAATATTTTAGGTGTTGTAAAAGAAAAACCAATTAAAATTATTTATGAAGTTACTACGGATAAAAATTGGAACTTTTGCACTGTTGTTATTAAACAACAATCTGAATTTGAATTAGACTTATTTCTGAAAAAGGATTCATCGAACCAATGGTTTGATAGAAATGGAAATCATTTAACCCATTACGATGGTTGTACCGATGTTGATATTTCACTTACTCCGTTTACAAATACATTGCCAATAAATAAATTAAAACTTGCGAAAGATGAATCGAAAAAGTTAATGGTTCTATATGTAGATCTTCCGGCATTTGAAATAAAACCTTTTGTTCAGTGCTATACAAATCTTGGTAACAACCGATACAAATATGAAAATATATCCACGGGATTTACATCTATCATACAAGTTGACGATGATGGATTTGTGATTAACTATCCCGGAATTTGGGAAAGGATTTATCCATAAACTGAAGAATTATACTACAATAGTAGGCGGCTTCCAGAATCTAAAACAAAAAAGCCTTGTAGTAGAAACCACAAGGCTTTTTCGTTAGCGGGGCCGACCCCGATTTCGTTTCACACATAGGGGTAAACGAGACTTCCCGACTAGTCGGGACGACCTTTTGCGTGACTTACCAAATCTTCAATGTACTTTCTACTTTTCATTTTCTTGATTTCTTTTTCTCTACGGAGTGCTTTACTCTTATCATCGTACTCCTCATAATAAACGAGATTCCAGGGGATTCCCCTTTTTGTATATTTTCCCCATCCCATGTTATGCCGTTCTAATCGCCATGATAAATTATCTGTAGTTCCAACATAGTATTTATCAATTTTTGAGGAGTGCAATATGTAAGTGTACCACTTATGCATAAACTAAAAAAGCTCAGATTTTTATCTGAGCTTTCTTTGCGGGGCCGACGAGACTTCCCGACTAGTCGGGACGACCTTTTGCGTGACAGATTAAACTCTCAATGAATCTTCTACTTTTCTTCTGTTTGATTTCCGATTCCCTTTTAATTGCATCAGACTTTGATTCAAATTCTTCCTTGTAAACTAATTGCCATGGGATTCCTCTCTAACTAAATTTTCCCCATTGGGAATTATGACGCTCAAGTCTGAGTTCTAAGTTTTGTGTATAACCGACGTAGTATTTATTGATGATTGAGGAGTATAAAATGTAAGTGTAATACATAAATGAAAAAGCCTATCTAATATGATAGGCATATGCGGGGCCGACGAGACTCGAACTCGCGACCTCTTGCGTGACAGGCAAGCGTTCTAACCAACTGAACTACGACCCCATTTTAAAAATTCCAATAAACAAATATTAATCCGTCACAGCGGAACTAGCAATAACATTAGGTCAAAAAATCGTGGACAAAAATAGTAATAATCTCCAATCCAAACAAATTTTTATAATTGTGTTGTACCAAAACTAACTCCCACTGCACTAGCTGCTAAGACAGCCTGATCCTTCGGTTTTACCAGTTTTTGTTTCGAGATAGCATCAACAATTCTTACGCTTTTTATTTCAGAACCTTTTAATGCAACCATTTTTCCAAACTGTCCTTTTATAGCCAATTGTATTGCATTCGTTCCGAATTTAGTTGAGAGAATCCGGTCATATGGTGTTGGACTTCCACCTCTTTGCAAATGTCCTAGAACTGTATAACGTGTTTCTAATCCGGTATTCTCGCTGATTTTTTTAGCTACAAATTCACCAACACCTCCCAACTGAACCGGGTCGGTTCTTTTAATATCTTTTCCTTTTGTTACCAGGTCACCGTTCTTTGGTTTGGCGCCTTCGGCTACGCAAACAATACTGAATCTTTTGCCCATCATATTCCGCATGAGCACACGATCATAGATTACGTTCCAATCGAAAGGAATTTCGGGAATGAGGATAATATCGGCACCGCCGGCTAATCCACCATTTAATGCAATCCATCCGGCATATCTTCCCATGACTTCGATAACCATTACACGATGATGAGAGGAAGCGGTTGTATGCAGACGGTCCAAAGCTTCGCTAACAACGTAAACAGCAGAATCGTGTCCGAACGTTTGATCTGTGGCTTCGAGGTCATTATCAATTGTTTTAGGTACGCCGACAATATTCATTCCCATATCGCTAAGTTTTTGTGAGATGTGCATCGTACCATCACCGCCGATAGCAATAAGAGCATCAATGTTCCATGCTTCGTAATATTTTAAAGCTTCTTTTGAACGGTCAACAATTTTAATTTTTCCGCCCACCTCTTCCGGCCAATGAAAGGGATCGCCTTTGTTGGACGAGCCGAGGATTGTTCCACCGGTAGCTAAAATGCCCGATACATCTTTGTTGTATAGTTCTTGAGCTTTACCTTCAACAAGGCCTTCAAATCCATCAAGAATACCAAATACTTTTAAACCATAATCAAGCGCCGGTTTAGTAACTCCTCGTATCACAGCATTTAACCCCGGGCAATCGCCGCCGCCGGTAAGGATTCCTATTCGTTTTACTTTAATCTTCTTGCTCAAAAATTACCTCACGCTAATAATTTTATTGTACAAATTTAACTCTTGTAATATTATATATATCAGATTTTTTTTATTCGTTTATAAGTCTTAAAATGAAGTTTAGCAAACTCGCTAAATCTTTCTTCTCCCAATTTAGATAGTAGGTCTTTTGCATTTCTTTCCACTATTATCGATGAGCCCTTTGATAATTTTAATCCAATTCTTTCTTTTTGAATGAACCATTTATTGAATGTATCTCTTGCTATTATAGATGCAGCAGCAACCCCTATAAATTTTTCCGCGCCGTGCAATTGTATAAAATCTACATGCGCATGTTTTACATCGTTCATAATATTCAAATCGCTTTTACTAAATTTATCCGTAATCACTTTAATCGAGTTGGAATTAACAAGCAAATTTGAAATAGCTTTTGAATGTGCCCAATTCAATATCTTGTTAAGGTTATTAAATTTTTCGTATAGCTGGTTATACTTTGCCGGGTTAATATTTACAACTTCAATTTTATCACCGGGAATTATGTTTCTAATCTGGTCGGCTATCCGAGTAATCTGATAGTCAGATAATTCTTTGCTATCACGGACACCAACATTTCTAAGTTCAATTATAGAATCTTGGTTAACATAAACTGCAGCAATCACTAACGGCCCGAAAAAATCACCCTTTCCGCACTCATCGGTGCCGATATATTGTTCCGGTTCTATTATTAAGCCTTCAGAAAGGTTCAGTTTAGGTTCGTCTAGAATTAATTCATTTACGGTTTTGTATAATCTAGAATCTAAATTTCCTTGTAATATAGTCTTAACGCCTTTTTTGCCGAAGTATACTTGAATTTTGATTTTTTCTTTTTCGTCATTAACTGTTATTTCATAGTTATAATCTTTTTTAACGATGGGTAAAGTATTAATCCCGGCATTTATACATTGTTTGTAAATCAATTCGATTCTTTTTCTGGCGTGTTCATCTAAATTCATAGATACCTAATTACTGGTTTAGAGGAATAAAATTGGCGATGTGATTATCAAGGAAATAAATCTCAATCATTGTGAAAAAAATAGTAAATGTTTTTTAAATCAGTGTTTATTGTATTTGATACAAGTGCCCCGTAAAATTAATTCAGTATCAATAACAATATGTTGATATTCAAAATTTTCATTCTTTGAAATATTTTCAATAAGCAGATCCACAGATTTTTTTGCGAGTTCGTACGGTGGCTGATCAATACAACTAAGCGGCGGAGCTAACAACTCTTGTACGTGAGAATTTCCAAAACAAATTAAATCTATATCGTTAGGGATTTTCATACCGACTTCTTTAGCAGCCATATAAATACCGATAGCAACCGGATATGTTACGGCAAGGATAAAATCTGGAAGATTTTTCTCGTGATATAATTTCATAAATGAATCGTAACCGCTCTTTTCCCCAAAGTCACCTTCAATAATCCAATCATTGTTAATTTCAAGTCCATGATCTTTCATTGCCTGGGTATAGCCAAGAATTCTATCTCTTCCGATATTGATATTTGCATGACCGGCGAAATGAGCAATCTTTCTGTAACCAAGTTTAATGGCATGTTCAACCGCTTTATATGCCCCACCCTTGTCATCAACTGTAACCGTGTTGCAAGCTTCCATATCCGGCATCCGGTCCATAAAAACCAAAGGGACTTGTCTTTTCTTAACAATATCAAATATTTCAAAGTCTGTTGTGTCTTGAGTAATTGAAATTATTATTCCGTCCACTCTCATAGAAAGAAGAGTTTGGATTTGAATTTTTTGCATCTCAGCATTTTCTTGTGATACAGTAAGAAAGATTGCATAATTATTAGTTCTTGCATAATTATATATATGATCCATAATCGAGCTGAAGAAGTGGTGTGCAATCTGCGGAATGACTATCCCAATAGTATTTGATTTTTGTGAAGCAAGGCTTCGAGCCATAAGGTTAGGAGTGTAGCCCAATTCTAACGCGGTTTTTTTTATCAAATCTGCGGTTTTTTTAGAAATATCGTGGTGCCCGCGTAATGCCTTTGATACAGAGATAATAGATATCCCCAATTTTTTAGCAATATCGTTCAATGTTACTTGTCGGGGTTTCATACTATTTTTCTTTGTATTAATGTTGTTCTGTATTACAGTTAAAAATTTATTTTATAGATGAAAGATATATTTTTTCGATAATTATTGTACAATACAAACCATAACTATTCAAAGGGATATTGTTTAAGGTATATATTCAATCTTAGTTGAAATTCGATTTTAGAAAAAGAGACTCCAAATAATCTTAAAATTGTTATTGCAGATAACAAAAAAACTAAAAGGAGTCTCCGAGATGAAAAATAGTGAAATCAA
>JBFMBS010000051.1:0-17580 GCA_040755055.1 Bacteroidota bacterium
GAAGGATACATCAATCATTGAATTATAAAACACCGGCAGAAATCTATTTCAACTGACCGGAGATTTAACTAAATTTTACACATTAAATTATGTCATTTTTCTGTCCAACCAATTGGGTACAGTTAAAGTTTTAATTTAATAACAGGTTACGCTAATGATCATTTTACAAATTTTGCAGATGGAATGGATGTTGGCAGTGAGGACACAAATATATGGGGCAATGAAATTGTAGATGTTACTGATGTCGCCATAGGATTATTTAGATCTCAACCATCTGGTAATACCACGATTGGGACTTTGGGCAGCCAACACTCCCAGATTCATGAAAATAAAATTCTTAATGCGGGAAACTCTGCCACTGGTGCCATTGCAATTGACCCAGGTACAACTCAATATGATCCCAATGGTGAAACAATTTTTGATTATTCAGGAACTAATATTTATAACAATACTATTTGGACAAGTAATTCTGCGCATAATGATGTCCCTATTCAAGTAGGCACTAGATGGGAGTACCATAGTAATACTCTTTATTTCCCCGTAGTTGATGACGGTGTTAATATTTCTAATAATATCCTAGGAAGTAGTTCAAGTTCAGGTAATATAATAAACGCTAACATTGGAATTCTTGTGGATGGTTCAATTAATGTAGCAATGACAAATAACTCAATTAATTCTCATATTGAAGCATATCACAGCAGACCTACCGGTGTTTTTATAGTAAATTCAGATCCAGCTTATACTTCTGGAAGTTTTGGAACCTCAAGTTATACACAGTTAAGTTCGTTATTATTAAATACGAGCGGTCATACTGGTGGCGTTTATATTAGTGGCCCTGATCAAGCCTCTGCTTTAGGAACAGCTACATTTTCAACATCTTTTATTGCTGATTATTTAATAAGTAATTATGAATGGAAGCTATGCTATAGTGATACATTTTACAATAATAACGTTGATGACCCCGTTGTAATAGCTTACTATCCTAATTCAACATCAACAATAACTATTAATTTTGCCCAATTCCCCCAATTACGTTCTGAAGAATATTTTAGATTGCAATTAATAGTTGGGCCTAATAATGGGCAATGGTTAAATGACGCATCTAAAGTAAAATATATTAAGAACTCATTACTAGCAAAAAAAAGCTCTGACATGAATAGTTCAATTCCATCGACCTATGAATTAAAACAAAACTACCCAAACCCATTCAATCCTACGACAACGATAAGTTATTCCTTGAAAGAAAAAGGTTTAGTACAATTGAATGTGTATAATGTGTTAGGACAAAAAGTTGCAGAATTAGTAAATCAAAGACAAGAAGCGGGAAATCACTCCGTAACTTTTAACGGTTCCGGATTGCCAAGTGGTATTTATATTTATAGAATACAATCAAGCGAATTTTCTGATTCTAAGAAATTTATACTTATGAAATAAAATATGACTCGCCCACAGCTCTACCGGACAGCCCCGTAAAAAGGCTGCGGGGGAAACTGTTTTTCAATTTAGCATTTGAGTAATTATAAAATTGCGTTTACAAAGTTTAGTTGCTTCTTAAAGTAGGTTGTTCTAAAAACATTTTTTATGAATTTATTGGTAATATTTGTTGTCACAAAACAAATTAGTTTTAATAGAATATATAATTAATTTTTCATCAATGTATGTAACCCAATGTAATGATTTAGTTACTATGGTGAGGTTATTTTGAAAGTTTTACATTTGAATAGTTATAATGACGGTGGTGGTTCGGAAAGTGTATTTAATTTTACTAGGAAGAACAAATTTGTAGAAAAAAATTATAGTGGTTTTATTAGCAGAGGAAAGAATAAAAACGAGGACTCAGATATTTACTTTCGTTCGTGGGAAATAAATAATAAAATACTTGGAACAATAAATTATATTTTTTCTTGGTACAACTATAAGAACTTAAGGATCTTTTTAGATAAGAATGATGTTGATATTATTCATTTACATGGAATTTATGCTTCCCTTTCACCGTCTTTATTAAGTGCTATAAAAAAGTTTAAGAAAATAAAAAATATAAAAGTAGTTCAAACTATACATGATTTTCATATTATATGTCCAAATTCCAGTTTATATAACTTTAATAAGGATGTTTTGTGTGAGAAGTGTATCCGGAAAAAATTTAAATATCATATTTTTTTTGACAACTGCGACAGACGGGGTAAAACTTATTCTATTATTAAAGGATTAAGGAGTATTGTTGCGAATAATATCATAAAACATGCGAATATAGTAGATCTTTATATTGCTCCAAGTAAATTTATCAGAGAAAAACTAATTGATGGAGAGATAGAGTATAACAATATTAAAATTATTCCTACCCCTATTCGAAAAATATTTAAAATTAACGATTCTCCTAAAAAAAATATTATTTGTAATTTTGGTAGATTTTCCAATGAAAAAAACCTTCAATTTTTAATTGAAGCATTTACCGAGTGGAAAAGAAGACGAAATAATGATTATAAGCTACTGTTAATTGGCGAAGGCGAAAAAGAATCTGAACTGAAACAATTAGCAAAAAATAAATTAATGATAGATGAAATATTGTTTAAGGAATACTTACCTTATGAAAGATTGATGGATGAACTAAAAATTGCAAAATATTTTTCTATGACCTCAAAGTGGTATGAAAATGCACCAATGACAATTCTTGAAGCAGCCTCGCTCAATCTTATACCCATTGTTCCTGATTTTGGGGGAATGAAGGAAAGCATTGAAGTAGTGTTAAAAGCCGGCAAAACATATATTCCTAACAATATAGAATCTTGGTGTAATACAATGGATTTATTAGAAGAAAATTATTCTGAGGAACTAAAAAAGATAATTGATTCTAAAGAAATAATCCTTAGGGAATTTGGTGTTGATAAGTATTATGAAAATGTTACAAATCTTTATAAAAATCTGCTGAATTCTTGACTACTAATAAAATGCTAAAAGAAAATCACTCCATACATTGCATAGGTATTAATTGAATATGAATAGTCCCAAGACAATATTGATAACCGGTGGTGCTGGATACATAGGAAGTGTTGTATCCGAATTGCTAGAGAAAAAAGGACATACAATAATTGTTATTGATGATCTTAGTGAAGGAAAAAGAGAAGCTGTGTCATCAAGCAGTATATTTTATAAATCAAATTTTGGTGATACAAATACTCTTGAAGAAATATTTAAAAAATACCAAATAGATTTTGTATTTCATTTTGCGGCTTCTGCAAACGTCCCGGACTCAGTAGTTAATCCATTGAAATATTATGAAAACAATGTGGGGAACACAATCTCATTGTTAAAAATGATGATTAAATTCAATGTAAAAAAAATAATTTTCTCTTCTACAGCGGCAGTTTTCGGGGAACCGGTTTATACCCCGATCGATGAAAAGCATATAATGGAACCTGTAAATCCTTATGGAATGTCCAAATTAATGGTTGAAAATATTTTATCTGATTTTTCAAAGGCATACGGACTCGTTTTTGTTGCTTTTAGGTATTTTTGTGCTGCTGGTTCTACCAAAGATCATGGAGAATCACGGGATTATGAAACACACCTAATTCCGGTTATATTAGACCAAGTCTTAAACAAAAGAGATTATGTAATTGTTTTTGGAAACAGTTTTGACACCTCTGATGGAACTGGTATCAGAGACTTTATTCACGTAGAAGATATTGCAATTGCTCACATTTTAGCTATGGAAAATTTCGATAGAGTCGGCAATAAGTTTTTTAATTTGGGCAACGGCAAGGGATATTCTGTGTTGGAAGTGATAAAAGAAGTAGAGAAATATTTAAATACAAAAGTTTCATATAAAATTGGTGAACAAAGACCGGGGGATCCGGCTGTATTAGTTGCATCTTATGAAAATGCCTTTCAAAAACTAGGATGGAAACCTTCTAAAACCCTGGAAGACATAATTAAATCGGCTTATAATTGGCGTAAAGATCCAAAATATTAATAAAAGGCAATTGAAAAAATGATAATATCAAAAACACCGCTAAGAATCAGCCTTATAGGAGGCGGAACTGATTTAAAAGATTTCTATAAAAATAATTTAGGGCATGTAATATCAACGACTATTGATAAATATATTTATGTAATAGTAAAAGAAAGATTTGATGATTTGATAGTACTCCATTATACGGAAAATGAAATAGTTGATGATATCAGTAAAATAAAACATGAATTGATCAGGGAATCCTTAATAAAAGTAGAAATTACTAAGGGTATTGAAATTATTACGCTGGCAGATATACCTTCGAAAGGTACAGGATTGGGATCGTCTTCAACTCTTACAGTAGGTTTATTGAATGCACTTTATACTTACAAAGGTATTCAGCCTTCGGCAGAAAAATTAGCAAGAGAAGCTTGTGAAATAGAAATAGATATATTAAAAAAACCTATAGGAAAGCAAGATCAATATATTGCAGCATACGGTGGGTTAAAGAAGTTCACTTTTCTAAAAGATGAAACTGTTGATATCAAATGTTTCAATTTAAACGGAAGTGAAAGACGGGCTTTGGGCTCAAATCTTACTTTGCATTTTACAAATATTATAAGAGATGCAAACTTAATTTTAAAAAAGCAGATGAAAAATATTGAAGCAAAAAACAAAGAACTACAAATTATATCCGATCTCGTACATGATGTAGAATCGGCAATAGAAAAAAGAAATTTTAATGAAATAGGTACCGTATTAAAGAAAAATTGGAGTGCGAAAAAATCTCTGGCAGATAATATTTCAAACGACGTAATAGATTTAATGGTGAATAAAGCTATGAAAAACGGTGCATTAGGTTGTAAAATTGCCGGCGCCGGCGGCGGGGGATTTCTTTTAAGTTATGTGCCGCAAGTAAAACAAGATATTTTTAGAAAAGCAATGACCGATTTTAAGGAACTCCCGTTTATGATTGATCCTTTCGGTTCAAGAATTATTTTCAATATAAGATTTGATTCAAACTATATTTAACTACATAGAGATTTTTTGATAACTAAGGCATTTTTATTAGCTGCGGGATTAGGTACTAGATTAAGACCTATGACCGATACGATACCCAAATGTTTGGTACCCATTTGTGATAAACCACTTCTAGGGTGGTGGATTGATCTAATGGAAAAACACGGCATCGAACAAGTCTTGATCAATCTGCATCATTTAAGTGATCAAGTGGTTGCGTTCATAAATTCTTATGCAACTAAAATTAAGTTTCATTTTTTTTATGAAGAAAAATTGCTAGGCAGCGCCGGGACCCTACGTGAAAATAAAGAATTTATTAAAGATGAAAATGCTTTCTTTATACTTTATGCAGATAATTTAACAAACTATGATTTAACCCTATTTTCTGAGTTTCACGAAAAAAGGGACCAACTTTTAAGCATGGCATTATTTGATGCAGATAATCCACAACTTCGTGGAATAGCTATGCTAGATAAAAACGATATAATAATTGATTTTGAGGAAAAACCGAAATTTCCGAAATCCACTTTAGCAAATGCTGGGTTGTATATTGCGAAACCGGAAATAATAGATATAATTCCTAATTTAGAAATAACAGATATAGGTTATCATTTGCTGCCTCAATTGTTAGGTAAAATGGCTGGATGGAAAAGCAATAACTTTTTGTTAGATATCGGTACAATTTATAATTTTAATAAAGCAAATAAAGAATGGTCTCAAATAATTAAAAGAGGAAGGTAATGTTATTTAGTGAATATATCGGAAATTTGAATTCAACCATTGAATTGTTGGATGAAAAACAAATAACTGGTTTTATTGATCTGATCTATAAAGCTTATATAGAAGAAAAAATGGTTTTTGTAATAGGTAATGGAGGTTCAGCTGCCAATGCTTCGCACTTAGCTCAGGATTTGGCAAAAGGTACTAGAAGAAATTTGGCACAAATAAAAAGGATCAAGGCATTAAGTTTAACCGATAATCTGCCTTTTATAACAGCCCTTGGAAATGATGACGGATATGATACTATATTCGAACAACAACTTATTACGTTCGCCAATCCGGGAGACATATTAATTTGCATTAGCGGGTCAGGAAATAGCCCAAACATATTGAAAGCAACCAAATGGGCTACTGAACACAAACTAATTACGGTTGGGATAACGGGTTTTGATGGTGGTGAGTTGATGAAATTGTGTGAACATTCAGTTCATGTTCCTTTGAATAATATGTTTATTGTAGAAAGTATACACTCCGTAATCTTTCATTATATCTTGATTGAATTAAATAATATCCTTGCTAAAGAAAGACTTTGATAAAAGAACTACTCATAGATTACATTATATATTTTATATTGCTAAAATGGAAACTTATATAAAACCACTCGTTAGTATTTTAATGCCTACCTTTAACCGAGCGAATATGATTGGAATGGCTATAAAAAGTATTTTAAAACAGAATTATGAAAATTGGGAACTGCTAATTATTGACAATGAATCCACAGATAATACAAAAGAAGAAGTTGAGAAATTTTCAAAAGTTGACGAAAGGGTAAAATATTTTTATGTAAAAAAGAATCCTCAAATCGGAATAGCCGATTATTTGAACTACGGAATTAATATTTCTAACGGAAAGTATATTGCAAGGTTGGATGATGATGATGAATGGCATGATCCGGATAAACTCAATAAACAAGTGAATTTCTTGGAAAACAATGAAGATTACGTTGTTGTAGGTGGAGGAGCTATAATGATTGATGGAAATAGAAAAGAGATATTTAAATTTCTAAAAAGGGAAACGGACTCCGAGATTAGAAATCATGCACTTTTTGCTAACCCGTTTGTCCATAACACTGTGTTATTCCGTAAGGAGGTAGCTCTCAAAGTTGGCGGATATAAACAGTTGAAATATATTGAAGATTGGGATTTATGGTTAAGGTTGGGCAACGTTGGCAAACTTTATAATTTTCAAGAGTATTTCTCTTTGTATATGAATGCCGGGCAAAATCGTTCATTAGACAATCAAAAACTTACTGCAAAAATTATTCTCCAATATTTAATGTTGTACCGAAATGATTATCCGAATTTTAAAAAAGCGTATGCACTAAATTATTTGCAGTACTTATTCTCTTTTTTACCCTCATTTTTTAAAAGACGAGTAGAGAATTTTTTGTTTTTTATTAAAAGAAATTATTTCTAATACAACTAATAGTGTATTCGGTCCCATCAAAAATTAGACGCAAAGAAAAGCAAGAAAAATTAAATCGATGCTTCGATAAATTCGGTAAAGCAGTATGTCAAAAAAGAGGGATAAAAATGAAAGGAGTAAAAAGAAAATTATATAATAGTACTCAAGCAGAGACTGTTAATTTGATTATACAAAGAAGAATAACTATCATCGAAGCGAACGATTCAAATAATCCAGAATATGAAAAACATTAATATTGCTTTAGTTCACGATTGGCTTACCGGGATGCGTGGTGGGGAAAAAGTTTTAGAAGTTCTATGTGAACTTTATCCCCAAGCAACACTTTATACTCTTCTCCATAACAAAGGTTCACTTTCTCCTACCATTGAAGCAATGAAGATTGAAACATCTTTTGTTGATAAATTGCCTTTTAAATCAAACAAGTACCGTAACTACTTACCTCTTTTTCCATTAGCGATCGATTCAATTAATTTTTCCAAATATGATTTGATTATTTCAACGAGTCACTGTGTAGCTAAGAGTGCAAAACCAAACAAGAATGCTCTTCATATTTGTTATTGTCACACACCTATGAGATATGTGTGGGAAATGTATGACGAATATTTCGGGAAAGGGAAAACCGGTATTGTTACGAGAGCAGTCATGAGATTTATCGCACCAATCTTGCGCAAATGGGATGTCGCTACAAGTAATCGCGCTAACTACTACGTAGCGAATTCGTATAATGTTGCAAGAAGGATTAAAGAATATTATAACCGCGATTCAGATGTAATTCATCCGCCGGTTGATACCACTCTTTTTCAATTATCTGAAAAGAATGACAATTATTTTTTAATTGTCAGCGCCCTTGTCCCGTATAAAAAAGTTGATATTGCAATTGAAGCGTTCAACAAACTTGGTAAAAAGTTACTAATTGTTGGTACCGGACCGGAAAGTGAGAAACTAAAATCAATTTCTAAAAGTAATATTGAATTTCTAGGTTGGAAAAGTGATGAAGAGTTAGCAAAAATTTATGCCGGTTGTAAAGCATTACTTTTCCCGGGTGTGGAAGATTTCGGTATTGTTCCGCTTGAAGCGATGGCATGCGGTAAACCGGTAATCGCATTTGGACAAGGAGGTGCCCTCGAAACCGTTATTGGTGAAGGTGAAAACAAAACCGGAATATTTTTCTATGAACAAACTTCGGATCCGTTGATTAAGGCAATTAATTCTTTTGATGGGAAAGATTTCAATCCGCAAAAGATACGCGATCACGCACTTGAGTTTGACCGTGCTGTATTTAAGGAAAAATTAAAAAAGTACATCAAAGACAAAACAGCAACTCACTTCAAAACGTAAATACATTTTCGGTTTGTTATACTAATCATTTCTCTTTCTTACGTAGGATAAAATATTAACAAGTCTATCACGGAAGATATAATATACTATTGATGTGAAGACTAACAGCAATGTTAATCCAACACTCGATAGTTTCAACAGTACAACACAACTGCTCTCATTAACATTATTAAACATCGAGTTCACAAATTGTTTGCTTAGTAATGCAATCACTGCGGTAGTTATAACAACTAACGCTAATTTGAAAACATTTCCCTTATCAAAACGAATTTTTCTTATTCGCGCCAGGTATAGTACCAATGTTATGTTGTTTAACCAAACAATTATTGCCCACGTTATAGTTAATGCTTCTATGCCGGTAAAAATCTTCGTAAGTAATATTAGTAATACTACTTGCATGATGATGAAAAACAAATTGATTACTATTAAATTTTTAACCGATCGTAAAGAGTAAAATATATTTATAAGCACCGGGTTCAATAAAAACGGGATTAAACCGACCGACATAATTTGCAGAGCAAGCGCTGTCTCAATACTATCGCTTGCTGAAAAGTGCCCATGCTCGTAAATTAATTTTGTTATCGGCCGGGATAGCGTTGAAAATATGAGAGCAAACAATGAAGAGGTAATTACGGAAATTAAAATTCCGTTATTTGTAGAGTCCATAAATTCCTTTTTATTACCCTCGCTTATTGATTGTGTCTGTACCGGCAGCAGAGAGGTGCTTATCGCAAAACTTACTATAGTAAGGGGTAATAAAATTATTTTTACTGCATACTGGTAGTGCGAAAAGGTTCCCTCCGAAAAGTTATATGCGAAATATCTTTCAATTAAACCGGATAAACTTGGTAATAATGAATTGGCAAAGATCAACAAAACAATTGCACTCCAGCCAAATAAATTAAATTTGTTATCAATAGAATTATCGGGCTCATTCGTTTTTGTTTTTTGTATCAAAATAATTTGATACGCGAAGAAGAAAATACCGCCGATAAATAAGCCAAGAGGAAGTGAAACAATCCCAATTTCCTTTGAGAAAAAGATTAGGAATAAAATTGATGAGATGTTTAAGAATATTGTCAATCTACCCGGGTTTGTAAGGTATCCTCGCCTTTGCAGAATTGCGGAAAAAAATCCGCATGCAAGGATAAAAGCCAAAAGAAAGAATAGTAATCTTGAAGTATCAATAATAATTTGTACAGTAGAATGCGACCTTGAAAAAATCAAAAGAATAAAGTTGTCTATAAACGGGTAGATCAGAATTGCAATAAGTAAGAATAGCCCTAATATTTTAAATCCTATCTTATAAATTCCATTGGAAGAACCGGGTGGATTGTTGATCTCTGTAAAAAATGATAATGTTCCGGAAAGGATTGATGCATTGGCAGCGATAGCAATATCAAAAATTAGAAGAGTTGTAAGGTAAGCATCGGTTATGTCGCTTGCACCGAATTTGGATGCCATTAATATTTCGCGGACTAAGCCGAGCAAACGCCCTAACAAAGCTAGTACGCTCAAACCAATAAAACCGGGCAGCCATTTTTTTAACATTGTTGTTCCAAACTTCTGCTCACTTGGAATATTTTCCCGATGACAGTAAATAATATTTTAACAATAAATTTTCAAAAGCTGATCTGTGTTTAGTATAATAAAATAGCTGACTTTTACGGTAATGATTTTTTAAGTCGCCCGAATTGTTTTTGTTCCAGCTAGCGCCGCGTAAATGTACTATTTCTATATTCGGGACGAATAAAATCTTATATCCGTAATCTATAACCCGTTTACAAAGATCAGCATCTTCAAAGTACATAAATATTTGTTCATCAAAACCGCCTAACTCTATAAAAATTTTCTTTCTTATGAATAATGCGGCACCGGTAATGAATTCAACATATTTTTTTTGGGAATAATTTCTAGATTTTAATTTTACAACCGGTTTGAAATTTTTATAGAATAGTTTCGAACTAAATTTAGTTACAAATTCATTAATGATAGAAGGTAAATTATCGTAAGAGAGCTGAAGAGAAAAATCTTCGTTTAACAATTTGGGCCCGATTATTCCAACGGATGATTCATCCCTGAAAATGTTATCAATATACTCTATGAAATCGGATTTTATTATTGTATCGTTATTCAAGAAAAGCAATGTTCCACCGCCAGCTCTTTCTGCACCAATGTTGTTTGCTTTGCCGAATCCGAGATTTACTTTATTAACTATTAATTTGATATCCGGGAAGAGTTCGTATAAGAGATTGGGATCATTATCACTAGAGCCGTTATCAACTACGATTACCTCGTAATCTTTGCTTAAGTTAGAGCTAATCGATTCTATCGCTTGTATTGTTAAGTTTTGGTTATTATGTTGGACTATGATGATTGATAACATTAAAGCAAAATCCTATTGAATACTATTTGCATAAGGATACAACCAAGTAACTAGCTGTGTGAATTAAAAAACTAAGGATTGGAAACTGTTGAAACAGTTCATAAAATAAAGATTGCTTTTATTAACCTACGGCCTAAGCCGTGGGTTAATGGGTCAAAAAAATCAAAAAAGAAACCTTTTCAACGGTTTACAAATTAATTCACACAGTTTATAATTAAGTAGTATGAATATAGCTTTGCACAAAGATAAAGCATTTCCTTCAAAAGTATTTTAAGAAATATTTGTATTATAGAAATATCTTATGAATAGTAGGACCAAAATATTGATTCTTAAGCTTGGCGCTATAGGCGATGTTGTAATGGCTTCGAGCCTGATTACTGCCATTGATGAAAAATATCCCGGTGCAGAAATCATATGGATTTGTGGGCGGATTGTTGAACCGCTCTTATCAAGTTTTGGTAGGATTAACAAAATCTATTCAATCGATGAAAAGAAATTATACCACGGTTCTTTTTGGGAAAAACTTACAACCGTCTTTAGTATATGGAAATTTTTAGCCGGTAAGCATTTTCAAATAGTACTTAATTGCTACCGGGATAAACGCTATAAAATATTGCTTCTTCCGGTTAGTGCCGGTGCTTATAAGGATTTTAGACATAACAGCAATGAGAATTTTTTACTGCCCGGCAGATATCACGGTGATGAATATTCAAGAATGATATCCGGCATTAACGATTGGCAGCTAACTAATTCTAAATTCCCGGAAATTTATCTTCCGGAAATTTATCACCTTAAAGAACTAATTGTTAATACAACTTTACCAAAGATCATTATAGCGCCCGGCGGTTCAAAAAATATTTTGAGGCACGATGACCTGAGACGATGGGCTTTAGAAAATTATGTTAATCTGGTAAGAGAACTAAATTCTAGAAACTTTTCTGTAATCTTAGCTGGCGCTGAAACCGATTCGTGGGTACTACCTCAATTTGATGGCACATCTTTTATTAATCTAATTGGCAAAACAAGTCTTTTGGAATTGATTGGAGTATTCAATAACGTGGACTTACTGGTTACACATGATACCGGCATTTTGCATCTTGCTAAACTTTCACGTATAAAAATTGTTGCACTGTTTGGACCGGTAAACCCGAAAGAAAGAATCGGTATCAATGAGAATGTAGATGTATTATGGGGAGGTGCCAAGCTACCTTGCTCTCCATGTTATAATGGCAAAACCTTTGCAGAATGCAGTAATAATATCTGTATGCAGAATATTTCAGTAGAAAGTGTAATTGAAAAGATAAATAACATCCTCAAACAAAACAGTAACTGAAATTAATATTATGATTGCAAACCGTAAGTCGCTTTATTCCATAAAACTCTGGCTCGATATTCTACTGCTTAATTTATCCTTTCTTTTTTCTGCATGGATAGCCCAACCTCCCCATGTTCTTTACGAAAGACCGTACATGTTCATCCTAATGTTAGTGCTGAATATCTTATGGTATATCTTCACTAACATCACAGATTTTTACGATAACTTTAATCCGCATGAATTCCACTTTCAAGCCCGGCTTATTTTTAAGAACGTGCTGGTTCAGATAATAACTGCAATCATTTTCATCTTTGCAAAAAAAGAAAATTTGTTCACCCGGAATTTTATATTATCCTATTTTATTCTGTTAATTTCTTTTGTAAGCACACGTACAATAACATTCAGATCATTACAAAAAATTTTGCGCGCAAAAGGAAAGTATGTTAAGAATTTATTGATTGTAGGTGCCAACAATATTGGTATTGAGTTTTCATCACAAGTTGAGATTAATCCAGTACTTGGCTATAACTTAGTCGGGTTTGTCGATGACGACAGTTCAAACAAGAAACTTTTGGGTGGCATGGAGGATCTTAACGAAGTAATAAACCGGTATAAAATTGATGATGTTATTATTGCGGCATCAAATTACGATACACTCAAACTTAATAATATTGTAAATGTATGTAATAAGAATGCTGTTAGGACACACATCATACCGGATTATTTTCAGTTTCTCTCAAAAAAATTTACGCTAAGTACAATCGGAAATTTCCCGATTATTACTGTTCGGAATGAACCGCTTGCGGAAATTCAATTACGATTTGTGAAAAGAACGTTCGATATCTTTTTCAGCATACTTGTAATGATTTTAATTTTAAGCTGGCTTATCCCTCTGATAGCCATACTGATTAAATTAACATCGAGGGGCCCGGTCTTTTTTGTTCAGGATAGAATCGGTTTGAAAAATGAAAAGTTTAGTTGTTACAAATTCCGTTCAATGTACTATAAGCAGAAAAACCAGGAAGAGGGTTTTAATCCTACACTCGAAAATGATCCGCGTGTAACTGCTATTGGTAAATATCTGAGGAAATACAACTTAGATGAATTGCCGCAGTTCTGGAATATCATTAAGGGAGAAATGTCGATTGTTGGTCCGCGTCCTCATGCCGTTGCTTTCAATCAAGAGTACCTGGAATGTTTTGATGCGATCAAACTGCGTCATTTGGTTAAGCCCGGTTTAACCGGCTGGGCACAAATTCACGGATTGAGAGGTGATGTTCCCGATCCGGTAGAAAATAAAAAGCGAACCATCAAAAGGATAGAGTACGATATTTGGTATATAGAGAGTTGGGATTTCTTTTTAGACCTTAGGATAATTTTCTTAACTGTTTGGCAAATGATCAAGCGAGATACAAAAGCACATTAACTTTTTCCGGGTTTATAATTTTATCCGTCAGATTTTTTAAGACCACTTAAAATTTTATATTCTCTTGCAATTATTGCTAATAAGAATGCAAACACAACGGATAAAACCGGCGAATTAATAAATACAGAAGTAACAGCTGAAAGAATAAGTCCTCCTATACTAAACAGTGCACCCCTCAAAGAATTTTTGTCAATGTATTTTTTGTTTAGATATTTAATACTTACTATGAACGGCAAGCTAAGTAAAATTAGGAAGGCAATTTCACCTAGAATACCACTCTCAAAGTATATTTGAAGAAAATCGTTGTGCCAGCTTCCAATACCGGTATCGGATAATTGTGATTTGAGCGAATCTGGAAATATCTCCGGAAAAGTTCGGGGACCAAAGCCAAGCACCGGATGATCAAATAAAATTTCTTTTGCTCCTTTGTAGATTATGTCGCGGTCGGAAAGCTGTAACGGTGTTCCAATTCTTTGAGAAACAAGTAGAGTGTTGGCAGAAAAAGAGATAATCGAAAGCATAGCAGTGAGAAGGACAATTATTGCTGCATACCTAATTTTTAATTTCCTCATAAAAATAAAAATTAAAAACATCAGTCCACCAATCGCAATGTTAGTGCGTCCGAGTGAGATAATAATCCCGTAAATAATTAATGAGGTCCCAATTAGCCAGTACAATATTGATCGTTTTGGTTTTGTTTCATCGAACAAAAAGAGCTGCATTCCCAAACCGGTAAGCAGATAAGCAGAAAATGTTGTATAGCCAGAAGAAAAGGTTTGGGCTCTTTCAACGGAGCCAAGATTAAACCTGATAGCTCCTATCAAAGAAATCACTACTGCGGCTGCGGCAAAAGAATTAATAATTATTGTGTATTTCTTTTCATCAAAAACTTTTAAGTAAAAATTAAAGGCAAAGAAACTCGTATAAAACAGAAGATCTTTATAAAGTGATTCGGCACTAATTGATTGGAATTCCGAGAAGATGACAGATATAATTCTAACAAAAACGAAAACAAGAAAAGCTGACCCAAAGAAATCGAATCCTTTTTTCTTATCTTCATACTTTTCAAATAGGTAAAGAATTACCAGGAGTCCGGCAAATACTTGCAGAAGAAATAGTGACAACAAAAAACTAAATACCGTTGCAATTGTTAAGTAAAAAGGGATCTCGGTTTTGAACCTGGAATTAATCATCAAAATATTTCGAAATATCTATGAATATTATTTTTGTAAATTTACTCTTAATAATGAGATATTTAAAGGTAATTTTATTAATAGAAAAATAAGTACGATTAGTGAAATATTTATTTTCAACTAAATTGTTTGTAACAAGAAAGAGTATTCAATCGATAAGGTAACAAAAAATATTTTTTCGCTTTCCATTGGACAAGCATTCTCTTTTATAATCAATGTTGCGGCTATAATACTGGCTGCACGTTTTTTAGGAGTGGAAAGTTTCGGCTATTTTAGTAATGTACTTGCTATTGTTAGTATCTTATCCAAGATAGTTGATTTTGGAATCGAGCCGATTATCTTCAGAGAATTTTCTAAGAATATTAAAAATTTTGCTGTTTTCAACACGGGGTTAACTTTAAGATTTTCAATTTATATTTTATTACTAATTGGTTTTAATATTACTGCACCATTATTAAACATCACTTTTAATGATATAATTCTCTACAACGTTTTATTTACGACAATTCTTATTTCGATGAAGATGTTAAATGTACGTGAACTCCTTTCAACGCCGTTTAAAGCTACGCTTAAAATGCATTATCCGATGACACTTTCTATCATAGATAATTTGTTGTTGCTCTGCCTTATCCTTTTTATACCGCTAATAAAAGATAAAATATTTTTCTTCACATTATTTTATGCGGCTTCAAATCTGCCAGGATTTATACTGATGTTTTATATTCTTTATAAAAAATTCGGTTATAAGTTCAAAATAAATTTTGATAAAGGACTTTGGATAGCAAAAGAATCGTTTCCATTGTTTGGTCTCGTTGTATTGAATATTCTATATATGCAGATAGATATAATAATATTAAATAATTTTTCTAGTTATTATGATGTAGGCATCTATTCTGCAGCCATAAGATTGACTATGCCGCTAAATATAATTCCCCAGGCAATTGTAACAACTGTCTTTCCGATACTTGTAAAAAAATTATCTGATAAAATTGATACAAGCAGTTTGACAAACATGGTAATTAAAATGTTGTTTGTAATTTCTTTTTTACTTTTTATTATATTTTGTTTCAAATCGGAATCTTTGATATTATTATTATTTGGAAACGATTATAAATCAGCAGCATTGCCGGCTATAATCCTTTATTGCAGCCAGATTTTTATTTTTTTCACTTATTATTCTCAGGCTATTCTAATAGCAGACTACAGACAAAAATTTAATTTTCTTTATGGCTTGATACTAGTGGTTATTAATCTGTTAATTTGTTTTTTGCTCATTCCACATTATTCATTTATTGGAGCTGCTGTTGCAAAGTTAGTCGCAAGTTTTGCTTCGTTTATCTTTGTATTGGTTATACTAAAAAAGTTAGGTTTTCTGCCTTCTATAGGGAGATATAGAGTTTTATTATGGTCATTAATAATAGGCTTAGTCTTTTATGCTGTTTCGATTTTCCCATTACCATTTTATTTAATACTATCACCATTTATTATTGTGATATTAACTGCTGTAATAAAATTATTCAGCAAAGATGAAATGAATATTTTGTTTAAACTAATAAACTCTGAAAAATTTGGACAAAAAATTCTTTCTAAAATTTATGGATCCTCTGATGTGGATTAAGTTCGGAATTTGCGGCAATGAAAAACAATTGACTCAGATTTGAACGGATGCCCACTGACTATTAAATTTAAAATTATTTTTTGGTCAGTCTTTCGGATGGACTTTTAATCTGAAACCGAATTGCAGAAATAAAATATCTTTGTAATATCCAAGAGTTAGAAATATAATAGAGTAAACCACGAAAATTTTGAACAATCTTTTAAGCGAGATAGGTCTAAAAGTAAGTTTGTTGATTCCCCGGAATTTTTCGATTTTATAATTATGCTCTCTGAATATTCTCAACAGACTTTTTTCGGTGAAAAACCTTAGATGTGTTCTATCAAGAATATCATCGTCTTGATATTCCCAATCCTTACTAATTATAAATCTTGCCATGTTTTCAAAGTATCTTACGTTTGGAATTGAACCGACCAAAAATGAATTTGGGGTCATCTTTGTTTTTATTGATTCAAAGAAATAGTCGTGATCTTTAAGATGTTCTATTACGTCATTACAAATTACCAGATCAAAATAATTGTCCGGTAGGGAATGTAAACTTTCCTCGTAAGTCAAATTAAAAATTTTATCCAATTTTGTAGCAGCTTTTGAAGCGGCTTTTTTATTGGGTTCAATGCCCCATTTTTCCGTACAATTTGTAAGTGAAGATAAAAAAATACCTTCACCGCAACCAATTTCTAAAACATTCCTGAAATTCGTTGGAAGATACTGAAGCATTTCTGAACGCTCTTCTTTAAAATACTCGTTTTTCATATGATGATAAAAATTTTATGTAAGCCCACACCAAATATTTTGAGAATTAATTTTAACTGTTTTATGTAAAATAAATTAATAAATTTTATCCACAAGATAAAAACCACTTAGTATCACGTAAATAATGTATAAGGACATATCTTATAAGATAAATATGAACCATATGAAGAAAGATAAAGATTAATGAAAAACGCATATTAAAATTTTGCGAGTATCTATTAGATGATTTTGCTCCAACGAGGAATATCTCTAATGGTATATATTCAATCTTAGTTGAAATTCGATTTTAGAAAAAGAGACTCCAAATAATCTTAAAATTGTTATTGCAGATAACAAAAAAACTAAAAGGAGTCTCCGAGATGAAAAATAGTGAAATC
>JBFMBS010000052.1:0-15332 GCA_040755055.1 Bacteroidota bacterium
TGTTTGGGTAAACAAATCCATATTATTCACTTTATTGCTTCGCATTTCATTCTCTTTTTTTGTTTACTCTTTTACAACACTGTCCTTTATAAAGTTTTTAAATCCTCTATAATTTTTCAGAGGTTTCAACAGAAAAATTTCTATTTTAAAGCACAAATTAATTTCATCTATGAATCGCAATAGTACTGAGAATAGAAAAAAAGACCATATAGAATTATGTCTAACCGGTGATGTTAGTTTTAAAACTAAAACCAACGGATTCGAAAATTATGAATTTGAACACTATGCAGTTACGCAGATTGATTATAACTCAATTGACCTATCAACAACGTTTTTAAGGAAAAGAATCGGTTTACCGTTCATAATTTCTTGTATGACCGGAGGAACCGGCGAAGCAGAAAAAATAAACGAAAATTTAGCTGTTGCAGCAAAAGAGTTGAATATACCGATCGGGGTGGGCAGTCAAAGGCAAGCTTTAGAAAATAAAAAGTTTCACTCTACATATAAAGTAGTAAGAAAAAATGCCGGGAATGTACCGGTATTGGGCAATATCGGTGCGGCTCAAATAGCCAAATCAAAAAATCCGGTTGATGAGATTTTATTTTTAGCTGAATTAGTTGAAGCTGATGCGATGGTAATCCATTTTAATCCGCTCCAGGAATTATTGCAAAAAGAAGGGGAGCCGGATTTCTCCGGTTCGTTAAAAAATTTGGAGAAAATTTGTAGAAGAATTGAAATCCCGGTTATTGCAAAAGAGGTCGGATCAGGAATAGGGAAAAAAGCCGCTAAGGATTTGTTGAATGCCGGAATTCAAGGTATTGATGTTGCCGGTTCAGGGGGTACAAGCTGGGCAATTGTTGAACAGCTTAGGAATAAAGAAGATCTAAATTATTTTTCAGAATGGGGCTTGCCAACATCTTACTGTATTAAAACAATATCCGGGCTGAAAAAGAATTATAAATTTAGTCTGATTGCATCCGGGGGAATCAATGATGGGATAGCTGTTGCAAAATCGATTGCGCTGGGAGCCGATTATGCAGCATCTGCAAGATTAATTTTACAAGAGGTGATCAATAACGGGGTGGATGGAGCTGCAAAACTTGTTAATCAATGGTTCGATACAGTAAAAAAGATTATGTATTTGACCGGTTCATCTAACATTAAAGAATTGCAAAAAGTAAAACTTATTCCTAAATCGGAGTTGTTTTGAAAGATCATGGGTTAGTCAGGTATCAAAAAGTTTATTTAAGAGAATTAAAAAAATTTGAAAATGTAATTTCAAAACTTTTCAGTAAAAGCGAGCCGCACTCTTTATACGAACCATGCAGCTATGCGATCAAAAGCGGCGGCAAAAGAATTAGACCTTTTTTGGTACTCTTCTCAGCTAAAGCTTTGAAAGGTAAATATTCTGATGTCTATAATGCTGCCGTTGCCGTTGAGTTACTTCATAATTTTACTCTTGTTCACGATGATATTATGGACAACTCCGATAAAAGGCGCGGGCGACCAACTCTTCACAAAAAGTATAATAACAATACCGCAATCCTAACCGGCGATAATTTGAATGGTCTTGCTTATAAATATCTGCTTAAGGATGTTAAGAATGACTCAAAAAAAATATTATCTACTTTTACACAAGGTATCATCGAAGTTTGTGAAGGACAAAGTCTTGATAAAGAATTTGAATCCAGGAAGAGTGTTTCTATAACCGAATATAAAACCATGATCTACAAAAAGACAGCAGCTTTAGCCGAAATGTGCTGTTCTATCGGTGCTCAATTAGTTCATGGTAACGAGAAACAAGTTAGTGCATTAGCTAATTACGGCAAAAATTTAGGCATGGCTTTCCAGATTCAAGATGATTTGCTTGATATAATCGGCAAGGAAAAGGAATTCGGTAAGAAAATTGGCAGCGATCTTATCGAAGGGAAAAAAACATATTTGTTCTTACGGGCATTGGAAAAAGCAAACAAAGATGAAAAAAAATTACTTTATATTGTTATCAAGAATAGAGGCATTCAGCAAAAGGAAGTTGGAAGTTTTAAAAAGTTATACGAAAAATTAGGTGTTATAAGTGATGCAAAAAAGGAAATAGTTCATTATACTAATAATGCATTAAAAAATTTATCGGTATTGCCGGATAATGAAGGTAAAAATATGTTGGTCTGGCTTGCCAATTCACTTATCAATCGTACAAATTAATGATAGAAAAGAAAGTTAAAATTGTGAACAATGCCGGTTTACATACACGACCGGCTGCAACAATTGTAAAGCTTGCTGCAAAATATAGAAGTGATTTTTTCCTGAATAAAGACGGTTTGCATATCAACGGGAAAAGTATCATCGGGGTGATGACTTTAGCAGCCGAAAAAGGTTCGGAAATAGTATTAACATTTGACGGTGCTGACGAAGAAGAAGCGGCTAAAGAAATTGTGGACTATTTTAACCGGGGATTTGATGAGATGTAATATGAATACAAAAAGCATTACTGTCCCAAACTTTATTGACATGATTAAAACATTTGCAATTTCGGTTATTTTTAAAAGATTGATAAATTTTTCAAATGGATCCCGATATTATTTTTTTGTCGCAACAACAAGTTATTGTATGATTTAATCAGATAGCCACAGAAAAGTTTGGGACAGCTATGACAAAAACAAATATATTAAAGGGTATTGCAGCGGCGCCGGGAATTTCTATTGCCGAGGCATTCATATACAAAAAAGAAAAAGAAGAGATCAGCAGCGATATAATCTCGGATATTGATGATGCTCTGATAAATCTTGATAACGCTCTTACACAATCTAAAAAAGAACTGCGTAAAATCTTTTCGCTTGCTGTTGATAAATTAGGTGAAAAACGGGCTGCAATCTTCGAAGCGCAGATTATGATTCTCGACGACCCCGTTTTAATCTCTTCTATTAAAAACAGAATCAGCAGCGAAAAAAGGTTGCCTGAATATATCGTTGAAGATGAAATATCGAAATACACTTCTATCATGAATCTTTCCCACGAAGTCTATATGAAAGAAAGATCGCATGATATTGAGGATATTAAAAACCGAATCATAAAAAATCTTAAAAAGAAAAAGTGGACTTCAAAAATATCCGATGATGTTATTGTGGTAACATCGAATATCTCACCTTCGGATACAGTTCTCTTTTCGCGTGTTAATGTTAAGGGATATGTTACAGATTTTGGCGGTTTAACTTCGCATGCTGCAATCGTTGCCCGCTCTTTGAATATCCCGGCTGTTGTTGGTCTCCACGATGCAACAAATAAAATTAACGAGAAGGACAAAATAATAATTGACGGATTTCATGGTTTGGTTATTATTAATCCTGATGAAGAGCAACTCAAAGAATATCAAGAAAGAATAAAAAGATTATCTAAGTACGATGAAGAACTTTATCAGATTCGGGAATTACCGGCATTGACTACTGATGGCAAAGAGATTGAAATGCTTGCTAATCTTGATGTCTCAGATGAGATGTCCTTCGTTATTCATAATTGTGCAAAGGGAATCGGTTTGGTTCGTACCGAACAATTGTTTGAGGAATACGAGGAATTTCCGGATGAAGAAAGACAGTATGAAGTATATAATAAAATAGCCGAACAAGTATATCCCGGTATAGTTACGATACGTGCTTTTGATATTGGCGGTGATAAAGTTCTGCCGGTAGATCTGCACGAACCAAATCCAATGCTTGGATGGAGGGGTATAAGATTATTGCTGGATAATCCGCACTTGTTTAAAACGCAAATACGTGCTGTATTGCGTGCGAGTGCTCACAAAAATGTAAAGTTTATGCTGCCTATGATCGCTTCGTTAAGCGAAGTTCATGACTCGAAGAAATTGATCGATGAATGTAAAAAAGAACTGCACCGGGAAAATAAGCGCTATGATGAAAATCTCAGCTTAGGAATAATGATTGAAGTCCCTTCTGCTGCATTAATGATAAAAGAATTTTCGGAGGAAATTGATTTCCTCAGCATCGGCACAAACGATCTTATCCAGTACTTGCTTGCTGTAGATAGGGGAAATGACATCGTTTCCAAACAATACCAGGAATTTCATCCTTCAGTAGTTAGGACAATTCAATACATAATTAGTGAGGGGAAAAAATACAACACCAACGTCAGCATGTGCGGAGAGATGGCAGCCGATCCATTTGCAGTGCCATTATTGCTCGGATTAGGATTAGAAACTCTTAGTGTATCTGCTTCAGCAATTCCGTCACTCAAAAAAATAATTCGAAGCTTAAATTTTGCCGAACTCAAAACATTAGCAGAAGACTGCTTAAAGTTAAAAACCGAATATGAAATCAACAAAAGCATACATGAATTCTTCAATAACAAAATACAAGATCAAATTAAAAACTTATACTGAGGTAAAAGATGCAAATATCAGAAATGATTAAAAAACATGATCCGGCTAATCAATTCCAAGTTTTAAAAGATTCTTACACACAAGTAGAATATGCATGGAATTTGAATATTGATTTATCATCAATCGATACATCAAAAGTTAAAAATATAATATTAACCGGGCTCGGCGGATCGGCAATAGGCGGTGAGTTGATCCAGAACTTTTTCCGTACGGAATTAAAATATCCTTACACGGTAAATCGTAATTATGAATTACCGCCATTCGCAAACGAGGATACGCTTGTCCTTGCTTCATCTTATTCGGGGAACACTGAAGAAACACTTGCCGCATTAAATGAAGCTATTGCTAAGAAATGCCAGGTCGTATGTGTAACAACCGGCGGTAAGATGGAAGAAATTGCCAAAGCTAATAAGATCCCCATGGGAAAACTTCTTAAAGGGTACCAGCCAAGGTTCGCACTTTGGATAAATTTTTTTACATTGCTAAAGACGCTCCATTCTCTCAAATTGGTACCAGATCAAAATAAAAATGTTGCAGATGTAATTGATCTCTTAAAAAGAAAAGGGGATGAATACTCAAAAGAAAAAAATGCTGCGCTCGATTTCGCCGAAAACATGGTAGGATATATCCCGGTTATTTATGCTGTATCGGATTATACTTCAGTTGTAGGTACGAGATTCAAAGGGCAATTTAATGAGAATTCAAAACAGCATTCTTACTTTGCGTATTTCCCTGAACTTGATCACAACGAAATTATGGGATGGGAAGGTTATAAACCGGATCAAATAAATATTAAATTGGTTAACATTTGGGATGAAGAATATCATCCGCAAGTAAAAAAGAGAATTGAAGTAACAAGTGAAGTTATTAAGAAAAACGGCGGCGAAGTTGTTGAACTTAAAAGCAGTGAGAAAAATGCTAAACTGAGATTGGTCGATTTAATTTACTTTGGTGATTGGGCAACGTATTACTATGCCGTAATTCGTAACTTCGATCCAACAACAATTGATAATATTAATTATTTAAAATCACGGCTCTAATATGAATTGGCGGAAATATTTATTACTGGTAATTTTTATTCCACAAATTATTTCCGCCCAATATTATTTTTTTGGTAGAAATAAAGTCCAGTATGAAAAATTCAACTGGAAGGTCTTAAGAACCGAGCATTTTAATATTTACTATTACGATGATTTTGTTGACCTTGCCGAAATCGGTGCCAACTTTGCCGAAGAAGCTTACCAGGAATTAAAAGTCAAGTTCAATCATTACATCAACAATAGAATTCCCCTCATTTTTTATAACACTCATATTCATTTCCAGCAAACTAACACGACGCCGGGATTTATTCCCGAAGGTGTCGGTGGATTTTTCGAATTCATGAAAGGAAGAGTAGTAATCCCTTACCTTGGCAACATTGACGGATTCAAACATGTTATCAGGCACGAGCTTGTACACGTTTTTATGACAAGCAAAATATATAATGTTCTTACAGATCATAGAATTGATACCGGTAGAATGCCTCCGCTCTGGTTCACCGAAGGATTGGCTGAATATTGGTCGTTCGACTGGGACACTCAATCCGAAATGGTGATGAGAGATTTAGTATTGAATGGCAACTTTGTCCGGTTAAGTGATCTTGACGCTGTTTATGGTTATGTTATTTATAAAGAGGGACAAAAATTTTTAGAATTTGTCAGCGAAAAATACGGGCAAGAAAAAATTCTAATGATAATGGAAAATTTTTGGCGATTTGTCTCGTTCAAAGATAATCTTGCTTTTACACTTGGCGAAGATTTTCAAACGATTGATAACTATTGGTCATACTGGCTTCAGCAAGATTACTTCCCGTTGTACGAAAAAAATTATCCCCATTTTGTAATGTCTAAGAAAATTACAAATCAAGGATTTAATTTTGACCCGGCATACTACGACAACAAGGGTAAAAGAGAAATTTATTTTCTTGGCAACCAGTCCGGTTATTCCTCGGTATTTAAAATGGAATACGACCCTGAATCGGAGGATTTTCTTAAACCTGAAGTTGTGATCGAAGGAGAAAAGGAAGCAGATTACGAATCATTCCACTTGATGGAAAATTCGATGGATCTTTCAAAAACCGGTTTACTTGCATTCATTACAAAAAGTTTAGGTTCTGATGTAATTCATATTTATTCTGTTGCTGAAGAAGAAGTATTGGAAACTTTACGCTTTGATGAACTAATAACTATCGAATCACCTAATTTTTCTGATGATGGTAAACTTTTAATTTTTTCTGCTACAGACCGGAAAGGTTTTTCCGATCTATACATATACAATTTTGTTGATCTTGAATTAACAAGACTAACAAATGATTATTATGAAGAAAAAGATCCTATATTCAATAAAGATAAAACAAAAATAATCTTTTCATCCGATCGTACTGCCGGAATCTACGAGCGCAAATTTAACCTTTTCAACTTTGATCTTGATTCTCACATCATTTCATATTTAACAAATGTTGATGCCAACATCTCTACTCCTAAATTTTCACCCGATTACAAAGAACTGTATTTTACTTGCGATTACAACGGTACATATAACATATGGAAAATGGATTATGAGGAAACATCCTCGAAAACAATAACTCAGCTAACAAATTTCGTAACAAGTGTTTATGGTTTTACATTCATAGACGATAACACTATTGTGACATCAGCATTTGAAAAATTCTCTTTTCAATTCTACAATTTAAAACTCAATGAATTAGGTATCGACTCAGCTGCAACGTTAACGAGTAATTTTATCGAAAGCAGATCACGCTGGGATGCTAAAAAGATTTACATTCCCTCAGAAAATGATCGTTTGGTTTACGAACATGAATATGCGCTGGATTATGCAGTCGGGCAATTAATCACCGACCCGGTTTACGGCACACGGGGCGGCGCTCTCTTTACATTGAGCGACCTTCTGGGTGATGAAAGGTACTTATTCTACATTTATAACACGGCAGAAGTACAAAGCGAAATATTAAAATATTTCAACGTGGCATTAACAAGAATTAGTTTAAAGGAACGATCAAATTACGGTTTCGGGGTTTTCAATTATGCCGGCAGACGATATGATATAAGAGAATCCGATGAATTCTTTTACGAAAGAGTTTACGGCGGTTTCTTCGAACTCTATTATCCATTCTCTTCATTCCAAAGGTTGGAAGCCGGTGTAAGTGTTGCAAATTCCGATAAAGAACTTGTTGGTGAATTGATCACCCGCAAATCACTCCTTGTTTCAAATTCGCTCTCATTTGTACACGATAATTCAATCTGGACATCAACCGGCCCGGTTGACGGCTCACGCTTCAGAGTTTTATTGGGCTACACCTCGGATATTAAATTTTCAAACGTTAATTATTATTCATTCATTGCAGATTACCGAAAATATTTCAGGTTAGGATTACGAAGCGCACTAGCCGTACGCGGAGCTTTTTTTGTGAACCATGGCAAAGAAGCAAGAAGATATTTTGCCGGAGGAAGCTGGGATTTACGCGGCTGGCCGCGCTGGAGTATCCGCGGTGAAAAATTATGGCTCTCTTCGGTTGAATTAAGATTCCCTTTAATTGATCAACTCTACATTAACTTTCCATTTTTTGGCCTAGGATTTTTCAATTTGCGAGGTGCAATGTATTTTGATGCCGGTTCCGCATGGGATACTGATTACAAAGAAACTCTCGGCAGTGTTGGATTTGGTTTGAGAATTAATTTATTCAATGCTATAGCACTTAGATACGATATCGGTAAAAAGATCGAAAAGAATTTTACCGAGTTTCAACCGAAATTATTTTATCAATTTTTCTTTGGGTGGGATTTTTGAGAAGATTATTTCTAAATATTATTTCCGCAGCTCTATTTTACTCTTGCACACAGCCGATAATTCTTAAGAATATGTCTGTAGAAGAAGAGGGTTATTTTATTTTTGGAAAGAACAACTCAAGAAATAATTTTGAGAATGTTTCCATCACCGAATATTTACAACCTTTATGGATTTCCGAAACCAACGGCAGCCAGGCCAATAATTCAGTTTTGATTTACGGCAAATATCTCTTTGCAGCAGATCTTTCCGGAAGAATTTATGTATTTGATAGAAATGAAGGTAAGCAATTGGGCTATGAAAAGTTTCCGGGTGCTATTTCCGCCAACCCGGTTATATACAAATTAAAATTATTTTTTGTTGTGAATGAACGTGAAGAAAAATATTCTACATTTATTCATTTTGATTTTATAAATGGGAAAATACTCTCCGAGGATATGATTAGCGGGAGTGTGGGTAATGAACTTTTATTGCTTGATGATGGGATTGTGGTTCTAACCGATTTGGGCGAAATTATTAAGTACAATCTTGTAGGTACAAGGTTATGGTCAACTAAAACAAAAACTACAACTCAAAGTTCTCCGGTATCTGATGGAAAAGTTATTGTGTTCGGCAACCAAAAAGGAGAGGTTGTTATTGTTGATTGCAGCGACGGAGTGATAAAATACAAAGAGAAAATAGCAGATTCGATTGAAAGTGGAATTTCTTTGGACGGCAGCACAATTTATTTTGGCGACAAACTTGGCAAACTTTATTCGTTTGATATCGACAAGAAAAAAGTGAATTGGAAATACAACACCGGTTCAAATATTAAATCGATGCCGGTATTCGATACAAACAACGTTATTGTTGGCAATTTGGGCGGTGCAATCTTCTCAATTGATAAATCAAGCGGAAAAAAGAATTGGATGGTTACTACGCACGGTGTAATCAATACAGCACCGTTACTTACTAATTCGTATTTATATCAACCCGATCTTAATAAAAAAGTGCACGTTATCAACAAGTCCATAGGCGAAATTATTAAAACATACGATTTTGAGAGAAGGTTAAAACTAATGCCCGTTTACTTTGATGGAATAATTTATTTTGGTTCTGATAAAGGTGAAATTCACGCATTCCAAACTTTTAAGATGAATTGATATGTATAAATTGAAATTATTATTAATCATACTTTTTTCTTTGGTTGTTTCAGCATTCGCACAAGATTGCGTCAGCTATCTCGAAATAGAAACAAACAGAGATAGTTCTTTCATTTTTGTTAACAATGAACTGAAGGGTTCTGGTAAAGTTAGAATTCCGGTATCGTTGGGCATATACCACATTACAATTAAAGAAGAATTATTAAGATGGAATGAACACGAGATTAATGATTCTGTTACAATCAAGTTATGCGATAAAGAATATTTGGTCAGCTACAATTTATTCGATAAAGTTTTTATTGATAGCAATCCGCAAAATGCCGCGATGTACATATACGACTCTTTAATGGCTTACACACCAAATTATGTTAATGTCAATCAATTCCAGTCGGTAAACTTCAAGAAAAACGGTACACAAAAAACACTTCACTCAAACGAATTGGGAAAATTTAACGTTGTTCCACTGGATTATATTCCATCAAAACCAAACGGAAGCTTTACAAACTCGGATTGGTTTAAAGTTCTGCTTGGCAGCGCTGCTATTTTAGGTGCAACTGCGGCATACTTCAAAATTCAAGCAGACAAAAAATATGATGAGTACGTAGCGACTAAAAATCCGGCATTACTAAACGATGTTGATCGTTACGATGTTTACAGCGGAGTAGCTTTCGGTTTACTGCAAGTTAACTTCGGGTATTTGATTTACAAATTTCTTACAGATTAATGATTTTAAAATCCCATCTTCGAGAAGGAAAGGTGTCCTGATTTGCTATGACGGGGTGGTTGAATAAGTGTCTTCGAAAATATTTAATCACATAAAATTCAAACAACGCAGAAAAGAATTACGCAACGACCCAACTGATCCCGGGTACCGTTTATGGTATTTTTTACGAAAGAGCCAATTAAATAATCGAAAATTCAGAAGACAATAAGGGATAGGAAGTTACATTGTAGATTTTTACTGTCCGGAAGAAAAATTAGTAATCGAGCTCGGCGGTGCAGAGTACTTCGAAAAGAAAGCTGTGGAATATGATAAAAAGAGAGATGATTATTTAAGGCAACTTGGGCTGAGAGTATTAAGATTTAAGAATGAAGAAGTGTTGTATTATACTGATAGTGTGTTATGTAAAATAAAAGATAACTTTTGTACCACCCCGTCTTCCTGACGGAAGCCACCCCTCCTCAAAGAGGAGGGGATTTTTTATTAATGTGCATCGAGCCAATTATCGCCAACACCGGTTTCAACAAGTACCGGTACATTTAGCAGCAGCGCACTTTCCATCAATTTTTTAATCATTTCTTTCATATCATCAATTTCATCTTTGTGTGCATCAAAGACCAACTCATCATGTACCTGGAGAATCATCTTTGTTTTGGCTTTTCTTTTTTCTAATTCTTTATGGATCGAGATCATAGCAAGCTTTATCATATCGGCGGCTGTTCCTTGTATCGGCATATTGACGGCAACACGCTCTTCAAATTGTCTAATAACTCTATTCTGACTGTTGATGTTTTTCAGGAATCTTCTTCGTCCCAACAGTGTTTCGGCGAATCCTTTCTTCTGGGCTTTCTTAACCGAATCGGTCATAAAATTTCTTACATTCTTAAATGATCCGAAATAATTATCAATAATTGCCTTGGCTTCTGTTTGAGTTATTCCTAAACGTGTTTTCAAGCCAAATGGACCGAGTCCGTATAGAATACCGAAATTAACTTCTTTTGCTTTACGTCTCATATCGGCATTCACAATTTTAGGATCAACATTGAAAACAAGTGAAGCAGTTCTTCTATGAATATCCTCTCCATTTTTGAAGGCGTTTATTAAAGTTTCATCACCGCAAATGCTTGCCATAATTCTCAATTCAATTTGACTGTAATCGGCAGAAAGAATCAAATAATTTTTATCGCGCGGTACAAATGCTTTGCGAATTTCCTTACCAAGTTCAGTTCGTATCGGGATATTTTGTAGGTTGGGATCGTTACTCGATAATCTACCGGTTGATGCTGCGGTTTGATTAAAAGTTGTATGCACCCGTCCCGTTTTTGGATTAATCAGACCGGGCAGAGAATCGGCATATGTAGATTTCAATTTTTGAACCTGGCGGTAATCAAGTATAACATCAATAATTTCGTGAGTGCCTTTTAATGATTCAAGTGCACGTGCGTCCGTTGAATACCCGGTTTTAGTTTTGGAAGTTTGCGGCAGCTGTAATTTCTCAAATAGTATTTTTTGAAGCTGCTGTGTAGAATTTATATTGAATTTTTCACCTGATAGGTTGAAAATTTTATCTGTATATTCATCAAGTTTCGCTTGAAGTTCCGAACCGAAAGCATTTAGATTTTTCACGTCGATTTTTACACCGGTTCGTTCCATATCTTCAAGTACCGGGACAAGAGGGAACTCAATATCGTACGCTACCTTTTCAAGTTTCTCTTTCTTTAATTCTTTTTCTAAAAGTTGGTATAGCCGCAGAGTGATGTCGGCATCTTCGCAAGAATAGTCCGATAATCTTTCCGGTTCTACTTCAAATATTTTTTCCGGTGTTTTCTTTGAGCCGATTAAATCAAGAAGGGGAATAGGGCGGTAATTCAAATACTTATCCGATAGTTCGTCCATCCCGTGTTTCTGGTCCGGATCGATAACGTAACTAGCAAGCATCGTATCGAAATAGAAATTCTCAACATTGACTTCATAATGTTTTAATACTGAAATATCATACTTACCATTCTGACAAATCTTCTTTTGTTTTTTGCTCTCAAAGATCGGCTTGAATATTTTTATAAACTCGCTCAAAGGAAGTCGATTTGAAAGATCGGTTGTAAATAAGCCGGATGATTCCGGACTTGGGTTAACTGCAACGAAATAAGCTTCACCTTTTTTAAACGCAAATGAGCAGCCGGCAAGGTTTACATTAAACGTATCAAGTGAATCCGTTTCCGTATCAAATACAAAAAATTCTGATTGCTGCAATAGTTTTACAAGTTCTTTTGATTCTTTATCGGTAGTTATCAGTTTGTATTTCACCTTTTTCTTCTCGAAGAATGCAACCGGTGTTGTATCAATCTTTTCATTCACTGTTTCTACTTCTATTTTTTTCTCTTCGACCGGTTGATCCACGTAAATCTTTTTAAGTTTAGCTGCGAAAGATTTAAAATCAAGTTCAGCAAATATTTTTAGTAGTTTTTCTAAATCCGGTCTTTCGTAAAGAGCATCGTCAAAATCTATTTTAAAATTTACGTTTGTATGAATAGTTGCAAGTTCTTTCGAAAGGAAAGCGTTCTCTTTGCTCTCAGAAAGTTTGTTCCTCAAAGATTCCTTTTCAATTTGATCAATGTTTTTGTAAATATTCTCTATCGATTTAAATTTTTGAATTAACGGTACTGCAGTCTTGGGACCGATCCCGGCAACACCGGGTATATCGTCAGACGAATCACCTACCAGAGCTAAATAATCAATCATCTGTTGCGGATCAAAACCATATTCTTCTCTTACTTTATCTTCATCTATCACAATAATTTCATCGGTTGATTTGCCCGGTTTTATAACTTTAATATTTTTTGAAATAAGCTGCACATAATCCTTATCGGGTGTAATAGCAAAACTTAACAAACCTTTCTCTTCGGCTTTTTTTACGGCAGTGCCAACCAAATCATCTGCCTCATAACCGGGGAGTATATAAATTGGAATTTTGAACGCCTCAATAATTTCTTTAATTCGCTGTATCTGCGGAATCATATCTTCGGGCATTGATTCACGCGACGATTTATAATTTTCGTACTTTTCATGCCGGAAAGTTTTTTCTTTAGAATCGAAGGCAACTGCCAGGTAATCCGGTTTTGTATCTTCTATGATTTTCAGCAATTGGTTCACAAATCCGAAAACCGCGGATGTTGGTTCACCCTTAGCGTTTGTCAAAGGCCGGGATATGAATGCGTAATAACCTTTATATGCCAGTGCCATTGCATCTATAATAACAAATTTTTTTTTCAAACTTTCCATGTTTACCTTCTTACCGAGAATATTTTTAATTATATTTTCAATCGAAAATAATAATAAACTCCTACAATAACTATCTTATGATTAAAGAAAATCGAATACTACTTGTTGCCATTACTTTGTTTTTATTATTGCCGGTTTACGGTATATGCCAGACCAACAACATCGATTCTTTCTATGTCGCAAATTGGAATATCGAAAACCTTTTTGATACTTCGGACGATCCCAATGTAAATGATTCCGAATTTTTACCGGAAAGCGATAGGCAATGGACTGATGATCGGCTCTTATTAAAAATCAAGAACTTAAGTAAAGTTATTAACTTTATGAATAACGGCTGCGGTCCCGATGTAATTGGCTTTCAAGAAGTAGAAAATATTAATGTATTGAAATTATTGATTTACCAGTTCAAGGATAGAGATTATATTGTTGTTCACAGAGATTCACCCGATGCAAGAGGGATCGATGCTGCGCTAATTTACGATAGAAATACATTCGATATTCATAGTGTTGATACTGTTCAAGTTGAACTTCCTACTCATTATCAGACGCGGTTAATTCTCATGGTAGGTTTAATCCATAAAAAGAGTAACTCAATTATTCATTTTTTTGTTAATCATTGGCCTTCAAGACGCGGCGGTGAGGTAAAATCCGAAGCAAACAGATTTGCGGCTGCAAGCGCTCTTCGTAGAAAAGTAGATTCTTTATTCAGTATAAACCAGAATAAAATTATTATCGCCGGTGATTTCAATGATGAACCAGGTAATAAATCGATTCGAGATATCTTAGGTGCCGATAAAATCGATTGCAATAATGTAAGTACATCAACCAAACTTTATAACACTGCATTTGCAAGGTTTGAACAAGGCGAGGGTTCGTATCGTTTCGGCTCCGATTGGAATATGCTTGACCAGATTATTATATCAGACCAATTTATTACGGATAAAAAATTAAAATATGATTGTGATAGTTTTGAAATTATCAAACCGGATTTTATAATTGCAAAAGAGGGTGAGAAAAAAGGGAATATCCTTCCTACATATTCAGGTATAAAATATTACGGCGGTTACAGCGATCACTTCCCGGTGGGAGCTAAGTTTTTTCACATGAAAGATTAGTTAATGAAAAAAATATTTTTGCTTTTCGGTGCTAACGGAAATCTAGGCAAAGCGGCTGTAGATTATTTTTTAACCCAAAATTATGATGAATATTTTATTTTTTCACGAAAGCCAATCGATATTTACCCAGCAAAAAATGTAAATCAAATAATTGTCGAAGACTTAACTAAAGAGATAAATGTTCGCAAAGCATTTCAGAATGTAAATTCAGGAAAAGGAAATATCTATTTTCTCTTTTCTACTATTGGCGGTTATTCCGGCGGTCAAACGATTGCTGAAACATCAATAGAGGAATGGAACCGGCTTGTATCAATTAATTTGACTTCAGCATTATTAATTTCAAAGCATTTTATGAAATTAGTTCAAGACTCATCCGGCGGCACAATATGTTTTACTAGTGCCTCATCCGGTTTAGAACCGAAAAAAAATAATGCCATATACGGATTAACAAAAAACGGGTTAAACTTTTTGGTAAAAAGTCTATCACTTGAAGGTGCAGAGATTAATCTCACAGCTAATGCTGTTGCACCGTACATTATTGATACCGAAGAAAACCGGCAATGGGCAAAAGATATTTCAATGATGGTAAGTCCTAAAACAATCTGTGAGACAGTACAAAAAATATTTCTAAATTGGCAAAATGTTTCAGGGGAAATTGTTCAAGAATTTGATTAAGGAGTACAAATACAACAGTAGTGTCATAAATTATTTATTGAGAAACCTCTGAAAAATTATAGAGGATTTAAAAACTTTATAAAGGACAGTGTTGTAAAAGAGTAAACAAAAAAAGAGAATGAAATGCGAAGCAATAAAGTGAATAATATGGATTTGTTTACCCAAAC
>JBFMBS010000053.1:0-12911 GCA_040755055.1 Bacteroidota bacterium
GAAACCGCAGACGGAATAATGGTCGCTCGCGGAGATCTTGGTGTTGAATTACCTTCTTACGAAGTACCGAATATTCAGAAAAGTATTATTAAGCGGTGTAACGAAGCCGGTAAGCTGGTAATAACAGCTACGCAAATGCTGGAATCGATGGTGAGCAATCCTATCCCGACAAGAGCCGAAGCCTCCGATGTTGCAAACGCTGTGTGGGACGGAACCGATGTTGTAATGTTGAGTGCCGAAACTTCGGTTGGAAAATACCCGGCACGTGCAGTTGAGATCATGAGTGAAATTATTTCGAATGCCGAACAGACTTATAGATTCCAGCCCGATTTGAATTTTTTAGTGCCTGAAGAGATACAAGAAAAATTGTTCGACTCTATGAATAAAAGCATTTGTTCCATGAGCAGACAGATAAATGCAAAAGCTATAGTTGCATTTTCAAGTAAGGGTAATACTCCTTCAAGTTTATCTAAATTTAAACCCGAAGCAAAAATTATTGCTATATGCGATAATTTTGATGCAATGAACAAACTTTCTTTGCGATGGGGAGTTTCATCAATCTTCTATCCCGATATGAGCGATAAATATCAGGTTATTGGTACTGCAAAAAGATTGATATTAGAGAAAAATTTAGTTAAAAAAGGTGATATGGTTATTTTTACTGAAGGCGGACCAAAGGAAGAAAACATAAGAGAAAACTGGATCAGGTTTGAGGTTGTATAATCCATTTTCGAATTACAAATTACGATTTACAATTTTTGAATTAGAATTGACAGTTTATGATTTCGGAGATAGAAAAATATCACCCGGCTAAATGGTGGGAACCCATAGAAAACTTGCCCGGCAGCAAGACGGGCGGCAAGCTGCTCTGCACACTATGCCCACGATACTGCAAGATTGGAGAAGGGCAATCCGGCTTCTGTTTTATCCGCCAGAATATAGATGGCCAATTATATTCAATAGGATATGGCAGACCAACCGGTTTTGCAATCGATCCGATCGAGAAGAAACCGCTCAATCATTTTTTGCCCGGGACAGAAATTTTAAGTTTTGGGACTGCCGGTTGTAATCTCGGATGCAAATTCTGCCAGAACTGGTCAATCAGTAAAGCGCGGCTCGATGCAAAGAATTCTTTTTATGCTTCCCCCGAAGATGTTGTTGCGTTGGCAAAAAAACATAAAGTTCCTTCTATTGCCTACACATATAACGACCCGGTAATCTTTGGTGAGTACGTAGTTGATATTTCAAAAAACGCTCGCGAAGAAGGAATCAAAAACGTAATGGTAACTGCCGGCTACATTGATAAAAACGCACGCAAAGATGTTTATAAATATATCGACGCGGCTAATGTCGATCTAAAAGCTTTCACCGAAACATTCTACCACAAAATTACTTTCTCACATTTAAATGATGTTCTTAATACTCTTGTTTGGCTGAAACATGAAACCGATGTCTGGTTCGAAATTACAAATCTTATCATACCGGGTGAAAACGATAACGAAGACGAAATAAAACAAATGTGTGAATGGATTTTAACAAATCTTGGCGATGAAGTACCGCTGCACTTTACTGCATTTCACCCTGATTTTAAAATGCTCGATAAACCACGCACACCCCATACAACTCTTACAAAAGCCCGTTCCATAGCACAAAAATCCGGGATAAAATATTGTTACGTAGGAAATGTTCACGATATAGACGGGCAAACTACATTTTGCCCGGGTTGCCATCGGAAATTGATTACCCGCGATTGGCACAGTTTAATTGATTATTCAATTTCTGATGGTAAGTGCGGATATTGCGGTTACAACATACCGGGATTTTTTTCTTAATCTTTCGTAGCTGTCCCAAACTTTTCTTTGGTAATTTAACTAAATCAAGCAATAACTTGTTGTACGCAAAAAAAATAATATCGGGATTCGTTAGAAAAGTGACAATCTTATTGAAAATAACCGAGTTTACAAAAGCCAGATCATACCGATAAAGTTTGGGACAGTAGTGTAATTTTTTTTAAAATTTATTACTTTTTTTTAAATTTTCTGAATATATTTATTTATGGGCAATGTAATCCTATTAAGGATTACCAACAAAAAATAAAGATATCATTAATTAACGGGGTTAACTATGAAAAAAACCATTACCTTTCTTGTCTGTGCTCTATTTATTGCAGCACTATCTTCATCAACCACAACAGCTCAATTCAAAGATTTGAAGATTGGTAAAAAATTTACAGTAAACCAAGCAGATCAACTCTTTGGAAAAGTCAAAAATTCAGTAACAATTAGTAAAGCTGAATTAAAAGCTGCTGTAGCTAAAGCCGATAAGTTTGTTTATTTCGCGATCAGGAACAACAAAGCATATGTATTAGATGGAAGAAAAATTTCCCTTTTGGATAACCAATCGTTTACCTTAGGGAAAAATGAAGTTGTATATGTATTCAGCAAAAGTGTTGTAGAAGATTTTTTAAACAGTACGACAAATTTATCTGTTTCTTCATCCAAAACCGGTACTGCTAATATCAGTACCACTGGTTCTGAAACAATTACATTAGAGCAGCGAGAAGGTGTTTTTACATTGAGTGATGGTGCAAGCACCTTAGAAATGTCATATGCATGCCCACCTATATGTGGATAACATGATTGAATTTCTTAAGACACTATATACAATTAGTCTGATCATTTGGTTAATTCCAGCAATACGTCAATACAAGACGAAGTATTTTGTATTCTTTTTAATATTGGCAATAGCTGACCCAATAATACACATAATCCGAATAACGGGAATTTATAATCTTTCATACCATTATTATGTACTTATTACTTTCCTTTTAATATGTAGCTTACAAGAAAAAGAATTTTTAATCAAATTGAAATATTTCTGGTTAACAATACTTTTACTTGTCTTTATTGGCTTCTTTTTAGAAATATCTTCTAGTTCTCAATTGCTATTGCTATTATTTACCAACACAGTGATTTTTTTCATCTTACTAAAAAATTATATAATTGTATTTGTTACTAAAAATAACAGCATTTTTTTACTCATGTTAGTTTTTTACCAATTAACTAATATTTCGAAATTTCTAAACTTATTACTCGATTTTACAGATGCCACTGCATTTTATATTATTACAAGTCTCTTCCAGATCGCGTTTGGACTCTTCTTTTCAATCTTTAGAGAAAATAAATCCCGACTCGTTCTTTAGTATCGAGAACCCTTTATTATTTTCTCTAATCCTAACGGTTACCATTGTAGTGGTAATGTTTATCTTTTACCGTTACGTGATAATACCGATGCGGAAGAAGCATCTGCAAGAACAAGAGAACTTGAAACTACAGCAAGCCGAGTTGATGGCTCTATTCGCAGAACTTTCACCCGATCCTATTTTCCGATTCGACGAGAACGGGAAGATTGTACTCGCGAATAATTCGGCACATCATCTCTTTCCGTACAAAATATTATTAGGCGGACAAGTGGACAGCATACTGCCGTTCATGAAAGGATTTAACATTCATGATATAATTACAAATTCAAAAACTTTGAATTATACCACGATACTCGGCGATAGTTATTACCAATTCATTATTGCCGGTGTTAAAAAGTTCAGCGTATGCCAGGTTTACGGTAGAGATATAACAGAACTTAAAATAAAGGAACGTGAACTAAAAGATGCACTTGTTAAAGCCGAAGAAGGAAAAAAATTAAAAGAATATTTCCTTTCGCAAATATCACACGAGATCCGTTCGCCGCTAAATGTAATTATCGGTTATTCGGATATGTTCATGAACGAGTTCAAACATGACCGTCCGGAACTGCGCGATATATTCCTCTCGATAATCAACAACAGCAAACGTTTATACCGCACATTCGACCTGATGCTGAATATGTCCCAGCTTCAAACCGGTCAGTACGAAGTCCGTTATGAACGCGTTAATATTCTCGCATTACTTACAACCATCAGGAATGAATTAAAAACATTCTCCGATGAAAAAAATATAAAAATTAATTTAATCAACATGCTGGAAGATGAACCAATTGTCACCGTTGATCATTATTCCATTGCACAAGTTTTTATCAACTTAATTGATAATGCGATCAAATACACCGAAGAAGGAAAAATTGACATTATCATTTACAAAGAGAATTTAAACTTATGTGTTGATATTTCCGATACCGGCATCGGTATCAAAAAAGATTACCTGAATAAATTGTTTACGCCATTTTCTCAAGCGGATATGGGTTATACACGTCCGTACGAAGGAACAGGTTTAGGTCTTGCACTTGTAAAAGGTTTCATCGACATAAACCGCGCAAAAATAAAAGTTAATAGTGAACCGGGTAAGGGTTCAATTTTTACAGTAATTTTAGACGGAGAAAAAAGATGGGGATTGCAGAAATAAACAACAGCGGTAATAATTTATCCGCAGAAAATAAGCCCAGACTCCTTATTGTTGAAGACGATTATGAAAATCAGAAATTCCTCGAGTTGTATCTCAAAAGATATTTCCAGGTAAATGTATGCGATTCATCAGATACATTTTATGACTATTTACATACCGTAACTTTCGATATCATTCTTATGGATATCTCGATCAAGGGTGATAAGAACGGTTTGGAATTAACTAAGGAACTTAAAAACGATGAGAACCATGCGCATATACCGGTCATCTGTTACACTGCACATGCTTTTAACACGGATAGAATTAACGCATTGGATGCCGGTTGTGATGCATACTTAAGTAAACCTTCGGATATTAGAACTTTGTTAGGTTCCTTATATCAATTACTGAAAGCAACAAAAAAAGATTTAATGCTCAGCCACTTCCCGAATCTTTCTTACACAAACGCATAAATTTAACCCACCCCTTCAAAAAAATCCCCTCTCCTATTTTAGGAGAGGGGTTGGGGTGAGGTAAATTAGTTTACTTCGTCAAAACTTGTCCTACGTAGTTGCCAACCTTCACTAAAGCTACGGTTGGTAAATTTTTAACGAAGGAGGATCATTTTCTTCGATTCAACAAATTTACCGGCATGTATTGAATATATATATACTCCGCTTGTCAGTTTTGATGCATCAAAACTTACTTCGTAATAACCGGCAGCTTTTGTTTCGTTAACCAATTCCGCTACTTCCTTACCGAGTATATCGTAAACTTTTAACGTTACCATCCCGGCTTCGGGAAGTTGGTATTTAATTGTAGTTGTTGGGTTGAACGGGTTAGGATAGTTTGCGATTGCATATTGTGTTGGCAATTCGCCAGTCATTTCTTGAACTAATGGATCTTCATTCGGTCTCCAAAGCATTTGACCATAAGCAGCAAACCAATATTCATCTGCATAATCACCTATTATATAGGGATCTGTAGAACTATAATATGATCTTACATCATAATGGAGTAGATCAACATAAGTCGATGTTCTTTGATATTCTTGATCCGTATATGTTTGTACTCCTCTGCCTACTGTTGCAAGCAATTCTTTGGGACCAACAACCCCATCATGTTTAACCGTTCTCCAAATTTGATATTGGTTTACATTAGTATCTGGATTGTCTGTCCAAGCTATTGTAATTGGCTGACCTACAGATGAAGTTAAATGTGGATTCTCCCCGTAGTTTGACGGCTTTGCACGATAAACCGCTGTGTAAGTACCATGTTCTGATGTTGTAATCGAAGTTGAATAGTTAACGCCATTATTAACCCAATGATCCAATGAAAAATTTACGTAATTAGTACTGAAGCCCGGTGTTGTTACTGTGATGGGGTTTAGTTCTACAATTGATGATATTTTGGGTGATGAATAAGTTATTCCATCTATAATTATTCCAGCAAAATTATTTATAAATGTTAAGTTACACTTTTTTCGTAAGTTGGCTTCATATGTAGCACCGTGGTCATCAACAGTAACTGAGAAACTGAATGATTGCTCTGAGCGTTGCGAAACAACACTACCATTTTTTTTCTTATACCAATAACTTGGATTTAAGGGTGCTTCGGTATCATTCCATATCCAAGTATAATTGGGATTGGTAGTGTATTGTGGTTCATTCAGAGAGAGCGAGATATTCGTATTCAACCAATAATCATTAGAAAAAGAATTGTATTTGTCTACACCATTAACGCTGAACTGCCCGCCCATTTTATTTTTGAATGTTATGCTTGCCGGTATTTTGTACAAAACTTGACAAAAGATGGTCGGATTGTATGTTTTATTCCAATTGGAATATGCACCGAGTGTAAAAAAACCGTTTGATCTGAATTGCGAGGCATACGAAGTAATATCAATCCAATCATTATCAACGGGATTTGATGTTGGAAATCCGCATATTGATTCACCACCTTTTACTGTATTATACTTATCCTCAGCCGAGAGATTGAACAAATTAGTTGGGGCTGCAACTATATATCCTTCACCACCGGATGTCGTTGTTATCTTAATACTTGTTATAATTGCATTTGCCGGAATAGTTAAATCAAATTTATAACAAGTTACATAGTCAACATTATGGTAATCATAGCATTTGCTATCGGAATCATATGAGTTATATATTGACTTACCAGTCATAATATAACTATCTTCAATATAATTAGTTGTTTCTGTATTCTGGCTACAATCAGTAAAAATGTGTTTTTCAACGCTTTTAATTGTAGCGAGTGGGCTCTTTAAATATTCAATCCCCTCTTGTGCAAAAGAGCTTGAGAAATAGATAAACAAAATTGCTACAGCAAATAACCGAAGAGTTTTCATGACTTTTTCTCCTGATTTTTTTATTTTTAAAATAGAATTGCCCATAATCCAGATAATCTGTAGTAGAGATGAGAGCTTCATGAGCAATTCGGTTATGGGAGTTCGATGGTACTAGCATCGACTCCCGTTTTTATATTAAGTATTATTTTCTAATTGGTCTGCTTTAATCTGCCTCTTTTAATTATTGCCACATCTTTTGATTTGTGGTTGCAAAGGACAAAAATCTCATCATTGAAAACCAGCATATCGGAGTAACTCAAATTATTATCCTGGATTATATATTGAATGTCTTGACCGTTATAGTGAGCTATGCCATCCCACATAGAAAGAAAAATATCTTTCTCATTTCTGCCGGCAAGACCTTGTGTAAATTTTTGATTATCTACATTAAACTTTAGATTAAACTTACTCCCATCATAAGTGTAAACACCGTTATCTATCCCAAAATAAATTTTGTAATTTATCAACTCTAAATCAGCACCTTTATAATCATTCAGTTTCCCGTAATAAATTTCTTTCAGTTTTGTTCCATCGAAAGAGAACAATTTTACATCATTAGACCAATCGTTATTTATAATAATCCCAACCAAATAATAATTTGGATCGTTTGCATCCTTACGTATTTTAGTAAAATGAAGTTTTTGAGTTTCAATATCCAAGCGTTTCCATTTGCTGCCGTCATTGGAAAAAATAGTACCGACTTCTTGCTGGGGCACATTTGTGCTGTCTATATAACCTACTGCAAATAAATTGTTAGTCGAGGTACCAAATATTGAATAGATCGTACTGTATGCCCAGTGTTCGAGGGGGAATGGTCGAAATTTTTCTTCCCACTTGGTGCCATTGTACCGCCAAATCAGTGAATTCTGCCCGCCAATCCACACATCATTTTTATTAAATCCAAAAATCGAAAAAGGTGATATAGACCTTGATATGCCATCAGTAGTCCATTCTACACCGTTAAAATGCCATATTGTTTGATCAAGACCTCCAGCCGGGCCAATGCACCACACATCATTTTGCGAACTTCCCCACAGCTTCCATAAAAAACCAAATGGTATTGATATGGTGTCTTCCGTCCATATATAGTCTCTTCTTCCGGGTTCTGGTTCTGGGTCGGTTATGCTGTCTGTGCAAGAGTTAATTACCAAAAAAGCTAATGCGGTTACCACTAAGAGAATTTTCTTTTTCATTACACCGTCAATTTTAATTATCAATTTGTTTGGTTAGGGATGAATCTTCAGATACCGGTTAAGGATTTGTTACCAAAAGGTTTTATCTATAAAATCTCATATAAATGTAATATTTATCAATTGATTTGTCATCCGTGTAAACAAGGATTTTTCTACATGTTTACACGGATTTTTCTACGTGTTCGCACGTAGTTCTTATATTATCCCGTTTTACTGGAGGTTTTTTATATGTTTTCGCAGCTCATGCATTTTCTTAAACCCAAGCTTCTCTTTTATATTCCTAAGGTGGCTTTCAATAGTAGTTTTATCCAAATTCTTAAGCTCTGCCAGTTCCTTATTAGAGTATCCTTGTTTTACAAGTTCTAATATCTCTTTCTCTCTCTTTGTTAAAGATTCAACTATTGGATCGACTTGTAAAGTGCTAATGGAATCCTTGTTTTCAGTTTTATGTTCACCAAAATATTTTTGGACAGAAAGGGGAATAAAAATTTTTTTTCAGGACCGTAGATTACATTAACAGCATATATAATATTATTCAAAATTGATGATGGCAGAAACCATATAACATACATATTTGCAGCAGAAAAATAGAGAAATATGTTTATAACAGAATGCAATAGATCCATAATAACAATTATTAAGAATAAACTTATTTTGCCTTCAAACAATATTTCCTCTTTAATAAACCTTAAAACAATAAACATAGAAGAAATTATGGCTAATTCAGCTAATACCGACGTAAGCCAAAAATTGGCATCAAAACGTAATAACATCATCAAGGTAATAAATGATAACACAATTTTATACACATATAATTTAACCGGGAAACACCACATAAAAACAAGAGATGTAACTACCAAATAAACATAATTATCAACTATTATAAATTTCCTAAGAAGAAAAAGGATTGGATACCACAAAGCAGCAATAAAAAAATAGTAAAAAAATTTATTTCCCTTAAAGCGGTATGCTTGCAAGTAACTTATAATAAGATATAACAATAATGAAACGTAGATTACTCGTACTGGCATTAAACTGTAATAACTCCCAAAAAATTTCAACCGAAGTTAAGAATTAATTTTATACTGAAAAATGCTATTTAGTCTGCATCTCAAAAACAAAAAAGCTCCGTCTATCGGCGGGGCTTTAATTTTTCATTTTCAAAAATCAATCAAGTTCCGGCACTGTAATCGTTCATATAAATTTCTTGTTCTTTTGTAAGCTTATCAATTTTATATCCCATGGTATTCAGTTTAACACGTGCAATCTGCTGGTCTTGTTCTTCAGGTATATCAATAACAACCGGGTCGAGTTTAACTCCCTTCTTATGATATTCAGTTAATCTTATCTGGGACATGAACTGATTAGCAAACGACATATCCATCACTTCGGAAGGATGCCCTTCTGCTGCGGCAAGGTTTACCAATCTGCCCTTTGCAAGCAAATAAACTTTTCTTCCGTTCTTCAAAGTATATTCTTCGTTGTTCGGTCTAACTGTTCTTTTTGATTTGCTCAATTTCTCAAGCTGCGGAATATTTATTTCGCAATCGTAATGACCGGTGTTGCAGACAATTGCACCCTCTTTCATCACTTTGAAATGTTTATCAACTATAACGTCTTTAACGCCGGTAGCAGTAATAAAAATATCCCCGACTTTTGCGGCTTCGTCCATAGTCATTACAACATGTCCTTCCAATGTTGCTTTCAATGCGGCGGTTGGTTTTACTTCTGTAACAATAACATTAGCACCCAACCCGGCAGCACGCATAGCAACGCCTTTTCCGCAATGCCCGTAACCGGCAACAACAAAATTCTTTCCGGCAAGCAGCACGGATGTAGCTCGCAAAATTCCGTCTATCGAAGATTGACCCGTACCGTAAACATTATCGAAATCCCATTTGGTCTCGGCATCGTTAACAGCAATTACCGGGTATAACATTTTTTTTGCGGCAGCCATTGCGCGCAACCGGTGAACGCCGGTTGTGGTTTCTTCCGTTCCGCCGATTATATTTTTAGCAAGATGAGGAAATTTATTGTGAACCGTAAAAATTAGATCGGCACCGTCGTCCAATGTTAGGTTAGGTTTCATGCGGAGTGTTTGTTCTATCGACCAATAAAATTCTTTTACGTTCTGACCGTGCCATGCATAAATTTCAATTCCGTTCTTAGCAAGTGCGGCGGCAATTTCATCTTGTGTGGAAAGAGGATTGCATCCGCTCCAGCTTACTTGTGCACCGGCAGCTTTCAATGTTTCAACGAGTACGGCTGTTTCTTTTGTTACGTGCAAACAGCCGGCAATTTTATATCCTTTCAACGGTTTTGTTTTGGAATATTTTTCTCTCAATGCCATCATAACCGGCATTCTCGATTCAGCCCACTCAATTTTCTTTCTGCCGTCGGCTGCTAAGCCTAAATCTTTTACTTTATACTTTCCAGCTTTGTAATCCATATAATTTAATTTCTCCTAATTATTTTTAAAAACAATAGAATGCGGATTTAATCCGCGGAAACCCGTTTAACTTGCTTGCTGCAAGCAAGTCCGTGTCATCCGCGTTCTATTTCTTTAAACAAATTTTTTGAACGTAGAAACGAGATCTAATTTTTCCCATGTGAAATCTTTATCGTTTCTTCCGAAGTGACCGTATGCTGCCGTTTTCTGGAAGATCGGTCTGCGGAGTTTCAATCTTTCAATTATGCCCTTGGGAGTAAGATCAACTTCTTTCTTGATCAGCTTACCAAGCAGCTTATCGGGTATAACACCGGTGCCGTTGGTATTAACATAAACCGAAACCGGTTCGGCAACGCCGATAGCATAGGCAACTTGCACTAAACATTCTTTTGCAAGTTTTGCAGCTACAACATTTTTGGCAATGTGCCGTGCTGCGTATGTCGCGCTTCTATCAACTTTAGAAGGATCTTTACCGGAGAATGCACCTCCGCCGTGCGGCGCCCATCCGCCATACGTATCGACAATAATTTTTCGACCGGTTAAGCCGCTGTCGCCGTGCGGACCGCCGATTTCGAATCTCCCGGTTGGATTCACAAAATATTTTGTTTTACTATCAAGATATTTTCCGGGAATGACTTCTTTGATAATATATTTAATAACATCGTCTTTAATCTTTTTCTGGCTAACATAGCCGTCATGCTGGGTTGAAATCACAACTGCATCAACACGCAGCGGCTTATGATCATTGTCATATTCAATTGTGACTTGCGATTTTGCATCGGGACGCAGATACGGCATAAGTTTCAAATTATTTTTTCTTACTTCGGAAAGTTTTTGAACAAGTTTATGAGCATACACAATCGGCATCGGCATCAATTCGGGGGTTTGATCGCATGCGTATCCAAACATTAAACCCTGGTCGCCGGCACCGCCTTTATCAACGCCCATTGCAATATCGGGTGATTGTGAATGGATTGCATTTAATACTCCACATGAATCTGCATCAAATTTATATTCTGCTTTAGTATAACCGATTTTCCTTATTGTTGCGCGTACAATACTTTCGACATCAACATAAGCGTTCGTTGTTACTTCTCCGCCTACTACTACAAGTCCGGTTGTTACAAAAGTCTCGCAAGCAACTCTTCCTTTGGGATCTTTTTCTAAAATTGCATCGAGAACGCCGTCGGATATTTGATCGCTTACTTTATCCGGGTGCCCTTCCGATACTGATTCAGAAGTGAAAAGGTATGACATTTATTTCCTCTTAATTAATTAATAAAATTCTATTTCGGATGAATCGCCGGCATTGAGCTTTTGGAATTTCCCTTTGATAACCGCATCCGTACCGATTATCGAGTTTTCCAAAACAGCTTTTTCAACTTTAGCTCCGGGACTCAAAATCGAATTGACAATTATTGAATCTTGTACAACACAATTTGAACTTATTGTGGTGTAAGGACCTATTACAGAATTTTTTACGATTGCCTTTTCAGAAATAAAGACCGGGTGATTGATAAGAACGCCTTCCGGCTCTCTGTTGGTTCCGCTTTGTGTAAGTAAAAAATTATTTGTCGAAAGGAGAGTTTCCGGTTTTCCGCAATCATACCAGCCATCAACCGGGAACGTAGATACTTCTTCACCTTTTTCAATCATCAGCTGCAATGCATCTGTAAGCTGGTACTCATCCTTGGTGCGGATATTTTTTTCGATAAGTTCATTCAAACATTTCTTAAGCAGCTTAGAATTATTAATATAGTACAAACCGACAAGAGCAAGTTTTGAAACCGGTTCTCTAGGTTTCTCAACCAATTTTTTAATCTTACCGTTCTCGCAAACAGCCACACCAAATCTGCCGGGATCATCAACTTCTTTAACACCGAGAGAAGTTTGTTTTTTCTTAAATACATGATCGAGTTCTACATCAAAAATCGTATCACCTAGAATTATAAAAATTTCATTATCATCAAAAGTTTCCGACGCTAAAAAAATAGCATGTCCGAGACCGAGCATTTCATCTTGTTCAACAAAATCAGCTTTTAAATTCGGGTAATGCTTGTTAACATACTCAATAATTTTTTCGCCAAGGTAGCCGATAACAAAAGTGGCTTTCTCAATTTTTTCTTCGAGAAGCTTATCTATTATATGCCCAAGAATCGGTTTACCGCCTACATTCAACAAAACTTTAGGGAGAGAAAACGTGTGGGGTTTTAATCTTGTTCCAAATCCGGCTGCCGGTATTACTGCTCTCAATAATTCCCTTTATTTTTGATTTTTGCGATGTCAATTTAATTAATAGGTCTGCCTTAATCAAACCAAAGCTATTAAACCCCTTCTTTTAGGAAACAGTTTTACTTAATTTAATACTGCTAATAAATAGCGGGTACCGGTTCAATCGAAGGTATATATTCAATCTTAGTTGAAATTCGATTTTAGAAAAAGAGACTCCAAATAATCTTAAAATTGTTATTGCAGATAACAAAAAAACTAAAAGGAGTCTCCGAGATGAAAAATAGTGAAATCAA
>JBFMBS010000054.1:0-11028 GCA_040755055.1 Bacteroidota bacterium
TACAACAGAGTAAGACTTCATTCAACAATCGGATATTTATCACCTGGGGAGTTTGAAGAAAAAAATAACGATATAATTAATAAAAAGGTTGCTTAACTTTTTGTTGCACTTTTAGGGGTAGGATCACCTTGTTGTTCAACGGGGATATTTGAAGTAATACAATCATCAACGAATTGCCAATTAATATCATATACAGTTATCCTTACTCCAGATCTTAATGCGTCGCTGGAGTTTGAAACTCGTATCCACATTTCTCCTTCTGCTTCAGGATTTGCGCGGATGTTTGCTAAAGCTAACACTAAAGTCAATAAAACTAGTTTAATTTTCATTTGAAACTCCAAAATTTCGTTGAAAAAATTCATACATTTATTTCGCAAATAAAAAATGGCACGCACGTGCATTAGGTGAGCAGCCTAAGCAATTTTATTTGCGATTAAAGGTAACAGTGTGGTAACACTGTTACCTTTTTTAAATAACTTTTTTTTCTTGCTCTACTTTCTCCTTTTCTGTTTTTATTTGCCAATTGAATTTACTTTCCGTGAAGCACTAAAGTCCGTTGAGGATAATCTCTGAAATCAAGACCTATAATAAATGCTTCATCTTCATCCATCCATACTCCGGTATATTCAATATCTTCATTATAAAAGTTATCCAACTGCTTCCAGCCTTGAGCATTTTTATGATGCACTCTTCCTCTCGATCCGGCTCCAAGTGTATTTTCACTGTTAGTTTCATACATACCTTCTATAGAACCAGATATTGAGTATTCGTGTATCCATTCATTCCCGTTCCACTCAAAAATTCCGCCTATTCCATACGAATATAATTTTCCCAACGAAGAGCTGTACAGTTTTAATCCTCCCCATTTTGCAGTTAAATTTTGTGAGTCAGTTACAAAAGAATCTATAACCGACCATGTGTCTGCATCTCTTTTATAAAAATAATCTACTAACTTTAATCCGTTATCTATAACTTTTATTCCAAGTAAAAATTCTGTTGAATTATGAACAACTATACTTTTTAACTGAAAGTTGGAATTATTTTCAAGAGGTATTTTTATAGTATCAATGTCCCAACTGCTGCCGTCATAATGATAAACTATTCCGTCAGCACCGCATGCCCATACGTCATTCGCACTTACTGCATATACGCTGTAAACTGCTGACTTTGTGTTTACTTTATGCTCTGTCCATTTGCTTCCGTCATATTGGAGTATAAAACTTTGGTGTAATGAGTTCGGCGGCGGGTTCGGATTATCTTTTATTTTAGAACCAACTACCCACACATTGTTTGGCGATGTACCGTAAACTCCGTTTAAAGTATTTGCTGTGCTTTCTATTGTTTTAAATATATCTACAGCAGTCCATTTTTTCCCGTCATAATGCCATAGGTTTCCCTTGCTTCTATCGTTATGCCCACAAATATAAATATCATTTGCTGAGCTTCCCCATATAGAACGCATAAGAGTTTGTGCGCTGCCTTCGTAGGCAAGGGTGTCTGCCGTCCATGTGTAGTCTCTTACGCTTTTCTTTTCTTCGGGGCCGGTGCCGTTATCTTTACATGAAAAATTTAAGGCAAGCATTACAGTTGTTAAAATTACTGCTAATCGTCTTATTGTTTTTCCCTTTTGTTTCTTCAAATTTATTCTTACAGCCTAAGTATTTTTATTTGCAATTAAGGGGTGGCGGTGCTGCTACACTGCTCCCCTTTTTTAATATTTTTTTGACTCTACTTTTCTCATAGTTGTTTAAGATTTTTTGATTCCTTTTTACTTCCCGTGGAACACGATCGTTGTTTGTGGATAACCGCTTAGATCATTCGCTATTACAAATGCCTCATTTTCTTCCATCCACACGCCAGTATATAGTAAATCTTTGCCGTGTAAAGCATTTATCTCTTGCCAATTATTTCCGTCATAATGGTAGGCTGAACCACCATCTCCACAAGCTATCATGTTACTACTCCCTTTGTCACGAAATCCTCTGAATGAGGCAAACTCTTGCGGAAGTATTGTAATCCAGTTACTTCCATCCCTTTCGTAAATCCCAAAACCTACTGCATATAGTTTTCCAAAACTTGTGTTGTAAAGATGATTAGCACCCCATTTCCATTGACTGTTTTGGCTATCTATAGTAAAGGAATCGACTTTTGACCAGTTCTCATCTCTTTTTTCAAAAAGATAATATCTTCTTCTTGGACTGTTATTTTCGATGACCGCTGCCTGAGTATATGTTACCGAATTGCTTTTTGTTATACTATATAAATTATATTGATCTCCTTCAGATGTACTTACTTCTATTGTATCAATCTCCCAACTGCTGCCGTCATAATGATAAACTATTCCGTCAGCACCGCATGCCCATACGTCATTCGCACTTACTGCATATACGCTGTAAACTGCTGACTTTGTGTTTACCTGATGTTTCTTCCAGCTTGTTCCGTTGTATTCAAGTATAAAGGGTATATAGTAGTCTTTACCTTGATAAGTAGTACCGCTGTATCCTACTACCCATACATTGCTGGCATCTGTTCCGTTCACGGCTTGATAACTGGCGCCTCCAAATTGCTGTCTTATATTTTGCGTTGAGTCTATATATTCCCATTCATTTCCGTCATAGTGCCATATTTTTCCATAGGCGTCGTCATTATGTCCGCAGATATAAATATTATTTGCAGAACTACCCCAAATTGAACGCATTAGGGTTTGTATGCTTCCTCCGCGTGTAAGTGTATCAGCAGTCCATGTGTAGTCTCTTACGCTTTTCTTTTCTTCGGGGCCGGTGCCGTTGTCTTTACAAGAATTTGTTATTACAACAATAATAACAACTAACAATAGAGAAAATTTCTTTTCCATTATAAACCCTTTTTGTTTTACGTTAATTTATGTATCCAGTTTAGCTTTCCGCAAATACTTGTTTACAACTTCAATTAAACTTTCCCTCGGGAATGGTTTTGCAAGGTACGCATCAAAACCTTCTGATTTAAAACGTTCCTTATCACCCCCCATTGCATAAGCAGTAACGGCAATTATCGGCGTATTAAAATAACCGGGTATCTTTCTTATCCGGTGCATTGTTTCTATACCGTCAATACCTGAACCAAGATTTATATCCATCAGTACCAGATCGAACTTTCTCTGTGTAGCAAGTGAAATACCGCTGATGCCATCTTCGGCTTCTGCAACTAATTCATAATTCTTGAGAATCCTTTTCATTAATGATCTGTTGGAAAAATTGTCTTCAACAACAAGAATCGAAACTTTATCCCGGTCAACAAAAGGACCGGCATCGATCTGGTGTGTTGTTCTTCTAAAATCGATCTCTTTTGTAATTTCACTCTCTGAAGGAATAGCCGGCAGATAGATAGAAAATTCCGAACCGGCACCGATCTCACTCTTTACTTCAATATTACCGTTTAGCAGTCCTACAATTCTTTTAGTTAGCGCAAGACCTAAACCAACACCTTCGTAATCTCTATTCATGCCTTCACTAATCTGCCTAAACTCGGTAAAAAGAGATTTGATTTTATTTTCGGCAATGCCAATCCCGGTATCAGAAACTTTGATAACAGCAAACAAACGGTCGTTGAGGCGTTCGATATCTAACGAAATTGTTACACCTCCTCTTTTTGTAAATTTGATCGCATTGCTTACAACATGAAAGAGTGCTTTGTTGAATAGGTCGATATTGATATTTGCTTTTATATCGCGGTCAACAAAAAGTGAACGGAGATACAAATTTTTAATTCGTGCTGCATTCTGAAATGTTTTTAACTGCTTCTCTATTTGATCGGCTAATTTGCAAATTTCCGTTTTAACCGAAGCGCTCTCAGTTTCTAATCTCGAAAATTCTAAGATCGTGTTCAATGTATTTTGAAGGCGAAGCCCTCCTTCGAAGATATGACCGACCCATTCTAAGTGATCGGGGTCTTTTACTTCTTGCTGAAGTAATTCTGCAAAACCGAGAACAGAAATAAGCGGCGTTCTTAATTCATGGCTCATGTTGGAAAGGAAACAGCTTTTTAGCCGGTTCATTTCTTCGGATTGAATTTTTGCTTTTAACAATTCTTCTTCGGCTTTTTTGCGGACCGAAAGATCAACGTACATTCCATATATACCGGCGGTTTTATCATTTATTATAACCGGCACGCCAATAATTTGTACAAAAGCCAGCGTACCGTCTTTCTTCTTGCGGTAACTTTCTTTATTTACCTGGTGACCGAGATGTGTTTCGTTCGAAAAACTCTGTGCTTCATTCCTCCTATCGATCGGGACAAGCAAATCGTTGATATTTTTTCCCCTAATTTCTTCAATAAAGTAACCGAACAAAATTGTGAAAGCTTCATTGATAAGAAGTACCTTATCCTGGATATCTAAAAGTGCTGTAGCTATCGGTGAATTGTTAAAGAGCTGTTCAAACCGATTTTTTTGCGAAATAATCTCGATCTCCGCCCGTTTACGTTCCGTAATATTTCTAATAACACCGCGTGTGCCGAAAACTTTTCCTTGCTCGATTATTAATACGGGTTTCATATCAAGGTAGGCGGTTAAACCATCTATTCTCAAAACTTCAACTTCAAAATTATCCGGCGGCTTTGCCATTTCTAAATGACTTTTATACTGCCTCGCAAATTGATTTGCTTTTTCACCTGGTATGAACTCAAGAAAATTATGTCCTATCAGGTCTTCCACCCGGCCGTAACCAAGCATTTTGGCAAGTGCGGCATTGGCAAAAGTAATATTGCCGTGCTGATCGGTTATGTAAAAGCCATCGTTAACTTCATTAACAAGCCGGCGGTATTTTTCTTCGCTGGCTCTTAATTCCTTTTCGGCTCTTATTTTCGCTTGTTCAATTTTAGATTCGTGCGTTACCCTCTGCAAAGCCGGCACAAGTTTATTGATATGCTGTTTAAGAACGTAATCCCTTGCACCGTGCCTCAGTGCCTCAACAGCGCGTTCTTCACCGATTGTTCCGGATACAAAAATAAACGGGATGTGCGGTTTGTGTTCCCTTGCATACTTAAGAGCACTGAGTCCATCGTAATCGGGTAACGTATTATCTGAAAGGATAACATCAAACTCGAATTGATTAATTGCAGAGAAGAATTCTTTTTGGTTTGCGGCACGTGTGATGCTGCATTCGATTCCTTCTTCGGAAAGTATATGTTGAAGAAGTTCTGCATCGAGATCGCTGTCTTCTAACAGAAGAATTTTTAAGTTATTCTTCATGACTGTACCTTTGCGATAGTTTTTATTTGACTGATTCGTTTAAGATTGCCCAAAAGAGACCAACATTTTTTATTGCTACAATAAATTCATGGAAATCAACCGGTTTAACGACGTAAGCATTTGCACCAAGGTTATATGATTCAAGAAGGTCTTGCTCTTCACGTGAAGATGTAAGCATAACAACCGGGATCAATTTAAGAACGGGATCGGATTTAATAATTCTCAAAACTTCAATTCCATCCATACGCGGCATTTTTATATCAAGCAATATCACTCCCGGATTACCGTTTACACGGTCTTTATATTTTCCTCTTTTAAAAAGATAATCCAATGCTTCTACCCCATCACTTACAGTTATAATGTCATTGGCAAGATTATATTCGGTAAGAGCGCCAACTGTAAGTTCGCGGTCGTTAGGATTATCCTCGACCAATAAAATTTGATTATACTTACGCATAAACTTTCTCCTAATTTATTTTAGATGGGAGTGAAAAATAAAAGACCGCACCTTTACCGGTTTCGCCTTCAGCCCATGTTCTTCCGCCGAGTCTTGATATAATTCTATTAACTGTTGCCAGGCCGATACCCGTTCCTTCAAATTCTTCGGTAGAGTGCAATCGCTGGAAAACACCAAATAATTTATGTGCATAACTGCTGTCGAAACCGGCACCGTTATCTTTAATATAAAACACAACTTCATTTTTTTCTTGGAATGAATCGATCTTAATAACCGGCTTATCAACCTTTGATGAATACTTAACAGCATTAGAAATCAGGTTCATCCAAACAATTCTTATCATCGGGTAATCGGTTGTAACGGTTGGCAGATTAGAAATTTGCCAGTCATATTTATCATTCATTAAAGTTGCCATAATTTCATTTTTAACATCGGTTACAATATTGTTCATATCGATTGTTGAGTAATTTATAGCGGTCCTTCCCATTCTTGAAAAATGGAGAAGGTCATCAATCAACTGTCCCATTTGTTTTGCAGCACCTGAAATGACACCAAGATACCTAATTGATTTTTCGTCCAATTTTGCTTTAGCCGAATTTTGAAGCATCCTGATAAAACCGTCTATGTGCCTTAACGGTGCACGCAAATCATGGGAGACCGAATATGAAAAAGATTCAAGTTCTTTGTTGACCGATTCAAGCTGTGCTGTACGCTCGATCACTTTTTGTTCAAGCTCTTCGTTCAGTTTTAGAATTTTATTTTCGGCTGATTTTCTTTCGGTAATATCATGCGATAAGATAAAAACTCCTTCCGGCACGGCTTGAATCGAGAGTTCAAACCATCCGTGTGCACCATCCGGAAAAATGAATTCATTTTCCATATAGTGGTTTACTCTTTCTTCCAGGCATCGCTTAATAAACTTAAACACTTCGGTCTGTTCTATACCTGGCCACATATCCATATACTTATTGCCGAGCAATTCTGCCTTTGGTCGCCGGTTATGTTTTTCAGCCGAACCGTTGATATAAATATATCGCCAGTCGTAACCGATAATCTGGCATCCCTCCAGCATGTTATCCAGAGTAGAACTGAAACGTTCTAGACTTTTGCGAAGTTCCTCTTCATTTTGTTTCCTAACATTTTCATTTTCAATAAATTCGATAGCAAAAGAAATATCGGAAGCCATTTCATCAAGTAATTTCACTTCGTCTTCATCAAAGAAAAACTCTTCGCTTGAATAGAGCATAAATGCACCGATAGTTTTACCAAAAACTTTTAACGGGAATGCGGCTGACGATCTATAACCAAGTTTAACAGCCGATCCGCGCCATGGTATCATAGTAGGATCATTGATTATATCATTTGCAATAATGTGTTTCCCGGATTTGATTGCGAGACCAGTGGGACCGCCGCTCAGTTTCTCATCTTTTAAGTCTATGTTAATGCTTGCAAGGTAATCCTGGGTTAAACCAGCAGATGCAACCGGTTCAACTTTATTAATTTTTGAATTAACAATTCCGATCCATGACATTATGAACTTACCGTCATCAACTGCAATTCGGCAAGCTTCATCAAAAAGAATTTTTTTATCTTTAATACGAACTATCGCCTGGTTAATATTACTAAGTAGAGCATAAACACGATTGGCATTCCTGATTTTTTCTTCTGCATGTTTGCGTTCCGTAATATCCCTGATAGTTCCCATAAAACCAATGATGTTGCCTTCTTCATCATACCGGACAGTTGATGTAATCAGCGTATTAATTATACTTCCGTCTTTTTTGCGGAGATCAACCGAGTAATCCTTTGTATAGCCAAGTTCTTTAATCGTACTGATATGTTTTATTCTATCTGCCGGATTGGCATAAAGATCGGGTATTTTAATTTGAAACAGTTCATCTTTACTTGAATAGCCAAATAATTCAACAGCCGCATCGTTCATTTCAATCCATCTTCCATCGTTTGAAGTAATAAAAACACAGTCTCTCGATGTGCTGAAGAACGTGCGGTATTTTTCTTCGTTCATCAGTAATTCTGCGGTTCGTTCTTTTACACGGTCTTCAAGAACCTCGTTCAATTTTCTTATTTCATTTTCAACAGCTTTCCTATCCGCAATTTCCTTCTCAAGAGCGGCATTGGTTTGTTTCTCTCTTTCGCGTGCACGTAACATAACTTCTGCAACACCTGAAATCATAATGCACGTTATCAGGAAAATCATCATGCTTATCAAATCACCGTAATCTTTAATGAACGGCTGGTCAACAAAAACCGGCCATAAAAAAAGTGCAGTAAAACATGAAAGAAACGCAGCTACTAACCCGGCGGTAAATCCGCCGTAAATAGCAGTAAGCATTACAGCCGGGTAAAAAGTAACCCACACTGTTCTTAAACCGAGTGATTGAAGCGGCCACAAACGCAATGATGCTGCAACTAAAACCATTAAGAAAGCCGCTAAGTACGGCTGCCATTTATATCGAAATCGTTCCGGAAAATTCAAACTTATTCCTTTCCACTCTATAGCGAAGAAGAATAAATAACCGGCAGCATTAAGAGTAAATAGGATTGAAGAAAGAATTGACATGGGGTAAGTTGTACCGGGGTGAAGATATGAACGGCTATTTAATAAATAATTAATGAATGAAAAGAGAGAGATTATTATTGTTAAAGAAATTGAAGCACGTGCAGCAGCAAGATATTTACGGGAATAGATCAATACAGAAATGCCTATAAATACAAAATTAACTCCCGATGCCGGCGACATGAGTACTGCAGAGAGTTTCATTTCGTTTGATGCTAAATCATCGATGAATCTACGCGTAAACCCAAAATTTATTTCGAGTAGAAACTGCAGAATTGCAAACAGACCGAGAAGCGTAATGCTAAATGCTGAAATTTGCCATGCATAGATTTGCCAGCTCTTTGTAATAGTGTAATTCAAAAACCAAAGTGATAAACCCGATAATATAAATGCTGCAGCAGAGCCGGGGCTCATACCAATAAAACCAGGGAAAAAACTTTGTAGTAGTGGTATATCAAAAACCCATCCGGTTAAAACTGCTATTCCGGTTAATATAGTTAGCACACTTATAGATTTGGAAATCAGATTCAAATTTTTGGGTGATATATGTTTTATTTCGAATAGTGACATTGCCAAACACTTTCTTTAGTACAGCAAATAATTTTTCAATTTATAGGACTGTGCAGTAAGTGAAGCAGCAATTGCAGAGATAACGGGTATGTGAATAATATATCTTGTTTTCAAGTTCATAATAAAGTCCTTTCTTAACAACACTGATAACGACTAAATGAAACTCAACAAGAATGATAGTAATAGGTTTGGTAGACCAGCGCGCTTAAAATAGTTACTTTTTAATAAATTCCCCGTGATAACAAACCAATACCACCGGGATTGATTTTCCCCGGTAATATGCCGGACCAAACAGATCAGTAAACGAAGACGAAAACCTTTTTGTCTGTAGATAGTTCCCTCTGCTTTTCCCCTTTCATTCCTTTGTCATTAACAAAAAATGATTCAATCTCCCGGGCATCAGATAATGTACCGGCTTCCCAATCGGACCAGCATGCGATATCGATGTTTAATGTTCTGCTCAAATATTTTTTGTGCGCACCGGGATCATTTGTAATTCCTATCCGCCAGTAATTGTATGATGACGGACCAACCTTCAAAGTGATATCAGAGATGATTTTTTCTTTTTCCATGTGAGTAATGTTATTGTTTCTAAAAATGAACATGCCGCATATTAGAACTTGCATTGTTGTGTTAACAAACCCTTACTTTGTTTAATTGCCATATTGTTTTATTGTTAAAGAACAATTGCCGTCGGGAAGTTATTTCCGGCGGCAATTGAAACAGTTTCCGGCGGAAATTAAAAAGTTGGGTCAGTGTTTAGCTGACCCTTACAGATTTACTTCATTAAAATCATTTTCTTTGATTCGACGTATTTTCCAGCTCTTATTGTGTATATGTATATTCCACTTGGCAAATTACTTGCACCTCCGCCAGAGGCGGATCCGCCTTTGGCGGAAAAATTTACTTCGTAATAACCGGCTTCTTTCTGTTCATTTATTAATTCCACTACTTCTTTGCCAAGTATGTCATAGACTTTTATTGTTACTAAACCGGCTTCGGGTAATTGGTATTTTATTGTTGTTGTTGGGTTGAATGGATTTGGATAATTACTGATTGAATATTCTGTTGGCTTGGGTTCAAAAATAGATTCTTTCATCAAAGCGGCTTTCTCAACATCAGAATTATTTTGAACAACACTTTGTTGTGGTGGATATTCAGAAAGAATATCTACATAAAATTCATTTGATGTCTTAGTTGTATTGCTTGCATCTGTAACTATACACCTAAGTTTAAAGTCCCTAGGGTCAGAACCATTATTTACCCTACTGTATGTTGGAGAATTAGCGCCTACAGTAATCCAAGAATTACTTGGCGGTGCATTAATAATTATTCCACCTTGTTCAATTTTATCTGTGTTAGTATATAATTTACTTTTCGATGTAGCCGCGGATGAAAAATCACCTAAGTACATTATTTGCCAATTATAATTTAATGGAGGCATTCCGTTTGATGGTGATGCGTACCAATAACCGGTGCTGCCTAAGAAAAGAAAAAAATCACCAAAGATTGTTACACTTGTTAAAGGTCGAGGCAATAAACCAGCTTCTTGTGCAAACCAATAAAGCAATCCAGCTGTAGCTCTAATAGCCAATGGTTGTAGAACGTCATGCATAGAACTGCAATTAGTCCAGTTTATTTGAGAGGGACTTCCGGGTAAATCACCTTGATGTATATATGTATTAAGATCTGGGCATGAAGAATCATACGAATAATCACCATAATCAATACCTGAAGCATAATGATCAGTGACTTGATTTAAGAAATACATTAAATATGCTAAAGGATGTCCCCAACTTTGTTGATAAGGATCAATCAGAACTTTATTTTGAGAAAACAATTCGTCGGCAGTCCATTGATGAAAGTATTTTGCATTGTTTTCATAATAATCGGAATACATACCATTTTTGCCAACATGAGAATTTACATGAGCGTGTGCTGGGACAGACATATCTTGCAATAGATGACACATTCTACCAAGTACTTCATAAATCCAATTTTTATAAAACGGAGCTTGATAGCAAGAAGCTGGCAACCATTGTTCACCAGCGAAATATTGTGTTGATGTATTAACTGTACCCAATTGGTTGGACAGAAAAATGACATAATTTAATGTGTAAAATTTAGTTAAATCTCCGGTCAGTTGAAATAGATTTCTGCCGGTGTTTTATAATTCAATGATTGATGTATCCTTCT
>JBFMBS010000055.1:0-10001 GCA_040755055.1 Bacteroidota bacterium
TAACTACTCACTGAAGCAGACAACACTATTTCAAAGAACTAATTGTTTCCGTAAAAAGAATTATTTATCAAAAAAAACACACAATACTTAAAAATATGTTTTACTAACTGTATTTTTCAGATGGTTCGAATAACTAATTAATTATAAATTACAAATTAGAAATTATAAATTTCCACAATGGATGAAGGATTAGGAAAAAGATTATTTGATTTTGCGGTTAGGACAGTTAAATATTGCAGAAAGTTTCCAAAGAACAAAGAGTATCAATTAATTTCTTATCAACTTATTAAATCCTCAACATCATGCGGTGCAAATTATGAAGAAGCTCAAGGAGCAATATCAAAGCCGGATTTTTTCAACAAAATAAATATTTCCCTAAAGGAAATGCGAGAAACAAATTATTGGTTGCGAATAATTAACGAAATAAAAACTTTAGATGATGAATTAGAATTTTTGTTAAAAGAATCTCTTGAACTGAAACGTATATTAGGTTCGATCAGCTCAAAGTCAACGAAACGAAATAGTTAAATTTATCCTTTATAATTTATTATTTATCATTAGTCATATATGAATCTTTTAATAACTGGTGGTGCCGGATTTATCGGCAGTAATTTTATTAATTACCTACTAACATCAAGAGATGATTGCTTTGTTGTAAATCTTGATAAACTTACCTACGCCGGTAACCTCGAAAATTTGAAAAGTGTAGAGAAGGATAAAAATTACCGGTTTGTTAAAGGTGATATTACCAATTATGAATTGGTTGATTATCTCTTCAAAAAATATTCAATTAATTATGTTATTAACTTTGCTGCAGAATCGCACGTGGATAGAAGTATACTCGGCTCGGAAATTTTTTATAAAACAAATGTTATTGGTACAAATATTCTTCTTGAGGCAGCAAAAAGGTACGAAGTTGAAAAGTTTGTCCAGATATCCACGGATGAAGTTTACGGAAGTCTTGGCAGCGCCGGTTTATTTACAGAAACAACACCTCTTTCACCAAACAGTCCGTACTCATCAAGCAAAGCTTCGGCAGATTTGATGGCATTGTCGTTTCACCATACATATGGATTGCCGGTAGTGATTACTAGATGTTCTAATAATTACGGACCGTTTCAATTCCCCGAAAAATTAATTCCACTGATGATAATTAATTCACTCAACAACAAAAAGTTACCGGTTTATGGTGATGGTTTGAATGTACGTGATTGGATTTTTGTAACGGATCATAATAAAGCTGTTGAGTTAGTATTAGAGAATGGACGCTTAGGAGAGGTTTACAACATTGGTGCAAGTCGTGAAATGAAAAATATCGAGATAGTGAAATTAATATTGAGTAAATTGAATAAGCCGATTGAATTAATTGAGTACGTTAAAGACCGTCCAGGGCACGATAGACGTTACGCGATAGATTCTACAAAAATTCAGAATGAACTAGGGTGGAAGCCTGAGTATAACTTTGAAGAGGCAATTGAAAAAACAATTGACTGGTATTTGTCAAACAAGAACTGGTGGGAAAGCATCATCAACGGTTCTTATAAAGATTATTACAATCTCCAATATGGTAAAGATTAAAGAGAAATGGAACGCGGATCAAATCTGATTTAGTGGATTCTCGTGGATTTGTTTGAGGTAAATCGTGTTATATTCGGACATAACACAAAAAATTATTGAAGCTTTTTACAAAGTTTATAATACACTTGGTTATGGATTTTTAGAAAAGGTTTATGAAAATGCTATGAAAATTGAGTTGATAGGAATGAATCTGAAAGTTGAGAATCAGAAAAACATAAAGGTCCATTATAACGGTTTTCAAGTTGGCGATTACTTTGCTGATTTAGTTGTTAGTGATACTGTTATTGTTGAGTTAAAAGCAGCAGAAGCGATTTGTGAAGAACATGAAGCCCAGCTTGTAAATTATTTGAAAGCAACTAATATTGAAGTTGGTTTGCTATTGAATTTTGGAAAAAAACCGGAGTTCAAAAGAAAAGTATTTGGTAACGAAAATAAAAAATTAGCAGTTAGTTAGATCAGGTTTAATCCGCTCGATCGGACTTAATCCGCGTTCTATTAAGATTTATAAGATGCTTAAAAGTAAAATTTACTTTTCTAAAATATGGCTATGAATATGAAAAAAATATTTTTTCTTTTAATGATATTGTCCGTTAGTTCACTCTTTGCACAAGAGGACGAGAAAAAAAGTAACCAGCTAAGTAATATTCTATTATCTCAACCTATTACGGTGACCATCGGCGGTGAGTTTATTGTTACCGGATCTTTTACAGCATTTAAAACGCAGCGACTCGATCATTTTATTACTTCTCTCTATGCAGAAGCGGAATCACGTTTACTTTCAGGGAAAAACGATAAACAGTTAATAAAACAAATTACAAAAGAGATCAAAAAATACGCATTGAGGAATATTACACTAAAGCATATCAATGGCGAAGAGAGAAAAATTGATCTTCTAAAATTCAGATTGACCGGAGATTTTAATCATAATCCATTCTTACAAAATGATGATGTGGTTATTTTCCCGGCATATAATGACGAAAAAAATGTAGTAACGATCGATGGTGCGGTTAATAAAGCCGGCAAGTACCAATTTGTTAACGGTGATAAACTTTCTGATGTTATCCTTTTTGCCGGCGGTTTGAACACGGCATACGACAATATTACCACAGCAGAAATCTCCCGGCTCAATAATTCCGGAGATAAAGAAGAAATTATTCTTGCGGATATTAATAAAGATATCGAATTAAAGAGCGGCGACAGAATAAAAATATTGGCGGATGAAAATCATAAAAGAGATTATAAAGTTCTCGTACTCGGTGAAGTGAAATTTCCCGGGTTCATTTATGTAACTGCCGATGGAATGAATTTAGCAGATGTTATTAGCAGAACCGGCGGTTTTAAAACTAATGCAGATTTATCACGCGCTGAAGTTGTAAGAAATTTTAATTCGATTGAAATGCTTCAAAAATATAAATTAACTCAAGAGTATCTTGATAACACCGATCTATTGCTGACACCTGAAACCCAGCTTTATTTAAAACAGCAAAAACAGTTGTTGGAAATGTCACGGTTATACAACTTGTTGGAAGAAGATACACTATTTTATAATATTGATAATCAACTCCGTATTCTAAAAGCAGAAAGTTTAGCTGATTTTACACAGTTAAATAATCCTGAATCTGAAGACTCTAAATTTGTTGTTAAAGACGGCGATTTAATTTTAGTCCCTGAAAAATTTGATTATGTTTATGTATTCGGACAAGTGCCTAAAGCCGGTTATATTAAATATACACCCGAGAAGAATTATAAGTATTACATTGAGCAAGCCGGCGGATTGGCAGAAACAGCACGCGAAGACGAGGAAGAAATAGTGGTGATTAAAGGTAAGGAGATGAATTGGGTAACCAAAGAAAAAGAGAAATTAAATTTGGAACCGGGTGATTATATTTATGTACCGAAAGAAATTCCTAGAAATTTTTGGTATCACTTTTCAAAGTTTGGCGGAGTAATGGGAGTGATAGGAAGTGCAGCAACAATACTTTTATTAATCTTGCAATTAAACCCGAATAATAGGTAAATAAATGACAGAGCCATTAAATCAAAATGAGCAAGTGCAGACAGTAGGTTCGACTTTTATAGAGTTTTTAACGATAACAGTTAAGTACCGTTGGTTTTTATTTTGGTTTGTATTTACAATAACTGCCGGGGCTACTGCATATGCACTTCTTGCGCCTAAATGGTATAAATCAACAGCATCTGTATTACCGGCAGAGAAAAATGATTTGCTCTCTACACTTTCAGGCATCTCAAGTTTGGCAAAAGGATTTTCTGCGAGCAAAGGATTAGCTGCGCTAACCGGCGGCAGCACTGAAACGGATAGATACCTTGCAATTTTAATGAGTGCTACGGTTACTAATGATATTATTCAAAAATTTGATCTAAAGAAAGAATACGATCTAGAAGATGACTATTACGAAAAAGTTGTTAAGGAATGGCAATCGAATCTTGAAATGGAAATCCAGGACGAAGGGAATTTAACGATATCTGTTTATGATAAAGATCCGCAGAAAGCAGCTGACATTGCAAATTATATGGTAGAACGGCTTAATGAAATTAACACTACGCTAAGTGTTACCAATGCAACAGCAAATAGAGAGTTTGTAGAAAAACGCTATTTGCAGAATGTTGCAGACATTAATAATCTTGAAGATGGTATGAGAAAGTTTCAAGAAAAATATGGAGTAATAGCGGTTCCCGAACAACTTGAAGCAACGGTCAAATCTATGGCTGCCATTTACACAGATTTATACAAAAAAGAAATTGAACTGAACGTATTAAATCAAACGTATGGTGTTGATCACCCGGTAACAACAACTGCAAAAATTGAATTGAACGAGCTACAGAAAAAAATTGATAAGTTGAATGCCGGGACTGATAAGTCTCAACAAGATGTAAAATTATTAATACCATTTAAGCAAGCACCCGAACTTGGAAACGAGTACTTAAAAATTTACCGCAACCTGGAAATCCAATACAAAATTTTAGAATTTGTTCAACCGCTGTACGAACAAGCCCGTGTTGAAGAAGCACGCAACACCCCAAGTGTCTTAGTCCTGGATAAAGCCGGTCCGGCAGATAGAAAAGCAAAACCAAAAGGGAGTATTTATGCTTCTATTTCATTTGTTGTATCATCCATTCTGGGATTATTAATTGTTTTCTTTCGTGAGTTTTTAAGTAAACTAAAAATGAATGATCGTAATAAATATGATTATCTGACTATATGGCTGGTTTCTGATTTTGGAAGAATTTTTCTGAAGGATAAGCATAACAAAAAATAACTTTTCTTGAGTGCACGATTTATAAAATTTAATTTTTTCAATAGTGGATTACTATCCTTCGATCTATCATATATAATAAATGAGAATTCTGCAAGTAAATAACCTTCATTATAGAAAAGGTGGTACTGAGTCGGTTTTTCTTAATACTATTGATTTGCTAAAACAAAAACAACATGAAGTTTTTGCTTTTTCATTGCAAGATTCGAAAAACACTACTACAAATTGTACAGATTATTTTCCGCACACAAATTCTTTTACTCTGAATCGTTTTTATTCTTATGAATCTGTTCGGAAAATTAAAAAGCTACTTGACAACGAAAATCCTGAAGTAGTACATATTCATAATTTAATAGGGGGAATCACATATTCTATCCTTCCCATTATTAAAAAAAGAAGAATTCCGGTTATTGCTTCAATTCACGACTTTAGATTGTTATGTCCGGTATACATTTTTATAAACGGGAAAAACGAAATTTGTGAAAAATGCAAAACTGGAAAGTACTATCATTGTCTTTTAAATAATTGTTCCCCAGAAGGGATTGTAAGAAGTTCATTACTTTCAATCGAGAGTTATTTACGTGATTTTTTCAATCCATTTTACAAACTAATTGATCAATTTATATTTGTCAGCAGATTTGCTAAAGAAAAGTTTATAGAATTTTACCCAGAGTTGGAAAGTGTTAGCCGTCATATTTATAATTTTGCAAACCAATTTGAAAAACATGATAAGCCTGGTAATTATTTTCTTTACTTTGGAAGACTATCAAGAGAGAAAGGATTAATAACGCTTTTAACAGCGTTTGCTCAATTAAAGAATATCAATCTTAAAATCGTTGGAGAAGGAAATCTTAAAAGTGTAATTGAACAAATGAAAACACCCAATGTTGAACTATTGGGATATAAATCAGGTGAAGAATTAAAAAAAATTGTATCAGGTTCGTCTTTTGTTATTGTACCGTCTGAATGTTATGAAACTCTTTCTATGACAACAGTTGAATCATTTTCGTTAGGAAAACCGGTAATAGGAACAAATCTTGGTGCCTTGACAGAATTAATAGAAGATGGGAAAAGAGGATTTCTATTTATTCCAAGGGATGTAAACTCGCTTGTAAAAAAAATATTAGAGGCAATCAAATTAACAAATTCACAGTATTCGGAGTTATCTGAAAATGTTTTTAGATTTTCACGTGAGCATTTTTCCACAGATCAGTATTATAATAAATTGATGGAAATCTACAATAAATCCCTTTCAGGATGATAGTGGTTTCATCCTAAATCCCCAAATGTATTAGGAAAATTATGTGAGTGACTTAACAAGAATTAAAAGAAACTATTTGCTTTCGGTACTTTCAATATCCTCAAGATTGATTGTTAATGTTATTGTCTTTTGGATGATCGCTAGATTTTATGGACCCAAATCATTTGGGCAACTAACATTTGCACATACCTTGGCAACAACATTTATTTTATTTGCCGATTTTGGCTTTGATGTATTGTTAACTAACGAATTGGCTCGAAGCAGGGATAAAGGGAATGAATTATTTCAACGCTATTTTTCTTTAAAACTCATTTTTACTATCGTTTCATTTTTCGCTATGTGTCTTTTTATTTTGATAACCGGTGTAAATGTTGAAACGCTTGCTCTTGTTTTGACCTTTAGTTTATATATGGTTTTCACCACCCAAAGCAATTTCTTATATGCATTTTTCAGGGGATATGAAAGATTTAGCTACGAAACTAAAGTTTCATTAATTGCTAATTTTAGTTTCTTGGGTTTTATAATAACAATGATTTTGCTGGAGGCAAACATAATTCTTATTGGAATTTGTTTTGTCCTTGCAAGATTTATCGGATTAGTTATCGGAGTGATTTTTTCTTTTAAAGTTATTCCAAAGTTATCATATAAACCGGTTTTTAAAGGTTTGAAAGAAATAAGAAGTAAAGTTTTTGTTTTCGGTTTTCATTTTCTTTTTAGTTATCTATTTTTTCAATTAGATACTATCCTATTGGCAATTTTAAGAAATGATTATGAAGTTGGAATTTATCAAGCTGTTTATAAGCTTATAGTGTTGCCTCTCGTTATACCTGAAGTTTTTACAACTACTTTACTGCCGTCATTATCCAAGTATTTTGTTGAGGATAATAGTAAGTGGAAAATGGTAGGAAAATTAATGTCGAAAGTATTATTCATAGTCATTATTCCGATTTTCTTACTATTATACAATTATTCTTCACAAATTATAAAATTTATTTACGGTACTGAAGATTACTCCGCGGCAATACCAATACTTGAGGTTTTTTCGTTTACACTTTTCATTCGTTTTGTTCTAGAGCCATTCGCCCTCATGTTAACAACATCTAATAGACAGAACATACGAATGTTAACAGTCATAATGGCAACAATCTTAAATTTTGTTTTAAATTATTTTGTAATTCCCAAATACGGTACTAATGGAGCTGCGGTTGTTTCTCTTATTACAAATGCATTTGTTGCAATTATATATTGTTCGGCTTCTTGGTCACTTTTTAAAAATTGGATTATCAATTTAAAAACACTGTATATTCTTTTAGTTATGATAGTAATAGAAATAGTTTTGAAATTAAACAATGAAATAAGTGTATTTATTGCTTCCCCGATTTTATTGCTTGTTTTTTTTATAGTTGGATATTTTTACTTTACAAAGGACGAGAGGAAATTGGTTTATTCAAAACAACTAGGTTTTTCATTATTTAATAAATAAATATTTTCATAAATATGACGCTGATTTCTTTTTTGTGTTTTACAATATTTCTATCTCTACTTTTTATTTCATTGAAAAAAGGAACAGATATTTTTTCTCCGGCGAGGTTGTTCATATTTGTATGGTCATTAGCAATTGGTCTAGCAGATCTTAAACTAAGCAGATTTCAGTTATCATGGTCACTTTTCAGTTGGATAATGATTTTAATAGCTATTGCAGCTATGCTGACTGGCATGTTCATAGTTTATGTTATTAATTCTGATAAAGAAATTCCTTCTTTAGCCGTAATAAGAGAAAATCATGTTGCTAAGGAATTAAACAATAAACTCTTATTTTATATAATTATCTTTCTTTTTTCAAGCTATATAATTTCCTTCATAGTAACTTCCATTGTGGAAGGTTACATTCCATTTTTTACTTTTGCGCCGGATGCTACAAGGTCGAAGTGGGGAATATTTGGGTTTGGTCTATTTATCCAGATTGTTCCATCAATTCTTTATTTTATGATTTTATATTTTATTATTACGCAAAGACAAAAAAACCGAAAATTATTTATTGGATTGTTATTTCTGTTGACAATTTCTACCTACTTTTTAATTCTTCAAAGATTTTATATAGTTTATTGTATTCTATTAACAGTAGTTTTTTTGTTCTATTCTTCAAATAAAATTAGTACAAGAAACATAATAATAATAGTTACAATCGTTTTATTAGTTATCTACGGTATATCTGCAGTTCGGACCAGTAGATATTTGATAAATATTGTTCATTATATAAGTTTGATGAAATATAGTGCTAAATATGCGTATTTCACTGAACCATATATGTATATAGTAATGAACCTGGAGAATTTCGCTCATGCCGTTGACAAACTGAATGTTTTTGATTATGGATATAATACGTTCGATTTTATTTTAGCCATGACCGGAATAAAGCATATGATATTCGATTATACACATATAAAAGAATTCCCCTTTATTGTTACAGTAAGTTATAATACATACACTATGTTTTTTGCTTATTACAAAGATTTTGGGATTCTTGGCTTGTTTTTTATCCCTTTTTTGTTGGGCATGGTAATTTCAAAATTTTATTATAAAATGAGAATGAATCCATCATTGAACAATATTTCATTATACGGAGTTTTTGCCTTTGTTATTATTTTCTCATTTTTTATTCCTATTATAAGTTGGTTACATTTTATTCTGAATTTGGTCGTTATAGTTATTGTCACAAAACAAATTAGTTTACAATAACTATTTTATTCACTTAAAAAGGAGTAAAAATGAAAAAGGGTGTTTTTTTTCTACTTATTTATTTGAGTCTAAATCTGGACTTTAGTAATGCCCAGGCAACAAAACCATACCAATTCATTGCAAAAATTTATACAGAAGCGATGGGAGTAATCCCACCCCCAGATGCTTGGAACTACAACCAAAATGCTATGAATAACGCAGCAGATTTGAAACAATGGATGAAAAATACGGGCATTTATTTTTTCACTGATGCGGTATATTTTTTACCTAACTATCCAATAAGTACACATAAAGCCTCAAGACTATTAGCTTTATTTAGAGGAGCATTAAATAGAGAACCTACACTAGCAGAATTTAATTCTTATCTTTCTCAAATTACTAATGAGACTTCTTGGAATTCCCTTGTTAGCCAGTTTTTTAATTCTTCGGAGTGTAATGCCTTATTAGATATTGCTATTGCACGTGCTAATCAAGGAAAACCTAATTATGGGTGGGGTAATAATCCGGTTATTAATTTAGTAACGAATTATCCAGTTGTCGGTAATTTGCCACTTAATGGTTCAACCATTAATAGAGCGACTTTACAAAATGCATTAGATAACGCAGCTTTAAGCACTACTAATAAAATTGTTCTACTTTCTCAAATGGCAGTTATTAAACTCAATGTACCTCTTAATATTCCTCAAGGTGTTACACTAGCCACCGTAGGCTATCCAGATAGATCTGAATATGCTAAAATGGCAAGAATTGTCTGGGACACAAGTGTTAGGACTACAAATCATATGATAATTATGAATAGTGGAAGCAGCCTGTTAAGCGTTTGGGTAGATGGCCAAGTTGGTTCTACTTATCCAAGATTCCTCAAGAATGACCCTTATTCAACTATTTATGTAGAGGGCGATCGTACCTTAGATTCTGTTCAGATCACAGATAATAGAATTTCGGATACCTTCGGTTGCAGAAGTATATGGATGGGAGGGCATTATTATAATGATGTATATTGTCGAAATAATACTATTAGTTATGCTGTACCCCAAAATTTGGACAAAAAAAACAGATAATTTAATGTGGTAAAAAAGGAGCCACAGAATGTCCAGAGGAAGAAAAACCTTCAGCAGTGAATTCAAAGCGAAAGTAGCACTAGAGGC
>JBFMBS010000056.1:0-9662 GCA_040755055.1 Bacteroidota bacterium
CATTTCTTTCAGCTCTTGTGTTTTAATTGTAAAGTCAATCACTTTAGCCATTGGATTAACAAAGTTAACACCTGATTTTAACGTGTTGTCGCTTACCATCCCGAGAAAATCTACGACTCCTACTGTTCCGGCCGGAACTATCGTAAACATTTGCAAGAAAGCAATAATAAAACCGGCGGCAATTCCGATGGTAGCAAATTTTGCCTCTTGTATTCGTCCGTTCTTCTTAAGATTAAAATAAGAGATCAGTGCCACTGCAATAATGAGTATTGCAATAATAAATAACATATTTCCTCCTTGTTGTTGAAATGTAATGTTAGAAAATAGTTACTTCGAGAGGAAATAGATAATTATTTTTTGATCAAAAGAATTTCGTTGACCGGTTATCCCGGAGCTGAGTACTGAGTTTCATCTATATACGTTAAATATGGGAGATATTCCTACAGCATGAGATTTGCATTTTATCGTCGCTTATTTATTGATAGTTCTTTTTAAATAAATATGGTAGATAAAAAAGCTGATTGATGTAGTAAACAAGATTATTCCTATCGAGATTGTACCAAATTGAAAAACAGATGATATAAAAATACCGAGTGATATTCCCATAAGCAGTAAGAACCATTTAAACGAGCTGTGCTTTGCCTCTGTTCTGTCGGGCGAAAGAACTTGCTGAATAGTTTCTTCAGTAACGCCCTTCTCTATCATCTTGTACTTTAAACGATTATCGAGGAGTGCTTTAACAAAGGACATTATTATTGCTGCCGCAATCCATCCCACAAGGATAACTATGATAATTTCGAAATATTTGTCTGGTATGAAATTGTTGTTTGTTCCAAATACTTCTTGCCGTGTGCTAATTAAGGAAGTCGTTAAATCACCAAGAATTAGTAATGTATTCATCTTTAACTCCAAAGTTATTTTCTATATGTAATATGACACAGATCGAATAAATATGTTGCAGAATTTATTTAGCATTTATAATGTTTATCAGTTTTTTATGCCGGTATAAAATTTCGATTGCGTGTACTATCCCGATCATTAACGAAACAGAGAAAATTATTACGGTAAATGAATCGATCCCGTTCTTGATGTATTCTAATAAATTTGTTTTTGCAAAAATGAAGTTGATACATACTATAATAATAGCGAATGATATTAATCCTAAAACAAAGGAGAAAATTAGGTGCCATGATAATTTTGTTCGTTGTTTTTTTGTAATAAGTTTTTCCATAACCATACCGGATAGATCAAAATCAAATGACGGGTTGCTGACAGCTTTTATACTTTCGGTTATTGTTTTGTAATTAGCAATTTTTGATTCGCATTCTTTACAAGAATTAATATGATCATTGGTGTCTTTGCTAATCGTCGATTTACCGAATAAGAATTCCTGGATTTCTTGATCGGTTAAGTGGTTACTTTTCATAAGTCACCCGAATTGTATTTTTTTAATAAATTGTTTTTTAAGATACGCCTGGCTCTAAACAAATAATTTTTTACCGTCCCTTCCGGCAATTGTGTAACTATTGATATCTCTTCATAACTCATCTCCTCATTATGAAAAAGTGTTATGAGAGTTTTATATACCGGTGAAAGCTTATCGATTTCTTTTTCCAGGATTTGTTTTAATTCCTCTCCATATATTTTCTTTTCAACTTGATCATATGTTGATTTATTTTCAACACTAAGATCGGATATAATTTCTTCATCGTTATTATAATCATTAAACTTATCCGGGATCGATTCCGGCTTCCTTTTATTGAGGTAATTGATGGACAAGTTGTAAGCAATTTGGGCAATCCATGTAGAGAGTTTGGATTCAAATTTAAATCCGCTGAGGTTATTATATGCTTTCAGATATACGTCTTGTGCAAGATCTTTACGGTCGTCTTCGTTCCTAACCATTTTAAAAAGGATCTGGGCAACAAGATTTTCGGTTGCTTTAATAATTAGGGAAAATGATTTTTTGTCGCCTTGCAAAATTCTATCGACAACTCCCCGTTCATCAGATATTCTTACCGGCTTACTCACTTTACATTAGACAGATAATGAATGTGATTGTTGCAAATAAGATAAAACAATTTTATCCGAGTCAAAACCAAAAAATAACTGCAACATTCGTTCTGTACAGCTGTCTTATCAGGTAAACTTTAAGGATATAACATGAACTTGATATTAAAACAAATAAACACCGGGTATAAATTACTTTTATTAAACATAATATTTCTTGTTTGCAGCAGTCTTCTAACAGCCCAGACAGCAGTTTCTAACTTTGGCGAAAGAGAAAAAAAAGAAATAATAACAAAAGCATTGGAATTGATTAAAGAAAATTTTGTTTTCCCGGAGAGATATTACCAGATTGAAAAAGTAATAAAGGAAAAAATAACCGATGAAGGGTATGACACTGTTAATACGCGTGAAGAATTCCTTGGTAAGTTAAATCATGACCTTCAAACTGCCGGCCGGGATCGTCACTTAAGAATTTCTTACAGTCCTCAATTAGTTAATCAGATTAACGAGGATAGAAAAAATGAAGGCAGCAGTTCGCCTACTTTCACACCAGAACTATTAAACTGGTTACAATTTGAGAACTATGGTTTACGAAAAGTAGAAAGATTAGAAGGTAATATCGGCTATTTCAAGTTTGATAGGTTCATAGATTTGGTAATAGCTAAAAAGAGTATCACCGGGGCAATGAATTTTATCAGAAATTCTTCGGCGATAATTCTTGACCTTACTGATAATGGTGGAGGTTCTTCGGTAACTTCCGAGCTGATAGTAAATTACTTTTTGCCGGATGGGCAAAAAATCGGTGATGTCAAATTCAGAAATAATCCGCTCACAAAAGAAAGCGTTGTAATACATGATTCCTCTGTTTCAAAAATACCGGAGGGTGTTCCGGTCTATATTTTAGTGAGTAACAAAACTGCTTCTGCCGCCGAAGCGGTATCATACGTTTTGCAGCAGTTCAAAAGGGCAAAAGTTATTGGCGAACAAACAAGCGGAAAAGCTAACCCGGGTGAATTGTTTGTAGTGAATGATTCTCTGTACATGATGGTCCCGACCGGTTCTTTTGCAGTGCTGCCTACCGGTACAAACTGGGAAGGAACCGGTGTAACGCCGGATTTCGTAATTGATCCAATACTGGCACTTCCTAAAGCGATCACCGAGGTTTGTTCTTTGCTTGAAAAGAGCGATGAGAATGGTGAACACAAGATTTTGTACAGTTGGATTAAAGATCAATATTTGGCGCAGCTTAACCCGGAATTCCCATCACAAAAATTTATTGATAGAATTACCGGTAATTATGAAAACGGACGGAGAATAGTTTACGAGAACGGAATTGTTTACTATGTAGGTAATACCGGTGTGAAAAGGAAATTAACTTATTTGAACAACCATACTTTTATGATTGAAGGAAGAAATGATTATAGATTACAATTTCCATCAGACCGAGAACCGGTAGAATACTACACAGTTCTTTGGTATGACGGGACATCGGAAAAGGTGGGTAAGATTAATTGATAGAGATTATAAATTTCATGCCGGGTTAGTTATAAGCATTTATTGATTTAATCAACTTAACGGGATCGGTTTTTTGATTTGTAATCTTAACCGCTGCCGACAATTTTTTCTTTACTCTATCTACAGCACCCGGTTTGTTAGTAAAAATTTCGGCTATTAAATCACCTTTGCTAATTTGTTGCCCGATCTTAGGGTAAAAAATAATTCCGGCTTTTGGATCGATCTTGTCCTCCATTTCAAACCGTCCGCCGCCAAGTTCAACCGAAGCGATTCCAATTTCGAATGCTTCAATTTTGTTCACGTAACCTGATGAACCGGCGAAAATTTTCTCGTGAATTTTGGACTTAGGATACTTTTCCAAATTTTTAAGATAATAAGTATCGCCGCCTTGCAGCTTAACAATTTCTAAGAACTTATCCATTGCTTTCCCGTTCGAGATCATTTCTTTAGCAATTTCAATCCCTTCGGAAATCGATTTAGCTTTACTGCCGAGATGAATCATAGCACCGGAAAGTTGCAAACTAAGTTCAAGAAGATCTTCAACTTTTTCCCCTTGCAGTACTTTAACCGATTCATATACTTCGAGCCAGTTACCGATGTAACTGCCAAGCGGCTGGTTCATATCGGTTATGTAGGTTATAACACTTTTGTTGAATGCTTTTGCTGTGTTTGATAGTGAATTTGCCAGCGTAACAGATTCATCATAGTTTTTCATGAATGCACCGGTACCGGTTTTAACATCTAATACAAGTCCGTCGATTCCTTCGGCAAGTTTCTTGCTCATAATACTAGCGGTAATAAATGGAATTGATTCGACAGTAGCGGTAACATCGCGCAGAGCATAAATTAATTTATCAGCCGGCGCAATTTCTTTTGTCTGCCCGATTAACACAGCCTTGCATTTTTTTATAATAGATTTGTACTGGTTAAGAGTAATATTGGTTTTGAATCCGGGTATCGACTCCAATTTATCCAATGTTCCGCCAGTGTGGCCCAAACCTCTGCCGCTAATCATCGGTACATTTACCCCGGCAGCAGCGACAATAGGTGCAAGTATTAATGAGGTTTTATCGCCCACACCTCCGGTTGAGTGTTTATCAATCTTTTTTCCCTTGATGGATTTTAGATTTAAAACTTTACCGCTATAAAGCATAGATCGTGTTAACCACGCAGTTTCTTTAGCGTCAAATCCGTTGATGAATCCGGCCATTAAGAGTGCCGATATTTGGTAACTCGGTATTTTCCCCCGTGTATAGTTAAGAACCAAATAATTAATTTCCTCCTCCGTAAGTTGAAATCCATCTCGTTTTTTTCTGATTAATTCAACCGGGTTCATGTAAACTCCTACAATATGAAGAAATAGATTAATATAATATCAACATAACTTCATTGAATATCAGCACCAATTTCTATTAACTTTCAATAGCAAAAATAAACCTTAACACAAAAGAGGCAACAATGTTCGATCCCAATTACAAATTTACGGTAGTTGACCGGTTTTTGAAATATGTAAAATTCGACACACAATCGGATGAAGAACCAAAAACTTTCCCGAGCGATCCCAAACAATTAGAACTTTCAAAAGCATTGGTAGATGAGTTAAAAGAAATTGGTATGCAAGAAGTAGAGATTGATGAATTCGGCTATGTAACCGCAACTTTGCCTTCCAATACAAATAAAAATGTACCGGTAATCGGATTTATTTCTCACGTAGATACTTCACCGGCCGTAACCGGAAAAAATGTTAACCCGGTAGTTCATAAAAATTATCAAGGTGGAGATATTGTTCTGCCGAATGATAAAACTAAAATTATTGATGCTGCCGGCAACCCCGAATTAAAAAGTTTGATCGGACAAGATATAATTACAACAGACGGTACAACATTACTTGGTGCTGATGATAAAGCCGGCATTGCAGAAATTATTGATGCGATGAATTATATGATTGCCCATCCTCAAGTTAAACACGGTAAAATACGTATCTGTTTTACTCCGGATGAAGAAGTAGGGCGCGGAACCGAAAAATTTAATGTTCAGAAATTTGGTGCAAAGTATGCATACACAATAGATGGTTCAACACGCGGTGAAGTAGAAACGGAAACATTCAGCGCCGATGCCGTAGTTATTAAGTTGAACGGGAAAAATGTTCATCCCGGTTACGCAAAAGGAAAAATGATCAATTCAATTAAAGTTGCAGCTACTTTCTTAGAATTGCTTCCGAAGGAGAATTTATCGCCGGAAACAACAGAAAAAAGAGAAGGATACGTTCACCCGACATCAGTTAATGGAAATGAATCGCAGACAATTATTAAATTCATCATCCGCGATTTTGAAGCCGATAAACTGAAAGAGTATGAAAATTACTTGAAATCCTTGGTTGAAACTGCTGTTGCAAGACACCCCGGTTCGTCGTATGAATTTGAAGTGATCGAACAATACCGGAATATGAAATACATATTGGATCAGCATCCTGAAGTAGAAGCATATGCAATTGAATCTTTGAACCGTCTTGGAATCAAGCCGATTAAATCGTCGATACGCGGCGGTACGGATGGTTCGCGCTTAAGCTACATGGGATTGCCTACGCCAAATCTTTTTGCCGGCGGTCATAATTTCCACGCTTACACTGAATATGTATCTATCCAGGATATGGAAGCATCCGTAAAAAATATTGTTGCACTTGCACAAATTTGGGAAGAGAAATCGTAATTTATTTTTCAAAAATGATTTTACCGACCCGTTCTAAATTTTGGAACGGGTTTTTATTCTATTGCTAATAAGAATAAATGATGCCGAACAGATTAAAAAATGCAGTAAATATAGCTCTTGTAGTTAATTTGTTTTTGTTTGTAATTAAGGCAGTAGTTGGTATTATCTCAAACTCTATTGCAGTGATATCCGAAGCCCTCAATTCATTGACGGATATTATTTCCTCGGCTGCAATCAAATATGCAATCAAAGTTTCATCGAAAAAACCTGATGCCACGCATCAATTTGGACATGGCGCAGCACAACCAATAGCGGCATTTATTGTATCTGTTTTTGCTTTTGTTGTTGGAATTAACATTATAGAAGAGTCAATTAAACGTATCATCGAACCGCAATTTATAAGAACGATCCCCCCCGTTTATATTGTTTTAGTCATTACCATTTTAATTAAAATTGTTCTAAATAGATACCAGCACCATATCGGAAAAATTTTCAGCAGCCCGGCTATTAAAGCTGCTGCGGTTGATAGTATGAATGATGTGCTCGCATCTTCAATTGCTCTTCTCGGTGTAATCGGTGCCGGTTTTGGATTCCGTTTTGTGGATGGAATTGCCGGGATATTAGTGGCTATGTTTATTTTTAAGACGGGCTACGAAGTAGGAAGACAAAATATTGATTTCTTGATGGGACACTCGGCAGATAATGATTTCGATGATAAAATAAGAGAGATAACGATGAGTATTAAAGGTGTTAAGGGGATTAACGATTTGAGATCGCACTACGTTGGCGATAAATTCCATGTTGAAATACATATAGAAGTAGATAAAAATATTTCCACTCAAATTTCCCACGATATAGGCAATGATGTCCGGTTCACACTTGAAAGACTGGAAGAGGTTCAGAAGGCATTTGTTCATATAGACCCGGTTTAAAAAGTATTGAGCAGTTAGTATTAAGTATTCGGATTAATAAGGCAGACAAAATGGAATTAAATAAACTTACCTTACATGCAGTACTTGAAAGAGCTGTCGAAAAATTTTCAGATAGACCTTCAGTAGGTTTTTTCAACTCGCAGAAGTTATCATTCAAAGAATTCAAACAAAAAGTTGAAACAATAAAAAGATTCCTGAAAGACGAAGGAATTATTTCCGGTGATAAAGTTGCAATATTAAGTGAAAACCAGCCGAACTGGGCAATAGCTTTTTTTGCTGTAACTACAATCGGTGCAATTGCTGTTCCTATTATGACGGAGTTTCATCAAACAGAAGTACATCACATAATACGTCACTCGGAAAGCAAAGCAATTTTTGTTTCTGCAAAGTATTTCCACAAAATTGATGAACTCACGAATGCCAATATCCAAACAAGAATTCTTTTGGATGATTTTTCAATTATTCCCCCTGAAACAAAAAATGATCTTCTTAAACAAGTATTAGCCGGCGGTATTAAAGAGTTTGCCAAGATTAAAGAAGCTGCACTGAAATTCATCGGTATTATCCCTGATGAAGTACAAGAAGATAATATAGCGGAGATACTTTACACATCGGGGACAACCGGGCATTCCAAGGGAGTTGTACTTACGCATAAAAATATTGTGTTCGATGCAATTTCAACATTGAGTTTTGTGGATGTGGGACCAACGGATAGGATGTTATCCATCTTGCCGTTGTTTCATACAATAGAGTCAACGCTTGGATTGATAACACCGTTTATTGCCGGTGCATCAATTACGTATTTGGAAAAACCGCCGACCGCAGCAGTTCTTTTACCGGCACTTGAAAAAGTTAAACCAACAGTAATGCTTGCGGTACCGCTGGTTATAGAAAAAATTTTCCGCTTGAGAATCTTACCTGAAATCAATAAAAAATTTTTAGTGAGGAGTTTGTATAAAATTCCGGCTGTAAGAAAGCGATTACATAGAATAGCCGGTAAAAAGTTATTGAAAACTTTCGGCGGCGAGCTGCGTATGTTATGTATAGGCGGTGCCGCTATTGCTGCGGATGTTGAAAGATTTTTGCAAGAAGCGGAATTCCCTTATGCAATCGGTTACGGTTTAACGGAAACTTCTCCGCTTGTTACCGGCACTACTCCGGAATTTGTCCGTTTCCGCTCTGCCGGAAAAGTTATACCGGGCGTGCGAGTGAAAATTAACAATCCCGATCTTACAACTGGTGAAGGGGAAGTTTTTGTTAAAGGCGAAAATGTTATGAAAGGCTATTACAAGGATCCCGACAAAACTAAAGAGGTTTTCGATGAAGAAGGTTGGTTCAAGACGGGCGACCTTGCCGTGATTGATAATGACGGTTATCTGTTTATAAAAGGGAGATCAAAAAACGTAATCATTGGTTCAAACGGAAAAAATATTTACCCGGAAGAAATTGAATCGATAATAAATGAACAGCCGTATGTAATGGAAGCTTTAGTTGTTGAAAGGGGTAATGACCTTGTTGCGAAAATTTATTTGAACTATGATGAGATTGATACTGTGTTTAATATTCAAAAAGGGAATGAAACACATGCAAGAGAAATGATTAATAAAATTCTTAATGATCTTCACACCCAGATTAATTTAAGAGTTAATACTTTTTCCCGGATCAATAAAGTTATTGAACAGCGTGAGCCGTTTGAAAAGACACCGACGCAAAAAATAAAACGCTACCTCTATATAGAATAGATGCTGGTTACTGGATTCTGGATACTTGATAGTTTTGAGTTGCAAGTTTATAGTTTTGTGTTTTATCCGGAATCCAATATCAGGTACCCAGTATCAAGTATCTATAATCCAATATCAAGTTATGCTTTAAGTTTCTTAGGCAAGCTGCTTACAACCAATTCGTATGAATGGTTAATCCAAGCTGTAATCTCTTTATCCGGAATGTTGCCATCGAGTTCAATCGTGTTCCAATGTTTTTTGTTCATATGATAACCCGGTTTTACCGCCTCATATTGTTCACGTAATTCAATTGCAAATTCAGGATCACATTTTAGATTTATTGTATGGGGAGGAGTGAGATTGAGCAGACAAAACATTTTATTCATCACCTTAAATACAAGCATGTCTTCGTTAAAAGGGAATCCCTCGGTAACATGAGGTTTCTTTAAACAATAATTTCTAATTTTTTCGATGTCCATAATAATACCCTAAAGTTCTGTCTGGAAAATAGGATAATTTTTTTGAAACAAAACTATTATCTTGGTGTATCAAAATTCAAATTTAGAAAAGAAGTCACATGAAAAAATTGCTCGTTTTATTGATTATAATTGCCGGTTTTGTTTTCGCGCAAAATCCCGAAGTAGTTCTTAATAAAGAACATAAAATAGATACTGCAAAAGTTCTTGTACCCGATCAAGGTTATGAAAGAATTAACCAGGTTATAACACAGCTTTTGTCAAGCTATCACTACCGCAAACAGAATCTTAGCGATTCG
>JBFMBS010000057.1:0-8563 GCA_040755055.1 Bacteroidota bacterium
ATCCTAATCCATTCAATCCAACAACATTGATAAAATTTACAATCAAACAATCAGGCAAAGTAACATTAAAAGTTTTTGATGTATTAGGGAGAGAGGTTGCAGAGTTGTTAAATACTTATCATGGAGCCGGCAGTTATGAAATCCCATTTGATGGTTCCAACTTACCGAGCGGTGTTTATTTCTACAATTTAACAGCCAACGGAAAATCTTTGACAAAGAAGATGATGCTTTTAAAATAGTTTTTCCCAGCATCCAGTATCCAAAATCCAGTATCAAGAAAGGCGGTTTAAAGCCGCCTTTCGTTTAATTCTTGCTCGTTTCTAATTCCGGGAGTTTAATAGTTGTAATGTCCTTAAAGTTTTTCGGCTTCTTGGTAGAGCCGTTTTTCTTGTTAGATATTTCAATATTGATTTTGTTTACATCGGCGGTTTTACCATTGCCGTTGTTACTTCCGTTAGATGCTTCGCGGTAAACGTAAACTTCATTCTTGTAGTTACGCATAACAATTCTGTCTTCATCACGGTGAATAACATACTGCGGAAGTACCGGAATCTTACCTCCTCCGCCGGGCGCATCAATTACAAAATGAGGGATTGCTAATCCGCTTGTATGACCTCTTAACTTAAACATAATTTCCAATCCTTTATCAAGCGAAGTCCTGAAATGGTTTGCACCTTTGGTTTCATCTGCCATATATAAGTAATAAGGTTTAACGCGTATCTTAAGAAGTTTTGTAAATAACTCTTTCATAATATCAGCATCGTCATTAACACCTTTCATTAGTACAGACTGGTTTTGAACCGGGCAGCCGGCATCGGCTAGCATACCGCACGCTTTTGTACTTTCAGGTGTTATTTCCCACGGATGATTGAAATGTGTATTAATATATATCGGGTGATACTTCTTTATCATCTCGCAAAGTTTTGGTGTTATGCGGTGCGGCAATACACACGGCATCTTTGTACCGATACGGATTATTTCTATGTGGGGTATCTGTCGGAGCCGCTGCAATATTTTTTCGAGCATTGTATCTGTTAACATTAACGGATCGCCGCCGGACATGATTACATCACGAATTTCGGTGTGCTGTTCAAGATATTTGAAAGCTGATTCGAGCTGACGCATCGATATTTTATCCGAGTTGCCAACCTTCCTTTTTCTTGTGCAGAATCGGCAATACATTCCGCATTGACTGGTTGTTAAGAAAAGGACTCGATCGGGATATCTATGTGTAATATTCGGAACCGGACTCATTGCATCTTCTTGAAGAGGGTCTTCATAACCGGACATGTCTTCTAATTCTTTCACATCAGGAACACACTGAGTCCAAATCGGATCGCCGGGATACCTGATGAGACTTAGATAATATGGATTTATGCGAGCCTGGAAGAATTCATCTAATCCTTCAGCTACCTTTTTATCTAAATTGAATTTTTCGACAAGTTGATCGACAGTATGAATACTGTCACGGATCATCTGCTGCCAGAGTTCCATTTTGTTTAGCCCTTTATGTTTTTATGTATTTACCAAAAACTATCAAGTTATCGTTGATTGTATAAAAATCTTTTATCTCGGCAACTATGGAATAATTATTTCTAAAATAAAAATTTCTTGTAGCGTTGTAACTTTCCTTGGATGATGTCTCTGCTAAAATCCAGCGACCTTTATTCTCCTTCACAAAATTTTCAGCATGATCAAGCAATTTTTTACCTATTCCTTTGTTCTGGTATCCATTATCAACAACAATCCAATACAAGTCGTAAACGCCGTCAGTAAGGGCTCGTTTGCCGGTACAATGATAGCCGGCTATATTTCCATTTTCTTCAAGAACAAATAGATTGTAGTATTCATGATTAGGATTAGCTGCTGCTTCATCAATCAGTTCTACTGCAATCTTTTTCTCCTCATCAGTAAAGTTGTTAGTACCCCGGATGATAGAGATCAGTTTCTCTCTATCATTAGACTGCAACTTGCGTATCATAGTGTAATCGTTCCAGGGCAAAATTTGTTAAACTGTGTAATAGTGCTTCATAAGTAATTCCGGCAGCAGCAGCAGAACGGATAAAACCGGCATCCGGCGAAATATCAGGATTCGGATTAACTTCAATAATGTAAGGGACGTTTTTGCCCGTCAGTCTTACATCAACACGCACATAATCTCTGCAATCTAAAGCGTCGTATGCTTCTAAAGCCATCTTTTCTATTTTTTGTTTTGTTGCCTCATCTAATTCTGCCGGGCATTTTGGATTTGTGTGTTTGTAATAAACGCTATCCGGCGACCATTTTGCTTCATATGTAATTATCTTAGGCAAATCATCCGGTAGCCCGTCAAAACGTATTTCCGAAATCGGCAAGACCTGACCTCCGAGGATCGCAACATTCAATTCTCTTCCTTCAATGTATTCTTCTGCAATAACTTCCTGGTTGTAAGTAGTATAGAGGTATGTTAAGCGCTCGGTTAAAGAATCATGATTCTTAACGACAGAAAATTCAGAAATGCCGATGCTTGCATCTTCCCTTGCTAATTTAAGTATCACCGGGAAATTGAGATTGAATTCTTCCCTGGAAACAAACTGGTTTGGTTGTAATATTAAATGTCGCGGAGTTCTCAATCCATGCGATTGAAGGATTTGTTTCGTTTTTGATTTAACCAAGCAGTTACCTAATGTGATAGCATTGTTACCGGTAAAAGGAATGCCTAAAAGATCATAAACACCGGCAATGTAACTTTCGAGATTTGAATTGCCTTCAACCGATTCAACAAAATTTAAAATAACATCGGGAGAGAATGCAGTGATTTTTTTTATTGCAGAACGAATATCGCTGTTGACCGCTAATGTCTCTACAGCAGCATATTTCTTCTGGAGTATTTTTTTGATATTGGCAATCTGCTTCAAAAACTCTCTTTCGGAAAGATCATTGTTTTGTTCTTCATCGGAAATTTCCTTGCCGAGATAGTTGGAGTAATAACGTGTCGGTTCGTTATAGCAGATTAATACCTTCCCAGAAGGAATATTTTTCCAGCGGTCTGAACTCATAATAAGTTATATCTCTTCAAAGCTGTGAATAAAACTTTATTGATCATTTCTTCATAAGAAAGTCCATTGGCTCTTGCTGCCTTAGGGTAGCAAGAATTATCAACGGGGTTAGGAAGAATACCGGGCAGCGGATTGATTTCTATTACATTCGGCTCGCCGTGTTTATCAAGACGTATATCAATTCTGCTCCAATCTCTACAACGCAAAACTTTGTATGTTCTAAGAGCAACATGTTTAATTTTATTCTCCAATATCGTATCAAGGTTAGCCGGACACGTAAAAATATTAAGAGGTTTTTCGCGCGTATCAACTACCCACTTTGCCTCGTAAGAATAGATCGGAACCAGGTCCTTTGGCAGTTCATGGAAATTAATTTCTACTATGGGCAGTACCTCAACATCCTTACCATTGCCCAATAAAGCAACTGTAAATTCACGGCCGGGTAAAAATTCTTCTATTAAGAACGGCTGTTTATATGTTTCTAAATATTCGGCAAGGCGTTCTTTCAGGGTTGGTAAATCTGTAACGTATGACGAATTAAATATTCCTTTACTTGAACCCTCGGCAATCGGTTTCATCATCACCGGGAAAGTCAAATTGAAGTTATCTAAGTCATCAATACCTTCCGCGTACAAGAATTTTGATGTTGGTACTCCGTTATAAGCCAAAACCTCCTTGGCCCTTGATTTATCCAAGCATGTTGTTAGGGTTAACGGATCGGAACCGGTGTAAGGGATGTCGAGCATGTCGAGCATAGCCGGTATTTGTGCTTCGCGGCTTATCCCATTGGCACATTCGGCAACGTTAAAAACTATATCGGGCTGTGTCTCTCTCAATTTTTCGAATGCAAATTGATTTGCTTCGATTAAAATTACATCGTTGAAGAGTTCGAGTGCATCTTTAATTGCGTTTATAGTTTCGATAGTATCCCATTCGGCATAAGTATCGTTGTAATTTGCAGATTTTTTTGTTAAGGGGGAGAGAGATGCGTTGTCGAAAGATGATTCATCTTCCGGTTTGATGTTATATGTGAGGGCGACTTTTAATTTTTTATTTGGTATATAAGAACTAATACAGAAGTCCTTCCGTTTTTTTGATTACCAATATAATGTTTTAAATATTTTTATCAAGTTTTTTGTTTGAAAAATTTTTTTTTGTGATAGGTGTGATAGACGACGGTAAAATTTTTTTTGGATGCTTTCAAGCGATCCGCGAGAGAAAAATATTACCAGAAAAATTTTCTTGAAGATTTTTTTTGATGATGAAGTTGGTTTCATCGGATAAATTTTTATCACCCTCTATGATTCGGAAAGCATCGCTGCGAGCTTTTAAAAGTAAATCGTAATCTTCAATAACATTTGCGTAACGTAATTCCGGCATACCGCTCTGCTTAGTACCGAATATATCGCCCGGTCCCCGAAGTTTCATATCAACTTCAGCCAAATCAAAGCCGCTTGTGTATTTCAACATTGCATTCAACCTGATAATACTTTTGTTTCTCTCAATCATTTCTTTCGATTGGTAATCAAAATTAAATTTGAACTGGTTTATTTTAACAGCGAGCTCGTCTTTTGCGATCAATATACAGTAAGCTTGCTTATTGCTTCTGCCCACTCTGCCCCTGAGCTGGTGTAATTGGGAAAGACCGAACCTGAATGCATCGTTAATTACGATAATGTTTGCGTCAGGTATATCAATCCCGACCTCTATAACAGTAGTTGAAACGAGCACATCATATTTTTTATGTGCGAATTCCTCCATGATATTTTCTTTTTGCTGCCAGTTCATTCTGCCATGGATCAGCCCGATTCTAAGATCTGGCAGATGGAATTTTTTAATTTCCTCAAAGTGTGTTTCCGCCGCTTTCAATTCAAGCTTTTCTGATTCCTCAACGAGCGGATAAACTAAAAATGTTTGGTAACCGGTTTTAGCTTTGGTCCGGATGAAATTATAAATATCATTTAGTTTGTTCTCGCCGAGCAGCACAGTCTTTACCGGGATGCGATTCACAGGCATTTCATCAATAGTTGAAACGTCGAGATCGCCGTATAGAGTCATTGTTAGTGTTCTTGGGATTGGAGTAGCGGTCATTACAAGTACGTCCGGCTGCTCGCCTTTGCGGACAAGTTTGGATCTTTGTACAACACCGAAACGATGCTGCTCATCAATAATCACTAGACCTAATTTATTGTAACCTACATTCTCTTCTATAAGAGCATGTGTCCCGATGATAATCTTTGTCTTTCCATTTTTTATTTCGTTTAGAATTTTTTGTCTTTCACTCTTCTTCTGTCCCCCAATTAATATCCCAACTTCAATCCCGAGACCGCTTAATAGATTTTTTATCCGTTTGAAATGCTGATCGGCTAAAATTTCAGTCGGGGACATGAGTACCGCCTGACATCCGTTTGAAATTACAATCAGCATACTGATTAAAGCTACAATAGTTTTTCCGCTGCCAACGTCACCTTGTAGAAGACGGTTCATCGGCTCGATGTTCTCCAAATCTTGTCTAATTTCATGAAGCACTTTAAGCTGTGCCGATGTTAATCGGAAGGGAAGCGATGCAATAAATTTTTTTATCAAACCCGATTCAACTCTATACTTAACAGACTTAGTCTGAACTTTCATGAATTGCTTTCGCATTGCAACTAAACATTCAAAGTAAAATAGTTCTTCATATTTGAAACGGGTTAAAGCTTTCGACAACGCTTCGTTGCTGACCGGTGAATGAAGGTTCCGTACGGCTTCGTTTATATTGTCTAAATTATTTTGGCTGATTATGTTTTTCGGTAGAGATTCATGCAGTTCGTTACAATATAATTCCACTGTATTGGAAATGATTCTTCTTAAACTGAAATCGCCAAGATTACTTTCCCTCAATTCCTTGGGAACACGGTAAAACGGAATGATTTTGCCGGTGTGCAAGAAATCTTTTGATTCTTTTTCGGCAAGCCGGTCAAAATCGGGATGAGCGAATTGCAAATTACCGTACTTTGTTAAAACCGGTTTGGATGAGATGGCGAAAATATTTTTTTGCTGAAAAATATCTTTAAAATACTTAGCACCCTGGAACCAGACACATTCAAAAAATCCGGCATTGTCTTTCATCTTTACTTTAAATATTTGCTTCTTCCCATACCTGATAATATCCGATGAAACAACTTCACCAATAACTGTCACTTCACCTTCGTAACCTTCTCGGATATGCTGCAAAACCTTAACACTGTTAAGAATTGTACTTCGATCAAGGTAACGGGTAGGGAAGTAGTATAGTAAATCGCGGATGGTATGAATGCCGATCTTTGCGAATGATTCTGCTCGCTTCGGTCCTACTGATTTTAAATACTGAACCGATTTGGAAAGGTTATCAGGCATAAATGTTTGGATTAGTTAGAACAAAATATAATTAAAAAATCTGAAGGATGAACGCAGAACTCAGAATGATGAATGCAGAATTGAAATCTTTTTAATCCACCTTTGCGTTCCGCTCCTCGCTTCGCCTTAGCGTCGCGTAGGCGGACGAGGAGATTGGGTATCATTCCCCTTAACTTGCGGCGGAATATGATTCGGGGTTTACCCCGAGGCTCATACCATTGATTAATTCTGCACTCTTCGCCCACCAAAATAATGGCGGGCAAGTTCGTCATTTTGCATTCGCAGTGTTCACTCCGCTTCCGCTTTCATATCGCGGGTCATAAGTTCGTACGTTGCTTTTGTCGCGTCCTTATCTTCGAAAAGAATTTGATAGACTGCCGTGCAGATAGGCGTTTGAATTTTATGCTTGGTAGAAAGCTGGTAAACAGCCCGGCTTGTTTCAACACCTTCGGCAACCATCTGCATAGTTTTCAGAACTTCTTTTAATTTTTTCCCTTTGCCTACTTGTTCACCAACATAGCGGTTGCGGCTGTGCTTACTCATACAAGTTACAATTAAATCGCCCATACCGGATAGCCCGGAGAAAGTTTCAGGTTTGGCACCCAATGCAATACCGAGTCGGGAAATTTCTGCAATACCGCGGGTCATGATGGCTGCTTTTGTATTATCCCCGAATTTAGCACCGTCTATTATCCCGGCACCTACGGCAATAACATTTTTTAAAGCACCCCCGTATTCAACTCCTAAAATATCTGTAGAGGAATAAACTCTAAAGTATGAAGTGATAAATGCTGATTGAATCTGTTTTGCTGTAAAATTATCCTTCGATGCGGCAACAACAGCCGTAGGAATTTTCCGGCTCACTTCTTCTGCGTGACTTGGACCGGAAAGTACTCCAACTTGAGAGGGTGATAAATCATTCAGTACATCGTGTATGATATTTGAAACGGTCAGCATGGAATCTTTTTCAATACCTTTAGCAACACTAACGAAAGTAGTGTTACCGAAATCGTTCCCTTTAATTTCTTTAAGAACACTACGTACAAACTGGGTAGGTACTGCAATCACAACCATATGCTGCTTTGAAGTACATTCTGGGAGTGAATGAGTTATAATAATTTCTCCCGGGATTTTAATACCGGGTAAATATACTTTATTTATCCTTGAGCGGTTAAGTGTCTTAGCGTAACTACGTTTGTACTCCCAAAGAGTTACATTGTGCCCGTTATGATGAAGGAGGATAGCAAGAGTTGTTCCCCAGCCGCCGGCTCCGAGAACTGATATTCGCATTATCTATTTTTTCTTTTTTCCGAATGAAATTTTACTTTCATTGCCTTTGATAAGGCGATCAATATTTTTTCTGTGCGTATATATAACCAATAAAGTCAATGCTATAGCAAAAGGTAAAATTGTATTATAACCGGGAATATTAATTCCAAAAATATTTTCTCTGATTATTAAAATTAATGGAACAGAAGCCGCAGCTATAAGCGATCCCAACGAGATGTAACGTGATAGTGTTACCACCAGAACAAATACGGCTAATGCTAAAAGCATATCTATAGTAATGATTGTAATTAGAAAGCCGAGAGCCGTTGCAATACCCTTACCGCCTCTGAAACCGGCAAATACAGTCCATACGTGTCCGATAACTGCTACTAAACCGCATATAATCTGGACGAGTGTAAAATCATCAAACGGAGTGATGTTATTGAATGGAATATTGTCTAAGTATAATCGTGCTACAACGATAACGGCTACAGCACCTTTGAGTGCATCGAGAAGTATAACCAGCACACCCCATTTCCATCCAAGGATACGGAAAACATTGGAACCCCCGGCATTGCCGCTTCCGTAATTCCTTATATCTATTCCACGTACTAGTTTACTTACTATAATACTTGTTGGTATCGAACCTACTAAATAAGCAAGTATAGCAACAAAAATTAAATTGAGCATTGCGTCTCCAAATTTGAATCAAAATTATAGAAAATGATTTTTATAAACAATTGAAAATTTGAGGAAGCGTCCCTCCAATCGGGTGATAAAAGTTAATAAAAAGCGATGGCATTTTTAAGCCAATCTTTGTTTTGTAAGACAACTCCGCATACTTCCAAAGGTGATTTACCATTCTTGATTTTGTTCGT
>JBFMBS010000058.1:0-5346 GCA_040755055.1 Bacteroidota bacterium
GCAGAAGGATGCGGATTAAATGCAATTGTATTACCCCCGGCAAGCTGGATAATAATATTATTAATCATCGTTGGACCGGGATGAGTGCTCGGTGTAATATTGCCAATAACCCCAAACGGTGCATACTCATCGAGAGCTAAACCGTTTTTGCCCGACCAAGCTTTGGGCTGCAAGAATTCTACTCCTGGGCTATTTTGGGCAGCATTAATAAATTTAGAGATTTTATGTTCAACACGACCCATCTTTGTTTCTTCTACAGTCATCTTTGCAAGTTCTTCTTTATGATCAAGCGCCATTTGCCGGACAGCATCTGTAATTTTTTTCTTGCATTGAATGCTTCTTTCTTTAAATTCAAGAAATGCTTCGTGAGCAGCTTCAACTGCATCATTCATATCATCAAACACACCCCAATCACCTTTAGATGATTTAGTATCCATCGAATTTGCAGCGACAGTTCCCGAAATCACTCGCTTGACAACACTTTCAACCAATTCTTTCAATTGATATTCACTAATCTCCACAGCAAACCCCTATTAAATTATTTTGTCGGTTTCTTATCAGATTTAATCGGGTCAAGAGGAAACTTCGGCAAAAGTTTATCTGAAGGACGGGGAATAATAACTTCCGATTGAACATTACCGATGTTTGATGCTGCCTGAACGCCAGCTTCAACTGCTGCTTTAACTGCTGCAACATCGCCACGAATTATTATGCTCACTCTTCCTCCGCCAACTTTAACCCACTTACCTAATTTCACATTTGCAGATTTTACTGCGGCATCTGCTGCTTGAACTCCGGCAGTAAAACCAAGGGTTTCTATAATTCCTAATGCATCAACCATTTTCATTTCTCCTTATTTTTCAACGCCGATTAATTCAAATACTTCTTCATGAGCAGAAGGGATTATGTTCGTGCAAACCAATTCGCCGACTCTTGCGGCTGCATCTGCACCGGCTTCCACCGATGATTTTACAGCGCCTACTTCCCCTCTAACAAGAGCAGTTACATAAGCACCGCCAATTTCAACGCGTTTTACAAATTCTACATTAGCGGTTTTGAGCATGGCATCAATTGCATTAACTGCCCCGGTATTACCGCGCGTTTCTACAAATCCTAATGCTACTCCTCGCAACATTTTATTCTCCTTCGTTTAATTAATTTTTATGAGTTATAATTATTTTTTTCTTTTTAATTAGATCCCTCGCCCCGGGTGTTATAATTGTTTTTTCAGGAATAATAATTTCAGTAATCCCCTGACCAATAAGCAGAATGTTATTTTCGGTAAGAACCGGAGTTTTATAATTACCCATATTCATTTCAATTCTTGATTTAGTATTGCCAGATAAATCCGAAACCTGATTAGCCACAGTTGTAGAAAAATCAATTTCATATCCTCGTTTCATTAATTCCGAGAGCACTTCCCTAACTACAATCTCAATAATTTTTTCAACAGATATCTTCACAGTGATCCGCTACAAATCAGTTTTCTTGTAAATGTATTTATTGTTTGATGAAACCGAATCAACAATCCCAACAATTGTGTTATCAATACATGCGCTTTTCGTCATTTCTGTTAATCTTGCAGATGATGAGGAGCATAATAAAACAATATCACCTTCACCGGCACTAACCGTATCAATGCAAGCAGCGGATGTTTTTGTTTCTTGCATCTCTTCGTTTAGATAACGTACCACCAATATTTTTAGCGAATTAATGTTTTCCACTTTTTTAGTCGATACAACATTTCCAATTACTTTTCCGAGTTTCATATTCGATCTACATTCTCCCTAAAAATTCAACGCATGTTTCTTCACGTACATTTGCAGCGTTAGCGTCATCTGTATCAAGGTGAATTTGAAGCAGCCAATTATCATTGATTCTTATTAAAACATTTTCGAATACCGTACTTTTTTCTCCTTCTATTCTAATCTTGCAATAGTCACCGTTCTTAACTCCAAATATTTCAGCATCTTTGTTCGTCATGTGAATATGGCGGTTTGCTACTATCGCGCATTTTTCAAGATAGACGGAACCATTTGGACCTACCAGCGTAAGAGCGGCAGCATTTTCAAGTGAGCCGGAATTTGTAACCGGCGGATCGATGCCAAGAAAGATTGCATCAGTTAGTGAAACTTCAACTTGATCATATTTTCTTAAGGGTCCTAGTATCCTAACACTCGGAATACTGCGCAACTTTGGTCCAACTATTGTCAACGTATGTTTTGATGCAAACTCACCGGGCTGATACAATGGTCTCATTGATTCAAACTCAGCATTTTCGCCAAAAAGTTTATGGAAAGTTTTTTGTGTAAGATGAATGTGCCGGTTAGAAATTCCAAGTGGGATTAACGGCAATCCATTTGAAGATTTACCAGGTAATGACGGTTCAGTAAAACTCTTTTGAAGAACATCCTGAATTTCTTTAACAATTAACTCGACCAATTCTCCGTCAGAGCAATTGCAATTACATCGGCTTTCGTATGCACTATTCATATTCTTCGATGAGCTCCAGGTAAATTTTGTTAAGTTTTTTTTGTATATCGATCTTCATGATAATTTTATTAATTACGATTCCATCCGGTCGCATCTATTCTTTTTAACTCCGTTTCAATATCTGAGCCTACAAAAAACGAGAGCCATCCTTTCAATCGTTGTGTTTCGCCGGGAGGGCAATCGGGAAATTTCGGATCCGAATGCATACACGGCACAAGCGGATTGCCCCAGGGTCTATTGCAAGGTTCCCACGCTGTTATTATCCACCGCTTACCATCATTTGATCGGGTGACGACATATGGATTGCTGAATATCTTATTCGAATCCGTTTGTTCATTAAACCCGGCAGCATTTTTCAGCATGACGCAATTTTGTACACGCAAATCTCTAAGTGTATCTGCGGTTCCGTTTGTTAGCCACATTTCCATCTCAACAAAACTTTGATGGGGTGTAACTTTTGTGCCAAAAACAATTCCGTTCGGTAAACGTCTTTCACAAATCAATATACCATCCGGCTCGCGCAACCATTCCAATTTTTCCATTTCGATTTTCTGTTCGCTCCAAATTGTTGGAATGTGTGTATGCGCTAAATACGTTAATCCTAAATTCGACCAAATTGCTTCAGGTACATCTACTATAACATAATTACTTATGTCCCACGGTGTAAAAACACTTATTTTAGTTTCTCTTTGCGGATCAATCGCTCCTTCAAGAAAACCGATGCGTGGGTGTCTTCCACCGGGATATGGTAGAACCAATAAAGGGACATCTTCAGGCCGCTCAGGTTTATTTTCTATACTGATGTGAAATTTTTCCACTGTTTTCGATATCTCGCTGGTGGATAAACCGGTTGCCTCGCGTATTTCTTCATTAGTGAAATGATGATAATAGATCATGTTCTCTAACCAGTATTTTAGGTCTTTATCATCCTTAGGTTTTCTGTAATTCATCTTATCTCCTTCACTGATAAATCCAGAGATCAACAAGACAGAGATGAACAATGCAATAGATTTAAGATTATGTTTGATTTTTATATTCATAGTACACCTTTGATTTGCCAGGTTAACAAACTCTTTCTACTTGCATATTTAATAATTTTCCAAGCTTTTCAATTTTGGAAGCAATATGTCCTACTCCTATTGCACAATGATGTGAGGGTCCATGACGGCACCAATCGTTAATAAACTGTTTAACCGATATAGGGAATTTGTACCGGCTCATCGTATTACCAACTTCTAAAATGGGACCGGGGACAGACTCTCCTTCTGCAACGATCATTTTCAATTTACCTTCATAAGTTTGCACGACAGCTAATACTGTTATCTTGCCATGTTTTACTTTCATCTCAACAGATAAACCCCTACCTGGTTTTCCATGATAAACCCGTAAAGGTTCGAGTTTTGGTTTTCCTTCCGCGATAGCTAAATGACCGGGTCCATCGTGTCCCATCAAAATAATATCATCATTAAAATCCATCCCGTTAAATTCAGAGAAAGAACCGCCTACACCGAAAGCATCCATTATTTTCATTGCTTGAACATTTTTAACTTCCATCTCCCCAGCTACCGGAATGTTGTGTGCGGTCAGAATTGAATTACCGGCAATAACAGAAGTAATAATATCTTGATACTCATTTCCTTCTACACTTTCATAATAATAAGCCATCGCACCGAGTTTTTTTTCAGTTACAAGTGCATCTAACGCTACGGCAGTTTTAGCCGCCCGTTTTATTTCTTCCTCATCACATTCAGGTGATACTTCAAATTCATCATAAATCTGTTTTATCTTTTTTTCTATTTCTTCTTCCGTTACCTTATCCCGTTGATATTTTAGCTGGCACATTTCCAATAATTCAATATGAGACCCGAAAAAAACTGCTTGCTGTGTAAGGTCTGAATAAACATCAAGCATACCGCAATAATAATGACCGAGAATTCCCAAGCGGTTCTCATTCATAATTTTGGCAACCTTTGCGGCTTCTATCCACTCAATAATTTCTTCCCAGGCTTCAGTATCGTTTAGTGTGCCGGTGATTTGATAAAAATGTATTCTTGCACGATTGAACACATTTGAGATTTCGGGAACGGGGCAAGCCTGGCAGTAAGCTAACCACTCGCCGGTTTTTATTCCCCTATCATTAATACCGTTAAACCAGTTATAATCAATGGCATTGGTAGGTTGAAGATTTAATATAATAACGGGCACTTTTGTTTTTTGCACAACCGGTAATACAGTTGAAGATAGTGCGTACGTAGAGACATATAGAAAGATGAGTGATACATCTTCCTTCTTAAAAAGCTCCGCTGCTGCTCTTGCTTTTTCCACAGTATCAACTAACCCGGCATCAATGATTTCTGCATCGTATTTATGTAGCTGTCTCGAAATTCCTTTTCTATATCCATCTAATTTTTCCAACAGACTGGGAAATTGTCCCCAATAGGTTTTCAAGCCAATAGAGAATAATCCAATTTTAACTTTATCTTTTCTCATAGCAATACCTAAATAGAAATACCTTAATGCTTTTCGAAAACGTTTAAGTTTATAGTCAAAAAAATATTTTTTTTTAAGAATAAATGAAGTCCACAAAATCGTTTTCGAAAACCTTTAAGCAAAAGTATTTTATTATTAATTAATTGTCAAGAAAATATTTTTGAAAATAGAATTATTGAATATTATTTGAAAGTAGGAAGTTGCCCATAGTGATTGTTTATGCTGCAATGTTGTGTTTATTGTGTGCTGCATAAAAAAGTCACTTAGCTTGCAATAAAAAAAATCCTTGCAATTTATTTCATTACAAGGATTTAAGAGAGCTGCCCCGTCAGGGGTCGAACCTGAAGTCTTCTGATCCAGAGT
>JBFMBS010000059.1:0-5041 GCA_040755055.1 Bacteroidota bacterium
TTGTAATGCAATTTTGCTACATCTACAAAATTCTGGAATAACTGATATTGTAAATCTCTCGGCTGACTTAAATACCATTCAAGATTTTCTTTGTTGATTTCACTATTTTTCATCTCGGAGACTCCTTCTAGTTTTTTTGTTATCTGCAATAACAATTTTAAGATTATTTGGAGTCTCTTTTTCTAAAATCGAATTTCAACTAAGATTGAATATATACCTTTTAAAACGGATGAGAATTTTATGAATGGTTTAGTTAATATTGTATAAACCATTATATGAATCCCTATAAAAATCACAGTTGTGATCTAAATTTCTTGAGGTTAATTGATCATGGAAGAAACCAATATAAGTAAGATAAGAGTAGAGTTAGTCGATAGAAGGGAAAGACTTCGCCAAGCAATATCACGCCATGAGGCGCTGGTTCAGTACATAACATTGTTAAAGGAAGTTGATTCGGCTTTAGAGAGGATTGATAATCACACTTATGGTATTTGCGATGTTTGTCATAATGAAATTGAAGAGGGCCGGCTGATGGTTGACCCATTGATCAGTGTTTGCTTGGATCATTTAGATGAAGCTCAGAAAAGGTTTCTGGAAGAAGATTTGGATTTGGCAAACAAAATTCAAAGAACAATGCTGCCTTCAAAAAATTTGGAATTGGATGGCTGGGATTTTTACTATCACTATGAACCGGCCGGTGCCGTAAGCGGTGATTATTGCGATATAATTAAAGATAGCGGCAGCACATATTTTTTACTCGGCGATGTTTCGGGTAAAGGGATCGCCGCATCGATGCTGATGTCCCATATTCACGCATTATTTCACAGTATGATTCCGCTAAAGTTGAATGTTGATCGGTTGGTAGCACAAATAAACAGACTAATGTGCGAAAGCAGTCCGTCTTCTCACTATACAACGCTCTTATGTATCAAAGCTGAAAGCGATGGCAAAATAGAAATTTGCAACGCCGGGCATTTACCGCTTCTTGTTGCTAAAGACAATTCATTGCTTAAATTTGATTCAACCGGTATGCCACTCGGTTTATTTTGCAGTGCGGATTACACAGTTAGCTACTCCGCGCTTGAGAAGGGAGATTATTTTGTTCTCTATTCGGATGGACTAACGGAAGCCACATCCAACGAAGAAGAATACGGTGTTGAGAGGTTAGCGAAAATAATTTCCGAAAACAACGGTTTAACATCAAAAGAGTTAACTGAAATTATTTTGATAGATGTTTATGAATTTTTAGGCGGCAAACCTAAAAGAGATGATCTAACAATTATGGTGATAAAAAAGTTGTAACTCCTATTTATTACGAAAAAGATCCTACTAAATTATTTTTTCGAAAGCGGACAAAAATGAAAAAATTTTTCATCGCGTTTTTTTTATTCTCTATTTTTTCTCCTTACTCAATTGCCCAGGCTGCAAAGGACCGAACGTTACCGGTTACATTAAACAGAACCGAAACGCACCGGATTGTTTCGGAAATTAACGGGGTTGCTTACCCTATTTTTGTTTCGTTGCCCGGAAGTTATTATAACACGGATAAAATTTACCCGGTGGTTTATCTGCTTGATGCATATTCATCTTTCGGGATAGTAACACAGATGGCTAAACTTTTGGCTTTTAGTAAAGAATTGCCGGAATTAATAATTGTTGGAATTTCATCCGAAGGCGGATCGAAGGAATTCAATTACAACCGAGCAAGGGATTATACTCCAACTTATATTGATCCCGAAGGTCTTCCGGAAGATGTGGGTAAGATGATTCCGGTGTCGGGAGGAGCCGAAAAATTTTTGGGATTTATTGAAAAGGAACTAATACCGTTTATCGAATCGAAATATAGATTTTCACCGGGCGATAGGACTTTAATCGGTCATTCGCTCGGCGGACTTTTTGTTAGTTATGTACTTATCAGCAAGCCGGCTTTGTTTAACCGGTATGTTATGATAAGCCCGGCTCTTTTCTGGGATAATAATTTAATGATTGAAAAGGAAAAAGAATTTTTTGAAAGAGAGAAATCGCTCGATGTAAAAATATATTCTACCGTTGGCTCTTTGGAACGTCCGGAGTTTTTAGAATCATGGCGGAAATTTTTTGATTCGATCAAAATACATAATTATGAAGGGATGAAATTAAAAACTGAAATTGCGGAGAACGAAACACACTACACAATAATTCCCCGTATTGTAACTAAAGGATTGATCAATGTGTTCGGTTATTAGCAAAATATGATAACGGAGGTTAATATGAAACGTGCATTGGAAATATGTGTCGATTCGGTTGAATCAGCGTTTGCAGCTCAAAGGGGCGGGGCGGATCGTATTGAACTTTGCGCTTATCTTAACGAAGGCGGTGTAACACCAAGCTGTGGAACGATAAAATTCATTGCTGATAAATTGAAAATTCCGGTGAATGTTTTGGTGCGTCCGCGTCCCGGCAATTTTTATTACAGCGACGAAGAATTTGAAATAATAAAGTGCGATATAGAATTAATTAAAAAGTTAAATGCGAATGGAATAGTAGTAGGCATTTTGAATGACGATAACACAATTGACTTTGAACGAATGAGAGAACTAATTGATTGTGCACAACCGATGGAAGTAACATTTAACCGAGCATTTGATCTTGTCCCTGATCCGATTGAAGCACTGAATATATTGATTGAACTGGCGGTGGATAGAATATTAACATCGGGACAAAAATCTAAAGCCGAAGAAGGAATTGATTTAATTGAAGATCTTGTGGAAGCAGCAAAAGACCAATTGATTATTATGCCCGGCGGCGGTGTTAATGCCGATAATATCAAAACTATTTTAATAAAGACCGGCGCTAAGGAAATTCACTCTTCTGCAAGCGATAATATAATAGATTGGTCCGGCGAGGAATTCTTTGGGAATACAACGAGGAAAATTACTTGCGTTAATAAGGTGAAAACTATGAAAATGATTGTTGATAGAATTTCAAAATGATCGATTTGAAAATACTGTTTGAGAACAATGATTTAATTGCAGTTGATAAACCGGAAGGTGTTGCGTCGATCACGGAAAATGATACGTCGCTAGATTCGATCCATTCTCTTCTTGAAAAGAAGTTATCACAGAAAATTTTTATTGTTCACCGGCTCGATAAAGAAGTGAGCGGAGTTATTCTATTCGCGAAGAATTCAAGAACACACAAATTATTAAACCAGCAATTCAACAATAGAACAGTTAAGAAAAGTTACACTGCCCTCGTTCATGGAATAATGAAAAATGAAGATGGAATAATTGATAAACCGATCCGCGAATTTGGCTCCGGCAGAATGGGCATTGATGAGGAAAAAGGAAAAACAAGTGTTACAGCTTATAAAGTTTTAAAACGTTTTGATAATTATACATTAATAGAACTTAAACCGACAACCGGCAGAAGACACCAATTGAGAGTTCATTTGTATCACATCGGTCACCCGATTGTTGGCGATACACGCTACGGCGATAAAGAATTACAAAGTAAGTTTCCGCGTGTTATGCTTCATGCAAAGAAAATTGTGTTCGAATCATCACCCGGCAAAAACACAACTGTTGAATCGGAAATTCCGGGATCGTTTAATGAAGTAATTAAAAATATTGATAACAAATAGGATAAGTAATGAAAGACTTTATAAAAGAGTTTAACACAACATTAGAAACATACGAAAAGAAACTCCGTGCCATAACTGAAGAAAAAAGTTCAGCCAGACCGGCACCGGGTAAATGGTCGCCAAAAGAAATTCTTGGTCATTTGATCGATTCGTCGATCAACAACACGAGAAGAATTGTCTTAGGACAGCTTCAGGATAATTTAATTTTTACCGGTTACCGGCAAGACGATTGGGTGCGACTGCAAAATTATCAGAAAGAGGAGTGGAATTTTTTGATAGATCTTTGGAAGGCGAACAATCTTCATCTAATTCATATAGTTGAAGAAGTTCCCGAATCTGTTTTGAAGAAGGAACATACCGAACACGACTTTGATCAAATACTCTCCGAGTCGTTTGCAAAGGATAAACCGGTTAAGCTCGAAGATCTCATACGCGATTATCTTGTACACATGAAGCATCATCTTAATCAAATAATTAAGTAAGTAAATTGAGCTAAAGTGCGGAGTCCTTTTTGTTTTTGAAATGTCTCTTAAAGAAAAGATAATTAATACCAAAATTAATTATTAACCCGTTGTGTGAATTAAGTCAATCTTACTCACATTTTTAGAATGTGGATGACTTCAAAATAAATATTTACCGTCAGTTTCAACTGACGGAATTTACCGGGGCTAAAGCCCTATTACTTTTTTCTTTTTAGTCCGTCTCTTAAAAGAGACGGTATCAATATCTAAAAGCAATCAAACTTAACATATTCAATAGACTGTAATAACAAAGTTATTTGTTCGTTAATTATGAAATTTTTCTTATTACTTTTTAATCTACACAGTGGGTATTATTACTGTCTGCAATATAGTGCCGTGGCATTTTTCATCCCTAATTAAACCGGCATACATTTCTATGTTGTCTATTAATCAGAAAGCAATAAACAAATGGAGTTAAAATGAAAAAGTTAATTTTATCATTTACCACCCTGATAATTTTTGCCGGAATCGTATCGGCACAAACCCGGACTCCGGGAATAAATAAAACCCAAAGAAACCAGCAAGTAAAAATACACCAAGGAATAAAATCGGGTGAACTTACACGTCCCGAAGTATGGCAGCTCGAAAGGCAGCAAGCAAGAATTCAATGTGAAAAAAGAATTGCAAAAGCAGACGGTGTTGTTACAAATGGAGAGAGAGTAAGAATACATAAACATCAAGCTTTTGCAAGCAGAAATATTTACTGCAAGAAACATAATTACAGAGATCGATCATAATTCCCTCGATATCTTCGTAAAACACAACCCCCGACCCATTTCATAGATTCTTATGAAATGGGTTTATATTTTTACGCATCACAAAATCAGGATTAAATAATGAACCTTACCGGAAGATTTGCCCGTTTCATTTTGGTTTTATTTGTTTTTTATTCAAGCGT
>JBFMBS010000060.1:0-4864 GCA_040755055.1 Bacteroidota bacterium
ATGGTTCCGCGTAAAACTTCATGTACATTTTTTGCGGTGATTTGTTTTGAAATATCTTGCTTATATAAGTTAACCATAACGGTATCCTCCCGGGTAAAAGGTTATAAAAATTTAAAATAGCGGAGGTAAAACAAGATTAAAAAACTTGCTCGAAGCGTGATGAAAGGTAATTGCGCAGATTCTTTCTGCCGGTTATTCTATGGAAATTTATGAATTTCATAACTGTTTTAATAATTACACCCGAAAAATATGTATCTCTTTAGCGACTATCAAATGAATATTTTTGTTAAAGATAAAATTTCTATAATACACACAAAAAAATTCTTTAATTTGGTTTGTGCTTAATTGAAAAGTAGTTTATACTTAACTATTGATGAAGAGACAAACAAAAAATTTAATATTTATCTCACTGCTGGTGATAATTTCCGGTTGTAGCAGTAATGAATCAAACGAACCGGGATATTCTGATTTTTTCGTTGTTGATAAAAGCAAATTAGCCGCGGAGATTACGGATCAAAACCTTGGCATTTCTTTCCAGCCGCCTATTGGCTGGGCATTCCAATCGGCAGAGTTATCAAAGAAAATCGAGTCCCGGAATAAACTAAACACCGCTGAAGCCAAAAATTTTCAGTATCAACCTACCTATCTATTTTTTAGTGATTCGACCTTCTCACTATTAAGTATTGGCAGTGTAGATTACCCGGATTCCACGATGCCCGTGCAGATGAAAATAAATCTTTATAAAAATCTACTTAGCAACAAACTTCAAAAAGATAAATTGTCTATCGGCACATTTAAAAAATCGAACATTAACTTTTTCCAGTTCAGGAGCGAGAAGGAAAGTTTTGTCAATTACAAAATCATATTTCAGAATTTAGCCGGACAAATTGTGCAGTTTGATTGCACCTTGACAAAACAAAACGCGGAAGGGGAATTGCACCAACTCAAGTCTTTCCTCGGTTCTGTTTCGCTAATTAAATTTCTTAATAACTGAAGTTACCCAAGGTTTTGATTACACAAGTGAATCTTCTTTGTCTTTTTGAAATAACTAAGTTTTCATGCGTACTTCACAATGATAAATTAAACCTTGCGTAAGGTGTGTTAATAATTAGCTTCCATTTGTTTCTGCTTATTTAATCTCGTTAATTTTACGTAAGAAAAATTTTTTCATTATTAAATAGTAATCATTAAAATCTATTCGAAATTAGAAGAGGCAAAAATGGAATTTCTAAAACAACTTGGCATAAGCGAAGAAAATTATGGTGCATCAACCGGGTTAAATTGGTTAAAGACTAAAGATCAGGGTACGATAGAAGTTTTTTCACCGGTGGACGGAAAATTTATTGCGAAAGTTTATCAAGCATCGGAAAAAGATTACGATGAAGTTGTTGTTTTGGCACACGAAGCATATAAATATTGGAGAACGGTTCCGGCTCCAAAAAGAGGCGAGGTAGTTCGTCAAATTGGAAACAAACTCCGTGAATACAAACAACCGCTTGGAATGTTGGTCTCTTATGAAATGGGAAAATCGTTACAAGAAGGGATGGGTGAAGTTCAAGAGATGATTGATATCTGCGATTTTGCTGTTGGTATATCGCGCCAGCTTTACGGCTCCACAATGATGAGTGAACGCGCAAATCATAGAATGTATGACCAGTATCATCCGCTTGGAGTGGTGGGAATAATTACAGCCTTCAATTTCCCGGTCGCGGTTTGGGCGTGGAACTCGGCACTTGCTACAGTTTGCGGCGATTCAAACTTGTGGAAACCTTCATCTAAAACTCCGCTCTGTGCAATTGCCGTTCAAAATATTCTCGCGGATGTTATCAAGCAAAATAATTTACCGGAGGGATTATTCTCCTTGATTATCGGGAAAGGTTCAACAGTTGGTGAAAAGTTCTTACACGATAAAAAAGTTCCGCTTGTTTCAATTACCGGTTCAACTGCCGTTGGCAAACGCGCTGCCGGAATAATTGCACAGCGATTCGGGAAAACAATTTTAGAACTTGGCGGCAACAATGCAATTATCATCACACCAAATGCTGATTTGCAGCTTGCAATTCCGGCTGTTGTGTTTGGAGCTGTTGGAACTGCCGGGCAGCGTTGCACTACAACAAGAAGATTAATCATTCACGAAGAAATTTATGATAAGGTAAAAGAATCTTTATTGAAAGCGTATAAAAGTTTGAAGATCGGAGATCCGCTCGATCAGAATAATCATGTTGGACCGTTGATTGACAAAGGTGCGGTTGAAGAATTTAAACACGCATTAAAACAAGTTGAACAAGAAGGCGGAAAGATCATTTTCGGTGGCGAAGTGTTAAATGGAAGTGGATACGAATCCGGCTGTTATGTTAAACCGGCTATTGCAGAAGCCGATAACAAATTCAAAATTGTTCAAGAAGAAACTTTCGCACCGATCCTTTATTTGATCAAATACAAAGGAGATGTGCAAAATGCAATTGATATTCAAAATGATGTTGTGCAAGGATTATCATCTTCAATATTCACAAATAACATGAGAGAAGCAGAAACATTTCTTGCTCATTGGGGAAGCGATTGCGGTATTGCAAATGTGAACATTGGAACATCCGGTGCTGAAATTGGCGGCGCATTCGGCGGCGAAAAAGAAACCGGCGGAGGACGCGAATCCGGTTCAGATGCGTGGAAACAATACATGCGCAGACAAACAAACACAATTAATTTTGGGACCAAACTTCCGCTTGCACAAGGAATTAAGTTTGAGATTTAATTTGTAGGGGTCGAATATATTCGACCCAATTATTATGTTTGTGTAAAAATTTGAAGGGTTAACTATGCGATTCTGTTTAAACGTTGATCACATTGCAACATTAAGAAATGCACGCGGAGAAGTATTGCCCGACCCGGTTACTTTTGCATTAATTGCAGAACAATTTGGAGTTGATGGAATTGTTGTTCATCTGCGCGAAGATAGAAGACATATCAGTGAGCGTGATCTCCGTTTGTTGAGAGAACTAATCACAACCAAACTCGATATGGAAATGGCAGCAGTCCCTGAAATAATTGATATTGCGTGCGATGTAGTCCCGGAACTTGCTACTATTGTTCCCGAACGAAGGCAAGAACTAACTACCGAGGGCGGCATAAATGTAATAGATAATATCAAGCAGATAAAATTTGCTATTCAAAGATTACACGAAGTAGAAGTACCGGTTTCATTGTTTATCGAACCCGATATAAACCAAATTGATGCGGCAGCGGAAATCAATGCAGACTTTATAGAAATTCATACCGGGCATTATGCCAATGCAGTTAGCGAAGAAGATATTTTTGATGAACTTGAACGTGTACGTGTTGCAGCTAAACATGCAAAGAAACTCGGACTTGGTGTTAATGCCGGTCATGGTTTAAATTACATTAACATGAAAGAATTTGTTGCAATCGAAGACATTGATGAAGTAAGTATAGGTCATGCTATCATTGCACGTGCTGTAGTTGTTGGATTGGAAAAAGCCGTTAAGGAAATGATTGAAATTGTAAGGATGGCAAAATAATTACATTGAAATTCGATTTGCCGTTTATTTTTTTTGAAACAAAAAAATGAAAAAAATATTTTTCATAGCAATTAGTCTTTCCGTTTCTTTGTTGTCAAATCTTAACGCCCAATTTCAAAATGTGCAGATCAGTTCCGGTAAAGCGCAAAGTCCAAACGAAGTAACAATAGCTATTAATCCGGCTAATCCTACTTTTATAGCAGCCGGTTCAAACCTGAATTTATTTTATTGGTCAGCCGATGCCGGCAACTCATGGCAAGAGCAGATATTAAGTTCTGTATTCGGGGTTATGGGCGATCCGGCTGTTGTGTATGATAACGATGGAAAACTTTATTATTCACATCTCTCAAGTCCCGGTTCCAATGGATATTGGATCGATCGCATAGTTGTACAAAAATCCACCAACTTTGGCTATACATGGGATGCCGGTGTGGGTGTTGGTTATTCACCCCCAAGAAAAAATCAAGATAAAGAATGGATAGCAGTTGATTATTCAAATTCAACTTACAGAAATAACATCTATATGGCTTGGACGGAATTTGATGAATATGCAAGTAATAATTCATCGGATAGTACAAGAATACTTTTTTCAAGATCTACTGATAATGCTGGTTCATGGTCGGAACCAATTAAGGTAAGTGACCGTGAAGGTGACTGCATTGATGATGATAACACTGTAGAAGGATGTGTCCCGGCTGTTGGTCCAAATGGAGAAGTTTATTTAAGCTGGTCAGGTCCGTATGGATTGATGTTCGATCGTTCTTTCGATGGCGGAATAACTTTTGGTAATGATATTAAAGTAGCAGATTTGATCGCCGGTTGGACATTTGATGTTCCTGGAATTCTAAGATGCAACGGTTTGCCGGTAACCGGCTGCGATATCAGTGATTCTCCTTACAAAGGTAATGTCTATATCAATTGGTCGGATCAGATTGACGGTGATACCGATATATTCTTTGCGAAGTCAACTGATAACGGAATGACATGGGGCGCACCGAAAAAAGTTAATAACGATATCTTAAAACGTCATCAATTTTTTACATGGATGTGTGTTGATCCTAAAACCGGGATAATATACATAGTTTTTTATGATAGAAGAGATAACTTGGATCCGTCAAGTGTTCAAACACATGTGTACATTGCACGATCAGGCGACGGCGGCGAAACGTTTACAAATCATCGTGTAAGTGAATCTCCATTCTTTCCCGACAAATATATTTTCATAGGTGATTATACAAACATAGCTGCATACAACGGCAAAATTTATCCTATATGGACAAGAATGGATAATACTAAACTTTCTGTTTGGACGGCTTTGATAGATGATT
>JBFMBS010000061.1:0-3873 GCA_040755055.1 Bacteroidota bacterium
CGTAAAACTGTGAAGAAAATTTTGAGAGCAGATTCAACCAATGTCCGGTACCGCATCCTACTTCAAGAATTTTTTCCGGTTTGTGATTTTCTACAATGGCGAGAAGTTTCTTCTCAACTCCTTCGAGCGCACTGACTTTATACCGTTCGTTGTAAACTGGCGAGATGGTGTTGTAATTAACCTTTTCAGACATTATTTATTCTTGATACTCGTGATTGTCTTTTTCGATTTCCCATTTTAAAGGGTTGTCCAAAATATATTTTCTAATTTTCAGTAATTCTTTTTCATTGCGAATTATTCGGTCGTAAAAACGGGACTGCCATGCAAAATTATTTTTCCCGGTTGCATGGATTTGTTTAGAACAGACAGATTTGAACTGCCCTATTATCGAGCCTAGTGAATTTGGTTTCAAAGTCGTAGAGACGACTCGATGAGTCGTCTCAGTATTCTGCAAAATTTTGTTGGAGACGACCGGACCGGTCGTCTCTACGACATCTGGGGTAATTATAAGTATTCCATGAATATGATTTGGCATGATTACATAATAATCCAGGTCAACATTATTTCTTACATTTATAGTCCTTAGCCACTCTTCTTCTATTATCTTTCCAATTTTATTTAATTGCATTTCTCCTTTCGAAATTGTTCCGAACCATTGAACATGATCTTTCGTGTTTATTGTTATGTAATACCACCACGGGTTAGTATAATCCCAATCTTTATGTCTTGCTGTCTCGATCCTGAATGTGTTTTTAAATAAAGTCACGTGTTAAAGCACAATGAATTTTTTAAAACCGTATTTATTCTCATGGATATTTATCGAAATAGATTTCGCCCCATTTGTGCCCGTCTTTGTATTCACGATATACTATGAACGAAGCATCGCTGCTTAATCTTTGAATAATGAGATTGTAATATGAATCAGGATAGTACAAACGAAGAGTTTTGTTTTTGTTATCGAATTTTGGTGGTGTGTATTCGTCTCTAAAATGGAGATATACTGTGTAAACACCGTTTAGGTCTGTTAAGCGGATTATTTTTTCGTTTATGAAAGGTTTTTCGCTAACGCCAAATACCGGGTAGTATTTTTCTACTTCAATATTAATTTCATTGGTTACCGGTATTGATGGATAAGGATCGTTCAATTGGAACTGCTGCGCAAAAACCGCAGAAGCAGAGATTAAAAGAATCCCAAATATTTTCATAATTATGTATGCTTTTTGTTAATTCAAAATACAATAGAATTGTGAAAAACAAAATAAGAAGGATTGGGAATCATTGATTCATTTATTCTCCTCAAAATCGGTCAGCTTGCCGTCGCGGAAAAAGAAAGTTGCATTGCCGTAATACCATTGTGTAAACACACCCCACTTTTCAACATTCTTATCGATCTTGTCCGGCTTCCCCCAACTTGCCATCAACATTTTTTCGGTCATTCCTTTCCAGACTTGTTTGTTGATTATTCTCTTTCCGTTTTCCTTTCCGAATTTTTTGTAATAGAGTTCGTGTATTTCTTCTTCGGCTATTTGAATTTTATCATCGAGAGAAGAAATCGATTTTTTCAGGATGTCGATTTCTCTTTTTAACAATTCTTTTGATTCAGTAAGATTCTTCTTATGTAACGTTAAACTATCTGTTTCAAACTTATAATCTGCCGCTTTAATTTTTTTATCGGATTGTGCATTAACGTCTATCATAACTGTGCTAGCAAACAGTATAAATAAGATGAGTTTCATTTAATTCCATTTATTATTGATCGCAATTTAGAAAAATCTCCCAATATAACGGTTCTACAGAATCATTCTATTTTAATAAAAATCAAAAAAAAGAAAAGGATTTAGCTGCAATATTGTAAGGAACAAAAAGTTATAGCGTCTTAAAGGTTAAAAGTCGTATTCCAGCATTGTTGTATTGATTACTAAAACAAATATCTGCTAATAACTAATAGCTATTTAAATGAAGATTTGGATAAAGATTACGTTGCTTGTTATCCTAGTATCGGCGGCAATTTTACATGTAACGCTGATTAATGTACGCAATAAAATGGAAACGCAAATTTTGACTCTTAATGGTGAACGGTTAAAAACACTTGCTGTATCAACAGCTTCTTTAATAGATGGCGATACTTATAAAACAATTGACTTTAATAAAACGTACCGACTTGATAAAGACCCTAACTATCTAAATGTATCGAAGTTGATAAAAAAAATACAATCCGGCTTAGGCGATAAGGAAGAAATATTTACTCTCTCCAGGGTGGATGAGAATGAGGCAGTATTTGGTGTAATGTCCGATAAATTACTTTGTGTAGGGGACACTCTGCATCTAATAAGTATGAACAACAAAAATGCTTTGGATTTAGTTTACAGTAGGAAGAGAGCACAATACACAGATATTTACAGCGATCAATATGGTACTTGGCTCAGTGGTTTAGCCCCGATTATGGATTCCGAAAATAATGTTGTTGGTGCTGTGCAAGTGGACTTTGAATCAACATTGATATACGAGCAGATAAACGAGATAAATGAATATATTAATTATATGCGTTTAATATTTCTTCCTTTCATTATTTTTCTCAGCGTTATTCTTTCAAGGGTAATTACAAAACCGATCAATAAAGTTATAAGGGTGATCAATAATATTTCTAATGGCGATTACCGTGAACCGGTTCCAATTAAAGCTTATGGCGAAGTCAAGAATTTAGTTGTGTCAACAGAAACTATGCGGCGTACTATCTTAGAACAACAGACAAAGATTTTTGATACGATTGATGAGCTTAAACAATCAAATCTTAAACTCGAAAATGCCAAAACACAAATCGAAGCATTAGATAAACTGAAATCGGAATTCCTTGCATTGGTATCACATGAAGTACGAACCCCGATAAATGTTATAAAAGGGAATCTTGATATAATTAAAACCGAAAATGTGGATTTAAACCCGGACGAAATAAATTATTTCTTCGATACAATCGATTTAGAATTTAAGAGACTGATTAGAACAATCGATATGGTGGTTATGTTGGCAGAACTTCAATCCGGCACTTATCAAAAGAAAGATGAGAACATAGATTTAAGGAAAATCATCGAGGCAGTATTCAAAGAATATAAAGAAAAAGCCGAGCTGAAAATGATTGGTCTGAAATTCAATATGACACCAGGTGAATATATAATTAGAGGGGATCAATACTCTGTAGAACAGATCATAACGAACATTGTAGATAACGCCGTAAAATTTACACATCAAGGTGAAGTAGAAATAACACTAACGAACAAGAAGGAAAATGAAACAAATTTTGAAGTGGCTGATACCGGGATTGGTATATCAAAAGAGTTTATTCCAAATTTATTTAAACCTTTTCTCCAGGAAGATAGCAGCTATTCCAGGCAGTATGAAGGTAACGGATTAGGTTTGGCCTTGATAAAAAAGTGTATCGAATTAAATGAAGCATTTATTTATGTAGCATCGGAAAAAGGGAAAGGAACAAGGTTCGCGATTACATTCGATTTGAACAAAGTAAAAGAATCTGAGCCGCAATTAAATTACGAGGAAACACAATTATCGATTAGATAAAAAACCCCGGTAATTCCCCGGGGTGCAAGTAGCGTGAAAGTTAATGATATTTTGTTGAGAGTTATAAAACCCGCAATTAATATAATGAAGAGAGCGATTAGAATAAAGATCAGTAACGTCTGTTGCCGCCGCTGTTTCCGCCTCTAAAACCTCCGCGACCGCCTCCGCGTCTATTCTCGTTTTTTGGACGCGCTTCATTTACAACAATTTTTTTACCACCTAATTCTTTTGCATTTAATTCTTTGATAGCCGCTTCGCCGGCAGATTTTTCTTTCATCTCTACAAATCCAAAACCTTTAG
>JBFMBS010000062.1:0-3444 GCA_040755055.1 Bacteroidota bacterium
TTGATTTCACTATTTTTCATCTCGGAGACTCCTTTTAGTTTTTTTGTTATCTGCAATAACAATTTTAAGATTATTTGGAGTCTCTTTTTCTAAAATCGAATTTCAACTAAGATTGAATATATACCTATAATAAACATTGCAAAGTTTAACAACTAGCTCGCCTATGTATTGCTTGATTAATCAAATTACTACTATTACTTTTCATTTGGTAATATTCCTTCTCCTCCATTGTTAACCATAATTGATGGAGGTTTTATGAAAATCTTAAGTGCTTACGAAAAAGCTCGGGTTTACATCGAGAAACACTCAGAAGAAGATATTAAACTTCAGAAGCGCAGACAAAATCCCGGACCAATTATAACCATCTCAAGGGAGACCGGTGTTGGCGCAAATGCAATTTGTAATAAGCTGGTCGATTATCTCAATAATTTTTCGATTAAAGATTATAATGATTGGACATACTTTGACAAGGATTTAATCAACAAGGTAATGGAAGACCACAATCTCCCTTCACATTTCAAAAAATATCTTGAGGAAGAAAAGGTGCCGAGGATTGAAGGATGGTTCAGCGAAATATTGGGAATCAGTCCTTCAAAAATTTCTTTGCTTCATAAAACATCAAAGACAATTTTGCGTATTGCTGAATTCGGTGATGCTATAATTATTGGTAGGGGTGCAAACATAATATTGGCAAACCATCCGAAGACGTTTCATATACGCCTTGTCGCACCAGAAAATTTCCGTATAGAAAACGCAATGGAACTTTACGGCATTGATCGGAAAACTGCTGCAGAATTTATCAGGAAGGAGGACCTGGCAAGGAAGGATTTTATCTCAAAGTATTTTCATAAAAATATTGAAGACCCCTTAAGCTATCATGTTACAATTAACACGAATCTTTTGAAGCCGGGTGAAATTGCCGAGATGATTGGTCATTGTGTAATAAAACGCTTTTCACAATTTTTTGAGTTACAAGAAGATTAATACGAATGAATTCCGTCTTGATGTTAATAGTCTGCATTTGTTCCATTCCCTTTCTTCCATTAATGGAGGATAATAAAATGGAATTTAAAATTTACAGCAACTCATTTAAGGATGGTGAGATGATACCGCGCAAATACTGCTGCGATGGAATAAACATTTCACCTCCTCTTAATTGGAACGATCCGCCGGTGAATACAAAGTCCTTTGCGCTAATAAACGATGACCCCGATGCACCGGTCGGCGATTGGGTTCATTGGATAGTTTACAACATACCTAAAGGAGCAAGAGAACTTAAAGAAGAAGCATCTTCAAAAAAATTATTACCGGATGGATCGCTTGAAGGAAAAAACGACTGGGGAAAGATCGGTTATGGCGGACCGTGTCCCCCATCCGGAACACATCGTTATTTTTTCAAACTCTATGCACTCGATAACCTATTAAATGCCAGAGAGGGGCTGACAAAAAAACAATTGCTCTCTTTAATGAATGGACATATTTTAGCCCAAGCAGAAATTATAGGTAAGTACAATCGGGGTAGATAGAACATTTAACGGGGCATATCTTTATTAAATTTCTCTTTCAATAACCGGGGAGTTTTTATGTTTATCAACAATAAACTACGGATAACACTACTTTTTATTTTTGTCTATTGCTCAAACATTTTTTCCCAGCAAGATAAACTTGACAAAATCGATTCTTACATTCAGCAAGCAATGGCAGATTGGAAGATGCCCGGCTTTGCTGTTGCAATAGTAAAGAATGATTCTGTGATCTTTGCAAAGGGTTACGGTGTTCGTGATATTCGCAAAGATGAACGTGTTGACGAGAACACTTTATTCGTGATTGCATCTTGCTCTAAAGCGTTTACCACGGCTTCCCTTGCCATTCTTGTTGACCGGGGAAAAATAAACTGGGATGACCCGGTAACAAAATATCTTCCCGGTTTCCAGATGTATGATCCGTGGGTTACAAAAGAAATGACCATCCGCGACCTTGTAACGCATAGAAGCGGTCTCGCTACATTCAGCGGCGATTTCTTATGGCTCAGTTCGAACTACACACGCGATGAAGTGATTCAACGTGCACAGTATCTGAAACCTACTTCCAGTTTCAGGACAAAATACGGTTATCAAAATATTATGTTCATCACAGCAGCTGAGATTGTTAAAGCTGTTACCGATACAGCCTGGGCGGAATTTGTAAAATTACACATACTTAACAAAATCGGTATGAACAATACAAATACCTCTTACGCAGAGTTACTCAAAACTGAAAATGCTGCTAAAGCTCACTATGAAAAAAACGGCGAAATGAAAATTTATACCGATGTCCAAAGAGATAATGCCGGCGGTGCGTTAGGATTAAACTCCAGTGTAAAAGATATGGCACAATGGATACGCTTGCAGCTTAACAAAGGTAAATGGGATGATCAAATAATTTTTTCTGAAAGACAAGCGAACGAAATGCATGCAAACCAGTTTGCTTTCGGTAATGCAAATTACGGTTTGGGATGGTTTATCACTTACAAAAATGGTAAACGCGTATTAAATCATGGCGGCGGAATGCCCGGAATGATTTCAGATGTTACTATTGTGCCGGAAGAAAAATTTGGATTTGTATTGCTAAGTAATCTCGAAGTCGGGATGGTAGCCGCTATCCGAAGCTACATTTTTGATCTCTTCACCGGTGTGGAACCAAAAGATTACAACAAAACCATGCTTGAGAACTTCACCAAGAGATTAGAAAGGTATAAAAAAGAATACGAGAGACGCGAAGAAGTAGGGTTAAAGACACAAATCCTTCATTACCTTTAGAAAAATATTGCGGAACATACGAAGATAAGATGTACGGCAAAGCCGAAGTCTCGTTGAAAGACGGAAAGTTGTTTTTGCAATTCCTTCCCTCGCCCACTTTTAGAGGCGAGTTAAAACATTATCACTATGATACTTTTTATATTGATTGGGAAGACGAATTCCTTACACGCGGCTGGGTAAAATTCGATATGAATTTCAATGCCGAAGTAACAAAATTTACTATTGAAGTACCAAACTCGCCCGATTTTATCTTTACGGAATTATTATTTGAAAAGAAAAAATGATTACTGTCCCAAACTTTATTACAATCAGTAAAGGACTTGTAAAACCGGTTGTTTATATATTTATTCTATTTGGCAATTTATACTTAAAAAATTTTTCCCTTTAGTACAGCCATAGCTCTTTAAACAAATTATTCGAATACCGAAGGAAAGTTTGGGACAGATATGGAAAAAATAGCGAAGAAAAATTGTATTGTAATTTTGGTTAAGCGAACATAAATTTAACTGCAATTTGGAGAGGCGTTAATGAATACTTTTGTTATGGTCACCAACAAACGGGGTTAAAAAATGAAAAAGTTAATCGCCTCAATTTTCTTTGTTAGTACAATTCTCTTAACCGCACAAGAAGGATCAAACTACACAAT
>JBFMBS010000063.1:0-3434 GCA_040755055.1 Bacteroidota bacterium
TGATAAATTACATCTATTGAGGACGGCAATAAAATCCGAACTAAACATTAAACAACAAAAAGTGGCATAACTAAAATAAGGGGTCTCGGTTTTAATGAAATCTCAACTAAGTTTGACTTTATGCCTATACTAGTTTATTACAAAATACCCTAAATATTACATTGTAATTATTAGTCTTATTATTTAGCTTATAATGAGTATTGGTAACTAATGAATTGAACAATATGAAGAGAATTTTAAAATTTGTTTTGTACTCGCTATTGCTCTTTTTCTTCCTTTATGCATGTGAATACAATTCGGTTTATGAAGAAGAAAAAGAAATTTTTGGAGTAAAAGGGGTAGTTAGAAATTATTTTGGTGAAATTTTAGACAGCGTAGAGGTTTATTATTTGTTTAATTACAATAGTGCATTGACTGACAGACTATTTAAGGAATCTGTAACTTTATTAGAACCTTCGTCTTTCGATTTTAAATTATATCAGAATTATCCCAACCCTTTTTCTAATTATAGTTTTATAAAATTTTCTTTACCATTAGAATGTGATACTAAATTATCAATTCAGGATATAAGAACTTCTAAGGATATTTACGTATATCAAGCAAAACTAAAGACGGGATTATATCAAATAGCCATAGGAAAAATAGTTGACAGTTTAAAAATGGTTAACGGCATATATCGGTACCAAATAAATGCAAAGGATCAAAACAATATTAGATATGAAGATTCTAAAGAATTTACAATAATTAGGGGCACTAATTATCCGTATCAAATAACGGATAATACCGGGATTTTTATTTTTAATTATGAAGATGCTTTTATAGCAAAGACAATTATTGAAAATTATTATGATAGAGAAGAGATGCAGAATACAAGATTCGTAACAAATACAATAAACCTTTTATTTAGACGAAAAGGATATCAAGACGCTGTTCAGACTTATACTCTTTATCCAAATCTATTATTACATCATGATGTTTTAATGGAATCGTGGTAATGAAAGACAAATTTTTGACAGCAGCAATTATAATTTTGAATTACTTTGTAAGTTATGCACAAAGTAACTGGGAATGGATCAATTATTATCCAACAAATAATAATCTAACAACAGCAGTTACTGTTGGGAATAGCGCAGTCTTTTGGGGAGACATGAAAACATTTATTAGAACTGATGACTTAGGAGAAAGTTTTATTTATGGGACTTATTCTGAAATAATTGATAATAATTCATTTGAAGGAGGATTTCAGAAAGTATTTTTCAGAGATAGTTTAAACGGAATATTATATGATGATGGGAGCTACTACACCACAAATGGCGGAAGTTACTGGATTTTTCCTTATTCGCTTTACGGTTCAATTGGAATTTATATTAATAATAAAGTAGGGATAGTGTTATCCACTGGAAGGTGTGAAAAAACGTACGATGGTGGAAATACTTGGAATAATTTCCCATCACCAGATTTGAAATTTTTGTACAATCCGGAGCGAATATTTGCCCTCGATGAAAATAAAATGTGGATAGCTTCTTCTTATCATGAATATGGTGAAGGTTCAATTCTGTATTCCACTAATGGGGGGCATTATTGGACGAAAATAAAAATTCCTGGATTAGACTATAATGAGAAAAAACAGCTAAGTTTTTACGATATAAAATTTAATAAGAGAGGTTTTGGTATTGCTGTTGGTGAAATTTATTATACGATGGAAAATAGAAGAGCCGGACTAATACTAAAATCAAGTGATTTTGGGTTAACGTGGGAATGGCAAGAATATGAGAATATTGCTTTGACATATATTGTTAATACGACAGATGGAGATTGGTTTATTTATGGCAATAAGAATAATGTTGCAATTTTATTTTCCAGTGAAGATTCCGGAATGAGTTGGGATATAAATTATTATCCTTTTGAAAGTGAAGATTTAAGTACATTTTATTCCACAGCATATATACCCAAGTTAAAAGCAATTCTTGTATCAACATCGAGAGGATTTTTTAGATCAACCGATAACGGGAAAAGTTATCACAAAGTTAATAATGGTTTTAATGTTAGAATAACCGATATAAAAATGGATCCGCACGGCTCGGTTAATGAACAAGTATCAGTTGCATACTCTGAAAGTTTAAAATATTTACTAAGCAAAAACGGAGGTAGGGATTGGGAATTAAAATATTTCCCGGATTATATTGGTTACGGCAGTAAATCGATAGAGATAATAGACAGAACGATAATTTTACGAAACAGAAACGAGAGTGTTTTAGTTTCCGATGACTATGGAAATACGTGGAGAGAATTGTGGTATCTTCAAAATAAATCAATTAGAAATTTAGCGGTTTATAACGACCAACTTTTTGGGGTAACCATTTTTATAAACAATCTTCCAAAGTTACTCATTAGCAATGACGGTGGAACCCGATGGGAAATCATACCGATCGATTATAGAGTAAATTTAAGTTCTATAAAATTCGTAAATGAAAATTTAATTATTGGTACCGGCGTTTTTAATGAGTCAGGTATTACCCGAGGAACACTATTTTTTTGTTATAATAAAGGCAATCTTTGGAGAGTGGTTGAGTTAAGTGATATCTATAAACAAATTGAATTTGTTAGCGGGTCTATCGGTTATATTTTAAATGATACTAATATCTTACGGACTACAGATACTGGTAATTCTTGGGAAGGAATATATGGTAACCAACCAAATAAACTAATGGCAAGCTATGATTTTATTGACTCTACGAGAATCCTAATTCAAATTACCGACAATTCAATTTATTCTCCCCGTAGTTTATATTTTACTTCATCTAGGGATAAAGGAAAAACATGGAATGAAGTTAGTTTAAGTTTGCCGCTAAAAGGACCTTTAAAAAAAATTAAAGTAAATAAACTTGGCGATATATTAACAGTAGGCATGAATGGTGAATTGCTGAGAAGAAAGTCTTACTATGATTTAAGTTCAAGCAACAGTACTGTATTATTAGACAGTAAGGAAACAAGTTTTTCACTCGGTCAAAACTATCCCAATCCATTTAATCCAAGCACAACAATAGAATATACAATTCCGACCCCACTCTCAGTCCCTCCACGTCACACTGAGCTTGGCGAAGTGAGGGGGAGAGATATGGGAGGGGTTGTTACTTTAAAAGTTTACGATATTCTCGGTAGAGAAATCGCTACTCTTGTAAATGAATTTCAGCAACCGGGAAAATATAGTGTAGAATTTAATGTAGAGACGTTCCATGGAACGTCTTTACCAAGCGGAGTATATTTTTATTCACTAAGAATTACAGATTCTTCGCTGCGCTTAGAATTTCAGGAAACAAAAAAGATGTTGCTTATCAAATAGTATCAAATGATACCAAAGGAAGGTAAAGATAAAATTACGAGTCAGTGGGAATTAAATCAAGATACTGACTGACAACTGATTTGGATAAACG
>JBFMBS010000064.1:0-3220 GCA_040755055.1 Bacteroidota bacterium
AGGCGTTAATGAATACTTTTGTTATGGTCACCAACAAACGGGGTTAAAAAATGAAAAAGTTAATCGCCTCAATTTTCTTTGTTAGTACAATTCTCTTAACCGCACAAGAAGGATCAAACTACACAATCAAAGGTACACCGGCAGATGTTGCAATCGATGCGAAAAATATTTCTATGGGAGAATCGTTTGTCGCATACAGCAATTCGATAAATTCCTTTTTCGAAAACCCGGCTGCTGTCTCCGGTAATAATTTAGCGTTCTTTTACAATTACCGCTACCATGGATGGAATTCTTTGTTGGATGATATGAATTATTTTAACACCGGCGTTTCAGTTTGTGTACCATTCGGAAAGTTTGCTTTTTCATATAATAAATTTTCAAGTGGTGATATCTTTTTTAATAACGATAACAATTCCTACAAATTAACCTCCACTCTCTTCTCATTTATTTTAGCAAAAGATCTTTTTGATAACTTCACAGTCGGCTTTGGATTAAAATTTTTTGATTCAAAAACAGCAAGCACTCCTCCTGGATTAGAAGATTTTGAATCGAATACGCCGGCTTTAATCGATTTTGGAATTCTATACAAGGTCAAAGAGTTAGTAAATACATCAATGTATAAGGATAAACTAAGTTTCGGTTTGTCGGTTCAGAATTTTGGAACAGAATTAGAAGAGGTAAATTTATCATCTCCCGATATTGTATTAAAAAATGAATTAGCAAAATATGTACGCATAGGATTTGCTTATGAAACAAAGATGATTCTCGGTGAAAGGACCCACACTAATGTTGATATCACAATAACCGGTGAATACTATAGATTATTAAATCCTGGTGCCGGAGAAGAAGCGGATGTTGATTACTGGGGTACCGGCACCGAACTAAAATTGTTCAATATAATTGCTCTTCGTGCCGGTGTGGTTGTGCCGCCCACTCAGTCTGTTCTTCATGAAAGAGGAAAGTTGAATTGGCGTTACGGCGCCGGGTTAAATTACCCCTTTAATGTTTGGGGGCTTCCACTCTCTATCTATTTTGATTATGCTTATATCCCTATTCCATCGGATGATTTGGAAATCAATTATTTCAATGATTCCTCTTCGAAAGTGAGAAGTAATCTTTATGCATTCAGTTTCAGCATTAGTTATAACGGAAGGTTTTTCTAAGAATAATTCATCAAAACAATAGTTTGTTTCAACCGTCATAATTGTAACAGATTTGAGGAATTTATATGAATAAGCAGATAAAATTTGTAATTCTATTACTTGTAATTCTTTTTACAACCTTAACAATCATATCGGCACAACATAAGTTTTATGTTAATCTTAACGACCGGAGCGATGATTTATTTAAAGTCACTTTAATCCCCGGCAAGTTAACCGACCAAAACAATATATATCAATTTGCTGCTACGGCACCCGGCACATACCAAATAATGAATATCGGCAGATATGTAAGAAGTTTTAAAGCTTACGATAAAAATGAAAATGAAATTCCAACAAAACAGTTATCGGTCAATCAGTGGGAGATTGCTTATCCGGCAGCTACGACAAAAATTGTTTACACGATCGCAGAAACATTTGATACACAACTAGATAAAGACCCGGTTTACCCGATGTGCGGAAGCTCCCTCGAAAATGATCATGCATTGATAAACGGGCAGACAGTTTTCGGATATTTCCACGGTATGCAGAAATATCCGATAGAGATTAAACTCGATTACCCTTCCGATTGGGCAATCGGCACTTCCCTTACACAAAACAGCGAGGGATATTATACAGCTCCGGATTATGATTATGTTGTTGATTCGCCAATCTTACTCGGTAATCTCACAAAAGCATCTGCAAAAGTTGAAGAAACAACAGTGGATATTTTCACTTACTCAAAAACCGGTATGATAACATCCGACAACATACTTATGATATGTGAAGATGTATTAAATGCAGCCGGTCAATTCACAAAAGGTTTGCCGGTAGATCGATATGTGTTTCTATTCCACTTCGAAAATTTTTCTGCCGGTGCATGGGAACACAATTATAGTTCAATCTACGTTTATAAAGAAGATCCCCTTAGCGAAGAGTTAGCAGAAAGTTTACGTTCTACGGCGGCACACGAATTTTTCCACGTCGTAACCCCTCTGCAGATTCATAGTGAACTAGTTGAGAATTTCAATTACGAAAAGCCGGTGATGTCGCAACACCTATGGTTTTACGAAGGAATAACGGAATGGGCATCCGACATTATGCAGCTGAGGGATTACCTTTTAACACTAGATGATTACTTAAAACAAGTAAAACAAAAACTTTCCGTAAATGATAATTTCAATAAAGATTTATCACTAACTGAACTTGGTGTGAGATGTGTTGAACTTCAAGATCAATATTTTAATATCTATAACAAGGGCTCGGTTATAGGAACTTTGCTCGATATTCGTCTCCTGGAATTATCAAAAGGAACAAAAGGATTGCGCGAACTTATTATTCGGCTTGCAAAAAAGTACGGCCCGGAAAAATCATTCAGCGAAGAAAATTTCTTTAATGAATTTGTTCAATTAACCTATCCCGAAATAGGAGATTTTATTAAAAAATATATCGCCGGTACGGAAACTCTTCCGGTCAAAGAATATTTCGACAAAATTGGAATTGACTATACTGAAGTTGTTGGCTACGATTCATCAAAAATATCTCTTGGTTTTGGCGTAGGATTTAAGGATAACAAATTTGTACTAACAAATATTGATCCTTCGAATGCTGAGGTTTTGCAACCGGGAGATTTTATATACAAGGCCAACGGCGAAGAAGTAACCCTTCAGAACGCACAGCAAGTATTCGGTTTTGTATCCAAACTAAAGGTTGGTGAAAAATTCAAGTTTAGCGTTATGCGCAACGGTGAAGAAAAAGAAGTTGAGCTGACAGCAAAACCGAGACTTATAAAACACCAGTTTAAGGTAATGGATAATCCAACAAAAGAACAGCTTGCGTTAAGAGAAGCATGGATGAAAAATTTACTCGTTTACGATGGTGATTTGGAAGGAAAACAATAACAAAATTTTTACACCGGATACCTCATTTGAAAATTTTATAGTGCTTTTTTCAGAAAAGAATTTGAGTTAGATTTCATTAAGATATATTTGCATTGAGGTGTCCTATGAAAATTTCAAGCTTACTGCGAATCTGTTTTGGCGGAATTATCCCGGTGCTTTTGATTGCATGCAGCTCTGTTT
>JBFMBS010000065.1:0-2577 GCA_040755055.1 Bacteroidota bacterium
TACGTACTGCTGTTCAAAGAGTACGGCAAGTAATGCCTGGTGGTAATTAACTTCCGCATCGGAGTAAGAACTTTTTGCGCGCTCTAATTCTTTTGCCGATATCATTTCTTTTTGAAAAAGTGAAAGGCTTCTTTCGTAATCGGCTTTTGAGGCTTCGTATTGTTCTTTCGCTCGTTTCAAACCGAGCAGACGGTATTTATCATCTTTCGGATTATAATATGAACCGGTTGATTGCGCATAATTGTTGAATGCAATTATTAAGGAGATGGTGATTAGCAATTTGTACATAAGATTCCCTAGCAATCAGTTTTTTATTTTGATTTTTGAATTTGAACTTTTGAACCTGGTTTTTTCAATGAATCGATATCTAATTTCTTCCCGCCAATTATAACTTTGCCATTTTCGACTTTAGTTTTTGTATCGCCGTTTTTACCCTCGGTTGTTATCGTCATGATCTTTTTGTTACCCTTCGATGGTTCGGTCTTAGTAAATGTTACGATCATAGATTGATTATTTCTCTTGATGCCGAATTTAACTTCTGCTCCGGTTTTTATTTCGTTATAATATTTTTTGAAATCGCTTATGGATTTTATTTTTTTGCCATTGACAAAAACTACTTCGTCATCTTTCTGCAAATCAACGTTCCGATACTGTTTTTCTCTTTGATCTGCCGGCGGTATTGCCCCGATGATCACTTTGTTATTTTCGAAAAGTGCGAAACCTTTTATTTCCTCAATAATCTGTGCCTCGTCCGCACTTATCATTTTGAACTCTTGTGCGCTTGATAAGCAAGTGAATACAAATACAAAGACGATAAAAGAAAGTGTTCTTCTTTTCATATTATAACTCCTTGAAAAGTTCTAAGAAAAATTTGTTCTTTAGAGTGAAATGATATTAAAAAAGTTGCGGCTCTTTATAGCGTTTAGAAGTGTTTTAACATTTTTTAAGAAATATTAAGAGTATTTAACAAGCGTTGTTAGTAGAGAGTTGTTAGTTGCAAAGTATTATTGATTGGACAATCTTACTTATGGTTTGCTATAATTTGATGCCGCTAATAGAAAAGAATCTCAGCTTTACTTTGAAAATGATTTGCTTTTCTTCCGCTTTAGATTTGTAAATATCATTCTTGATTTTATTTATTCCCTTTACATACTCATCATCGGAAAGAAGTGCTAATTGAGAGGCGCCGCGCTTGTCCAGAAAGTGGTCGCTTAGTACATCGTCACCTACTTTATTGTTCAGTACTGTATGAACAAGCTCTGTCTTAACATTTGAATAATTATTTTGTCTCATCCACTTATCTATATCGGGAAAAGGAGGAAAACGATCAAGGTCAAGCTGACGTGTTCTATCGAAATAATCGTATAAATACCAATCGTTTTCTTTATCGTAAGGATCGAATCCCATAATGCAGAGCATGCCGGTTGGTTTCAGCAAAACAGATGCATCATCAACAAACGATTTTTTATTTGTAAAGTGATGAATTGCATTGATGCAGATAATCAAATCAAAACTGTTTGTGTGAAATGAGAGCATGTTCGCATCCGCATTAACTACGTTTAAATTGGCATTTGACTCCTTCGCGATGTTCAACATGCCGATGGAATAATCCGCACCGTAAAACTGTGAAGAAAATTTTGAGAGCAGATTCAACCAATGTCCGGTACCGCATCCTACTTCAAGAATTTTTTCCGGTTTGTGATTTTCTACAATGGCGAGAAGTTTCTTCTCAACTCCTTCGAGTGCACTGACTTTGTACCGTTCGTTGTAAACCGGCGAGATGGTGTTATAATTAACCTTTTCAGACATTATTTATTCTTCATACTCGTGATTGTCTTTTTCGATTTCCCATTTTAAAGGGTTGCCCAAAATATATTTTCTAATTTTCAGTAATTCTTTTTCATTGCGAATTATTCGGTCGTAAAAACGGGACTGCCATGCAAAATTATTTTTCCCGGTTGCATAGATTTGTTTAGAACAGACAGATTTGAACTGTCCTATTATCGAGCCTAGTGAATTTGGTTTCAAAGTCGTAGAGACGACTCGATGAGTCGTCTCAGTATTCTGCAAAATTTTGTTGGAGACGACCGAACCGGTCGTCTCTACGACATCTGGGGTAATTATAAGTATTCTATGAATATGATTTGGCATGATTACATAATAATCCAGGTCAACATTATTTCTTACATTTATAGTCCTTAGCCACCCTTCTTCTATTATCTTTCCAATTTTATTTAATTGCATTTCTCCTTTCGAAATTGTTCCGAACCATTGAACATGATCTTTCGTATTTATTGTTATGTAATACCACCACGGGTTAGTATAATCCCAATCTTTATGTCTTGCTGTCTCAATCCTGAATGTGTTTTTATATAAAGTCACGTGTTAAAGCACAATGAATTTTTTAAAACCGTATTTATTCTCATGGATATTTATCGAAATAGATTTCACCCCATTTGTGCCCGTCTTTGTATTCACGATATACTATGAACGAAGCATCGCTGCTTAATCTTTGAATAATGAGATTGTAATATGAATCAGGATAGTACAAACGAAGAGTTTTGTTTTTGTTATCGA
>JBFMBS010000066.1:0-2286 GCA_040755055.1 Bacteroidota bacterium
TACGCAATCACCAATCTATGATGGATGTTATTGGGAACAATATCTCTAATGTTAACACGATCGGTTTCAAAGGTTCACGTGTAACATTCAGCGATACTTTTAATCAATTTGTTAAAGCCGGTACAAATCCAACCGAAACAACCGGCGGCACCAACTCATTTCAAGTCGGGCTGGGTATGAAAATAAATTCTATCGATAGAAACTGGAATCAAGGAACATTCGAAAGAACCGGCATTACAACCGATCTCGGTCTGCAAGGTTCCGGTATGTTTGTATTAAAAAGTGACGGACAGAAATTCTTTTCGAGAGCCGGCGCTTTCATTTTTGATGCAGATGGAAAATTAGTAAGTCCGCAGAATGGTGCGGTTGTTCAGGGTAAAGTTGCAAATAACGATGGTGTTATTCCCCCCGGTAACAACCTCGAAGATATTGTGATCGATACAAATTTAAAATTGCCGGCTGTTGCAACTACAAATATTAGCTGGGGCGGCAATCTAAAAAGCGATTCCGAACTGACAAGAACCCAGGAAGTGATTCAAAGAGGAAATATTAATTCATCGGCATTAGCTATAGGCGATTCAACTACGGCAACAACAGCAACTGTTTATAATGAATACGGCGATGCATACTCGTTTGAAGTTATTTATGAAAAAACTGCAGACAATGTTTACGATCTTAACTGGCGTTTGTTGGATTCAGATGGTGCTGAAGTAACAACCGGTACAATTCCCAATTTAACATTTGAAGATAACGGTTCGGGCACCTGGGTACTCGATGCAACTTCATCGGCATTGTTTGATGGTACGAATAATCGTGTTAATGTTCCGGCTTCAAATATCGATTTTGTATTTGATGCAACCACGGTTACACAAAATTCAAGCACACAAACATTGAGTATTTCTGCCGATAATAACCGAATCCCCAACGTTGTAAGCGGTTCGGTTACAATATTCGATTCTTTAGGTACAGCTCACCAGGTAACATTAAAATTTACAAAGATTGATGATAACCTTTGGACATGGACTTCATCTGTACCAGGACAAAGTACAATAGACGGGCAATCGGCATCCACAAATGGTACGATCCTATTTAATGCCGATGGTACAATTGACCCGGCAAATGTATCACCAAATAATCCGCAGTTAACATTTGTTCCAAAAGGCGGTGCAAACACAGCAGTAATTGATCTTGATTTCGGTGAAGGTTTTTCCGGTGTAACGCAAACATCGTCAAGTTCGGTAGTAAGTGCTCTGTCGCAAGATGGTTCTCCATCTGCTTCCTTATCGAATTTGAATATCGATCAGTATGGAAATATTGTTGGTATATTCTCAAATGGAAGTTCACGTAACTTAGCACAAATAATGGTTGCAACATTCAACAACTTGAATGGATTGATCAGTGTCGGTGATAATATGTATTCTGCTTATGCAAACAGCGGCGAGCCGAGAATCGGCAGCTTAGGTGAAGAAACCGGTACAACAGTTCAATCGGGTGCTTTGGAACAATCCAACGTTGACCTTTCGGAAGAGTTTACACGAATGATTGTTTCCCAGAGAGGATTCCAGGCAAATGCAAGAGTAATAACAACTGCAGATAATCTCCTTCAAGAAATAACCAATCTTATCAGATAGTGGATGAAAAATTCCCGGGTCTCCTTCGTAGATACGAGAAGGAGATTCGGGATATAATAATTTTTTTCCATCGTACAGTATCAATACCCACAAGTGAATAATATTAGCCATTTAACCGGCTTGATTACCAGGTACAATTTGCATTTAGCTCATTTTTTAAATGGCACCATAATTGAAAAAATATTTCCACTATGGAAACACCAAAAGAAGAAAATATCGCTCCAAAACCGGAAGAGAAACCGGAAGAAGCACCGGTTAAAAAAGGGTTTAACGTCAAAATTTTGTTATTTGGTTTACCCTTGTTTGTTGTTCAGCTTGCTGCAGTTTATTTTATAACTGCTAACATATTGCTTCCCAAAATCCAGTTGCATTCTTCTTCCGTACAAACTGATTCGGTTAACACCAATCAAGCTCAAACTGAAAAAGATAGCGTAAAACATGTCGAACTCGGCAAGTTCGTTTATGTAGTAGAAGACCTAATTATTAATCCGGCCGGTACGGATGGAAAACGTTTGCTGCTTTCATCAATCGGTTTTGATCTGGCAGATGAAAAATTTCAACAAGAATTAAAAGCAAAAGAAGTAATTGTTAAGGATGCAATTATTTCGGTAATGGGCAGTAAAGATATGACACAGCTTGGAAATTCTTTATACCG
>JBFMBS010000067.1:0-2117 GCA_040755055.1 Bacteroidota bacterium
ACAACAGAGTAAGACTTCATTCAACAATCGGATATTTATCACCTGGGGAGTTTGAAGAAAAAAATAACGATATAATTAATAAAAAGGTTGCTTAACTTTTTGTTGCACTTTTAGGGGTAGGATCAATAGGCATATCCATTATTATCGAAAGAACATGATGGATCAAAACCATAAGGGAAATTGGAGTTTGGAGTTAAAATATTACTTGTCCAAGTAGTTCCACCATCAGTAGAAAAAGCATATCCTGGGTTAACGTATTTATTCGTTTGATCATCTGGGATGAAATTCCTAAAGTCATTCCAAACAGCAAGTAAGTGTTGAGGATTATTCGGATTAACAGAAATAGCTGTTTCATGTTGCAAACTATCATGAGTTATAACATTATTGATTGTTGGTTGATATCCTTGCGGATAAATATAAATACTTAATAAAAATAGAACAGATAGAATTTTTTTAACTATCATATATCCTCCCATATTTATTTAATAATTTTTTAAATTATTAGAAAATTATTTCATTAGTAGCATCTTTTTTACAATTACTTGACCTTCTGAAATCAGACTATAATAATAAATTCCAGAAGGTAAATGGGAAGAATTAAAAACTACAGAATGTACCCCAGAAGTATATATTCCGTTAACTAATTTTTGAATCATTTCTCCCAAGGTATTGAATACTAAGATTTTTACATTTGATTGTTTTTTTAACTCAAATCTAATTTTTGAATAAGAATTAAATGGATTAGGATAATTCTGGTATAATATTATCATAGAAGTATTTTGTTCGATAGGTAATTCTTCAAGGCTATTTGTGATATGGTCATTTTCTAAGAATAATAAACCCTTTCTTCCAACACTCAATAAAATATTTTTATTATTAGCCGCTACCCCATTAATCGGAATGTCTCTAAAATAAGCTATTATTTTAGGATTATGCTTGTCTGTAATATCAATGACTTCTAAATTATACCAATAAGATAAATATAGAGTATCTCCTTCTTTTTCAATATCAACTTTAGAGCGAGATCCTGGTGTATCAATGTGTCCAACTCTTGTAGGATTATTAATATCCCCAATATTGTAAATAGTTAATCCAACATCTGCAACATAAATAAATTCATTGTTAACAAATAGACCATTAACAGATTCTTGATTATCAATATTTGTAATTTTTGTTATAGCGTTTGGTAAATCACTAATCAAATATATTTCAATAAGCCGTTCATAATACCCAACAAACAAATAATCTTCAGACACATCGATAGAATAAGGCAATAAATCTAATTCTAAAGTTTGTATTAAGTTTATATTTGCCGGGTTAGAAACTTCAAATATTTTTAATACATTTTCAGAGTGTATAGTAAACAAAAACAAACTACCATTTTTATCGATAAGTTTAATGGATACTCCTTCCGTTCTGGGTGTATTATCACTAATAGAAACTTCAGAAATAAGTGATGGATGTGTTGGATTAGCAACGTTTAATACAATTATTTTTTTTTCAGTTAATAGGTAACCAATACTATCTTTTATTTCAAAATCATACAATATTTCAGGAGTTATATAATCACCAATCTTCTCTGGTTTATCTCTGGTAGTAATATCTAGTATTCTTAATCCACCAAATGAACAATTTACATATGCTATATTATCTTCCACTTTAGCATCTATTACATCATATGCTGTTGCATAAAAGAAATCAGACTTAGGACTGCTTAGTTCAGAAATATTTACAATCCAAAATCCAAGAACCGTTGAGATAAAAACAAAAGAAGATTGTACCTTATGTTCAATTGGTCCTAATCTTGCATGCGGAGCTTTGATATTTGAAAGTAGGGTTGGCAATTTAGGATTTGAAACATCAATTATTGCAAAGCCCCCGTCATATAAACAAACATATGCTATATTGTTTGATACACTTATATTTACTGGTAAATATCCTAAATTCAAACTACCTAATAATGTTAATTCATTTGTATTAACAATCTTGAACCATCTGAAAAATACAGTTAGTAAAACATATTTTTAAGTATTGTGTGTGTTTTTTTTGATAAATAATTCTTTTTACGGAAACAATTAGTTCTTTGAAATAGTGTTGTCTGCTTCAGTGAGTAGTTA
>JBFMBS010000068.1:0-1844 GCA_040755055.1 Bacteroidota bacterium
ACCTCCGCTATTTTAAATTTTTATAACCTTTTACCCGGGAGGATACCGTTATGGTTAACTTATATAAGCAAGATATTTCAAAACAAATCACCGCAAAAAATGTACATGAAGTTTTACGCGGAACCATGCTGATCGATGGATTCGATCTTGTACTAGATCTAGAGAAAAGTTATGATCTAACTATTGTTGATGAAAAGACCGGTGAAAAATATTTAGATTTTTTTTCGTTCTTTGCTTCATCACCGGTTGGTTTAAACCATCCCAAAATTAATACCCCTGAATTCAGAGTGGAATTAGCTCTTGCTGCAATGAACAAACCATCTAACTCCGATATATATTCCGTTGAGATGGCAAAGTTTGTTGATACTTTAAACAGAATAGCAAAACCAGAATACTTTAAATACCTATTTTTTGTGGATGGCGGTACACTTGCAGTAGAGAATGGATTAAAAACTGCTTTCGATTGGAAAGTTAGAAAAAATTTCATGAAAGGATACAAAGAAGAGAAAGGTCATCAAGTAATTCATTTCAAAGAAGCATTTCACGGAAGATCGGGTTACACGATGTCTTTAACCAATACCGACCCGGTTAAAATTGCCTATTTCCCAAAATTTAATTGGCCAAGGATTACAAACCCAAAGATTAAATTTCCACTTAAAGATAATTTGAACGATATCATTAAATTAGAAAATGAAGCTATCGACCAAATCTATTCTGTAATTAAAAATAATCCCGACGATATTGCTCTTATTATCATAGAACCAATCCAGGGCGAAGGCGGAGATAACTTTTTCAGAAAAGAATTTTTTATTAAGCTCAGAGAAATTGCAGATGAGAACGAAATACTTTTAATGTTCGATGAAGTACAGACCGGACTTGGAATGACCGGTAAAATGTGGGCACACGAATATTACGTTCAACCCGATATCATGTCATTCGGGAAGAAAGTACAAACGTGCGGAATCATGGTAACCGATAGGATAGACGACGTTGAAGAAAATGTTTTTCATAAATCTAGCCGTATAAACTCTACTTGGGGCGGTAATCTTGTTGACATGGTTAGGTCAAGAAAAAATCTTGAAATTATCGAAGAAGAAAACTTAGTTGAAAATGCAAAAATTGTTGGTGATTATTTATTAAATCATATCCAAGAGCTTGAAAATGATTTTCCGAAACTTGTTTCCCAGGCACGCGGACTTGGACTGATGTGCTCGTTTAATCTTCCCGATCCAGAGATTAGGAAAAAATTCTTATCGGAATTATATAAAAACAAAATGATAATGCTTGGATGCGGCGTGAACACAGTTCGGTTTAGACCGCCTCTTGTAATTAATAAAGAACAAGTTGATGCCGGTATAAATATTATCCGGGATGTTTTGATTAGTATAAGCAATTAACATTAAATTAGGGCTCCAATAAGGAGCCCTTTTTATGAATGGACACGGTAAATTATTTGTAGTAGCCACACCGATTGGAAATTTATCTGACATTACCTTTAGAGCAATAGATACACTAAAGCAAGTTGATTTTGTTGTATGTGAAGATACACGTGTAACTAAAATATTGCTGGATCATTATTCAATATTAAAACCGTTTGTAGTTGCCAATGCCCAAAGTGAACCAAGGAAAATCTCGGAAATCATTGAGAAGGTGAAAAGTGGTTTATCATGTGCACTTGTTACTGATGCCGGCACGCCGGCAATTTCCGACCCTGGAATTCGCTTGGTGCATAGTGCCATTGCAAATGAGGTAGAAGTGGTCGGGATACCCGGAGCTAACGCCGCAATAATGGCTTTAAGTATTTCCGGTTTACCAACCGATTCATTTGTGTTCGAAGGATTCCT
>JBFMBS010000069.1:0-1693 GCA_040755055.1 Bacteroidota bacterium
CACCGCCAATTACAATATAGAAAATAAATATCCTGAAATTAATGAGATTAAAGAGATAAGCCCCAAGTAAAATAACAAAATATTAGTACCGAATTCTTTCCTGATAACCAAAATAGTTCCATAACTTGTAATTGGACCAACTAATAACAGAACCAAACCTGCTCCAATATTTAATCCCTGGCTAACAAATGCATGAACCAATGGAACACTGGCAGTAGAACAGATGTACATTACCAGACCAAAAATCAAAGCGAAAAAGTATCCAAAACTACCTACAAGATAATTTTTTATAAGGATACCTACAGGTGTAATAGAAGCAACTATTGCTGCTAAGACTAATCCTATAATTAGCTCTAATCCAATTTCTTTTGGCATGTCAACAAAACCAAATGATAAGACTGAAATTATTCTATTTTTTATACCTTTATTATGATGCTGATGATTTACATGTTCGCCTTCCTCACACATAGGGCAAGTATCAGGTTCTATATTTACTGATTTAAACGGCAGCAAATTCCCAATGATACCAATAATAAGTCCCATTACTATAACTGTCAAACAGAGATATAAAGTGAATACCAATCCCATAAGACGCCAGGTTACTAAAATAGCAGTGACAGATGTAGCAGGTGTTGCAACAAGAAAAGCAAGAATTGGACCTAACGGCACACCTTTTTTTCTAAAACCAATTGCTATGGGTAAAGAACCAAAACAACAAATAGGAAGAATAGTCCCAATAAGTGTTATATAAATAATAGAACTAATTTTTTTCTCGCCGAAATACTTATTAATTATAGACTGTGGCACAAACTCATGAATTATACCACTTAATAAAAAGCCAAAAACTACACTGGGTGCAATTTCTATAACATAATGTTGTAGTGTATGAACAAAATGTGTAATCATAAAGTCAGTCAATAATATCTCGCTCCTATTAGTTATTATATCATAATTTCTAATAATATCAAGAATATTACTTGCTATTTTTTTGAATTTTTAGTATAATTAAATTATGAAACTTGGAATGATGAATTTTCCTGCCGCTAACATATTTAATGAGATAGAATGGGCTGCTAAAAAAGGATTTGATTATATTGATTTATCACTAGAGCCACCGCAGGCGTATATTGATATTCTGAACCCGGAAGAAATAAAATCTGCGCTAAAAAAAAATAAATTAGAAGTCGTTGGACATACCGCATACTATTTCCCGATTGGCTCGCCAATAACTGCGCTGCGAAATATATCTGTAAAAGAAATAATCGCCTGTATAGAATTTTTCCAGAAAGTCGGTGCTGAAAAAGTTAACATCCATCCTGATTTTAACCAGCCAGCCTTTTTTTCAGAAACTGATGCTATAAAATTTAATACTGAATCACTTACAAAAATTGTTAATGCAGCCGAAAAAATCGGGCTTACAGTTATGCTTGAAAATGCTGATTCCTGTATCCCTGATTTAGAAAAGATATTTTTAGCAGTTGGGCAGTTAAAATTCCATTTTGATTTAGGTCATGCTAATTTGATGCCAGGCGAATGCAATGCAGAAAAAATGTTGAACCGATTTTTAGACCGACTTATCCATGTTCATCTCTCGGATAATAAAGGCGGCTACAATGACCTGCATATCCCGTTAGGCACTGGAAATGTTAACTGGGAGGATGCTGTTGGACTTCTTAAAAGAATTGGCTATAAC
>JBFMBS010000070.1:0-1686 GCA_040755055.1 Bacteroidota bacterium
ACAACAGAGTAAGACTTCATTCAACAATCGGATATTTATCACCTGGGGAGTTTGAAGAAAAAAATAACGATATAATTAATAAAAAGGTTGCTTAACTTTTTGTTGCACTTTTAGGGGTAGGATCAAACCGGTGAATTTGAATATAGAATAGTAAATATGAATAACTAATTAATTAGCAAAATATATCAGGGAAAATTCTTATGAGGTTAAGCTTTTGCAATTAATATTTCTCGATGACTGTTTGTGATAAATGATTTTAATACAGTAAGTTTTAAGTAAAATTAGATGAGATTTTTATTTTCTGAAAAGTATTATCCAAATTAAATAGAAATTATCTACTATAGATGCGCTGTTGTTTTGATAATTTATTAAAAAAGGAAGTTTAATTTTTGCCCAAAAACTGAGGATTTAAATGAGAAAATTAGCAACGTACTTTTTGATTTTTTTTTGTTATTATTCACTTTCATACGCTATGGAACCTGACTTAAGGAAGGACTCGGTAAACACCCGTATTGTTTTTATAAGTACTGGAATTGGTTATCCAAATGTTCTGAGTGTTTGTAGTGGATTCCAAATTGATAACTATTGGAGTGTTGGTGCTAAATTAAGTTTATTTAATAATAAAAACCGAGCACCAGGGATCTATTTCGGAAATATTACATATGGAGTAAAAATATCAAGATTCTTTAATAAATCACTTTTAGATTATCTTAATAATTGTTCATTGGAAATTGGTTACTATGATTACAAGGATAGCAATGGTAGATACAAACAGCAAAGCTCTATTGAACTGACTTTAGGTAAGGATAACAATTCTAGCAATACAATAAGTTTAGGATATCAATTAGGGTTGGCTTTAATAACCACTTCATTCTCAGCACCATTATTTTCACCATGTGCGCAAATATTTATAACACTAAATTTTTAGGAGAACAATTCATGAAAAGTAAAATGGCTATTATCTTAATCATATTGTTACCAATAATATCTGTTTGCCATGAGCAAAATGTGCATCAATATATCACTCGCGAAGCTTGGAAATTATTGATTAAATCTTATCCTCAATTACAATATAGTGAAATGGCGAATTATATCGGTTTTTCTGAGACAAATAGTAATCAAAATTTAAAATCCATGGGCGATGGAAAAATTGTTTCAGGTGCATGGATAGAAGATGAATATGACATCCTATATCATTATGGCATTGGTAGAGCGCCAACATTCAACCAAGAAATAACACCCTTTTTGTATTCTCTCTTTTTTGAAACACCTGAAGATAGGAGAATTGCGTTTACATCAATAACTCATTTCTGGGATGCAGATGGAGGTCCTAATTCCAGTGTAGGATTATCAGATTATGCTTTGGGAATATATTGGTCGTTTAATATTGCTGAAAATGCTTACCAAAAGATGATGAAATATTATCAAGGTATGTATGATTTGAGATTGGTCTATACGATTCCCACTGGGCATTCTGGATGCGGAACTATTTATGGACTTTGGTGGGATATGGGAATTAGAGATAACCTAGCAAATTATTGTAAGAACAATTTGTGGATTACTATGCTGTACCCCAAAATTTGGACAAAAAAAACAGATAATTTAATGTGGTAAAAAAGGAGCCACAGAATGTCCAGAGGAAGAAAAACCTTCAGCAGTGAATTCAAAGCGAAAGTAGCACTAGAG